>JAFZIL010000029.1 GCA_017554385.1 Prevotella sp. | reverse complement strand
TTCGAGTACATATCGGACATCATCAACAAGGCTGCGACACTGCCACCTAACACTCCTATTACGAAATACAGAGACCTGCTACCCGATAAATGGAAACTGGCCAACAAACCAGGCTAGATGCTACAGCGGATACGCTTACCCCCTGCCTCCATCTACAAAACATACTGTTTGGCATCATCAAAGATACTGTTTGGCATCATCAAAGATACTGTTTGGCATCATCAAAGATACTGTTTGGAAACATCAAAGATACTGTTTGGAAACATCAAAGATACTGTTTGACACTCAATCAGCCCCTGTTTTCAAGCAAGTTCAGGGTTGTTGGTCTGAAGGGGGGGGCACATGGGGGGCACACAGGGGGCGCGTTTTTTTGCAGGGTGTGCCCCCTCTGATTGCCTTTATATAAAGGGGAAACAGGAAAAAGGGGGCACAGGGGCACACCTTTTTATGTTTCACATATATAGAAAGCGCGCGATGGTCAGCACGCTTGAGGCTTTCTTCTCTGGAAAGAAAGACTTGTTTGAAGGATTGTATGCCAGCACTGTGGACTGGGAGTGGAAGGAATATCCCATTTTGCATTTGGACCTGAACGTCAAGAAATACGAGACAAAGGAAGATCTGGGGAAAATTCTGAATCGCCATCTTGAACAGTGGGAACAGCGATACGACAGTCCGTATGCTGACCGTGACTTGGAAGAACGCTTCCTACAAGTGGTAGAATGTGCCTATCGAAAAACTGGCCAGCGTGTCGTCATCTCGCCGATGAAGGCACATCCCATCAAGCAGGTCTATATGCAGTGCGACTGCAACACGGGACAACGCATGCTACAATAAGGTGGTCGTCTATGTCGTTTTGTCGAAAAGCTTGCAGGAATCGTTTTTTTTTCGTATTTTTGCATGCTGAATGAAGAATCTTTTTTCCATACACGTCGTAATGGTGGTCCTGTGGGCCATGCTGATGCTGCTTGCAGGGTGTGCTGCCGAGCAGCCTGCCCACCGCACCGTGCTCTGTCTGCCCGTCTACGGCCAGAGTCTTGCGTTGGGTGAGGAGGCCACGCGGATCACCGACTTCGATGCACTGGTCAAGCAGTCCGACGGGCGCATTTTCACTCAGCGACTCGACCACGATTTCGGCTATTTTGACCTGAACGGCACGAAAGAGCTGGTCAAGCGACTCCTGGGACGCGACAGCCGTTCGTTCGAGCTATCTTCTTACACTATGGCGCTCGACCTGGTCCGGCAGTTAGGAGCGGACACCGTGGTCTGCATCTTCCCTGGTGGTCAGGGTGCCACGCCCTATATGGGCATTGCACCGGGCACGGAACCCTACGAGCGGCTGCTTAACGACATTGCCCAGGCCCGTGATGAGGCTCTCGGCCGTGGCTGGGACTTCGTTGTTCCCGCGCTCTGCTGGATGCATGGCGAGACCGACATGGAGCGTCGCACCCGCATCGATTATGCCCATGCCATGCGCCAGTTCGCCGGGCGGCTAAATGCCGACGTTGTCCGCCTCACCGGGCAGACTGTTCCTGTGCGCATCGTGAGCTACCAGACCAACCAGCTCACCATGGCTTCACATTTCAGGCCTTTAGACTTCGACTGTCCCGAGGTCAGCGTGGCGCAGGCACAGATGGAACTGATACGCGACGACAGCCTATTCTGGGCCAGCTCACCCGTCTATCCATATGCCTTTGCCCACGAGGGCATCCACCTCACTGCCGAAGGTCAGCAGCAGGTGGGCCATCGTGCCGCCCGTGCCGCGCTTGGCATCGTAAGGGGAGGGGAGCGGCAGCAAGGTCTGGTGCCCCTGAGCGTTCGTGCCTGCGATAGCAGTGTCGTCGTGCGTCTGCATGTGCCCTGTCCGCCCTTGCGTTTCGATACCGTCAGCGTGGCCAAGGCTCCTTGCTACGGCTTCAGCGTCGTCACCCCTGACGGTCGCGATATTGCCCTCGACGCCGCCATCAGCGGCGACAGTGTCATAGTGCGTTGTAGAGCATGGACCGAAGGCTGCTCCGTGCGCTATGCCGTCAATGGCTCGCCCAGCACCACGGGACCGCTGTTCGGGCCGCGTGGTAACCTCTGCGACTCGGCACCAGTTCTGTATAGCTCTTCGTCAGTGAAGACGAAACTTCCCAATTGGTGCTTCATGTTCGACTGTCTGATAGAACCATAGTCTTTTTGTATATGTGTTTTTGAGATCGAAAAAACGTTTTGTGCAAAAAAGATGCTATTTAGCTTGTTATATCAATATTTTTGGCTACCTTTGCAACATCATCACTAACTATCTACTAATGAAGAATATTTGGACATCGTTGGCTATGTTGCTTGTGTCAGGTGCTGCAAGCGGCCAACGCACGGAATTATTATTGAGCGACGACTGGCAGTTTTCCCAAGACAGGCAGTCATGGAAGACAGTGAGTGTGCCCCATGACTGGGCTATCAGCGGACCGTTCGACAAGAAGTGGGATTTGCAGAAAGTGGCCATCGAGCAGAACGGTGAGACCGAGGCCACGGAGAAGAGCGGACGCTCAGGTGCTCTGCCTTGGATAGGCGAGGGCCATTACAAGCGAAACTTCTCCATTCCATCGGATTTCAGCGGACATGCAGAGCTGCTCTTCGACGGCGCGATGGCTGAGCCAACCGTCAGCGTCAACGGCCAGAAGGCTGGCTATTGGGCCTACGGCTACAACACGTTCCGAGTGGACATCACGTCGTTTGTAAAGCCTGGCGAGAACCTGTTGGAGGTGGATCTTCAGAACGTGGAGGAGAGCAGCCGCTGGTATCCCGGTGCCGGCATCTACCGCCCCGTGACGCTCATCCTCACCCCACAGCAGTCGCGCATCGACGACTGGGGCGTCACCACCACGACGACATTGAATAAAGGGAAGACGAAGAACGGTGCTGACATCACCCAGTTCACCATAGAACTGCCCGTCGCCGATGCCGTTGGGAAACCCATCATGGGCATGACGCTCATCGACCCCGACGGCAAGAACGTGGCCAACCTCTATCGCGTGCCCACGAAGGACGGCAAGGCCATCGGCAAGTTCACGATTCCCGATGCCAAGCTCTGGACGCCCGAGACACCCTATCTGTATAAGGTGCGTGTGACCCTCTGCGATGGCAAGGGCGATAAGAACCTGTACGACGACTTCGGCAAAGTGATCGACGAGAAGACCTTCACCGTGGGCTTGCGCACCGTCAGCGTGTCGAAGGAAGGCGGTTTCCAGCTTAACGGCGTGACGCGCAAGCTGAAGGGTGTCTGCCTGCACCACGACCTCGGCCCCTTAGGTGCTGCCATCAACAAGGCCGCCCTCATCCGCCAGATCAAGACGATGAAAGAGATGGGCTGCGATGCCATCCGTACGGCCCACAATATGCCCAGCCAGTGGCAGATGGACATCTGCGACTCGCTTGGCATGATGGTCATGGCCGAGTCGTTCGACATGTGGCTCTATCCGAAGTGTAAGAACGGTTACTCGCGGTTCTTCAAGGAGTGGGCCGACAAGGACATCACCAACCTTGTCTTAGCCAACCGCCGTCACCCATCGATTGTGATGTGGTCGATAGGCAACGAGATTCCCGAGCAGGCTTCAGCCAACGGACGCGAGATAGCTGCCCACCTACAGGATCTCTGTCACCAGCTCGACCCCACGCGCCCCGTGACGCAGGGTTGCGACCGGCCCGACAATGCCGTCAGCACTGGTTTTCTCCAGACGATGGACGTCCCCGGACTGAACTACCGTCTACACCGCTATCAAGACACCTATAATAAACTGTGGCACGGCTTCCTGCTCGGCTCTGAGACCACATCGACGGTCTCGTCGCGCGGCGTGTATAAGTTCCCCGTGAAGATCGACGACAACGCACGCTACTCCTCCTGGGCCAAGGGCTACGACCCTTCGGCCATCAAGAATGCCGACGGACAGTGTTCGGGCTACGACGTGGAGTATTGTTCGTGGTCGAACCTGCCCGACGACGACTGGCGCTGGCAGGAAGACTACCCCTGGGTTATAGGTGAGTTCGTGTGGACGGGCTACGACTACTTAGGCGAGCCTACGCCCTTCGACGAGTACTGGCCGAGCCGTAGTAGCTATTTCGGCATCTGTGACCTTGCCGGACTACCCAAGGACCGCTACTACCTCTATCGCTCACACTGGAAAAAGGACGAGCACACCATCCACCTGCTGCCCCACTGGACGTGGCCGGGACGCGAGGGTGAGGTGACACCCGTCTATTGCTATACCGACTACAACGAGGCTGAACTCTTTGTCAATGGCAAGAGCCAAGGCCGCATCAAGAAAGTGAAGGAGGAACGCGGCAAATTGGAGCGTATCTCCCCTCCTTTGGAGGGGACGGGGGAGGCTCACCGCCTCGATCGCTTCCGCCTGCGCTGGAACGACGTGAAGTATGAGCCGGGCGAAGTGAAGGTTGTGGTCTACGATGAGCAGGGCAATGTCGCAGGTACCAAGACCGTGCGTACTGCCGGCAAGCCAGCCCGTCTGCAGCTCGATGCCTGGACGCAGCAAAGTAACTATGCTCCCCTCCCCTCAGGAGGGGGTGGGGGTGGGCTCCTCAAGGCCGACGGCGAGGACCTGGCCTTCGTCACGGTGAGCCTTTTTGACAAGAAAGGCACGCTTATTCCCTCGGCCTCCGACCAGCTGCGCTTCGAGGTGAGCGGTGCCGGCAGCTTCCGCGCCGTCTGCAATGGTGACGCCACGTCGCTCGAACCTTTCACCGAGCCTACGATGAAGCTCTTCAACGGTCAGCTCGTGGTTGTGGTACAGGCTGCCAAGAAGGCAGGCACGCTGACGCTGCGCGTCATCGACGATGAGCGCAGGCTTTCGAATACGATAAATATCAAGGTACAATAAAACAAACTCGAAGATGAAAACAACGAAACAACTCATCGCGCTGCTGTTGATGCTGGCCCCCGCCCTTAGTGCTTCGGCACAGAGCGAGCTGACCACTAACGAGGCCAAGCAGATGATTCAGAACAAATCAAAGAAGAGAGTGTCGGTCCACGACCCCTCGATCATTTGGGAGCCCAAAACCCAGCGATACTATATCGTTGGTTCGCATAAGGCTGGTGCCTACACGACGAACCTGCAGGACTGGACAGCGGCTGCACCTTCCTGGAGTTCGGCCAATGCTACCGCCTTCACCAAACCCGCCGTGAAGAAGGTGAAGAAGGGCGGACAGGAAGTTGACATGCCGCAGTTCAACGCTATGGAATGGTCGGCTCGCACAGATGCCAATTATAATATTGACGGCAACCTGTGGGCACCTGACGTTATCTGGAACGAGAAAATGCAGAAATGGTGCATGTACCTGAGCATCAACGGCGACTCCTGGCACTCAAGTATCATTATGCTCATAAGCAATAATGTGCTGGGACCCTATACCTATCAGGCTCCCATTGTCATCTGCGGATTCCAGGACTCAGGCCACAGCTATAAGGACACCGACTTGGAGCTGGTGCTCGGCCAGACGCTCAGCTCGCTGCCCACACGCTACAACGTAGGCTCGGGCTGGGGACGCCGATGGCCTCATACCATCGACCCTGCTGTGTTCTACGACGAGGATGGCAAGCTATGGATGGTCTATGGGTCATGGTCGGGCGGCATCTGGATGCTCGAACTCGACGAGGAGACAGGTCTGCGCGACTACGACGTGGTCTACCCCTCGACCGGTGGCAGTAGCGACGGCGTGACCAGCGACCCTTACTTTGGAAAAAAGGTGGCCGGTGGCTACTATGTATCGGGCGAGGGTGCCTATATCGAGCATGTGGGCGACTACTATTATCTGTTTATCAGCTACGGTTTTCTTGATTCCACGGGTGGCTACGTCATGCGCGTGTTCCGCTCGCAGAATCCCGACGGCCCCTATAAGGATGCCTATGGCCGCAGCGCTATCTTCGACAAGTATGTGATGAACTATGGTAAGAGTGCCGACACCCGTGGCGTGAAGCTGATGGGTGCCTACGCCGACTGGGGCTATATGACTAAGGGTGAGCTGGCCCAAGGTCACAACTCGGTCATCGCAGCACCCGATGGTCGCACCTATCTGGTCTATCATACCCGCTTTGACGACGGCAGCGAGGGCCATCAGGTGCGTGTGCATCAGTTGTTCCAGACGCAGAACGGCTGGCTCGTGGCCTCGCCTTTCGAATATAATGGCGAGGAGCTAACCGATGAGGATGTCAAGTCGCGCGAGCTCTTCAGCAAGGAAGAGATTGCTGGTACCTATCAGCTGCTCGTACACAAATACGACATCGACTATGCCAATCGCGAGGTGGTGAAACCCGTTAGCATTGTCCTCCATGCCGACGGCAGCATCAGCGGAGCCTATACTGGTAGCTGGAGCGTGACCGAAGGCACGAGCTACGTGCAGGTGAAGCTGAACAACGTGCTCTATAACGGTGTAGTCATTGAGCAGCAGGCCGACTTCAAGAGCGTGAAGACCGTGTCGTTCTCGGCGCTGTCGAACACAGGCATCAACATCTGGGCCTACAAGCTGACACCAAAATATGCGCTGGCCTGGCAACTGAGCAACCAGAAGGTGCCGGTGAGTAACAACCAGAGCATCAATCAGGACATAGACCTTATTGGCGACATGGACCTGGGTGTCGAGGGCGTCAGCATCAGCTGGAAGAGCAGCCAGCCCGACGTCATCTCCCACTACGGCAAATACAACCCTACGGGACTTAGCGAATCTGTGCCGCTGACACTGACTGCGCGGGCTGAGACCACTGGGTGGTACTGGCAGGAGGACTACAACGTGACGGCTGCTGCCGAGACCTTTCCCACCGCCGACTGGCAGTCGGGCATGCTCGCACACTATGGCTTTAACGACGATGCACTGGCCAACTCGTTCGATGAGACGCAGAAGGCACAACTGCTTCGTGCCGGCACTACCGCAGTTCCGGAAACACTCGACGGTGAGCCCATGCGCACCGGTAAGGTCGTTCACACATTCTTTGGTGGCAACGGCAAGGAGAGCTATGTAGAAATGCCCAACCCGCTCTGCGGAAAGACGCTCGACAACGGAGCCACCCTGTCGTTCTGGGTGAAGCGTGCCGACGACAACCTGTGGGATGCACTATTCGGCTTCGCCAGCGGTGGTGCCCGCTTCTATATGACCGGAAACAGCTATATAGGCTACAACTCGGGTGCAGGCAACTGGATTGACCTGAACCATCCCAACGACGTGCAGCCCGGATATATAGCAACGGGCAAGTGGCAGCTCGTCACGCTCACCATCAGCAAGACTGCCGTCACGCTCTATGTGAACGGCACTGTGAAGAAGTTCACGAAGGTCAACGGCAAGCTCGACGGCACGGATATCACTGCCGAGAAGAACTTCAACTACCAGCTCATACTCGACCTGCTCAGCAGTAGCGAGACGTTCTGCTTAGGTAAAGGTTCGTTCTGGGGTTCGGCTGACGCCCGCTTCGACGATGTCATCGTCTACGACCGGGCACTGAAGTTCGCCGAGGTGCTCGCTCTGAGCCGCATGGAGAACCGCGTCTACGACTTTGGTCATACCTTGCCCAATGCCATCGGACAATATGTTGCGACTGAGTCGCAAAAAACGGGACAGTTGTGCGACCTGCAGGGACGACGCGTCAATGCTCCTGGCAAGGGCATCTACATCAAGAACAAGAAGAAGCTGATCGTCAAGTAAATGCGCAGACTACTTTTTATCATGGCCCTCGGGCTGCTTGTCGCTTGTGGCAGGCAGCCCGAAGTGTTCACCCACGACGTAATGCTTGGCTACACGCCTGTGAAACAGCAGGGCAAGAGTCAGCTATGCTGGGCGTATGCCATGCTCTCGACTATCGAGACCGAACATATTGAGCGGGGCGACTCGGTGAACCTCTCAGTACCCTTCATTGCATACCATATGAAGGGCGATAAGCGGGCTCCGGCATCAGGAAGAGGCATGGCCGTGACGCTGATTAGGCTGTTGGAGCGCTATGGTGTGGTGCCGTTCCAGTCGATGCCCGATGACGAGACGCCTGCACCCCGATGGGCGTTCATGTTTGGTGCCGAGTATACGCCCCACGAGTTTGCGCGGAGCGTCTGTACGCCTGGTGAGTATCAGGCCTTCACCAGCACCGATGGTCAGCCCTTTTATGAAGAGGTAGAACTGGCGCTGCCCGATAACTGGACTCACGAACGTTTCCTGAACCTGCCAGCCGACTCGCTGCTGAGGCTCACCGAGAGAGCCGTCAGAGAACATCACGGTGCATGCTGGGAAGGCGACACGGGCGACCCCGGCTACGACTGGCCGCACGGTGTGGCCCGACTGACACTGCTGTCAAAAGCCAGCAAGGTCAGCGACGATCACTGCATGGCCGTCGTCGGACTGGCCCATGACGCTGAGGGCGAACCGTTCTTCGTCATGAAGAACTCATGGGGCACCGACAACGACTACGAAGGACTGCTCTACATGTCGTTCGACTACTTCAAGAGGAACACCGTCAGCGTGGTTTTACCCCGTTCTTTGTTCGAGAAATGAAATAATAGGCCATCAGATTTTGTAGTTCGACCGATTTCCATTACCTTTGCACCCAGTAAGAATAACAAATAAGGAATTAAGAATTGCGAATTGAAGAAAATCCTGCTTATCAATGATGTCGTGGGCTACAGCCACGTAGGTATGGTGGCCATGTTGCCCATCCTGACCTATCTGGGGCACTCGACCTACAACCTGCCCACGTCGCTCGTGTCGAACACCCTCGACTACGGGCGCTTCAATGTGCTCGACACCACCGACTACATGCGTGGCGTGCTGCCTGTTTGGAAGGAACTGGGATTCAGTTTCGACGCTGTCTGCACCGGACTGATGTTCAGCGAAGAGCAGGCACGGTTGGTGTCGGCCTATTGTGCAGAGCTGCGACAACAGGGAACGACCATCTTTGTCGACCCAATCATGGGCGACGGTGGTCGGCTCTACAACGGCATCACCGAGCGGCAGGTGGAGCTGATGCGCGAGATGGTGGCCGTAGCCGACCTTGTGTTCCCCAACTATACCGAAGCATGCTACCTCACAGGTATTCCCTGGCGCGAGGAAGGCATGAGCTGGCAGGAGGCACAGGACATGCTCGACCGGCTTGTAGAGATAGGCACCCGCTCGGCATTGATTACCAGTGCGAAGGTCGAAGGCCATCACTGCGTGGTAGGAAAACGAGCATCGGAACCCGTGAGCTTTGCCCAGGTACAGGAGGAAGGGCCGTACTTCCGATTGGATTACGAGGAGATTCCCGGACTGTTCCACGGCACGGGCGACATCTTCTCGGCTGTGCTCATAGGCCATCTGCTTAAGGGCGAGACACTGCGCCAGAGTACCCGCACGGCTATGGATGTGGTGAGCAACCTCATCGACCGTAACCGCGACTTGCCCGACAAGTGCTGTGGCATACCCATTGAGCAGTGTCTGGATTTGCTCTAATTGCTCTTCATCTCTGCAACTTTGTAACTCCTCATCTCCCCAAAAGAATGATTGACGAAGATTTTGACATAAGACAAGAAAGGGTGTCGAAGGCCGAGAAGGACTTCGAAAACGCACTGCGCCCGTTATCATTCAGCGACTTCAGCGGACAGCAAAAGGTGGTTGAGAACCTTGAGGTGTTCGTGGAAGCTGCCAAATACCGTGGTGAACCGCTCGATCACACCCTGCTGCACGGCCCTCCAGGACTGGGCAAGACCACGCTTTCGAATATCATTGCCAATGAGTTGGGCGTGGGATTCAAGATTACCAGCGGCCCCGTGCTCGACAAGCCCGGTGACCTGGCAGGTATCCTGACATCGCTGGAGCCGCGCGACGTGCTCTTCATCGACGAGATCCACCGTCTGTCGCCCGTCGTCGAGGAGTATCTGTACTCAGCCATGGAGGACTATCGTATCGACATTATGATAGACAAAGGTCCGTCGGCGCGCAGCATTCAGATTGACTTGAACCCCTTTACGCTGGTCGGTGCCACCACCCGCAGCGGTATGCTCACGGCTCCTCTACGTGCCCGTTTCGGCATCAACATGCACTTGGAGTACTACGACCCGCAGACGTTGTCGAGGATTGTTGAGCGTAGCAGCAACATCCTTGGCGTGCCTATTACTGAGGATGCCGCACTCGAGATTGCTGGACGCTCGCGCGGCACGCCACGTATTGCCAACTCGCTGTTGCGCCGAGTGCGCGACTTCGCACAGGTGAAGGGTACGGGTCGTATCGACACGAAGATTACGCGCGTGGCGCTGACGGCACTGAACATCGACCAGTACGGACTGGACGAGATTGACAACAAGATCCTGCTCACCATCATCGACAAGTTCCGTGGCGGTCCCGTAGGCCTGTCGACCATCGCTACGGCCATTGGTGAGGACACGGGTACCGTGGAAGAGGTCTATGAGCCGTTCCTCATTATGGAAGGTTTTATTAAACGTACGCCACGCGGACGCATGGTCACCGAACTGGCCTACCGCCATTTCGGACGCAACCCCTACTCGGGGAACGTCATGCAGCCCAGCCTCTTCGACGACGAGCAGTAGGCAATTCCCTTCAGCATGATACGTTTTTCCGCCCACAATCATGACATTCTGCGGCTGGCACTGCCCAGCATTGTTCAGAATGTCACCGTACCTTTGTTGGGTCTGGCCGACGTGACTATCATGGGCCACATAGGCGATGCCCGCCATATCGGTGCCATTGCCGTGGGTTCGATGATCTTCAATGTGTTGTATTGGCTGTGTGCCTTCCTGCGTATGGGCACCAGCGGCATCACCGCACAGGCATACGGAAACGAGGAGCAAGGGAATGGAGATAAGGGACGGAGTAGCGAGAGCCATCCAAGCTCGCTTGAAGATGGCCGAGTCGTGACGGAACTCGGCAAAGCCAAGTCACAGGCCAGCAGTCGTAGCGTGTTAGGGCATGCATTAGGGCTGGCTCTTGGCATCGGACTTGTCATGGTGCTGCTGCAGGCGCCCTTGCGATGGCTTTCGTTTCTGTTGATGCAGCCCACGGCCAACGTGGCGGGACTGTGCCTGAGCTACTACAACATCTGCATCTGGGGAGCTCCTGCCGTCTTAGGACTCTATGCGCTTACGGGATGGTTCATCGGCATGCAGGACACCCGCACGCCGATGATGGTTGCTATCCTGCAGAATGTCTTGAATATTGTGGCATCGCTCTTTTTTGTCATCGTACTGGATTTGGGCATCGAGGGGGTGGCACTGGGCACATTGTTGGCACAGTGGGCAGGATTCGTCATGGCTCTCATAGGACTGAGAGCATACGGGGTCTATGGGTCTTATTGGTCCCATGAGCCTCATAGTCCGTCTCTTTGGGGGCGCTTCTTCTCTGTCAACCGCGATATCTTCCTACGTACGCTCTGTCTGGTGGCTGTCAATTTCTACTTCACCTCGGCAGGAGCTAAGCAGGGCGCACTTATGTTGGCGGTGAACACGCTGCTCATGCAGCTGTTCATGCTTTTCAGTTATTTCATGGACGGCTTTGCATACGCTGGTGAGGCACTGGCCGGACGCTACTATGGAGCGCAGAACTTGCGAGCACTGAAAGAAGTGATAGCGAACCTGTTCAAATGGGGATGGGCCGTGGTCGCGCTGTTCACCCTCGTCTACTGGCTCGGGGGAACGGCTTTCCTGAGACTGCTGACCAGCGACGGTGATGTGGTGCAGGCATCAGCGACCTATCTTCCATGGGCTCTGCTCATCCCTTTAGCAGGCATGGCCGCCTTTATTTGGGACGGCGTTTTTATCGGCGTGACCTATACACGAGGCATGCTTGTGAGTTGTTTCCTTGCTTCTGTGGTCTTTTTCTTGCTGTGGTTTTCGCTGCATGTCTACTGGGGTAATCATGCGCTTTGGGCAGCCTTGATAGCGTTTCTTGCAGGCAGAGGCATCCTGCAGACATGGCTTTGGCTGCAAAAAAACAGATAATTTCTTTTCTATATGGGAAAAAAACTGTATTTTTGCAAGAAATTACATGTGATATGGCAAAGAACGCTGTTTGGCAGGACGATTACTGGCTGATGCTGATGCAGATATACCTGCACCGACCAGTGGGCGTGAAGCCCCTGTACAGCCGTGAGATGGTAGAGTTGAGTATGGAACTGCACATTGCGCCACAACAACTGAATGCGCGAATGCAGCAGATAGCGAGGCTCGACACACCACGTCTGCGCCGCTTCTGGGAGCAGTACAGCGAGAACCCACGCAAGCTCTCGAGAGCCGTCAGGCTGCTACGTGAGATGAAGGGCTTCGGTGCTGCCAACGAGTTCTACGACGGCGTGGAGGTGCAGGAGACCTTTGAGCGTGACTTCAGACCCATCGACGAGGATGCACGCTTCACTCCCGCCATGCTTATCCTTATCTTAGATCTCTATTTCCGACTGACACCCAGCACCATGGTCGTCCAGACACCCGAGGTAACAGAACTGGCCAGACTTCTACACTTGAAGGCTGATGATGTTGTCGAGGTGCTTGACGTCTACAAGGTGTGCGACCCATATCTCGGCCGCATCGAGCTGTCGTTCTCGCCTTTGCTCATGCCTTGCCAGCAGATATGGCAGCGCTTCAACGGCGACGAGGGCAAGCTGCTCTGCCAGACGGCAGAAGAGATGACAGCCTACTTCAGATAATACCTATAAGTCCCATTAGCCCTATAAGTCCCATTAGCCCCACATGGCCCAGACACAGATACAGGAACAAAAACAGGAACAGCGTCTGCAGCAAAGCATTTCGCAACAGCAGTTGTTGGTGTCGCAACTCGTAGAGCTGCCCATCGCGCAACTGGCAGAACGCATCAACACCGAGATGAACGACAACCCCGCACTGGAAGTCTCGGCCGACGAACCTACATTCCCTGAGTTCTCTGATAGCCAGGATCATGATGAGTTGACCGAGGGCGGTGCCTCTGATGATTTTGAAAGCCAGCGCGAACGAGAAGAACGGGCCGATGCCTTGGACGCCGCACTCGAAAGTATAGGGCGAGATGACGAGGAGCTGCCCGTCTATCAGGGAGGCCGGTCTACCACCGAAGAGCGTGAGGAAATGGTCTACGGCGGTACAGAGTCTTTCTATGATCAGGTGTTGAGTCAGGTTGGCGAGTTGGAACTTAGCGAACGCCACCGGTACATCATGGAGTATCTGATCCGTTCGCTCGACGATGACGGACTGCTGCGCACTTCGCTCTCGTCCATCAGCGATGAACTGGCTATCTACCATGGTATCGACGCTACGACACAAGAGATTGAGGAAGTGCTGCACAAACTGCAGGAACTGGATCCCGCAGGTATCGGTGCACGCACACTCCAGGAGTGCCTGTTGCTACAGATTGACAGGAAAGATTCAACCTCCACTCCTGCACCCCTTCACTCCTCCACTCCTGCACTCATGCGCCAAGTCATCAGTGACCATTTCGAGGAGTTCACAAAGAAGCACTGGGACAAAATCAAGCAGTCGATGTCGCTTGACGATATGCAAGTGGAGATGTTACAGCGTGAACTGCGAAGGCTGAATCCCAAGCCAGGAGCCTCAATGGGCGAAGTGGTAGGACGGTCGATGCACCAGATTACTCCCGATTTTATTGTTGACACACACGAAGACGGCTCTGTTTCGTTCCAGTTGAATATGGGCGACGTACCCCAGCTGCAGGTGTCACAGTCGTTTAGCGACCTGCTCAAGGAGTATCAGCAGAACCGCGACGGCTTGTCGCGACAGATGAAAGAGGCACTGCTCTATACCAAGCAGAAAGTAGATGCCGCACAAGGCTTCATCGAGGCTGTACGCACCCGACGCCGTACCTTGACAACCACGATGAAAGCTATCATACAACTGCAGCATCGGTTTTTTGAGGAAGGAGACGAAGCACTGCTACGCCCCATGATTTTAAAGGACATAGCCGAACGAACAGGACTGAACCTGTCGACTATCTCACGTGTATCCAACTCGAAATACGTCCAGACACGATGGGGCACGTTCCCCTTGAAGTATTTCTTTAGCGACGGACTGAAGACCGAAAGCGGTGAACAGCTCTCTATCCGTGAGATTAAAGCTACACTACGTGACATGATAGAAGCCGAGGACAAATGCAAACCGCTCACTGACGATACCTTGAGCGACATGCTGCGTCAGCGCGGTTACCCCATAGCGCGCCGCACCGTAGCCAAATATCGCGAACAATTAGGATTCCCCGTAGCGCGACTAAGAAAGAACTAACCATATAGAGAGAAAGTGAAAAAGATTAGGAAAGTATCACGCGAAAAAAGCATTATCTATACAGCGCGGATAGTGAGCGTCATCTTCACGCCCTTCTATCTGCCACTGGTCGGACTGATATTGCTCTTTACGCTGAGTTATATGAGCATGCTGCCTGTGGCTTATAGGCTGATAGTGCTCGCGATAGTCTATTTCTTTACCATTCTGCTTCCTACGTTTCTCATTCACTTCTACCGGCGACATCAAGGTTGGACGCTCATAGAACTGGGACAGCGCGAGCGCAGAATGGTGCCATACTTCATCTCTATCCTTTGCTATTTTACCTGTATCTGGCTGATGGAGCACCTACACATCTATCATTTCATCGGTAGCATTCTCATCGCAGCATTGCTGATACAGATGACGTGCGTCATCATCAACGTGTGGTGGAAGATATCGACCCACACGGCAGCTATTGGCGGCGTGGCAGGTGCACTGTTCGGCTTCAGCCAAATTTTTGGATTCAATCCCGTATGGTGGTTCTGTGTGGTATTGGTGGTGGCCGGTATGCTCGGTACCGCGCGCATGATTCTGCGCCAACACTCACTACCGCAGGTACTTGTAGGCTTTGCCGTCGGCTTTGTCTGCGCCACCATAGGAATACTTTATTTATAGGTCCTCATAAGTCCTATTAGCCCCATGAGCCCAAACAATAACTCTCACAATAAGAAACAATGACCCCACAAGTAAGCATTATCATGGGCAGCACCAGCGACCTGCCCGTTATGGAAAAAGCCTGTAAGCTTCTCGACGAGATGCAGGTGCCGTTTGAAGTGAACGCCCTCTCGGCTCACCGTACCCCCGAAGCTGTTGAGGCCTTTGCCCACTCAGCCAAGGAGCGTGGCATACGAGTCATCATTGCCGGTGCCGGTATGGCAGCAGCATTGCCAGGCGTCATTGCCGCCTCTACCACGCTGCCCGTCATTGGTGTCCCCATCAAAGGCATGCTCGATGGTCTCGATGCCATGCTCTCCATCATCCAGATGCCGCCGGGCATCCCAGTGGCTACTGTCGGCGTAAATGGTGCACAGAATGCCGCCATCTTGGCTGTCGAGATGCTCGCCCTGAGCGACGAGTCCCTTGCCATTCGCCTACAGCAGTATAAGGACGGTTTGAAGGAAAAGATTGAGAAGGCCAACAAAGAGTTGGCTGAAGTGAAATACGCATTCAAAGTGAATTAGATGAGTTATCAGAGAAGAATGAGCACTGTTGCCCATGTGGGCAACACAGCAATCGGTGGCGACAATCCCATTCGCATCCAGTCGATGACGACCACCGACACCAACGATACCGAGGGCTGCGTAGCGCAAGCCAAGCGCATCATCGACGCTGGTGGCGAACTGGTGCGATTGACCACTCAGGGCACCCGAGAGGCTGAGAATATGAAGAACATCTCGGCACGGCTGAAGCAGGACGGCTACATGCAGCCACTCGTAGCCGATGTCCACTTCAATGCCCGTGTAGCCGATGTGGCTGCCCAATACTGCGAGAAGGTACGTATCAACCCTGGCAACTATGTCGATCCCGGTCGCACATTCAAACACTTGGAATACACCGATGAGGAATACCAGGAGGAGTTGCGTAAGATTGATGAGCGCCTCGTACCTTTTATTAACATTTGCCGTGAGCACCATACCGCCGTTCGCATAGGCGTTAACCACGGCTCACTCAGCGACCGTATCATGTCGCGCTATGGCGACACGCCTGCAGGTATCGTCGAGAGCTGCATGGAGTTCCTGCGCATTTTCAAGCGTGAGCAGTTCAATGATGTGGTCATTTCGATCAAGGCGAGCAACACGGTGGTCATGGTAACTTCCGTACGCCTGTTGGTTCAGGCCATGGATAAGGAAGACATGCACTACCCCTTGCATCTTGGAGTGACAGAGGCCGGCGAGGGCGAGGACGGTCGCATCAAGAGTGCTGTAGGCATCGGTGCACTGCTTACCGAGGGCATTGGCGACACCATCCGTGTGTCGCTCTCCGAGGAGCCGGAGTGCGAGATTCCCGTGGCAAGAAAGCTCGTTGACCTCATTCCCGAATGCACACGCCTGCGTGCCGAGGCCGAGGCGGGCATCAAAGACGACACCATCACCCTGCAACTCGATGCACCCGACTGGGAGACCCTTCAACTCAAGGCCGCTATGGCTGTCGGAGCCCTCCTTATCGACCGTAAGGCCACGAAGCTGGTTATTGTTCCTGACAGCGGTAGCAAATTTTTCACTCTTCACTCTTCACTCTTCACTTCCCTCTCCGATGCCATCCTTCAGGCAGCCCGTATCAAGTTCACAAAGACCGAGTATATCTCCTGTCCCGGTTGTGGGCGCACCCTCTATAACCTGCAAGACACCATCCGCCGCATCAAGGCAGCTACCAGCCATCTGGTAGGTCTGAAGATTGGTATCATGGGCTGTATTGTGAACGGACCTGGCGAGATGGCCGATGCCGACTATGGTTATGTAGGCGCAGGCCGTGGCAAGATTTCGCTCTATCGTCAGAAGGAGTGTGTGGCAAAGAATATTCCCGAGGAGGAGGCTGTCGACCGGCTACTCCAGCTCATCGAAGCCGACGGTCATTGACCCACCGTCGGCCTCGCTTGGCTTTATTCTTGATTCTGGCGTTTATCAAAAATGTCGTAGTCTTTGTTGTAAGCCGGTGAATCAATAGACAGCAGGTTGAGTACTGAATGGAAGATATAATGCTGTTCGAGAACCGCTGGTAGTTCTCCTTCTTCTTTCTTGGAAGAGTTTGGCGTCATGTCCGAGCGTTCGGATGACGTGCTCTTGTAGTCTCTGAAATTTTCCGAGATCCATACCAGGAAAGGTATTTCATACTGCACCTTTGGCGCCACTTTCATCGGAATGCCATGCATGAACATCTTATTCTCGCCAAGTGACTCACCATGGTCGGAAATATAGATCATGGCGCTATGCCAATCGGTCATCGCATGCAAGGTGTTGATAAGGCTGTCCAAGAGGAAGTCGGTGTAGCGTATGGTGTTGTCGTAGGCATTCACCAGCATACCCACATTCTTCTCTCCTTCTTCCACGTTCCGGGCCACGGGCTTATATACCTCGAACTCCTTGGGATACTTGTCGGCATATTTCGGACCGTGACTGATGCTGGTATGAAGTATGATAAGAACTTTGTTCTTCTTGCTTGATTCTATACGCTGACGAAGTCCCGCAAAGAGGATTCCGTCATAGTTGATATTCTCTTCGGGATATTGCTTGGCGAGCTCTAAGTTGGTGAGATATTCGTCAATATGTATGGGCGGCTCTCCCCAGTTAGACGTACGCCATGCCACGTCGACACCTGTCCTGAACGCATAGTTAGGTAGTAGCTCATACAGGTTGTCACTGTTCTGGGGTTCAAGAATGGCTTTGGTGCCAGCGGTGGTGTAGGTGGCGCATGACGTGGCCTCGTACACCTTCAGGTCTTTTCGCTTCGAGAGCAGTGGGTTGGTATAGCGCTCGTAGCCATAGAGTTGGAAGTTGGCTTTTCTGGCCGACTCACCGATGACGAGTACCACAACGGTCTTCTCGTTGTCTGTGATGCTGCCGTCGGGCAGTTTGATCTCTTCGGCTTGTTTGTCATGATTGATGCTTATAACGCGGATCGTATTCACTAAATATGACCATGGCTGCAGTAATCCACCCAGTTCCGTGTCGTGCTGGCTGATCCACAGCGTCTGGTTGATATTTACTAATGCAACGGCCAGGACAATGGCCAATGCGCTCCCGCAGTAGATGATCATCTTCTTCGCCTTGCCGAACACTACTGGCTGCAGCAGGCAAAACAAGACAGGCAGAACGCCAAAAACAAATATGGAAAGCCACATTGACCAACTAAAGAATCCTGAAGCCTCTGAATATCTGGTGTTGAAAACGTTTTTAATAGTTACCTCATCAATGATGACACTATAGGTCAGTATGAAATAAACAGCCGTTGCATTAATGATAGAAAGGATTGCAAGAAGGATACGTCCACCCATCCTCATCAGAAACATCACAAGATAAGTCATCATGAAGTTGACCACCAACATGATAACAACCAATGATGCTAACAAGATTGTTTTTCCACCTGCACCTTCATTAGTATTGTTAACGACATAATTAAAGAAAGGTATGTTGTATAACAATAAAGTTGCTATGCTGACAATACATGAAAAAGCAAAAAGCGAAATGGGCTTGCGAAATCGTTTCAACATTATATGTAATCTCATTCGTTTTAGAACTTCAAAATCTTGTTTCTTCCAAAATAGAAAACCAAGAACGGGATGGTAAAGCCGATGATGCTACCTACACATACATCCGACAGGAAGTGCTGCGAAAGGTAGATGCGCGAGTAACCGCCCAGGGTAGCAAGTGCCAATAGCAACAACGCAGACAAACCATATACGATCCATGTATGGCTACTGTTCTCTTTGGCTTTTTGATAATAATAGTGCGCCAAGATCACAGTACAACAAGTAAAGAATATGAAGAATGTAGAGGTATGTCCGGATGGGAAAGAATTGCTATGATGCAAACTAACGCCATCAACCAAAGGCAAGACTAAATCAGGATGATTCTCAAACACCATGATGGGTCGTGGGGCTTGGAAAAGGTGTTTCAATAATTGTACCACCACACCTCCAGAAACTTCGCAAATGGCATAGAAGATGGTGAATTCCTTTTTCTTCCACAGCAAAGGTGTCAGTGCCAATATGTATAATGGCCACTCTGCCAGCATGGAGTAATACTTAAAGAATGTGTCTTCAATGGGGGTGTGATAAGAGTTCAGCATCAGATGCAGCTCTACTTTCGGATATTCATATAGCAATCCGAGTACAACCGCAAGCAATCCGATATATGCTATGACATAAACTGAAAATATCTTCTTCATAAGAATTATCTTAGCTGCAAAGGTACAAACATATTCCGAATAATACAAATATTCTCTGCTTTTTCTTAGAAATGTTCCGTTTTTACCCTTAGAAGGTTTTTATCCTTAGACTACAAAAACAGCCCCTGTTTGGTGAGCAAACAGGAGCTGTTAGCGCCACGGGTCTTGTGTCGTGGAGGTATACTTTTTTTGTATTGTTTACTTGACGATCACCTTTCGGCCGTTACGAATGATGATGCCCTTGTAGTTGCTGCCAACCTTCTGTCCTGAGAGGTTATAGGTGGGCTTGGCTATGATTTCGTCAGTGGCTACCACTCCGATGCCCGAGGGCTGGGTGCACTTCAGGGTAATCTTGTCGATGTTGCAGTTGGCACCATTGATGGTGATACGCAGAATGTGCTCACCTTCTGTAATCTCCTTGCTGATGTTGGCAGTCACGCTCTTGTAGGTGTCCCAGCTGTTGTCGCCGGTCTGCGGCACGTCAATCTTGCACAGGCTGGTCACCTTGCCATTCTCTACAAGTCCGAGGGTGAAGCCCGAGCCGGTGGTGCCGGAGGATACGGTGGCCTCGCACGAATACTTGCCGGTCACGGTTGCGTTGACGGTGTACTCCAACCACTCGTTAGCTGCAGTGTAGCCGATGGCCACGCCTCCGTTACCCTTGACGAAGTCGACGCCCTCGCTGTCGGTGCGGTAGTTCGAGTCGCCCTCGTTCGTGTCGTTACTGTCGTGGAAGGTCATGCCTTCGCCACCCTTGTCGAAGTCCTCTGCCTGGAAGGTTCCGGGAATGGTGATGCTCTTATAGGGCGTGCGCTTGCCATTGACCTTCAGCGTCTTCTTGGCCGATGTCTTCGACTTGCCTTGAGCATCGGTGGCCATTGCTGTGATGTAATACGTACCCTTTACCGAGGGATAGAAGTCGAGGGTGTAGGGAGCTTCGGTCAGCGTTCCGATGAGCAGATCGTTGGCAAAGACCTTCACGTTGTCTATAGCGCCGTTGGGTGAGCTGGCTGTGACGGTGATAACGCTGCAATCGCCGGCAGAGACGGTTGTGGGTTTGAGTGAGGTGACGCTCACGCTCATGCTCTTGTCCTCCTCGTAGCGGTTGAGGGCAATGCTCTTGATGAGAAATCCACCCTTGTCGATGTTCAGACAGATAACGTGGCGGCCAGCCGTCAGCGGCATCTGCAGCAAACCGTGCATAATCTGGTAATCGGTGGTGCTACCCGTGTTGGGAACTTCAACATACTCGGTGAGGTAGTCGAGATTGTCGAACGAATATTCTGCCAGGTGGAACATGCCTCCGGTCTTCGTCGAGGCCACTTCGGCATCGAAGGAGTAGACGCCTTCCTCGGCCACGTCGACGGTATATTCCATCCATGCACCGTCCTTCGTTGTTGTGAGGGTGCGCGATGCATTGCTGTAGGCTACACCAGAGGCACCCTTGTCGTACTCGTTCACATTGATGGTGCCCGGCAGCTGGATAGCCGTCTCGTTGTAGGGCTCGCGCTTGGTGGTAGAGCTGAGCACGTTGAAGCGACCATAGCGCTCGTAGGTAGAGCCGTCGGTAGCGGTGACTACGGCCTTGGTGGTATTCCATCCTGTCTTGCTCGTGGTGTACTCTGCAATGTAAGGCTCCTCGGTCATGGTCTTTACCAGCTCGTTGCCTACATAGAGGTCTACCTTCTCGATGGTCTTGGTGGCTAAACGGGCACGCACCTTGATGGCCAGCACGTCGCCCTTGGCTGCTTTCAGCGAGGCGGGACGGATATAGATTGATGCCTCTTTCTTCGTGCCTGGGAAAGGACCTACCGCGTTCTTGGCTGCATCAGTAGCCATATACTCCTTTAGCCAGGTCATTGCAAGGCGTTCTTTGCCATCCTTGTAAATGCCCGAGTAGCCCTTACCATCATCTGTCCACGTCTTACCATAGACATAGCCCCAGAGGGTGACACCGGCACAATAGGGTTTCTCCCACAAGATGGGAATCTGCTCCCTATAATACTTCAACTGCTCATTGTCGTCAGTCGACGAGATGTCATACTCAGTGACAAACATCGGCATCTGCAGGGCGTCTTGCTGCTTTTTCAGGTTAGTGCTCAACTCACTTGTACTGATGCCTTTCAGCTCGTGCGACTGATTGCCGTATGCATCAATAGGTGCACCGGCATCACGCAAGGTTTGAACTAAGGTGATGTAGTTATCCAAATCCCAGCGGATGGAGTTGTAGTCGTTGTAAATCAGAATGGCATCCGGCCAGCGTTCGTATGCCATCTCGAAGGCTTTGATCAACCAATCGTAGCCCGTCTTGCCGCCACCGCCAAGGGTCTCCTTCATCATGGGGTTGCCTGGCTGGTGGTTGCCCACTGCCTCGTTCACCACATCGATCATGGGCAGGGTGCTATACTTTGCTTTTGCCTTGTTGAACCAGTTGGTCATAGCGGCAAAACGCTCCTTGGCAGAGAGGCTACTCAGCCAGTTAGGATACTGGGCACCCCACACCAAAGCGTGGAACTTGTAGGTGAAGTTGTGTTGTTTGGCATAGTTGAAAGCTCTGTCGCAACCCCAGTTGAAGCTGCCTCTGGTGCCTTCAACAGACGACCACTTTGATTCGTTCTCACAAGTAATCTGGTTCCAGAGCTTGTAATATGCAGGAACGCCACCTCCGGCATCAACGTTACCGTATGTGGTGATGTTTCCCAGGAACTTGTTGGGGTTCGACGATACCTGTGCACCGGCCTTCATCGGAAGAAGGCATAGTGCCAAAGCGATGAGGCTCGCTGATGCTGAGCCGTAAGAAAGTTTTTTCTTGAACATGTACATAGTCAATTGGTTAATTTGCTGCAAAAGTAAGCAGTTTCCGTGACATGTACTTTTCGACTTGTTTCAAATACCTCTTTTTTTGTGCCAGGTATCAGGTATTCTCTTTCTGTGCGCGCTCCATACGTTCTTTTACGCGCCACATGGTTCCGCTGGTGTCGACGATTCCCGTCTCCGGATCCAGGCGTTGCAGGAACTCCTCGTGGGTTCGTTTCCACCGCTTATGGGTCCAGAGCCAGTAGGGCGGATCGCGTCTGATCGTCTCCTCAAGCTGCTGGAAATAGAGGTCGGTCAGCTCGAACTCAGCCAGTTTCTTGGGCTCTAATGAAAGCACCTTGAACTCTGCCTCGTAGTAACCGCGTCGCACACGGCGTATGTCAAGATAGAAAGCCGCGTGGTCAACCATACGCACAATGCGCTCGGTACCGGTGAGTACCGGCGTGTCGTGGTTCAGAAAGTCGAGCCAATGGTGAATACTCTTCCAGAAAGGCACCTGATCCGATAGAAAGCCGATAATCAGGGGCTTGCCCTCGCGTTTGTTCTTAATAAGTACGCGAGCAGCATCCTCCATGGGAATGCCGATGACTCCCATTCGTGAGCGTATCTTCAGGAAAAGACTGTCGAACTCCGGGTTCTCTAACGGATGATAAATCATTCCGCACTGGCCCTTGGGCGACACCCATAGGGGTAGCGTCGATACCCACTCCCAGTTGCAGTAGTGACCCATATAGAGAGCGATAGAGCGCCCTTCTTCTATGACCTGATTGGCCAGTTCGATGCCCTTGAACTGCATGCGTCGCATCATCTGCTTCTTGCTGGCACTGAGCAGCTTTATCGACTCGACGATATAATCGCAGAACCAGTGATAGAACTGATGCTCCGTCTGCCTTAGCTCCTTCTCGCTCATCTCGGGAAAAGAGCTTGAAAGATTCTTCCGTACTACCCCCAAACGATAGCCCACGAGCTTATAAACCAACACATAGAGCAGGTCGGAAAACAGGTAGTGCACCCACATCGGCAACAGCGATAACAGGTACAACAGCACATAAAGAAGTTTAGCCAGAATCGTTTTCATGCCGCAAAGGTACGAATTTTCCGTCACTTTGATGTTTATTTTTCCCAATAATCGCGTTATTCTAACTTTTTTTCGTAATTTTGTAGCATGGAATCAACATCACGCAAGCGAATACTCTTTCTGATGAGCCGTTTTCTCGACGGTGGCATTGACACCGTATTGGTTGAATACCTACAGCATCTGGCCCGTCGCGATGACTACGAGCTGACGCTTGCCATAGGCATCAGTATGGGGCCGTTAGAAGTGTTTGCCAACCGTCTGCCCCATCATGTCAAGGTAGAGTGGCTGGTAAAGGCCGGATGGCTCACCCGCTGGCGCCAGGAAAAGATCAAGCGACACCTGCCACTACCCGTGAAGATCTACGATGAATTTGTGCTCTCCCCCATCAGACGCGTTCTCATCAGCCGGGGTTTGCACCGTCTGACGGCTATCCATGATGTGGTCATCGACTTCGACTGTTGCTTCTACTCGTTCCTAAACAGCATTACCCATGTGCGTAAGATAGCTTGGTTCCACTTCAGCTTCGAACAGGCCATGCAGCAGAACCGTCGTCGTATGCTGCGCATAGGTCGCCAGCTGGCTTGCTACGACAAGGTGGTGACCATCTCAGAGGCTATGCAAGAGGAAGGCCTCCGGCTCTTCCCGCAGCTTGCCAATAAGCTCTGCGTCATCTACAACGCCAAGGACCGGGAACAGCTGCTGCAACGGGCTGCCGAGGGAGTTACCGATAGCGGCAGCCAATTCTTCACTCTTCACTCTTCACTCTTCACTTCCGGTTACATCCTTGCTGTTGAGCGATTAGAGGAAAGCCAGAAAGACCTGACTACCTTGCTCCACGCCTTTCAGCAGCTGCGCACCCGCTATCAGCACGCTGAAAGGCTGGTCATCATAGGCAAAGGCCACTCCGAAGAACAATTGAAACAGCTGGCCCTACAGCTCGGCATAGCCGACGATGTGCTGTTTCTGGGCTTCCAGTCGAACCCGTATGGATGGATGCAGCACTGCCGTCTGTTGGTACACAGTGCCAAGTTCGAGGGCCTTCCCACGGTACTTATTGAAGCCCTGATGCTCAACTGCCTCATCGTGGCTACCGACTGTCCAACAGGCCCTCGCGAGATTCTCGGAGGCGGTAAGGCAGGATTGCTTACACCCGTAGGCGATGCCACCGCATTGGCCGATGCCATGCATAGACTGCTTACCGATACTGCCCTTCAACAACGTATCCGGGAAGGCATGACCCTTCGTTGCCGCTATTTCACCTTTGAGGAAACCGGCAGGCTCTTCGATGCCCTGCTCTGAAATCCCTTAACCTTTAACCCTTTAGGAACTTGATGTCCTGCTGATGGCGCAGGAAGCCAAACAGGGTTTTCCCTATCTCGTAGGCCATGCTGTCAATCGCCGTGCCACTACACAACTGCGGGAACGACTGTCTCAACGAAACAATCTCCTCATCATTCATGCCAGACCTGAGCAAGCGCTTACGTAGCCGTCCGCGAAAACAACGGTCGCCAATTGATGACAGCCTGCAGAGACTCCGTATGTAGCTGATGACCGCACACTCGTCCTCCCATCGCCTTGCTACGTCGCTGCGCGAGTCAACGGTCACCTTTGCTTTATGCTGACGGAAACTGTTGAGCATGTCGTGCACCTCAATCACATCGCCCGAAGCACAGATGCTTGCCCAGAAATGCCAGTCACCGCAGTAGCGGTAGCGGCGGTAGCCGTCGTCGACCTGCTTCAGAGCCACACGCCTGAACACCGCCATGCTGGCGTTGTAGATATAGTTGAACAGGAGCAGATGACGCAGAAAGCGCTCGCTCCTATGCACGCTGACCTTCCCCTTGGGTGCCCTGTTCCGTGTGTTCTGCTCCGAGAGTACGCGTCCGTCGGCATCAATAAGGCGTGAATGACAATAGGCCACGCTCGCCTCCGGATGTTGCTGCAGCCCCTTGACCAGCGTGCTCAACAGCGTTGCATCGGCCACGTCGTCGCTCTCGGCTATCCAGATATATTCACCCCGAGCAAGTGCAAAACCCTTGTTCCACTGTGCAAAGGTGCTGCCCGAGTTCTCTTCATTCAGCACAATATGGCTGACGCGCGGATGTTCGCGATAGCTCTCAATAATCTCGCGGCTGTTGTCAGGCGAACAGTCGTCGAGGATAATAACCTCAAAGGCATCGTAGTCCTGCGCCAACACGCTTTCAATGCGCTCCCGCAGATAGGGCGCATGCCGGTAGTTGGGGATGATGACCGATACCAAAGCGGTAGCAAATTTATCTCTTTTCACTTATCACTTTTCACTTTTCACTTATCCCTTTCTCAATGACCTTTGCCACGAGTGCAAACTGATAGACGGCCTTCATGCCTGCAAACAGCACGCCGCGCAGTCCGTCGCGATAGTGACCTTGAAGGAAATAGAACGACAGGAACTTCCAAAGCGGACGCAGCAACAGGGCAGCCGCCCCATAGTGCTTCCCTTCTTTCTTCTTCATGTCGTAGTCGGTATAGCGGTCGCACTTCTCCAGCAGCTCGCTGATGGTCTCGTCGGCCAGGTGTACCAGTTCTATGCCCTCCTTGTTCTTCGCTATCTTCTCCACGCGACCCTCCACCTGCGGAGCAGCATGGATTACGTTGGGCCAGTGGGTTCGCTCCTGACGGAAGAAGCGCAGCTGGTGGTCGGCAGTGAAAGCGCGCGTGTAGCGGCCCATGAAGCGGTTATGACGGGGTATGAACAGCCCGTCGGGACAGTCATCTTCACTGATGCGCCGATAGAGATAGTCATGCAGCTGGGGTGTCACCACCTCGTCGGCATCGACCACGAGCACCCACTCGCAGCTGGCTTCGTGGATGGCAAACTCGCGTGCCGGCTCAACGATGGCATGCTCACCGCGAGGAAAGGTCACCACGCGGCAACCCTCGCTACGGGCGATGTCGGGTGTACCGTCGGTACTTTCCATATCACACACCAACACCTCGTCGAAGCCCTTCACCGCTTCGATGACCTCCTTCAGATGCTGCAAGGCATTGTAGGTGTTGATGACTACCGATATCTTTCCCTTTTCGCTTTTCACTTTATTACCTTTTTACCTTTCTGAATATAGATGCCCTTACGTGTGGGCTCTATTATGCGGCGACCGTCAAGCGTGTAGTAGCCTTGGTTGAAGGAAGGCTGGATAGCTGCGTGGCTTATACCGTCGACGACACCTATTTCGAGCGTAGCGGTGCCGAGCGGATTGCCATCGGCATCAGCGAAGTATCCCGAATATGAATTGGTTGTCCATACGGCATCGGCAGGAGCCAACACGACCATACCCTCGGCCAGATTAAGCGTCGGAGTATCATTGCCGCTCATATACAGCGGATGCTGCGTAGCGGTGAGCCGCAGGCTGCCGCTCTTGATGTCTAACGTAGAACTTTCCCGCTCTCCAATATAGAGGCCATACGACTCGGGAGAGTTTACTTCGATGGCCGGTCCGTCGATTGTCATGAGAGAGACATAAGCATAAAGAACAGAGTTGCTGAGCGTGCCACTGCCTACAAGAGACAATTCGCTCGTTGCCACAACCATTCCAACCAGTTCGTTGGCGTCATTCACTTTGATGGTATAAGGAGTGTTGCTGACGTTATTGGGATCTACTAATTCATGGTTGACTTCAATATACATGTTAGCTGCCTTGATTCCATTCAGCGTGATGGTCTTTGTATCGTCGTCGTATGAAATGTCACCTTCAATGATCCATCCCTTTTGTTTAAGGTCGTCGATGATGGTCGATTGATTGTATTCGCCCATCAACATATAATCCTCTTCCCCGTCTTCTAAGTGGTAAAAGACAAGGGGAAGGGGTCGTCCCATAAACTCCTGCCTGCCGTATTCATAATAGCAAAACACCTTCCATCCCTTCTCTTTTGCAGCATCAGCTTGTTCCTTGGTTATAACATTGTCGTCATTGCCGAAGTACATAAAGTCCATCTCCCCGTCCTTTTCTTCACGTATTGGCAGACATTCTATCAGCTCGTCAACGGCCTCGCCCTGCAAGTGGTTGTTGTAGCAATACAAATGGTTGATAGCCGTGAAATGTTCTATGCCTTTCAGCCGGCTAATATCGCATCCGTAAAGGTTTAACTCCTCTATTCCTGCTATTTCCTCCTCGGTGAACACTCCGTCTTTTGCTTCTTCTTCTTTATTGAACAATGCTTTCTGCAGGTTCTCGTCCGGGAAGTTCTCATCGGAAATCACCACTCCGTCGGGCGAGAAATGCTCAACAAACCCGTCATAAGTCCAATAACATGTCTTCCACCCCTTAGCCAAGGCTGCTTGATGTTGCGATTCGGTCACCACATTGTTAAGGGTGTTGTCTGAAGAATACCTGAATGGCTTGTAAACAAGATAAACAAATTCTTGCCAGTACTCATTGTACTCACCCACATATCTCCCCTCAAAAACAGGTAACGAGGCTATCAGGTCGTCCATCGCTTTGCCGCGAATATTGTTTCCATTGATTGCAAGAGATTCAAGTTTGTCTGCCTTGAGGTCTAAGTTCTTAAGCTGATTATTTGAAATGTTTAGTTCTTCCAGCTTGGTGCAAGCCGTCAAGTCGATGGTTGACAGTTGGTTGTCATTACAAACGATTCTTGTAAGCTCAGTATTGTTGCTCAGGTCAAGGTCTGTAATCTGGTTCCTGCTGCAGTTCAACTCTCTCAGGAGTTTGTTATTCCTCAGGTTGAGAACCTTCAGGTTGTTTAATTCGCATTCAAAACTGGTGAGTCTGACGAATTTCGACATATCCAATTCGTCGAAGGTGAAGGTACATTGGCTGGCTCCATTCTCAAACTTCTGCATCTCCACGAAATATTCAATACCTGTCAGGTCATTAACCGTGAAGTTGTAGCCTTGGTAGAAAGAAAAACTCACTACTGCGAGTATCTCGTCTCCACTAAGTATGCCATCCTTGTCGGTGTCATACTTATAGGAAACGTGTTGGCGGAATTTGTCATCAGGGAAATGCTCCGCATCGAGTGGCACAGAGGGTGGCACGATAGTACCCTTCAGGGCTATCTTCTTCGTTGTGCCAAGAAATGAAAGTGTCAGCTCTCCATCCCTGCTACCGTATGGCAAAGCCGGCATGGTCAACGTGATGCTCTCTGAAGCTCCTGCCGCAATGGTTATCTGTTGTTTGTCCGAGGAGAAAGAGTTGTCGGGGAAACAGCTGAGGTCCACCTGGACATCAACGGGGGCCTCTGTGTTGTTTTTCAATACCAAAGTGCGGCTTGCCCCATCGTCAGATTTTCCAAAGTCCAATTCGTTGACCAGGTTGTTTTCCTCGTCCATCACTGAAATGTTTTGAATAAACTCGAGTCTGATGACGTTTTTATAGTAGTCGGTTTGGTAATAGTACTGCTTGATGTCAGATGGGTTATAGGCACCTGACTCGTCTCTGGCCATATAAAGTGTCTGATAACCTTGGCCTGAATAATAAGCCCTGAAATTAATATCGTTCTCATCGCGACCCGTCAGGTCGTTGACGGCAATGATCATATTCTGCGTGCCGTCATATTCCAACGGCTTGTCAAAGGCAATGGTAGTCCATTCGTCCTTGGCAAATGTGACCTCTCCGCTGAACACTTTGTTGTCTGCCGTCATGTCTATGAATTCATTCTTGTCTGTGAACGCCACGTAGACATCCAGCGTGCGTGTCTGAGGATCACTACCAATGTTATAGAAGTCCAGACTTTTCATAGTTCCAGCACTCCCGATTTCCGAGGCAGTATATATCTGCTCACTGAAACTGTATTTATAGTTACTCTTGACCGGTATGTTCCGGCTTGATGCGTTCCAGCTGCCAATCGTCAACAACTGGGCCTGCATGGCGATGGTTGTCATACAGAAGATGAGTGATAATAGAACCTTTTTCATACTTATTATATTTTAAATAGTAACTTCAATTCTTCAATTCTTACGCGTGCCTCCTCACACACAGCGTTTGAGAGGGCACCTCCTCGAACCAACTGCAAAGATACACAATAATTTCAGATAATCTTCTCTTCCAAAGCAAAATATCTCATATCGTGTCATTATTTAACCGTTTTTTCGAGATAAATGTCTTGCGGTTGATGCAAAGTTACGCATGAATAGCGGGTATACATACTAATTACACAGATATTGACACTACGGAAACTGTCTTTTCCTACTGGAGGTTGACTCCTTTTAGACCTTTTTTTTAACAATTGCCTACCCGTACGGATTTGGTTGACTGCCATGTCTGAGCACAGTCTAAAATTTTTCCCTCACATCGTGTTGATTGTCTTGGCCTGGACTTTTATATATAAAAACTCTCAAAGTCGCTAAGAAAGTTTGCAGAACTCGTAACTTTTTCATATCTTTGTAGCCAAATTTAGTTTCCTATGATAATAGGAAGAAATCAAAGTGTAGACGGTGGATTCGAAAGAACTTCTGAGTAGACATAAATCATTGAAAGTCAATCATACTATTATGACAAATTATAAGGATTTGAATTTTAAGATTCCTGTAGAATCTAGAGACTATAGCGAAGCTTCTGCTTTCGTAATAAAGTCTATAGAAGACATTTTGGCTGAAACCATTAAGAAAGGTGAAAATAAGATAGTTATAAACACCAATCTTAAGAATGGATTGCCAATGGAAAATATAAATAAAATTGCAGGTCCATTTGTTGAGGCATGGGCAGGCGAGCTATTTGAGAGTATTGCTCAAAATGATAAAAACGAATGGAACTTGGTTCATTCAGAAACATGCCCGCGTCTTGGCATGGCCGACATTATTCTGCAGTTCAAGAAGAAAACGACCTTTGGATCTGTTGTAACTGCCAACGTTGATTCTAAGGCTACGGCCGAAGATTTGGAAAAATCGGGCAAATCTCCTAATATAACATCCTATGCAAGAATACGGTCTGCATACATTGAAGATGCGGATTTTATTTTCGTGATTTTATCGTTAAAGCATAAGGTATACTGTCAGAAGAATCATACGACTGGGCTGATGGATGGTATAATGGAAGTAGTAAAATATAATGCTTATGACATAAAATACATCAGCGCACCAGATTTTAGCTATAATCCTGCACTTGGAACAGGTCAACTGCAGATAAAGGATATACATTATGTTAATCTTGTAAAATGAACAACATGGGAATTTTGTCAGCTACTCGACGATAAGTTCTTATCATCTTCAAAGCGAACTTTTGATGATTGGTTGGTTCTTGCAAATCAAAATGGTTGGATAAAATGATAGACGTTATATTAGGTGACTGCATAGAGAAGCTTAAGTCCGCTCAAGACGAAAGCATAGATCTGATTATTGCGGACCCACCCTATAATGTGGGTAAAGATTATGGCAATGGGAGTGATAGACAAGAATTTGATGAATACATTAGTTTCACAAAGGCTTGGCTAAACGAATGTTATCGTGTGCTAAAGTCAAGTGGAACAATCTATATCTTTGTTGGTTTTAGGTATATATCGTATCTGTTTCAAATACTTGAAAGAGATTTGAAGATGAATTTTGTCAATTGGATAAGTTGGCATTATACACAAGGTATTGGTAAAACCAAGGGCTTTTCACCAAGACATGACGATATTCTGATGTTCACTAAATCATCAAATTATAAATTTAATTTAGACGATATAAGAATACCACAAAAGTATTACAGGAAAATAAATAACATGCGCGGTGCAAACCCTGGTGATGTTTGGGAGATCTCGCATATCCACTATTGTCAGAAAAACAGACAAGAGCATCCAACACAAAAACCAGAGGCGCTGATTGAAAGAATGGTTTTGGCCTCAAGTGATGAAAACGACATAGTGCTGGACCCTTTTGCTGGAAGCGGCACAACACTAAGAGTCTGTCAGCAACTTAACAGAAATGCTATTGGGATAGAACTTAATAGTGTTTATGTAGAACAAATTCATGAACGTTTAAGACAGAGATTTGAGGGTTTTGACAGCATCGACGAAAGAATGTTAAGAGTACCTAATGATTTGAATGATGTAATAATAAGAAAAGAGTATATTGAAAATCATATTAAATGGTTTTTGAAGAATCATCCTGATAGAATAGAATCCTTTATGGAGGATGTGAGAGAAAAATATAGAGCCAAGAACGTGGTTACGTATGATTTATTTGAAGCTATTCCAACGGTATAGTCATTTCCATTGAGAACACCATCACAGCGATTATGAAGGAAATAAAGTTTCTCGACCTGCAGAAAGTGACGGCTGCCCATGCTGCTGAGATCCATGAGGCAACATGCCGCGTTGTTGACAGCGGTTGGTATTTGCTGGGCAATGAGTGCCGTCGGTTTGAGGCAGACTATGCCCGTTTCATCGGCACGCGCCATTGTATAGGCGTGGCCAACGGCCTCGACGCGCTCACGCTCATCTACCGTGCCTACATCGAGTTAGGACTGATGCGGGAGGGCGACGAGGTAATCGTGCCAGCCAACACCTACATCGCCTCTATTCTGGCCATCACCGAGAATCGTCTGACCCCCGTACTGGTAGAGCCTGACGCCGACACACTGGAGATTGACGACCGACTCATCGAGCAGCACATTACTCCTCGCACGCGTTCCATAATGATAGTACACCTCTATGGACGCTGTGCCTACACCGACCGTATAGGCGAGATCTGTAAGCAGCACGGGCTGCTTCTTGTCGAGGACAATGCGCAGGCTCACGGCTGCTGCTTCGGTCGGCACCGCACGGGCTCACTGGGCCATGCTGCCGGCCATAGCTTCTATCCGGGCAAGAACCTGGGTGCGCTGGGCGACGGAGGAGCCGTGACCACCGACGACGACCAGTTGGCCGACTGCGTAAGGATGCTGGCCAACTACGGCATGGAACGCAAATACGTGTTCCGCTATCAGGGACGCAACAGCCGGCTCGACGAGATTCAGGCTGCTGTGCTCAGCGCGAAGCTCGCCTGGCTCGATGCCGACAACGGGAAGCGTCGCAACATTGCACATTATTACTATAGCCACATCAGCAACCCACTGGTGCGTCTGCCCCGGCAAGCACCCGACGACGAACATGTCTACCATCTCTTCCCCGTTTTCTGCAAGCAGCGCGATGAGCTGCAGGCGTGGCTCCGTGATAACGGTGTCGAGACGCTTATCCACTATCCCATACCTCCCCACCGCCAGGCTTGCTACAGCCACTGGCCAACGGTGTCGCTGCCCGTCACCGAGCAGTTGCACCGCGAAGAGCTGAGCCTGCCCATGAGTCCCGTGCTTACCCTCGAAGAGGCCGCTCGAGTGGCCACCCTGATCAATCAATTCGAACAACAATAACCCCAAAGAACACATGAAACGATTACTGACCTTTTTCACCTTACTGACGCTGGCTATCGTCAGCGCAACGGCCCAACAGAAGCTCTGGTACGACAAGGCCGCTACCCATTGGCTCGAAGCACTGCCCATCGGCAACTCGCACATGGGTGCGATGGTCTACGGTGGTGCCGACACCGAGGAGATCCAGTTGAACGAAGAGACCTTCTGGAGCGGATCGCCCTACAACAATAACAGTACCGAGTCGCTGGCCCATCTCGAAGAGGTGCGCAACCTTATCTATGCCGGAAAAGAGGGTGAGGCCCACGCGCTCATCGACAAATACTTCTTCAAGCAGCCCTTCGGCATGCGTTTCCTCACGTTGGGAAGCCTTTTTGTGAAGTTCTGGAACCAGCAGAACCCGCAACAGTATTATCGCGACCTCGACCTTGAGACGGCCACAGCCAATGTGAGCTATCGCGTGGGCAATGCCACCATCAGGCGCACCACCTTTGCCTCGATGGCCGACGGGCTGGTGGTGATGCACATTGAGAGCGACCAGAAGGGTGCGCTCAACTTCGCCCTCTCGCACGAATGTCAGCTGCCTACCGAGCGTTCCATCAAGGGCGGCGACCTCGTGGCCGTCATCAGCAATGTGGATCAGGAGGGCGTCAAGGGCATGCTGAAAGCCGAATGCCGCATACACGTCGAGAGCGACGGCACTACACAGCAGCAGGGCACCGAGGGCATCGTGGTGCGTGGTGCCACCAAGGCTACGCTCTATATCGTAGCCGCCACCAACTACGTGAGCTACAACGACATCTCTGGAAACCCCACCGAGAAGAACCGGCAGGCGCTCACAGCCGCCTTCAACTACGACTACGAGCAGCTACTCAGCCGCCACAAGGAGAGTTATCAGAAGCAGTTCGACCGCGTGTGCCTGAGACTGCCGCGCACAAAAGAGTCCGACCTGCCCACCGACCGTCGTCTGCAGGCCTTCGGCAACTCTCAAACCTCAAACCTCAAATCTCAAACCTCAAATCTCGACCTCGACCTCGTGGCACTGATGTTCCAGTATGGCCGCTACCTGCTCATCAGCTCGTCGCAGCCCGGTGGACAGCCTGCCAACCTGCAAGGCGTATGGAACGACAAGATGAATGCCCCGTGGGATTCGAAGTATACCATCAACATCAACACCGAGATGAACTACTGGCCCGCACTCGTGGGTAACCTTGCCGAGACCCAGCTGCCGCTCTTCGAGATGATCCGCGACCTCAGCAAGACCGGTGTCGAGACCGCACGCACCATGTACGGATGCAACGGTTGGGTGGCTCACCACAACACTGACCTGTGGCGCGTCAGCGGACCCATCGACGGCACCACCTGGGGCATGTTCCCCACTGGCGGCGCCTGGCTTACCACACATATCTGGCAGCACTACCTCTTCACAGGCGACAAACAGCTGTTGCGCCAGTACTACGACGTGATGAAGGGAGCTGCCGTCTTCCTGCTCGACTACATGCAGCCCTATCCTGCCGACGGTGAGGTGAAGCAAGCTGCAGGATGGCTTATGACCGTACCAACCGTGTCGCCCGAACATGGCCCCGTAGGTAAGACCACCACCGTCACCGCAGGCTCGACGATGGACAACCAGATTGTCTTCGACGTGCTCACCCAGACGCTGGGAGCCATGCGCGTGCTGGGCATCAAGGACCGCCCGTTGCAGCAAAGGCTCGAGAAAGCCCTCGCACAGCTGCCTCCGATGCAGATAGGTCGTCACGGACAGCTACAGGAGTGGCTCATCGACGGCGACGACCCGAAGGACGAGCACCGCCACGTATCCCACCTCTACGGACTCTATCCCTCAAACCAGATATCGCCCTTCACCCATCCCGACCTCTTTGCTGCAGCTGCCAATACCCTGCGCCAGCGCGGTGATATGGCCACAGGATGGAGCTTAGGATGGAAAATCAACTTCTGGGCACGCATGCTCGACGGCGACCATGCCTTCACCATCATCCGCAACATGCTCCATCTGCTGCCCAGCGACGGCTTCACAAGGTTCTATCCCGAAGGACGTACCTATCCCAACCTCTTCGATGCCCACCCGCCCTTCCAGATCGACGGTAACTTCGGCTGTGCTGCAGGCATCGCCGAGATGCTTGTGCAGAGCCACGACGGTGCACTCCACCTGCTGCCCGCCCTGCCCAAGACGTGGACCGAGGGTGAGGTAAGCGGACTCAGGGCACGCGGAGGATTCGTTGCCGACATCAGCTGGTCGGGCAGCCAACTGCAACATGCCACCATCCACGCCACCATCGGTGGCAAACTGCGCCTGCGCTCATCCGCACCCCTTAAGGGCAAAGGACTGAAACCAGCCAAGGGCGCCTGCCCCAACCAGTTCATGCAGCCTGCCAACGTGCGCCAGCCGCTGCGTTCGCCCGAGCTTACCAGCTTCGAGCCAGCACCCGTGCCGAAGGTCTATGAATATGACGTCACCATGAAGCCCGGCACCACCATCCAGGTCTCTGCCGTGCAGTAATTCCCCCTCATGGGCCCAATAAGTTCTGAAACCCATTAACCCCTAAAAACCCAAAACAACAATGGAAACAACACTCGTATTACTGAAACCCAGTTGCGTTCAGCGCCAGCTCATTGGCGAAGTAATTAACCGTTTTGAGCGTCGCGGCCTCCGCATCTCAGGCATGAAGATGATGCAGCTCAGCGACCAGATCCTGCGCGAGCACTATGCCCACCTGGCCGACAAGCCCTTCTTCCCTTCGCTTGCCGCTTCGATGCAGGCTTCGCCCGTTGTGGCTCTTGCTATCAGCGGTGTCGATGCCGTCAGGGTGGTGCGCGTAATGGCTGGTGTCACCAACGGACGCGATGCTGCTCCCGGCACCATCCGTGGCGACTACTCCATGAGCAACCAGCAGAACATCGTCCATGCCTCTGACTCTGTAGAAAACGCTGCCATCGAGCTGCGCCGCTTCTTCAAGGAAGACGAGGTGTTCGACTATCAGAGTGGTGCCTTCGGCTTCATCTACGGCGACGGAGAGTGCAAGTAACTTTACGACCGTTACCAATGTACAGTTCACGTGAAAGGCTGACCCCAACAATCTTTGTCGAGATCAGCCCTTCAACGTTTTCAATGATACAGATTTCGTCGATAGCCGTGGGCTGTGCCAAAGTAAATGTAATCCATGCGGAGTCCTTCTTGGCTGCACTCTCCCAGGACGTATTCTCGTAAGTGTCGAAACACAGTGTTGGGTCACCGCTGCCAGCTACGGCATCGATGATGGCTACCTCGCGACGGGTTGGTGTGAACGATGGTGTACGAGATTGTTCAAAAGCCCTTTTCTGAACGTTACCACAAATGGTCCTCTGGGTACCGGTCTATGTTAAGCTCACCTCCCCGTCTGTCCCGGTAAACGGGACAGATACCAGCATAAACTTATCATTTATCCGCTTATCCTACACCAAGTACTGAATACCAGTTAGTTACATATAAATTATCTGTATTTTATCCGCTACTTATCCTACACCAACATCTTCGGTTTGCTTAACAGAGGTTGTTTGCCTTCGTCCGAACTGTCCGAACTTTTGTCCGAACGGTTCGGACTTTTGTCCGGACAGTTCGGACTCCCTAAACAATGTGCTGCAAAGACAGTTTTTTTGTAGTTTTTTGATTAATTGTTGGTGTAGGATAATTGCGGATAAATAGCGGTTATTTTATCCGTAACCCATTGAAAATGAGTGCTTGGTGTATGATAACGCATAATTCTGACTTTTTTTAGAGGACGACAATCGACGAGTCTTCTAAACCACTAAACGACCAAGTCCCAAACGACCAAACGAAGCCGGTGGCACGAAATGATACACATACGGACGATTTTGTACGCATTAATAACGAGGTGCCAGGCCGCTTCTGCTTGTTATTTCACCAGAAGCTTTTGCCCGTTTTTGATATATAGTCCCTTTTTAAGGTTCCCGCTGTCGCGCTTTCCCATAGTATCAGGCACGCGCCGCCCCTGCAAGTCGTACAGACTTCCCTGTGGGCTGAGCGGTGAATGATGAATGGTCTCGATGCCGTCAGCCGAATGGTCGCCCAGGCGATAGAGCTTCACGCCGTGGCTGGGAACGCTGGTGCTGAGCGTGCCTGTGACGGTGCCTGCCTCTTCCTTGGCCCAGATGTCATAGACGGGTACCGTCTCGCTGGCTGCATAGCCTATCTGTGTGAGGTCGAAGTCGAAGGGTGTGTCCTTCGTCACATAGAAGAAGAACTCCATCGTGGTGCCGCTCGACGACGTGTTGTCGGTGTCGCAGCTGGAGTCGTAGCCGCAGAGGGCACGGAAGGTCTTGTAGTTGTGACCCGCAGGCAGGTCGTAGACGAGCGTGCACTGGGCGTTCAGACCGAGACCAGTCTGGTAGCTTTGTCCCTCAACTCTCAACGTTCCACCCTCAACGTTCTTGTTTACATGGAGCGAGCCCCACTCCGAGGTGTAGGAGGTCTGCTGGAGGGTGGTGAGCGAGGTCTCGTTGCCCTCGGCATCGATGAGCACGGGATTGATGAGGTCGGCACGGTCGTAGGCGAAGCCGTCGCCGTAGTTGCTCACGAAGATCTTCAGCTGCTCGGCACCCGTCACATCGCACTTCATCTCTTTGCTCTTCGTGCCGGTACGGCTGATGAGTCCTGAGCGTGCTGCATAGTCGTCCTGCTCGTTAGAGAGCGGGTTCTGGTCGAACACCATGAAGCGTATCGAGGTCGTGGCGCCGGTCTGGTTGATGCCGGAGTCGTCGGCAGCTGCCATTGCACGGAATCGCACCACGTCCATGTCGTCGGGGATCTGGAAGAAGATGGCAGCATTGGCATCGGTAGAGAAGCCACGGTCGTAGCTCACGCCCATCACCTTCATCTTGCCGCCATTGTCTACGTTCTTGTTCTCATAGACACGGTTGAAGTAGCTGGCGGTGTACTGGCGGGTCTTGTAGGTGCCCGTCAGCTCCACCTCCGTGCCGTCGCTCAGCACGAGCGTTGGGTTGATCCAGTCGCCATGGTCGTAGTTATAGTTGTCGCCACCATCGTCGACCACGAGCACCAGCGTCTTCGACCCTGAGGGCCATTCGATATCGACATCAACGGTGTGGCCGTCGGTGGTGTAGGCCACCACCTCCGATTTATAGAGCGCCTTGCTGCCCACCACCCAGCGGGTGTTGTCGCGCTGGAAGAGGGCGAGATAGCGGGTGTCGCCGATATTCGACGTCCAGGCTACGCGACCGTTGTCCTCGTCGCAGAACACCTGATGGGCGTTCTCACCGTACTTGTGCATCTGGTGGTACTCCTCGTTGTTCAGGAGCGAGAGCGTGAAGTCGTCGTTCTTAGTCATCTCACCACCGAAGAACAGGGGAGAGTGGCAGATGCCCCAGAGCGTCATCATGGTCAGCTGCTCGTTCTGTGATAGGTTCGTCCAGCGGCCCTTATCGGCAGCTGTATATCCTTGGTCGGCAATGGTCATGGCAATCTGTCCCAAGGGCAGCATGTCGCAGTCGGCATAGTTGCCCGGACGGGTCACCGTCTCCCAGGCATGTGCCTCGTTGAACACGGCATCGACTGCACTCCAGTTGTCCCACAGGTCGTCCATCATGCGCCACATGTTGGCATTCTCCAGACACTCGTCGGCATACTGGTACTGCGTCTTGCCCGGCGAGAGTGAGAGCACCATAGGTCGCCCTGTCTGGTCGATGGCATGGCGTATCATGTGGATCTCGTCGGTATAGAACGGGCGGCTGAGGTCGTCGACCTTCAGGAAGTCCACGCCCCACTCGGCATAGAGGTCCATGATGCTGTTGTAGTAGAGCTGTCCGGCCTCGTTGTTACGCACCAGCAGGTTGTCCTTCAGCCATGTGCAGGGTGAGGTGGTGCCGTTGTAGACCTGCGTCCACGGTGTCGCCTCGCTGCCCTTCAGCTTGTAGCTGCTGCCCACGACCGACTTCGGCACGCCGCGCATGATGTGGATGCCGAACTTCAGTCCCATCTCGTGCAGCTTGTCGGCAATGGCCTTGAAGCCGATGTTCTTGCCGTCCTGTATGCATGAGGGGAATCGGGTAGGCGAGGGCAGGTAGCGTCCGTACTCGTCGAGCACATAGTCCTGGTCGCCCCGCTGATTGTAGTTGCCGCCACCCAAGGAAGGATGGTTGCAGTACCAGCGTATGTCGATGACCACATACTCCCATCCGTGGCGCACGAGGTCGTTGTCTACGAGGTACTGCGCGTTCTGCATCACTTCTTTCTCCGTGACGCTCGAATAATAGCAGTCCCATGAGTTCCAGCCCATTGGCGGTGTCATCGCCCAAGTGCGGAAGGTGGTCGTTGCATCTTGAGCCGTAGCTTGGCAAAGCATCATCAAGACGACGCATGCTGAAAAAAATAATCTCTTCATCAGAAAGTATAGAACAATTAGTTATGGTTATTTATACAGATAGCGTTTGATGCTCCTTTTGGGTGTTTTCTCAAACTCCTTTTCCTGTATGTGTACGGCATGGATGTGCTCGTAGGCAGGGAGTATCTCGTTGAGGTCGGTGTGGTTGAGCTGCATGATGTTGCTGATGTTCTCGTCGGTGAGGTGTAGCTGTCTAGCTTCCTCATAGTCGGGGTGTATGAGTGCCTCGAGATGGTTGTTGCGCTGCACGATGATGCTCTCGCTGACCATGAGCATGGAGTTGAGCTTATCTTCTATCTCCTCGGGGTAGATGTTCTGTCCGTTGGGTCCGAGGATCATGTTTTTCTTGCGTCCCTTGATGAAGAGGTTGCCCTTGGCATCGAGTATGCCGAGGTCGCCGGTATGGTACCATCCGTCGGCATCGAGGGCTTCGGCCGTAGCCTCTGGGTTCTTGTAATAGCCGAGCATGACGTTCTTTCCGCGAGTGAGTATCTCGCCGGCCTTGTGTTGCGGGTCGTCGCTGTCGATTCTTATCTCCATGTTGATGACAGCTTTTCCGCAGGAGTCGGGCACGAATGACTTCCAGTCGGAGAAGGTGATGATGGGCGCACACTCCGTGGCTCCGTAGCCTACGGTGATGGGGAAGCCGAAGCTGCGTAGGAAAGTCTCTACCTCTTGGTTGAGGGCAGCGCCTCCTACGATACACTCATACAGATTGCCTCCGAAAGCCTTGATGACCTGCTTAAGGATGAGGCGTCTGACAACGATGCCAGCTACGGGCCACTGCATGAGCTTGGCAGCCTTGCTGGTACGCACCTTCTTCATAATCTGCTTTCTGACAATCTTCTCGATGATAAGCGGAACGGCAATAATAATGCGTGGCCTGACCTCCTTGAAGGCGCGGGCGATGACCTGCGGTGTGGGCATCTGAGTGAGGAAAAAGATGTGGCAGCCATGTAGGAACTCGTAGAGGAATTCGAACATGAGTCCGTACATGTGGGCCATGGGGAGCATGGAAAGCACGTTGGAGCCGGATTGCATGTGCCGTCCCAATGCTTTCTCCGCGAACTCATAATTGCTGTCGAAGGCGCGATATGGTAGCATGACACCTTTGGAGAACCCTGTTGTGCCGCTGGTGTAGTTGATCATCATCAGGTCATTTTCGGAAGTCTCCGGCTGAAAGTTCAGCTGAGCAGGAGTAATATGAGAAGGAAGTGGGGAAACGGAGGGGGCAGACCCGCTTGCGAGGGAATAGTCGGCCATGTTGAGGATGGCTATGAGGCCGGGCATCTGCTGGGGGTCTATGCGCTTCAGTATCTGGTCGGAGACGAAGAAGAGCCGGGCCTCACTATGAGTAACGATATGATGGATCTGGTCGGAGAGGAAATCGGGCAGTATGGGCACAACGACGGCTCCGTAGGTGACAGTAGCCATGAAGGCTACTGCCCAGCGGGAACAGTTGCTGCCGCAAAGTGCAATCTTGTCGCCCCGCTGGATGCCCACCTCTTTGAACAGGGCGTGTAACTGCGTGATAAGTCCTGCGACATCGGCATAGCTGTAGGTCTCGGCATTGAAATCGGTCAGCGCCGGCTGTTCCCAATGGGTCACTATGGACGCCTGTATTTCCTTTATCATCTTTTTTAGGTCTTTAGTTTACAGTTAATGTTTATTGTCCAACGTAGACTTCGAGAATCTTCCTTCGAATGATATTCTCGTATTTTGCCTGTACGGCATCCTCACGTGCCTTCTTCAGGCGCTGGTTGGCTTGGGTAAGGTCGTAGAGGGTGCTGCGTCCCGCCTCGTACTTGTCTTTCTCGTAGGCGCATGACAACTGGCTGGCCTCCTCGGACTTCTTTGCCGAGGCGTACTTGCTCTGTGCGTTGAGAGCATTGTAGTAGGCCTGATCCATCTCCTTGCGTAGCTGTTGGCGCGAGTCCTCGAGTGCCAGCTGGCTCTTGGTGTGGGCCATCTTGGCCTTGCGGATATTGTTGCGGGTAGAGAAGCGGTCGAAGACAGGAATGGTGAGGTGCAGTCCTACCACTTCGCTCTTGTTGTTCCACCACTGTGCACCAAAGCCGTCGGGATGGGACTCATGGAAGAAGTTGAGGTAGTAGGTGTTGAGCGAGGCACGGAAGTCGACTTTCGGATAGTAGCCCGCGCGTGCCGTTTCGATGTCGTATCGGTTTTTCTCTACCAATGCCTTGCCTGCTACGATGGAGGGGTACTGCTCAATGGTGGAGGGTTCTTGCCTTGCAAGCGACCAGAGGTCGAGCGGAGGGTGGAGGGTGGAGGGATCTTCGGTGATGTCTGCAATGTCGAAGCCCTCAACGGTCTCAAGGTTGAGTAGCTGTGAAAGCGTGAGGAGCGCTATCTTGTAACGTCCCTGGGCCTCGGTGAGTTCGTATTCGTCGGCAGCCAGCTGGGCTTCCGCATCGGCCAGGTCGCTCTTCGGGTTCCTTCCGTCGTCGACCAGCGTCTTTGTCTTCTCACAGAGCTGTCGGCTAGTTTCTACCTGTGTCTGTGCCACCTCCATCATGCCCCTCTCGTAGAGTGCTTGGAGGTAGTAGGTAGCCATCTGAATGGTCAGCGCCTTACGGGCATAGAGGAGCGAAGCCGTAGCCTGCTGTACAGACCAATGGTCGGCAAGCTTCTGGTTCTTCCTGCGGAAGCCATCGAAGACGGGCATCTCCAGATCAGCGGTAGCATTGGTGTAGGAGAGGTCGGCATTATAAACCTTATTTGACGAGGCCATGGTACCGGTAGAAGCAAATGCGTTGCCGAAGCTGAAACGTTGGGCAGCAACCACGTTGACAGACGGGAGCCAGTCGTTCTCAGTGGTATTGAGTTGGTTCTTCTGCATTTCAATATCAACGGCTTTCTGCTTCATGTCAATATTATTGTCGATGGCATACTGGATGCATTCATCGTAGGTCCATATGTGCTGAGCTCTGGCAATTGATAATTGATGACTGACAATTGACAATTGGCAAAGAATCATGAACAGCACTTTGATATGATTGAGTTTCTTCATAATTTAAACGAAAACGATAACCAAAACGAAAACTCTTGAACTACTTCTGAATGCCTCTGATCAATTCGCCTGCCTTGACTCCGCTCTTGAGTTCAACATAGAGTCCATCGGAGATGCCTACGCTGACCTCACGGCGTTCAAACTGCTGATGCTCTTCGTTTTTGGGGTCGGAGGTAAGGACATAGACGTAGGTCTTGCCGTCGGCAAACTCAATGGCAGTCTCGTCGCATGAGAGTACCTGCTCTGCCTTGGCAATTACAATGTTGGCATTGGCACTATAGCCTGAACGGATGTTGATATCGTTGGGAATATGGGCCGAAGCTTTCAGCTCGAACATTTTGGCACCATTCTGCAGTTCACACTCAGGAGCAATATAGTCGAGGGTGGCAGGAATCTTGACATCCTGCATAGAGCCGAGGGTTAGCTCAATCTCCATATTCTGCTGCAGCTTGGCCACCTCGGTCTCGTCGATGTATCCCCGGAAGATGATGTCGCCCATATCGGCAATCTTGGCCACGGTGGTACCCTCGGTGAAGGCGCTGGTGCCCGATACCGACGATCCAACCTTGACCGGCACATTGAGCACAAGGCCGGAGATAGTGGATCGCAGGCTGGTGATGTTGACATTGCCCGAGCGTGTAGACTGTCCCTTCGTGATTACCTCTACCTGTGTCTGGGCAGCTGTCACGCTCTCCTTGGCCTCAGCAAGCTGAGCCTCTTTCATCTCATACTCTTCACGGCTGACCACGCCTTTGTCGTAAAGTGCCTTGATACGGTCGAACTCCCGCTGTTGCTCTTCTGAAGAGATACGTGCCGACTCCACCTGGCTCTTGGCTTGGTTGAGCTGTGCCATGTCGGGGATAATCTTGATGGTAGCGATGATGTCACCTTGGTTGACATGTTTTCCCGGCTGCACCATCAGCTGACTGATGACACCGGTGGCCAACGGCTTCACCTCGACCTGGTTGCGGGCCTCGACGCTACCCGTAGCCGTAGTTTTCTTCACGATATCACGCTGCTGCGGCGTGATGAGTTCATAGACGATGGGAGCAGGTTGTGACTGCTTCCAGAGGAAATAGAACGTGTAAACGACGAAAAGCCCCACGAGGCTCCATCCTACAATTTTCAATGCTTTTTTCATATTTGTTATTACTTTATATATTCGTGCGATGGTTTTCATGGTGCAAAAATAACGCTTTTTGCCAACCAAGCCGAAAAAAGCATTACTTTTGCCGCCGCAAAACAAAAACGCTTGTCATGCAAAGCAACGAAGAAATCTCCAT
>JAFZIL010000028.1 GCA_017554385.1 Prevotella sp. | reverse complement strand
GTCAAAATCGTTTTCAAGTGTCAAAAACAAACACTATAATAAATATATTATAATATATTTATTATAGTGTTTGTTTTTGACACTTGAAAACGATTTTGACCAAATGACCAAATGACCAAATGACCGCAAAAGATAAATCAATTTTTTTTGTGAAACATTCGTAGACCGCAATGGGAATGTTGTACCTTTGTACTGTCAGTGAAGCGGTAATTTGATGGCGACGAAGCGGTAACTTGATGGCGATGAAGCGGTACTTTGATGGCCACGAGGCGGCACCTCGAAAAATAACGGCAAAGCGATGTTTGAAATTTTGGACAGAATTGGTTTATGAAAAATTTGGTGGTATCAAAAAAAATGATTACCTTTGCACGTCATAATAGAAAAGTAAAAGGTAAAATAACAAACGAATGAGTAAGAGATTTGCCGAGCATAACGGCTTGAACTTGACGCAGACGAACAATGACGTGCTGCAGATGTGGAAGGAGCAAGATATCTTCTGGCGCTCCGTGAAGGAACGTGAAGGTTGTCCCCAATTTGTATTCTACGAGGGTCCTCCCTCTGCCAACGGTCACCCGGGAATTCATCATGTGTTGGCAAGGAGCATCAAGGATACGTTCAACCGTTACAAGACCATGCAGGGCTTCCAGGTGAAGCGCAAGGCCGGCTGGGACACCCACGGACTGCCCGTAGAGCTGGGCGTTGAGAAGGAGCTGGGCATCACCAAGGCCGACATCGACAACAAGGAGAGCGAGCGCTATATCTCTACTGAGGATTATAACACGAAGTGTCGCGAGAACGTGATGATGTACACGCAGGAGTGGCGTGACCTGACGGAAAAGATGGGCTATTTCGTTGACCTCGACCATCCCTACATCACCTACGACAACAAATATATTGAGACGCTGTGGTGGCTGCTGAAGCAGTTCTACGAGAAGCAGCTGCTCTACAAGGGTTACACCATCCAGCCTTATTCTCCGGCAGCAGGAACAGGCCTGTCCAGTCACGAGTTGAATCAGCCTGGCTGCTATCGTGACGTGAAGGATACGACGTGTACGGCGATGTTCAAGATGAAGACGCCGAAGCCCGAGATGACCGAGTGGGGTACCCCGTACTTCCTCGCCTGGACTACGACACCGTGGACGCTGGCTGCCAACTCGGCACTCTGCGTGGGTCCGAAGATTGACTACGTAGCCGTCGAGACCTTTAACCCCTATACCGCCGACAAGGTGACACTGGTGTTGGCCGAAGCCCGTCTGAATGCCTATCTGCCTGCCGAGGGCTGCATCACCGACGGTGGTGAGATGCCCGAATACAAGAAAGGCGACAAACTGATACCATATCGCATCGTAGCCCGCTACAAGGGTACCGACCGCGTAGGCATGGAGTATGAGCAGCTGATGCCCGCTATTAAACCCATGGGTGATGCCTTCAAGGTGATTCCTGGTGACTATGTAACGACAGAAGACGGTGCCGGTATCGTTCACATTGCTCCCAACTTTGGTGCCGACGATGCCTTCGTGGCCAAGAAGGCAGGCATCTGTCCTATCGTACTGATTGACAAAAAGGGTGCCGAGCGTCCCGTGGTTGACCTGCAGGGTAAGTACTTCGTGATTGAAGATCTCGACGCCGACTTCGTGAAGAACTACGTGAACGTCGATGAGTGGAACAAGTTTGCAGGCCGCTATGTCAAGAATGCCTACGACGACACGCTGACCGACAAGGACGAGACGCTGGACATCTCCATCTGCATGGACCTGAAGGCACAGAACAAGGTCTTCAAGATTGAGAAGCACGTCCACAACTATCCCCACTGCTGGCGTACCGACAAGCCCGTGCTCTACTATCCGCTGGACTCGTGGTTCATCAAGAGCACAGCCAAGAAAGAGCGCATGTTCGAACTCAACAAGACCATCAACTGGCAACCGGAGTCGACAGGAACAGGCCGCTTTGGCAACTGGCTTGAGAATCTGAACGACTGGAACCTGAGCCGCAGCCGCTTCTGGGGAACACCACTTCCCATCTGGCGTTCGGAGGATGGCGAGGAACTGTGCATAGGCAGCGTAGAAGAGCTGTACAACGAGATAGAGAAGGCCGTCAAGGCAGGCTTCATGAAGAGCAATCTGCTGAAGGACAAAGGCTTTGTGCCAGGTGATATGAGTCAGGAGAACTACGACAAGATAGACCTGCACCGCCCCTATGTCGACTACATCGTGCTTTGTTCTCCGTCAGGCAAGCCCATGAAGCGCGAAAGTGACCTGATTGACGTATGGTTCGACTCCGGCTCCATGCCCTACGCTCAGATTCACTATCCCTTCGAAAACCGCGAACTCATCGATAAAGGCACTGCCTTCCCCTGCGATTTCATCAACGAGGGTGTCGACCAGACGCGTGGTTGGTTCTTTACCTTGCACGCTATTGCTACGATGATTTTCGACTCCGTAGCCTTCAAGAACGTCATTTCTTCAGGCCTCGTGCATGATGCCAAGGGCAACAAGATGTCGAAGCATGTGGGTAATGTCGTCAATCCCTTTGAGATGATTGAGAAGTATGGCTCCGATGCCGTGCGCCTCTACATGATGACCAACTCAGAGCCATGGGACAACCTGAAGTTTGACCCAGAGGGCGTTGCCGAAATCAGTCGCAAGTTCTTTGGTACATTATATAATACGTATAGCTTCTTCGCCCTCTATGCCAACGTTGACGGCTGGGAGCCCGCCACCGTTCCTGCTGCTTCTTTGACCAATGGTCAAAGTGTGGCGTTGCAATCTCCAGCAGGCAAGCCCGAAATCGACCGCTGGATACTCTCTTGCCTGAACACGCTGGTGCAGAAGGTAACGGCAGAACTCGATAACTTTGATCCCACCAGGGCAGGCCGACTCATCGACGCCTTCGTCAACGACGACCTCTCCAACTGGTATGTACGTCTGAACCGCAAACGTTTCTGGGGCAAGGAGATGAGCGACGACAAGCTTTCTGCTTACAATACGCTCTACACCTGTCTGATGACCGTCAGCAAACTGCTGGCTCCCTTTGCACCCTTCTATGCCGACCAGCTCTACAAGGATCTGGGTGGCGAGAAAGACAGCGTACACCTCGACGAATGGCCTGTTGCCGATGCTGCTCTCATTGACGTCGACCTCGAGGCCCGCATGGAGATGGCACAGAAGATTACCTCGATGGTTCTGGCCCTGCGCCGTAAGGTGAACATCAAGGTGCGCCAGCCGCTGCAGAGCATCATGGTGCCCGCTACCGACGAGCAGCGCAAGCACATTGAAGCTGTCAAAGACCTGATCATGAACGAGGTGAACGTGAAGGAACTTCGTTTTGTGGAAGGTGCCGGTGTGCTGGTGAAGAAGGTGAAGTGTAACTTCCGTACGATGGGTAAGAAGTTTGGTAAGCTCATGAAGAGTGTGGCTGCCGCCATGGATGCCTTGAGTCAGGAGCAGATTGCCGAACTCGAGAAGAATGGCACTATCGGTATTTCTATCGAAGGTCAGGACCTCACCGTCGAGGCTGCTGATGTTGAGATCATCAGCGAGGATATTCCTGGCTGGCTCGTAGCCAACGAGGGTAACCTGACAGTAGCCCTTGAGGTAGAACTCACCGAGGAGCTGAAGAACGAGGGTATGGCCCGTGAACTCATCAACCGCATCCAGAATATCCGTAAGGAGAGTGGTCTTGAGATTACTGACCGCATCGCTGTGACGGTATCTCCCAATGCTGATGTGGAGAAGAGTCTTGCCAGCTTTGCCGACTATATTAAGACACAGGTTCTTGCAGACGAAATCAAGATGCAAGACAATGATGGTCAAGAAGTTGACTTCGATGAGTTTAAGTTAAACATAAAGGTGACAAAACAATAATTAATAACAAATAAACTAAATATCTTTTTTATGGAAGAGAAGACACGTTACACTGATGAGGAACTGGAAGAGTTCCGCCAGATTATCAATGAGAAGATGGCATTGGCCAAGCGTGACTACGACCAGATGATGGCTGTGCTG
>JAFZIL010000004.1 GCA_017554385.1 Prevotella sp. | reverse complement strand
GTGAAGTTCCGCCACCCGACAAACGGTACTGTGAACACCGCTGAGTTCGGATGGCCCGACAGCATCAACACCTCGCAGGCCTGGATGCGCGAAGGTCCTGTAGGTGACTGGTTCTATGCGCCTGGATTCATCTATGATGCGGGAAGTGTTATCCGCTATATCATCGAGTCCATCAGTCGTGACGGTTGTGCTGCGCTGAACATCCCCATGAAGCCCGATGGCTCGATAGAACCCGCCTGTGAAACGATGTTGGAAGAGGTAGGCCGCTGGATGGAAGTCAATGGCGAGGCCGTCTATGGCAGCAAGGCCTGGACGACCTATGGCGAGGGTCCGCTCGACAAGAACGGCAAGATTCGAAAATTGCCCGGACACGCCCTGAAGGAACAGCACGCCAAGTTTCCCTTTACGGCTCAGGATCTGCGTTTCACCGTGGGCAAGAACGGCGCGCTCTATGCCTTCTGCATGAAGTCGCCTGAGGCAGGCCAAAAAGTGACCATCAAGTCGACGGGTAAGCAACAACTCAAGAAAATCAAAAAAGTGTCCCTGCTAGGCTATAGCGGTAAAGTGAAGTGGCGTCAGACATCTGATGCGCTCGAAATCACCGCTCCTGCTACGATGCCTTTCCAGACTTCCATTGTATTTAAAATAAACTAAGCTAACGATGAAACGAACTTTTCTTTCCTTTCTGTTGCTACTGACGATGATCTCCGGCTTCTCTGCCCGGCGAGTGCTCTACATCGGTGATTCCATTACCGATGGCGGATGGGGGCGCAGCGGAGGAAGTGCAAAGGCATCGAAAGATCGCAATCATACAGACTTGAATCATGTGTATGGACATAGCTATATGATGCTATGTGCCGCCTATTATCAGAGCCAGTGGCCCGACAACGACTGGCAGTTTTGGAACCGAGGCATCTCTGGCAATACACTCTATGAGATGGCAGATCGTTGGCAGGAAGATGCACTCGAACTGAAGCCTGACGTCATTTCCATCTTGATAGGTACCAACGAGGCTGGTAAAAGCATCAGCGCTGTAGAGAAATCGGGGCGTAAGGCTACCGTCAACGACTTTGATTATACGACATGGGAAAAGACCTACCGCCACCTGCTTGATACGACGAGGCAGGTGCTGCCCAATGTGCAACTGGTGTTGTGTACGCCATTCCATACACCTGTCCGAGGTGCAGTGAAATGTGCCGTTATCGACAGCCTTTGCACTATAGTTCGTCAGATTGCCAAAGACTACAAAGCCGTGCTGGTACCTTTCGACAGCATGTTCAAAGAATTACAAAAGAATCAGCCCAACCCTAAATACTGGATATGGGACGGTATTCATCCCACTGCGGCAGGTCACCTTCGTATGGCTGAGTTATGGGAAAGTCGTTGCCGTGACGTAATGATAACCAACAACCGTGTCATCATCGATATAAACCACGACCAATTGGAGCAATGTCCGGAAGGTCCCTACGAAGCCTCGTGGCAGTCTATTGCCGCCCACTACCGCACGCCAGAATGGTTCCAGGATGCCAAGTTCGGCATTTTTATCCACTGGGGTGTTTACTCGGTACCGGCAGCTGGTAGCGAGTGGTATCCCAAGCACATGTACAACGGACTGGCAAAGGTGCACAGAGAGAAGTGGGGGCGTCAGTCGCAGTTTGGCTACAAAGACTTCATCCCCATGTTCAAGGCTGAAAAGTTCAACGCATCCGAGTGGGCAGAACTGTTCCGTGAGGCTGGAGCGCGCTACGTCATTCCGACAGCTGAGCATCACGACGGCTTTGCGATGTACGACAGTAAGCTGACGCGATGGAATGCCAAGCAGATGGGACCTTGCAGAGATATCATCGGTGAACTGGCAGAGGCTGTGCGTCACGAAGGACTGAAGTTTGGTGTATCGAACCACCGCATCGAGAACTGGGACTTCATGTATCCGCTGAACATGCCGAAGGACTCCACCGACCTCTTCCTTCCAGATTATTCCGACCTCTATGGACCGCCTCAGAAACCTACTGAGCAGAGCGGTATGGGACCGAAGGCTCTGGCTGCCGCTGCTAATGGTGGAGCCACCGAGGCCGTCATCAATGAGGCTGCGCAGGAAGGTCGCCATCCGCAGAGCGATGCTTTCCTCAATGAGTGGGAGCTGCGTGTGCATGAGATCATCGACCGCTATCAGCCCGACTTGCTCTACTTCGACAATGGTATCAACTATCGTTCGCTAGACCCGTGGAAACTGCGTCTTGCGCGATACTATTATAATAGTGCCCATCATTGGCAGAAGGAGGTGAGCATTCAGTCGAAGGCGCAAGCCTATCTTGCTGGCTCTATCCAGGATTTCGAACGCGAGAGCCGTGCACCCCGCAAGCTCTATGACCGCTACTGGCAGGTGGACGACCCCATTGGCAACAAGTTCGGTTACATCGAGGGACTGAAGTTGCAGAGTGCCGATGGCATTATCCGCAACCTTGTTGATAACGTAGCCTGTGGTGGCAACCTCTGTCTGAATATCTCGCCTAAAAGCGATGGCACCATCCCCGACGACCAGCAGCAGATTCTGCGCACCATCGGCCAGTGGCTCCGTCAGAACGGTGAAGGCATCTACGGCACGCGGCCCTATAAAAATGCCATTGAGGAAAATATCCGGTTCACAACTAAGGACGGTGTCATTTATGCCTTTGTTCTTCGTTGGGACGGCAAACCTTTCACTATTCAGAGCATTGACGGCACTAGAGTGAAAAGCATTACCCGCTTGGCTGACGGCAAGAAAGTAGGTTTTAAGAAACAGGCCGATGGCATCCGCGTAGAAGCCAATGGCTTAGCCACTAATAATGCTATAGGATTCAAAATTGAAATAATATAGACGGGAATGAAACGTTTTTCAATGATGCTGCTGCTGATGATGGTTTGCATCACAGTTTGCGGTAAGAAACAGGCAACTAACAGTCCCATTGGCGAGTGGAAACTGGATGCAGCAGGTCTGCCGTGCTTTAATTATGTAGGCAGTGTGCCTTATAAGGCTACGCTGGCTAACGGCGACAGCGTGAAACTCGATCCAGACCCTTGGTTCGTGTTAGGCAATTATCAGTTGACAGTGTTTGCTCATGTCAGCGGACAATATGAGTTGATTACGGGTCAGCGTGCTTGGGCCCGCATGAATCAGGGCGACCGTAAGAACACGGGTAAGAACGATGCTCGACTGGAGGTACTCTCTGCCGATGGTAGCATTGTGAAGACCTATCCTCTGGTGGGAATGAAATCGCTCTCTGCTGATTCTACGAAGAGCCGACGGACCTTCGGCTGTGGCTATGCGCAGTATCAATACCAGGCAGACAAACTGCAGGTGAGTCGTACGCTGAGTATAAAGCCTTCGCTCACCATCGATGGTGGTGCCTCGGCCTTCCTGCTCACCGTTACTATTAAGAATAAGACGGGTAAGACGCAACATCTGCGCTACGTGGAGAGCATCCGAGCCCAGTATGAGACGATGATGCAGCAATCGACACCTCGTGAGTGGCGCAAGGTGAAATATACCCCAATTATCGATGCCCAAAAGGTGGAGGCAAAGTTTGATGCCAAGACAGATGATCCACTGCTGTTCTTGTCGAAGGATGACATTTGCAAGTATGAGGGTTTTCCTCCTGTGCTCTATATGGAGGATCTCTCAGGAAAGGCTCAATCAGCCTGCACCAACGAGGACCTTGGTCTCAGCTACGACCTGACGCTGCGAAATGGTGAGGAGCGACAGATTCAGATGATTATCGGCTTCGATATGCAGCGCGAGTATGCCAAGCGAATAGATGCAAAAGAAGAATTGAAGGACGAAGGTCTATTCTCAGAGGCATGGAAAAAGGTACTACCCGTATATGCCGAAGAACAGGATGCAGAGCTGCGTCGAGAGCTGACCTGGCACGCCTATATGCTGGAAACTATGGCCACCTACAGCGATTACTATCACGAGACAAAGATTCCGCAGGGCACCATCTACGACTACTTCTGGGGACAGCACGCCTCAGCACGCGACAATTTCCAGCATGCCCTGCCCACCATCTATTATCACCCAGAACTTGCCAAAAGCATCATTCGCTATATGATGCAGCGCACAGTGCCAAGTGGTGAGGTAATGCTGATAGAATATGGTAATGGCTTTGCAGAGCCCACCTGCTATCAGACCAGCGACCAGCAGCTGTGGTTTTTCCTGCTGCTATCGGAGTATCTGCGCGTTACTAAGGACTATGCCTTCCTAAATGAGCGGGTGGCGTGTTATCCCGTTAAGGATATGCCTAAGTTCACCATCCTCGAACATGCTCAGCATTGCTATGACTACCTGCGCAATCAAGTAGGAACAGGCAGACACGGACTGGTGCGCCTGATGAATTCCGACTGGTGCGATGGTATCTTTTATTGCTTAGCAGAGCCCTATAATGTAGTGCAGCCACAGGGAGAGTCGCACATGAATACAGCAATGGCTCTCTCTATTCTCCCCGTCCTCGCCGACCAACTCGAAGCTGCTTCGGCTGACACCCACCTCGTTAGTAGTATCCGCATCTGGCGCCAACAACTCTACGATGCTTACATGAAGGATTGGGGCAATCGCAGTTACCCTCGTCGCATGTACTTTGCAGGACGGAACTTTGGCGATAACAATCTGTATTTAGAACCGATGGGCTTTACCCTTCAAGTGCAGGATATCCCTGTAGAACGTCGTCAGCTACTCTATCGTGAGATGCAGCAGAAGCTCTATCAAGGTGAGAAGATTGCCGCACGCCAACAGGAAGACCCAGAACTGACCAGCGACGACCTAGACTATGGTTCGCGCGAAAACGGCGGTATCTGGTACTCGCTCAATGGCCCCGTGATCTGTGGTCTTGCTACTTTTGACATGCAAGAGGCCATGAAGCGCCTCAAACAGATGTCGCTCGCCAACCACGCCCGTCAGTTCCCGCAATACTGGACTACCTATTGGTCATCAGCAGATAATATCGAATCCTCTCTTGTTGCCCCAGACAAAGGCGCACCTGGTCTGCCAGATCAGACAGCCACTTACGCAGAGACAGCCATCGCCTGCGCCCATATCCATGCCTGGATGCTGTACTGCTATTATAAACTGAAGGGATAGGCAAACAATCCGCAAAATGAGAATCGACCACTGGCGACGGTTACTACGAAAGTTGCAGTAAAAATTCACTCCTTCGACCGATACTCTCCTGGCGTCATGCCTACCTCGCGCTTGAAATACTTATTGAAGAATGCGGGGTTGGGGAAATTCAGATCGTCGGAAATTTGACTGACGAGCTGATCGGAATGGCGCAGGCGGATTTTGGCTTCGAGACAGACGGCACGCGTAATCCATGTGGTGCCATTGGTGCCGCTGACCTTCTTGACCATCGTCGAGAGGTAATGGGGTGTGATGCACAGCTGGCTGGCATAGTAGGCTAAGCTGCGCTCATGCGTGCAATGTTCACCTACAAGTTGCAGGAAACGATGGAACAGCACTTGCTGGCGACTCTCGTCGGTGGAGATATGTTTGCTCTGGTTGTGCTCATGGATGGCAATGATAAACGACTGCAGGGCTTGGAACAAGGGGGTGATGACGCTGACGGGTGCCGGCTGGCGGTTGAGGTTTCGCCACACCAGGTTTACCAGCGTGTCGATTTCCGCCCGCTCATCGGATGTCGGCGTGATGCAAATTACCTCGTGGTTCTTCACAGGAAACGTATCGTCGCTATAGGAAAGTATCTGTACGCGCGAGTCGCTGCTCATTTCCAACAGTTCGATGATACAACAGGGAGGCAGTAGCAGCGTGTCGCCAGTATGCAACGTATATTCCAGCAAGTTCGAGGTGGCACGTATGCAGCCTTGAAGCACAATTATCAGTCGCCCCTCCACCAGTCGGTAGGGTTGGTTCAAAACCAACGGTCCTCCCTGGCCACACGTGCTGTTGGGTATCATGCTGTACTGCCCGGCCGAAAGGTGATGCAGCTGTTCGGGTATGACGTCGTTGAGACGAATATCTTCTATGTTTGCCATCTGAAGTATGCAATTGTGCCGCAAAGATAATAAATTATATCGGAATAATGTGCTAATTTATACAAAAAAGACAAAATGGATAATTTATTATCAACAACGGATAACGGAACCTATCGATTTTCTTCGTACCTTTGCAGCCGGTAATAAAAAGAAAACGTATGGAAATATTAGAAGCAATCCGTGAGCGCCACGCCGTGCGCAAATATCAAGACCGCCCCATTGAGGCGGAGAAAGTAGAGCAGATAGAGCAGCTTATCAGCGAGTGCAATCGTGAGAGCGGGCTGCACATACAGTTGGTGACCAACGAACCACTGGCCTTCTCGAAAGGTGTGTTCAAGTATGGCCAGTTCTCGGGAGTCAAGAACTATCTGGTACTGGCTGGGCCTAAAAAGGGTCATGATGTAAAGGAAAAGATAGGCTACTACGGCCAGAAGGTGGTGCTGCTGATGCAAACGCTAGGGCTGAACACCTGTTGGGTGGCCCTGACGTTCAAGAATATCAAGGATGCCTACGAACTGCGCGACGATGAGGAACTGAAACTCGTAGTGGCATGCGGTTATGGCGAGACCAACGGTGTACAGCATCCGCAGAAGAAGACTGTGGAGGAGCTGTGCAGGGACGAGCGGGCGCAAGAAGGCCAGCCGCTGCCCGACTGGTTCGGTCGAGGTATGGAGGCGGCACTCCTGGCTCCCACAGCCATGAACCAGCAGAAGTTTCTCTTCACACTACTGGACGGCAACAAGGTACGTGCCAAGGCCAAGTTCGACCTCTTCGGCAATGCAGCCTACGACCTCGGCATCGTGAAGTGCAACTTCGAGCTGGCCGCTGGCAAGCAGCATTTCGAGTGGGAATAATCG
>JAFZIL010000003.1 GCA_017554385.1 Prevotella sp. | reverse complement strand
GGCTATCTGTCGCCCGACCGTCTACGTGAGGAAGCCAAGAAGGTCACCGACCGTCCCTTTATGATGCGCGAATATGCCCATGCCATGGGTAACTCGGTGGGCAACCTCCAGGAGTACTGGGATGTCATCTATGCCGACTCCAGCATCTGTGGCGCAGCCATCTGGGACTGGGTGGACCAGGGGTTAAGTAGCCTCACCCCTAACCCCTCCCCCGTAGGGAGGGGAACAAAAGCCTCCCCTACGGGGGGAGGTTTGGAGGGGGCTTTTCTCTACGGTGGTGACTTCGGTGACCAGCCTAACGACGGAGCTTTCTGCATCAATGGACTCATTGCTCCTGACCGCAAGCCCCATCCGCATTACTATGAGGTGCAACATGTGTACCAGCCTCTGCAGTTCGTCAGAAAGGCTGACGGCACTATCCGCATCATTAATCATGACAGCTTTACTAATCCCAGCGAGTACGACATCACCTGCGACACTGTGTGTTATGAAAGCGAGACCTTGCTCAATGTTTCTGCTCGTTTGAAAGAGGACAAGCCTTGGGCGAAGAAAGGTTTTGCTGTGGCCAGTGAGCAGTTCGTCCTCCAGCCCTACGCTTTCCCTGAAACCTTCAACTTGAAACCTGAAACTTCAAAGAACATCACCATCGATGGCAACAAGCTCACCTCGTGGATTGTTGATGGTCAGGAGATGCTTGTTGCTCCCCTTGAGCCCTATTTCTGGAAGCCCGAGAACGACAACCAGCATGCCGCCCATTTTGCAGAGCGCACCGCCGTATGGAGGGAAACCAAGGACGTGACGGTGAAATATACCGTTGTCAACGAACGTCAGATTCTCGTCGATGTGGATTACCAACCTACAGCTAACGATCGTCCTGTGATCCCAAAGTTCGGTATGCGGATGCGCATCCCTGCCACCTTCACCAATATCGAATACTACGGTCGAGGCCCTTGGGAGAACTATCCCGACCGCAAGCGCAGCGCATTCTTGGGTCGGTATAAGATGCCGCTCTCTGAATACGAGACGGAATACATCCATCCGCAGGACAACGGCAACCGCTGCGATGTGCGTTTTCTGAAGCTAACTAACGGCCAGAGCACCCTTAAAATTCAGGGGTGTCAACCTCTTTGCATCCGTGCGTGGGACTACGGCGAGGAGGACCTTGAACCCGCTAAGCATCCCAACGAGATACAGCGTGGACGCTTTGTCAATCTGAATATTGACCTGAATGTACACGGTGTAGGCGGCATCGACACCTGGGGAGCCCGCACGTTACCCCAGTACACCATCGATGGCAACAAGCCTTATCATTATAGTTTCTTCCTTGAAATCATTCAATAGTATGACTTTAATGCGAACTTTTTTTCAACGTTTTATGATGACTGCATGGCTCAGTTGCATGTCAGTCGTTTGTGTTCACTCACAGAACCCCGTCATTTGCGACCGCTACACGCCAGACCCTGCGCCATACGTCCACGGTGACACCCTCTATCTCTTCGTCGATCACGATGAAGACGTAATTGAGAACGGCTATTTCACGATGAAGGACTGGCTGCTGTACAGCACTGTCGATATGGTGAACTGGACCTATCGCGGCACGCCGATTACCTCGGCCACTTTCTCGAAATGGGCTAAGCAGAACAACGACTGCTGGGCCAGCCAGTGCATAGAACGTGACGGTAAGTGGTACTGGTACTGCACCGCCACCATCAAGGGTGAGGCCTATCCCGGCATCGGTGTCGCGGTGGCTAACAACCCCGCAGGCCCTTACAAGGATCCCATCGGCCGACCCTTGGTGAAGGGATGGTTCAAGATCGACCCCTCGGTGTTCATCGACGACAACGGACAGGCCTATCTCTTCTATGGCAACAACATGCTTTGGTACGCCAAGCTCACAAAGAGCATGACGGCTATTACCGGTGGTGAGAAGGAGGTGAAGACGAAGGACGAGACAGCCTTCGGTCCCTACAAAGGCTATGATGACAACGGCAACCCGAAGACCAACTTCGAAGAGGCATCATGGATTTACAAACGGGGTGGCAAATACTATCTGGAATATGCGGCAGGCGGTGTACCCGAACATTGGGCCTACTCTACTGCCGACAACATCACCGGTCCGTGGACGTATCAAGGCAAGATCATGGGAGAAGCACAGAATAGCTTTACCATCCACGGGGGTAGCGTGGAGTTCAGAGGACACCACTACCTGTTCTACCACAACGGCAAACTGCCTGGAGGTGGCGGTTTCAACCGCTCAACCTGTATCGAGGAGTACACGCCAAACGAAGACGGCTCTATCCCCTTCATCAAATTCACCACGGCTGGCGTGAAACCACTGCAGAACGTCAATCCCTATGAGTGTCAGGAAGCCGAGACGATCAACCAGTGCTCTGGAGTGAAGTGCGAGGGCGACTACAACGGATGCTACGTGACGAATATCAGTCAGGGCGACTACATCAGGGTGCGAAGCGTTGACTTTGGTGATGATGGTGCCCAAAAGATGACCGTCAGAGTGCGTGCCGAGAAGTCGTGCACACTTATATTGCGCCTCTCCAGCAAGACAGGAACCATTAAAGGACGAGTCAGCGTGGAACCTACCGGCGGTGAATGGCGGGACTTTGAGTGTGAGCTGACATCACCCATCACCGGAGTGTGTAATATCTGTTTCACCTTTACAGGAAGCGGTACTTCATTAATGGACTTCGACAGTTGGCAGTTCTATCATGAAACGTCGGGCATCAAAGATGTGCAGACACATTATCCGACAGATACTGATATATACGACCTTAATGGTTGTAAGGTAAATCCAGCGAGTAGGCTTTCTTCCGGTATTTATATCAAAAATGGAAAAAAGGTTGTTAAGTAATTGCCGACGAGGACCAGCTGCTCATCATTGCCGAGCGCTTTAGTCTATCTTACTGGATACTCATCATTCCGGAGCTTTCTTTATCATCCGAGAGAAGAAGTCTGAGGACGAGGACGAACCCGATGATGGGCAGCTTGAAATTGAATTTATATACGATTAACATATATTAATAGACACTGGTATGGCCATATCAAATATAATACTTATTTTTGCGACGAAAATGATTATTAACTAACACAAAACAATTATGAAGAAACTACATTTTTGGAGTATGCTGGTGGTCACTATGATGGCATCGGTATGTGTGGCTCTTACGTCGTGCGGCAGCGATGATGACAAAGATGACAATAGTCCTGCTGCCAACTTAGATTTGACAGGTACCTGGATGTGTACCGGTAGTATAGACTCTTGGGATGGAGGCTCTAAAACAGACTTAATGGTGGGTAAGATCCTTGTCGTACAATCTGACAACACCTACACTTCCACTTCCTCCGACATGGGAAATGGCGCCTATACCCTCGTAGGGAACAAACTGACGGCAATATCTACGTCTGGAAAAGTGATCACGGCAACCGTTTCCCTCAGTGGAAATAAGCTGGAGATGGAGGGAACGACAAACGACGGGGTGCGTTTTATCTACACCTTCAAAAGAGTAACGGATGATAATGGCAGCGGCACCGGTGAAGAGTCGATGATGAAGCAATGGATGGAGAAACCATTAGGCAACGTCAACGTAAGCCTGAAGACAGGATCGTATCAGGCCATCAAGAGCGCGGTGGCAAAGATGTATACCATCGGAAAAGACACTGTTGACAGTGATGGAGATGGCTACTTCATGGTTTACCCCGAAGACAATCCTTCGCTAAGAAGTGTACGGTATCTTGGACTGTCGTTTTCTGCGGCACAGTTCGGTGATGGGGGCTCTTACAATTACCTGTTCTATTCTTTTGAGATTGACAAGGCTGCAGCCTCATACAATCCCGACAGCTATTTGCAGAAAATCATTCAGGATTTCAAAACCTCTTTAGGCGTAGAATTAAGTCCTCGCACCAAATCGTCGGGTGGTGTGGAATACAATGGCACAGACGCTAGCGGAAACTATTTTTCAATTGACATGTATGAATTTAGTAACTACCATTTCAGCATCTTTGCTGTTTTCCACAAATAAGAACAGTCGGTAAGGATTCTGATTATATGACAACGGGCACGCTGAGCTATAATTGTGCATCAGCGTGCCCGTTGCTATGTGATAACCATTCAGCCTTGGCCAAAGGCGGCTTCTTCGGCTGCAGCGATAATGTCTTCGCGTGAGAGTTCAGAGGGTTTAGCCGTAATGTCGCTCAAATCGAACTCATCGATGGAATGAGACTCATTGGGCTCATGGGACTCATTAGCCTCATTAGCCTCATTGGGCTTATTGGTCTTATGGGCCTCCTTGTTGATCTGGGGCTTCTCCTGTTCGATGATGAAGTTCTTATCGGCCTCAAGGTCGGGTGCGACGGCAGTGGGCTCCTCCTCCATCTTCGTGCGTTCGCTCTTGGCTTGGAAGATGGCGTCGATGAACTGCGGTTCGCGGCGCAGACGCTGTAGGGTCTCCTTCGAGCAGAGCTGCTGGGCCTCCTTCTTCGAGTAGCCCTGGCCTTTGCCTCCCTCTACGCCTTCGATAACCACCTGATAGCCGAAGATGGGTGAGCCTTTCTCGTCCTTCGTCTGCTTCAGCATTTTGTATTCCATGCGTACGCGGTTCTTCTGCGTCCACTCCAAGAGCTTCGACTTGAAGTTCACCTCCTTGTAGGCCACCTTGTCGATGTTGACCATCTGGGCAAGTATGCGTTTCTCCATAAAGCGCATCACGGCATTGAAGCCTTGGTCCAGATAGATGGCTCCCACCAGTGCCTCGAAGGCATTGCCGGCCATATAACTGTTGTGGGAACGCTGTTGTCCACTGCTCTGGATGAGTTCGGAGAGTCCCATCTCGTCGGCCAGCTTGCCAAGCGTTTCGCGGCTGACGAGCTTCGATCGGGTGTTGGTCAGAAAACCTTCGCGCTTGTTGCGGAAGTGGTTGTAGACGATATGTCCAACCACAGCATCAAGCATAGCATCGCCCAGGAACTCTAACCGCTCGTTGTTCTGCAGTCGTCCTTTTTCGTTGCGCTGGCCAGTGCTTTTATGGGTCAGTGCTTGTTGGTAATGCTTGATGTTGTGGGGATAGAACCCGATAATCTGACGCAACGACTGGCGTAGCTCCTTGTCATCGCGGAACGGAAGGCGGATGATTTCTATGATGTCTCGGAAGGTCATAGTTTTAGTATGAAATAATAAAATTAAGAATTAAAAATTAAAAATTATGATTATTCTTTGACGTATGCGAATATACTATCTTATATTCCCGGTCAACAAGGTAATCATAATTTTTAATTTTTAATTCATAATTTTTCAAAGGTACTTCTTGAACACCACACAGGCGTTGTGACCGCCAAAGCCGAACGTGTTGGAGAGGGCAGCGCGCACGGTGCGCTTCTGTGCCTTGTTGAAGGTGAAGTTCAGATTGTAATCGATTTCAGGATCCTCGTCGCCCTCCTCATGGTTGATGGTAGGCGGAACGATGTCGTTCTTCACGGCAAGCACCGTGGCCATGGCCTCAACAGCACCGGCAGCACCGAGCAGGTGGCCCGTCATCGACTTGGTAGACGAGATGTTCAGCTTGTAGGCTGCATCGCCGAATACTTCCTTGATGGCCTTGGCCTCACTGATATCACCCACGTGGGTAGAGGTTCCGTGAACGTTGATGTAGTCGATGTCCTCGGGCTGCAGGCCTGCATCCTCCAGGGCGTTCTTCATCACAAGCTTGGCACCGAGACCCTCGGGATGCGAGGCGGTGATGTGGTGTGCATCGGCACTCATGCCGGCACCCACCATCTCAGCGTAGATCTTGGCACCACGAGCCTTGGCGTGCTCCAGTTCCTCAAGGATGAGGCAGCCGGCACCTTCGGCCATGATGAATCCGTCGCGCGAGGCGCTGAATGGACGGCTGGCCTTTTCGGGCTCGTCGTTGCGGGTAGACAGGGCATGCATGGCGTTGAAGCCGCCCACGCCAGTAGCGCAGATAGCAGCCTCGGCACCACCGGCTACGATGGCGTTGGCCTTGCCCAAGCGGATGAGGTTGAAGGCATCGGCCAGTGCGTTCGATGAGGAAGCACAGGCAGAAGCTGTGATATAGTTGGGGCCGTGGAAGCCATACATAATCGAGATCTGGCCGGCAGCGATGTCGGCAATCATCTTCGGGATGAAGAAGGGGTTGAACTTGGGGCCGTCGGCCTCATGAACACCGTAATATTTCACTTCGTCCTCGAACGTCTTGATGCCACCGATGCCTACACCGTAGACCACACCGATGCAGTCCTTGTCGACAGTATCCAAGTCCATCTGACTATCCTCGACGGCCTGCTTGGCGGCAATCAGGGCCAGCTGGGTGTAGCGGTCCATCTTGCGAGCTTCCTTGCGGTCCAGATAGTCGTTCACATTGAGGTTCTTCACCTCACATGCAAACTTGGTCTTGAACAGGGTGGTATCGAAACTGGTAATAGGAGCAGCACCGCTCACGCCGTCGACAAGGTTCTTCCACATCTCCTCGGGGTTGTTACCCACGGGCGTAACGGCTCCCAATCCTGTTACGACAACTCGTTTTAATTCCATAATTTAAGGTTATAATGAAAAGTGAAAAGTGAAAAATTTGCTACCGCACACCAAAGTGAAACTATATGGCGGTAGCAAATTTTTCACTTTTCACTATTGCTTTTTTACTTTATTTTGAGTTCTCCTCGATATAGGCAATAGCGTCGGCAACGGTGCCAATTTTCTCGGCCTTGTCATCGGGAATAGAGATACCGAACTCCTTCTCAAACTCCATGATGAGCTCGACGGTATCCAGAGAGTCAGCACCCAAGTCGTTAGTAAAACTTGCTTCGGGCTTCACCTCAGCCTCATCAACTCCGAGTTTATCAACAATAATTGCCTTTACTTTGCTTTCAATTTCTGACATGATTTTTTCTTTTTAAATTGTTAATATTAAACTGTTCTTTCTTAAATCGGGTGCAAAGTAACACATTTTCTTTGAGTTACGCAAGTTTTTTTGCAAAAAACTGATGCTTGTGTGCACACACAGGGGGTGTTTGTGCAACTTTTTGGTCTCTTTTCATGTCTTTTGAACACTTTATATTGCAAAGATGTGTACAAACGATGCGTTGTTTTCCAAAAAAATACGTAACTTTGCAACCGATAATTCAAGACAAGAACAAAGACAATCTGACCGATGAAAGAAAAACTGCGCCTCCTGTTGGCCCATCCCGTGCTGCGTGACTATCGGCTACTGTTGGGTCTATGGCTGTTGCTGGCAGTGATAGCTGCGCTGATGAAGATGCATAGCCACAACAACTTCCTTATTTTCCGTGGCACGTTTTGGCATGCATGGCAGGGACTGTCGCTCTATGCTGAGTATCCTATGGAGCACTGGGACACGAACCACTATGGTCCTCTTTTCGCCCTACTCTTCGCTCCTTTTGCCGTGGTGCCCGAGTGGTTGGGCCTGTTGATGTGGTGCGTTGCTCTTACCTTATTATTATATATAGCGGTGCGCCGCTCACTGTTTACCGACCGGCAGCAGGTGTTTGTGCTATGGTTCTGTGCCCACGAACTGTTGACGGCACTCTTCATGCAGCAGTTCAACATTGCCATTGCAGCCATTCTGCTGCTCAGCTTCTTCCTTATCGAGCAGGAGCGCGATGCTGAGGCGGCTTTCTTTATCGTTGTGGGTACGCTGGTAAAACTCTATGGAGTAGTAGGTCTGGCTTTCTTCCTGTTCTCTCGTCACAAGCTGAAGCTGGTCCTGTCATTGGTGGGATGGAGTGCCGTGCTCTTCGTCGTTCCGATGGTGCTTGGCGGTCCTGACTATATTGTGGGCCAATATGCCGAGTGGTACCATAGTCTTGTGGGCAAGAACGACGCCAACCTCTTTGCCCCGCACCAGAACATCTCGCTATTGGGTATGGTGCGCAAGATCTCAGGCTCGGCTGCCTACAGCGACTTGTGGCTCATTCTTCCTGGCATGCTGCTCTTTGCGCTGCCCTATCTGCGCCGTGAGCAGTATCGGTTCATGGCTTTCCGGCAGACAATTCTCGCCTCGGTCATGATGTTTGTCGTTCTTTTCAGCACCGGTAGCGAGTCGAGCGGCTATATCATCGCCTTGGTGGGCGTGGTGGTCTGGTACACATGTGTACCCTGGCAACGTACAGGATGGGACGTGGCATTGATGGTCTTTGCCTTCGTATTGACGAGTCTTTCGCCCAGCGACCTCTTCCCTGCCTACTTGCGTAAGGAATGGGTACAGCCCTACGCGCTGAAGGCCTTGCCCGTGACGCTTGTATGGCTGAAGCTATGCTATGAAATCTGTACAAAGGATTATGCGGAACCGGCAACTGTTTGACAAGTCGTTTCTGACGTTTCTCATCGTAGGCGTGGTCAATACGCTGTTCGGTACGGCTATCATGCTCGTGCTCTACAACGTGTTTGGCTGTAGCTACTGGGTTTCGTCGTTCTGCGATTATTTCTTCGGAAGCATCTTGAGCTATTTCCTCAACAAATACTTCACCTTCCACTATCAAGGTACCGATTGGCGAAGTATCGTGAAGTTTGCCTTGAACATTGTGATCTGCTACCTGATTGCCTATAGCTTGGCCTTGCCGTTGACACGTCAGGCCTTACAGAATTGGGAGCTTTCGACGCCCATTGTCGAGAATGTTGCCATGCTCGTAGGTACTGGCCTTTTTATGGTCATCAACTACATCGGGCAGAAGTTCTTTGCTTTTAACAGGAAGGTGTAGATTTGGGAGGAAGTTAGGGGAAGTTAGGAGGAAGTTAGAGGAAGTCAGGGGAAGTCAGGGGACAAATGACTTTTTGTGTAGTGTGCATCTAAGTCGTACTCATCGTTAATGATGCGACGTGGACACTGATAGTCATCGGAAAGCACATCGCGTTTGGAATGATAATAGGGCGTCTTTAATCCGGCAAGCCGGAACAACAACTGGCAGGTATTGTCGAGCATCATTGGCCGGTCTGTCGCTTTTCTCAATCGTTCCGTGAGCTCAGGATGACGTTCGCAAAAACGGTCTGAGCACCATACCATGAATGGCACACAGTATTGCCAGCGCAATACTTCGCTGGGAGAGTCGCCCAATTCCCAGTCATCGCGGCCATAGCTGTCGCGGTAGTCGTAGACCTCTTCACCGTGGTCGGAGAGAAGCACCATCACCGTATTCTCGTTATCATAGAGTCTTGCTATCTGCTGCAACACATAGTCATTGTAGAGTGTGGCATTGTCGTAGTGGGCAATTTCCTCACGCATCTCCTTTGTCAGCCATGCTTCATGCCTGAAGGCAGTGCTGTCGGAGTTGAACTGCCGGAAACGCTGCTCACTGGGATAGCGGTGCCGGAACCCCACGTGCTGTCCCATAAGATGGAACAACAACAGTCGTCGTGACTGCCCGTCGGCAGATTGAGGGTGACGTCGACGATAGTTCTCGATAAGCTGTCCGTCATACTCGAACGTCGAGTCGTTCACCTCGTCATAGCAAGCCGACATCATACGTGGATGATAGAGGAAGGCGTTAAGCGAGAAGGCGAAGACGTCTCCCAGACTCATCGTCTTCTGGTTGTCTTCCATGCTCACCCAGTAGCCATTTTTCTTAAACACTGCCATGAATGGTGGCGTGTCATTCCATGCCTCATCATCGCCCATCGAATTGCAACACAGTAGGTTACGCAGTACCTTTGTCGTCTGGTTATAGGGGCTCACCGCATCAGTAAAGACAAAGAGACGCCCCTGACGCTGTTCCTCTGACAGGAAGGGCGTGGTCTGTAGCGGATAGCCATAAAGAGGTGTGTGTTCACGTATATACGACTCACCTATGACGAGTATCACGTTGATAGAGTCGTTGCCGCTGTCCTGTGGCGTGGCGGTCACCTGCTCGGCCTGCAGGCTGGCCTGTTCCATCTCGTTTCGTGCCAGATGTATGTCGAAGCCGGCCACAACGAGCTTGGTCAATGCGTCGTCGGGATGACGCATGTAACTACGCCACTCATCAATATCGTTGGGTTCTTTACAACTGAACAGCTCCACATAGCCTGTACTTCCTACGATACCACCCAAAAGCAGCACGGCCGCCACCACCCGCCATACCCGCACAGCTTTCGGCCATCGTGCCACCCATCGGCAGCCTGTCTCACGTATTCGTTCAGCCAATATGTTCAGTGCGGCCAGTACCAGCGTGCAGCTCACCACGCTCCAGAAGCCGGGCTTGTCGGCCAGCGACTCAAGAAATTCTGCACTCTCACGTCCTGTGGTCTCGGCCAAGAGTACAAGTACACTGGGCGAGATGTGCATGCCAAAGAGCCAGTTCAGGCCCATCTCGGTAACGAAAAGAATGTAAATTACTCCGTAGGCCAACGCTTTTACCACCCTGCTATGCGACCACTCGACGATAGCAGCCACCACGTAGGCATGCAGGAAGATGAGCATCCAACGCGGAATAGGGTTCTTCGTCACCGATTCCCATCCTACAAGTACTATATAGGCCAGCATCAGTGGCCACTGCTTAGAGATGGGGCGGGTCCATTTGATGGCGGACTTCAGCATGTGTCAGAGAATCTCTTCAATATGATAGAGCGGTCGGCGTTTCACTTCAGTATATATCTTGCCGATGTAGACACCGGTGACGCCAATGGATATGAGGATGAATCCGCCGACAATCCAAATACTCAGGATGAGTGATGCCCATCCGGGAACAGCAGTACCGGTGATAAGGGCATGCAACACGTAGATGCCGATACAGACAGCAACAAGCAGGAACACCAGTCCGAGATGGAAGATAGCGTACATGGGCTTTACGCTGAAAGAGGTAATGCCGTTGAGGGCCAGATTGAGCATCTTCTGCAAGGTGTACTTCGACTGCCCCGCGTAGCGCTCGCTGATAACATCGTCAACGGTTGCCGACGGGAGGCCAATCTGGGGTATGAGTCCACGCAGGTATAGATTACGCTCATCGTAATCGGCCAGCATGTCAAGGGCGCGACGGCTCATCAGTCGGAAATCGGCATGGTTGTAGACGCTTTCAACGCCCATCGTGCTTTGCAGCTTATAGAATGCCTGGGCCGACATGCGCTTCAACAGAGGGTCGGCCTGACGCGACACTTTTACGCCGTATACGATGTCGTGGCCGTCGGCCAGGAGACGAACCATACGGGGAATACATTCAATGTCATCCTGTAAATCAGCGTCGATAGTGACTACGGCATCAGCCCACTGGCGGGCGGTCATCATGCCTGCCATAATGGCATTCTGGTGACCTACGTTACGAGCCAGGTTTATACCGCGTACATACTTGTTCTCACTGTGTAGCTGCTGGATGAGCGGCCATGTTGCGTCGCGGCTGCCATCATTCACGAAGACCATCATCGAGTCGTCAGAAATCAAGCCTTCGGTCTTCATGCGCCCAAAAAGTTCCGTCAGTCGCTCAACCGAGTGGCGCAGCACATCCTCTTCATTGAAGCAAGGTGAAACAGTTGCAAGTCTGATCATTGCGGTTGATTATTTATGATGTCGGTAAACTCATTGTAGGTAATGAACTCATGCCCGTGTTTCTTGAGCATCTTGACAAGACCATCCAGCCGTTCCACCATCTGCCGCCCACTATGGTTGCGGATGATGAAGGGCATGCGCAGTTCGGGATGCTCCTTCAAATCGTAGAACTCCCAAGGATGAAAATAGGTGGCGAAGTGCCCGTCGTGGCGCAACGTGCGGCGTACCAGCCAGTGGTAGAGCCACTGCGGAAGGTTGTGCAGCGAGAGCCAGAACAGCGGGAAGCGCAGCCACGGCGTCACCGATGCAGGTATCTGCAAGACGCCCTCCTTCATAAACGGACGGCGCGGAGCAGTGAGGTGCATATAGCGACCGGGAATAAAGGCGGGGTTCAGCGATGAGTTATAGCGATAGCCTGCCTCACGGATAGCCTCGTCGCTCACGGCGAACATGCGGGGCTGGCGATAGCCGTATACCGTACGGCCCGTGACCTGCTCTACAATGCGCTTCGACTCGGCAAAGTCGGTTGCCTTGGGCTGCCAGTGATCCACTCCGTGGCAGGCCACCTCATGGCCCTCGTCCATGATGCGTTTCATCACGTCGGGGGCGTTCTGGGCAAAGTTGCCCGTGCAGAAGAACGTGGCTCTCACCCCATTCTTCTTCAGCACGTCAAGGATGCGACATGTGCCTTCTCTCGACACCTGCATGCCCTCGGCCAGTGAATAGTCGACTCCATGCTCACGGGGCACGTCGAACTCCTCTGTGTCGAAACTCAGTAGAATCATCATGATGATATGTGTTAATTTGCCGACAAAATTACACAAAAAAAAGCATTCGGCATACATCTTGGTCCAAAAAATAATCATTTCTTTTTGCAGGCCACTCTTTTCTTCGTAACTTTGCAGCAAATTTTAAGAGAAATGAAACGTTTGTTATTTTTTTTGCTTTTAGCGATGACAGTCACAACAATGAATGCCCAGCAAGTAATCAACCTTTGGCCAAAGGGAGCGCCCAACAACAACGGCGACAAGAGCGACAATGCCGAGTTGCGCGTATTCCTGCCCGACGCCAAGCGAGCCACGGGCCGGGCCGTCGTTGTCTGTCCCGGCGGTGCCTATAGTCACTTGGCCATTGAACACGAAGGCACTGACTGGGCCTATTTCTTCAACCATCAGGGCATCGCGCTCATCGTGTTGAAATACCGCATGCCTCATGGCAATCCCAATGTACCCGTGAGCGATGCCGAAGAGGCCATACGCACGGTGCGAAGGAACGCCAAGAGCTGGCACATCGACACCGACCAGGTGGGTATCATGGGCTTCTCGGCAGGCGGACACCTGGCTTCGACCATTGCCACCCAGTCGCGTGGTGATGCAAAGCCAAACTTCCAGATCCTGTTCTATCCTGTCATCACCATGGACCCTAGTTTCACTCACAGCGGCTCTATGGAGAACCTGTTAGGCAAGAAACCGAAAAAGAAGGAAATAAACCAATATAGCAGCGACAAACAGGTGACGCGAGCCACGCCACGCGCCTTCATCGCATTGAGCGACGACGATGACCTGGTGCTGCCCGCCAACGGTGCCTACTACTATCAGGAGTGCTATCGCCACGACGTGCCGGCCTCGCTCCACGTCTATCCTACCGGAGGCCACGGTTGGGGCTACCGCGAGTCGTTCCAGTTCCATTTGGAGATGGTTCTCGAACTGAAAGGATGGCTCCAGAGTTTCTAAATCTGGAGTGAAGAGGAGTGAATATGGAGTGAAGGGGAGTGCCTTGTTAATCCGATGCTAAATAGAAAAAGAAGATGAAAAGAATCCTGACAATCGTCATTGCCGCTGTATGCTCGTTGGCTGCGAGCGGCCAGATGATGGACCCTGTGCATTTCACGTCGCAACTGAAGGTGCTCGACGGCGGCAAGGGAGAGATTGTGTTCCAGGCCACCATCGACAACGGTTGGCACGTCTACTCTACCGACCTGGGCAACGACGGTCCCATCTCTGCCACCTTCCATGCCGACAAGATGGAGGGCGCCGAGGCCGTGGGGCGCTTAGAGGCACGTGGCAATGTGTTGAAGCAGTTCGACAAGATGTTCGGTATGGAGCTACGCTTCTTCGAGAAGAAAGCCCTGTTCGTACAGAAGATCCGATTCACCAAGCCACGCTACGACATCCTCTGCTACTTAGAATATGGTGCATGCAACGACGAAATGTGCATGCCACCGACACAGGTAGAGCTTGCTGCTTCAGGCGAAGTGAAAAACGACAAGAAGGAAAAAGAAGCCAATCAGAAAGAGGCCATCAGCGAACAGACCAAAACAGAAGCGAGAGCCGTATCTCCCGAGACAATACCTGACTCCACCCTCAGCACTCAAACCTCAAACCTCAAATCTCAAACCTCAAACCAATCCGACAGTACCCTTTGGTCGCCCGTGATCGATGAGCTGCAGCAAGGTGCGTTTTCTTCCGCAGACCTCGGTCATCAATCACTGCTCACAATTCTGCTTCTGGGTTTTGTGGGCGGTCTGCTGGCCGTCTGTATGCCGTGCATCTGGCCCATCATCCCCATGACCGTGAGCTTCTTCCTGAAGCGGGCCAAGACCGACAGGAAGAAAGGCATTCGCGACGCGCTGATCTATGGCGCTGCCATCATCGTCATTTATCTGGGATTAGGCCTGCTGGTGACAACGCTATTCGGCTCGGACACGCTCAATGCCATGTCGACGAATGCCGTGTTCAACGTGTTCCTCTTCCTGCTGCTCGTGGTCTTCGCCCTCTCGTTCTTCGGATGGTTCGAACTGAAGCTGCCCGATGGATGGGCCAACGCCGTAGACCGAAAGAGCGACGAGTTTTCGTCCAAAGCGGCAGCAAATTCTTCACTCTTCACTATTCACTCTTCACTTTCCATCTTCCTCATGGCCTTCACGCTGGTGCTCGTGTCGTTCTCGTGCACCGCACCCATCATAGGACTGCTGCTTGTCGAGACGGTGACCAGTGGCGACTGGCTTGCACCGGCAGTGGGCATGCTGGGCTTCGCCATAGCATTGGCACTGCCATTCACGCTCTTCGCCATGTTCCCGTCGTGGATCAAGCAGGCACCGAAGTCCGGCTCATGGATGAATACACTAAAAGTGGTATTGGGTTTCATCGAACTGGCTTTTGCGCTGAAGTTCCTGTCGGTAGCCGACCTGGCCTATGGCTGGCATCTGCTCGACCGCGAGGTGTTCCTCTCCCTCTGGATTGTCATCTTCGCCCTCCTCGGAGCCTACCTGTGCGGATGGTTGAAATTCCAAAGCGACGACAACCCTCCACCCTCCACCATCAACCATCAACCCACCAAGCCCATGCCCGTGGTATGCATCATGGGCGGCCTTATATCGTTTGCCTTTGCCGTCTATATGATTCCGGGACTCTGGGGAGCGCCGTGCAAGGCTGTCAGTGCCTTTGCCCCTCCCATGAACACGCAAGACTTCAACCTGAACACGAAGGTGGTGGAAGCCCACTTTACCGACTACGATGCAGGCATGGCGGCAGCACGCCAGCAGCATAAGCCTGTCATCGTCGATTTCACTGGCTTCGGCTGCGTGAACTGCCGCAAGATGGAGGCTGCCGTTTGGACCGACCCCCGCATTGCTGAGAAGCTGACGCGCGACTACGTGCTCATCTCGCTCTATGTCGACGACAAGACCGAGCTGCCAGAGCCTTTCCAGCCTGCCGGAGCTTCTCGCGCCATGCGCACCGTCGGTGCCAAGTGGAGCTACCTGCAGAGCCACAAGTTCGGTGCCAACGCCCAGCCCTTCTATGTACTGCTCGACAACGACGGCCATCCGCTATGCGGTAGCCGTGCCTACAACGAGGACGTAGAAGCCTATCTTAACTTCCTGAATCAGGGATTAGAGAATTACAAAAACAACTTTTAAACCCACCCTCAAAGTTAGAGAGTATCATCTCTGCGCATATTCCGGGGGTGGTGCAAGAGGATGGCATCGCGCAACGACT
>JAFZIL010000027.1 GCA_017554385.1 Prevotella sp. | reverse complement strand
GAAGGGAGGGGAGTGGCTGCGCCTCCCGTTGCGGCAGTATGTGGACTTTTTAAAGTGGGCTCATCATTGAAGTTTCCCACCCTAAAGGCCGAAGGCCTGAAAAGACCACAGGCAGGGGTAAAACCCCTGTATATAGGAGGACGTTGCCCCAACCCCAAGAAGGGGTGACAGAACACTCTGTCGCCCTTTCAGGGCTTCTTTACCCGGCGTCTTTAGCAGGGGCTTCACCCCTGCCTGTGGTCTTAACGCCCCTTCGGGGCTACGTTTGCAGCGTTTCATGAGGGTGGAAATTATCGTTAAACTACAATCGTTTAGGGAGTCCGAACCGTCCGGACAAAAGTCCGAACCGTTCGGACAAAAGTTCGGACAGTTCGTACGAAGGCAAACCCCTGTTAAGACATCAAACTGTAGCCCCTGTGCAGGAGCGAGGATTGTTAAGAATAACCGCTGCACTTGTTAAGCATAACCGCTCGTACGCAAAACCAAATGAGAAATGAGGACAGTTTTTGGTGTAGGATAATTGCGGATAAAATACAGATAATTTGTATGTAACTAACTGATAATCAGTATTTGGTGTAGGATAAGCGGATAAATGGTAAGTATATGCTGGTATCGGTCCCGTTTACCGGGACAGACCGAAAGGTGCGCTTTACATAGATCGGTACTCAGAGGACTATTTGTAGTAACGGTCAGAAGGGCTATTGAAGCTTCGGCTCGGGGATTTCCTGACCGCAGCAGAAGCGGTGGGCTATCTGGCGGTCGTCGCCTACATAGATAAAACGCTCCAAGCGGTGGAGCAGCGAGTACTCGGAAGGATAGAGCACGGCATCGTCGATGACCAGTGCGTCGAAGTCGTAGCCGGGCTCGAAGCTGCCCACCTTTCCGAAGAAACTGCCTGCCGACTTGGTGGCAATCCAGAAAATCTCCGGGAGGGTGAGGAATGCCTTGTCGTGGTCAAGCTGGTAGTGCATCTTGCTGACCTGAATGGCATAGACCAGCATGCGGAACATGTTGAGGTCGTGACCACCGCTGATGTCGCTGCCTAAGCCTATGCGCACGCCCTCGTCGAGCAGTGTACGGATAGGTGCCATGCCTGACGACAGATTAAAGTTCGACGTAGGACAGTGGGCAACCATCACGCCATTCTTCTTCATCAGCTCCAGTTCGCTCCCGGCTGTCCATACGCAATGTGCCATGATGGTCGGTGTCTGTCCGAAGAGTCCGTAACGATTATAGGCATCACCATAGCTCTCACTATCAGGTTCCAACTCAGCCACCCACGCTATCTCAGAAACATTTTCAGACAGGTGCGACTGCACAGGCAACTGGTACTTCTTGGCTAACTCACCACACGCTTTCAGCAATTCCGGCGTACACGAGGGGACAAAGCGCGGCGTAATGATAGGACGCACGAGATTTGAGGTTTGAGGGAACTCGGCGATGAGTTGCTCGTAGCCTGCGACAGCGGCATCGACATCTTCGCAGAGGGTGTCGGGACAGTTGCGGTTCATAGCCACCTTACCCACCAATGCGCCCATGCCAGCCTCCTGATACAGCTTCATGAGTATGCGGGTGCTATCCGTATGAACAGTGCCGAAGACGACGCTGCGCATGGTGCCGAACAGCCACTGGGTATGCAGGAAGCGGCGATACATGCGCTCAGCATAGTCAACATCGGCATACTTCGATTCCTCGGGGAAAGTGTAGTTCTGCAGCCACGGCAGCAGCTCCAGATCCATTGCCACACCCTGGTTATGCACCTGTGGGGCATGCACATGCATATCGTTCATGGCAGGAATGAGCAGTTTGTCGCCAAAGTCAACGATCTCTGCCTCCTGGCTGTCCAGCTCAGCCAGATTTGTAGAAACACCCGTCACCTTGCCGTTCTCCACGGCAATGTAACCATTTTCAAATACTTCGAAACGATCCTTCTCTTTCGTAAAAAGAATATGTGCCTTATAAATCTTTATCATACAGAATGGTTTTGGTTAGCAAACAGCTGCAAATTTAGATAAAATTTCCGAGATTATAAGCCAGTCGAGATGAAAATGTGAACAAATTGTCCCGAAAAGTTAGAAATCAAGGCTCACATACGCTCAATCCTCTCTTTTTCGTGCTCTGTTAGATAATTGAGGATATCCAAATAATGTCAAGAGTCCATCAATACGTTGCAGAGACAACCTTTTTCTTATTTACTATACGAACTGGGTGCGAATGAAGACCTTTTTCATCTCTAATTCTTCGTCCGTTAAGATCATAGGTTTTATCTATTATGGAGGTATGAACGACTGATGTTTCGATACCTGTTTGGTCATAATTAACATGTAGGGCGACGGGACTAAGTGGACTGCCGTGCATATCCCCATCAAAGTTCAATTCCTCTTTAATCTCCCTAATTACACCGTCATTATCTATAGTTCTGAATGTAATAATATCACCTATTTCTCCACCAATGCTGATGAAGAGCAGTCCACTGACAACATTGCTGACACCACGACACACGTCACCGCAGAACGCGCCTACTGTCCAGGGCAATAATGGTTCGTTACCAGAATAGAGTTTTCCAATGACAGACATCTGGCTGGAATATTTACTATTGTCTACCGTGAATATAGGATTGTTCTCTTGTGTATGTAGAGTATGATTGTATTGTGAGGAATTGATTACTTCCTTCTCGTTATTATAAACTAACATCTTGTTGCTGACAGACTTGTACATATACCCTTGTCCTGGTATGATGCTTTCAATATCGCCTATCCATTGCCCTCCAAAGAATATAGCAGTACTACCCTTGCCAAAGATAATGTCACCCTCTTCGCTGAAGTTGTTCTGAAGGGCATGTGAGAGTGATGCTGAGAAATTATAATTATACCCCACCCAGTTCCAACCTTTCCTCAGTGATATTGCTTCAGTACAAAGTTCATCTATAGGCAAGGTTACGGTTTTTTGACCCGTCATCTGTACTTTGTAGCATTGGCCTGCCACCAACTCGGATAGATTACCTACCCATCCATAAGCATCATCATTTATCATCTCCTTAGTTTGGCTTAACACTCGGTATCCATCTTCGCCTAATATTGTGGATACTGCAACGGAGTTTTTTAAGGGATGTGATACCCAGTTCCAGCCATCATTAAGTGATAGGGAAAGTATGGGCTTTTGTATGTTCAGCTCGCCACCACTGCCCCCACCCCAATTGTTCGAGGTACTGTCAGTTACCTCAATGTCATCGTTTTGCGCAATGCTAAATGATATATGGAAAATAATGAATGATAAACAAAACAGTAGTCGCTTCATATTGATTATCAATTTTCAATTATCAACTTCTTAATTACCTCCTACAACACCACCGAAATCCTCACCGATGATATCCCATCCAACTATGCCAATGTCGAAACCGCTCTTTGACTTCTTCAGATTCACAGTGAGACTGTACTGTTTCTTTGCCTCCAGAGTGAACGAGTTTTGTAACGTGTATTTGTTTCCTTTCCAATACACCTGTATCAGGTTAGCAAACGGAACCTGCTGTGGCAGGAGGATAGCGGCATAGGAAAGGTCGCCTTTATTCATACATTTTATGTCCTCGGCAGGTAAGCTATTGAGCACACTAACAACACCAGTCTGCAGGTCAACTGTAGCAGTGGTACGAGTGCCACCGATGCTTACTTGTACGTCTTCAGCCCGTAGTTCATCCTCGTCAAATCCCGTACCTGCAGATATAGTTACCGTAAGTTGGCTCAACTGATGGGTTAGGAACAAATCGAAAGACACACTCGAAGGATTCTGACCCGACACAGTGCCCCACATCAGGTCACTCTTTGAAAAGTCCTCCTGCTTTGTTTGGTCTGTCTGTATACTGAAAATCATCGCCCGGGCATTAGGCACTTCATCCTGATATGGTGCGTAGGCGTAAAAGTCTGCCGGAGTTATCATGTCGTTCCAATAGATGGGTGCTGCAGTCATCCATACGTTATCCATCCATGTCAGCATCTGGTTGTTCACGTAATTGTTTTGTTCAAGTAGATCATCTGACTGCCCATTATGGTAGTTCACCATATAGAGCCCTGCCTGCAACGTGCTTGCTGGTTCTTCCTCGCTAGTACGAGTTATAATGCTCACTTCCATCTTCTCATCCTTCGGCTCTTCTGGTACTGATTCCGTGAGGTTTTCACTGCTATTGCATGCCGAAATCAACATGGAATATGCCAATACCATGCAAAATGAAAGATAAATATACCAAAATGATGTACGTTTCATTCTCTTCTTCAATTTGAATAACCCGATTTCAATCACCAATTCACAATCTCACCACCTATATCAATCTTAATCTGCTCGGGATTCTTATCAAGCGTCACAGTGATAGTATGGCGCATACCCGGCTTTAGAGATATCTTCCCTTCCATCAAGTAGCTCACATCGCCAGTGATAATCTCCACTAATGGCCGCCGTGTTGTGATATTCTGCGGCACTACGATAGCAGCATATTCATCAGCCGAAAGCTGTTTGGCTCGGATACTGCTGGTGCCAGCATATTCGTCTTTGGCAGCATCTCCAGTTGAAAGGTCGATGGTCGCTTTGGCCACTGTACTATGAATATAAACTTCAGTGTCAGCAGAGATGTCACCTGAGAAATTCTCACCTTTCAATAATTTGATCACAATACATGACAGCTTGTGCGCAAACTGTATGAGCATAGGGTTTTCTGAGGCCGTGGCTCCCTTGACTCCAGCCCAGAGAAAGTCGCTCAATGAAAATCCGTCAGACGTATTCTGGTCAGCTTGGAGTTCAAACGAGTAGTCGTTGATATCGTTAATCTTTAGGTTGTAGGGATAATAAGCATACACGTCATGCAGTCCCTCATTCCAGTAGACCTTACGTGCCGACGTCCACGAAGTACCATTCCATGTAAATGGTTCGTTATTAACCTCGTTTCCACCTATCTGTAATGTCTCGTCTTTAGATGCCACATAGATTCCTATGCGATCATTGTCCTCAAATGCTGTCTCGGTGGCACGAGTTGTTGCCCCTGGATGTACGAAAAGGAACTGCATTTCACCCTTATTCGGTACATAAGATGGTTTCATCTCCGTCTCATCATCAGATGAACATGCTACTATCATGATGCCTGTCATAGCTAGCAGCCAAATTTTGCTTGTTCTCATATACTTTTTATTTAATTATTTACGATTAAGACTATATTCTCTCAATTGCTTCCTGATTGTCCTAACCTTATCACCCACTTCGCGAAAGTTAGTGATGGTTGGGCGTTTATGATCACCCGAAGTAATTGGTGTCAGTTTCTCATAATGTTGCGCTGTGGCACGCGTTATCTCTGTGGGTCCCCACTCAAATGTGTCTTGTGTGCGAAACTCCTCCATGCGGAACTCCTCGCCAGCATACCACTTGATGCGTTCATAGATTGCCTGTCGGCTGGGTGTATTATAATAAGGTATGCCATAGTTCATGCATGAATTTACTTCAGGACGATAGATACCACGTGTATAGCCCAAGCCTCCTTCATAAACATCTACACGGTCAGAATAGACTGGATCGAAAATGTAGTCGGACCATGCAACATCATGCAGTTTCCCTGTCGTAGCCAAATTTTTATACCAACCACGTTCGTGCATTTTATTGATAATACCTTTCACACTTTGGGGCGCAAACGCGTTTATGGCTATTTCCTCGTCGCCTAATTTACCGAATGCATGACCTCCCACTTCATGTTGAATGGCACCACGGGTGTCACGCGGATAGGGTTTGTCCTGTAGAGGACAAATGGCCATACCAGCATTACCATACATGTCGAAGATGCTCTGACAGCCAAATGCATCGCTATTGAGCGTTATCACTACAGTAGCTCGCCATGCATTACTTTCTTCCAATGGCGTATTGTCAATGGCGTACTGCATGATATTATCATATTCAGCTATCAGTGCTGCACCCGGTCCTTCTGACAACGTACCAAAATGGTTATTAACGTAGGTGTACATTGTGTTCACACCCGCCTCCTGAGACAGGGGGAATGAAGCATAGACATTAAAATAATCTCGCATTGACGTATAGGGTTCAATGGCAAAGAAGCACTCCATCTGGTATTTCACCAAGTCAAGATAAGATCCGTTGCTGATGGCCTCACCATCATAACCCTCGCCTACGAAGACGAGATCAATACCGCCTGTATTGCCACGCGTAGCTTTCTGTAGTGTAACATAACCATCTTCCTCATGCTCGTAGTCATATTGTGACAGAACACAGAATGTTCTTACCTCACGGCCAGTAGCCGTTGTCATCTGGAAAATAATGCTATCCTGCCTGTTACCTTCGCCATGAGGCATGTCTTGGAAAGTCACGGTGAGCTGGGTCTTACCTATACCGCTGGTTTGAGACAAGCGGCACCAGTCAGGTTTGCGGGCCACCGTCCAAGGACCGTCAGCGTTCAGCACCAGCGTCTCCAGATGTGCCTTATTCAGTGCACAGGCAGCCTGTGGACGACAGACAAAGTTGGAATACTCGGCTATGCGTTTGAAGTCGCTCCATCCTGGTGTGTTTCTGTATTTCTCCACGCAGCCTTTCGGCACTTCTACGGTGAAATTATCTTTTGGCACACCGTAGAAGGCATCTCCAACAATTACAGGCGGTTCCTCGCTTTGACAAACAATGGAACTGAGACTATAACAACCAGCAAAGCTATAGTCTTCAAGTACTAATATGTTGGGAGGAATAACAATTTCTGAAAGGGCAGAGCAACCTTCAAAGCAATGGGGAGATACTCTAGTGATTTTCTTGGGGAGCTCGAGTGTACCCATCAAACGAGTACAACCCTCGAAAGCTCTATCCCAAATTGTTCGGATTCCATCGGAGAAAATAATCTTGTTTATACGGGTTGAGCAGAAAGCCCCGTTACAGATTTCCTCAACTGTTGATGGTATAATCAATTCGCCACAAATATTTGACTCGCTGAATAACCGTACTGGAATTTTCTTCATTCCCTCGGGAAAACTAACAGATGTAGCTGTTGATCTCTCAAAAGCAAAGTCGCATATTTTCTCCAAGGTCTGAGGTATCACAATCGGTCCAGACCAGACACCAGGTAAAGGGGCATTCAGCTCACGCAGACTTGAAGGAATATGGGCAGGGCTGGTATAGTTGCCACCAATACCCCCCCAAGTGATTAGACCTTCAGGAAGGTATATTTCACCATGTATAGGGCAGCCCCAACATATATAGTCGGTGTATTTCAGTGTAGATGGCAGCGAAATACTTGTAATTGGGTTTCCTTCAAACACACTCCACCCTGTCTCTTCTACACCTTCTGGTATAGTTAACGTACCTTTAATACTTGAATATCTAAAACCACCTATAGATTTCAATCCCTTCTCAGGAAAAGCAATATGTTCTAACGGATGTGCAGGATCAGCCCATCCTCGCGAAGGACCTCCTAATCCACCTTCTTCTATAAGCGACTTGATCAAATTCAGATTGGTTAATGAGGGCATTTTATTCCAGATGAATTCTATGTCTATTCCATTGATGTTGCCAGAAACTTTCAGATTCTTCACCATTATGGGGTCAATGCCTTTCTCTTTGACAACCTGCTCTAACGTGCCTGGTTCTGCCACGTGGATGTTTATATATTGGCGAACCATTCCTTCGTGCAGTTCACCGTCATTCTCCCATGGAAGAATAGCCTCGTCTGCTAAGGTAAAGGTATACAGTCCAGTGGCAATGTTACGATCAACAGTGATAGTGAACTGGTGCATCTTGCCTGAATAGTATATCATTGGTTCTTGTTTCTTAAGCAGATAATCCTGTCCATCAATGGTAATACTTGCCAGCATCTTTCCTGCTTCAACGGTCTGAGGAAATACTAATGCCCTCCACGTACCATTGTATTGTAAGGGAACGATACCTTTCGGCTTGGACGTAGAAGACACAGTTGTATATCCATTAGCCAAGTTGACTGTTCCTGAGAGGACTGTGCTCTGTATCAGGACAGTCTTTTCTAGTTCTGTCCATTCCTGAGCGCTAAACCCAGTACCCTGTTCCAGCAAGACAGTTACGCCAGCCATCATGTGACGAAAGTTTAGCATGATAGTCTCCTCTGTGGGCCACTGCTTCTCAGCCTTGGCACGGAGCAGATCGCTGGCGGCATAGCCTGCAGAAGTTGTAGTAGTGGCATCGGCATCCTGTTGAGCAGCGACAGCAAACGCGTAGTCAGTGATCGACTCCATAAATTCGTCAAAGGGATAGTAACCATAGAAGTCGGCAGGTGTCTCGCTATTAGCCCAATATAATTGAGCCCTCGAAGTCCAAGACCCGTCATCTTGCATGACATAAAGCAGATTTGCTGCACGTCCTTTGCCAATGGCTGGCACACCGGGCTGTCCCTCCTTATCGTAGTCAACGACAAACACACCCATCTGGTCACCCACTACGAAACCTCCATCAATGGTGGCACGAGTCTGAAGGGCTGAAGGATAGGTAGAGCCAATCTTTATCGGTTTATGTAAGCTAGTATTATCTAAGGTTATGTCATCATAATCTGAACAACAAGTCAAGCCAAACAGCACAGTAAGGGAAAATAGAAACTTTTTCATTGCATACCTCCTTTCTTCTTTTTCAGGTACTCCATAGGCGATCCTTTACGTATGATTGGACCGTGGTGTTCGTCATATATGCTTGGAACAGAATCCAAAGCCTTGTCTTCAGCACCACGTGTCAGAAACTTGTTGCCCATTTCACGACTGTCGAGACTTACGAAGGTCTCAAAGTCGAATGGTTCTCCTGCCGCCCAAAGTATACGTTCTACAATAGCCTGTCGGGATATTGTGCTGAAATAGGGCACATTATTGTTCATACATGAATTAATCTCAGAGCGGAATACGCCATCACCATGCATATGGGCGCCCTCATAGATGTCAACAATGTCGTCATAACGATGGTCAATGAGCAGATGCCTCCATTCGCAATCTTTGTACTTGCCTGAGAGCGACACATTCCGGAACCATCCTATGCTCTTACAGAAGGTGATGTTATCTGCATGACTACAGCAATTGCACGCACACTTGTTAATATTGTTACGATGATAGATGTATTCGTCATCGAGTTTACCCCAAGCATGCCCACATGCCTCATGCTGTAGAATGCCTCTGGAATCGTATGGATAATCGCCCCCCTCAAAATAGGGACAAACAGCGATTGCAGAACCATCTTGATAAAGCATAGTTACTCCTTCATAGCCTTCACTATTTGGTATAGCAATGATGAGTGAACGGTTCACGTTGACTGTGGTTATTGGGCTGCTTATTACATCTTGCAGCACGTAGCGCATACATCCGTCGAAATTGAACTGCATTCTACCTGTATCAGTTACACCGTATTGGGTGTTGAACTTGGGCTGACGCCACTTGTCGGGATTATCGTGGATGCCGCTCTCGTAGCTCATGGCAAAGGCCACGCTCACGTTGAAATAGTCTCGATAGGTTTTATATGGTTCCACTGCAAAGAAATACTCCATTTCTTGAGTCATGGTGTTACTGTAAACATTTGTAGCGATATCTTCTGCGTCATAGCCATCACCGAGGAAGATAATGTCGATACCTCCACGTTCTCCCTTCGTCGCATGTTGTAAAACGGCGATGCCGTCTTCTTCTACCTCATAGTCGAACTGCTTCACGGTATAGGTGCAAGTAATAGGCTGTCCGTCATCGTCGGTCCTGTCTAACTGGAATACCACCGCACCCTCGCGGTCGCCTTGGTTATGAGGCATGTCATCGATGGTAATGGTAAGCTCCGTCTTCTTGTAACCCGATGTTTGGCTGACGTGCATCCACGACGGACAACTGGCTACTTGCCAATGACTATCGGCATTAAGTACCACCTCGCGTTCATGGCCTTTGTTCAGTAATTTGGCCTTCATCGGTCGGCATACAAAGTTGCGGTAGGCCGAAATACGCTTGAACTCACACCAATTGGGTGCATTCTTATAGTCCTCAACTGCATCTTCAGGTACCACCAATGTGAAGTTGTTCTTCTCAACGCCGCTGAATGTCAATTCTGTTATCGCAGGCGGTTCCTTAGCCTGACACTCTATATAGTCGAGCGAATAACAGCCTGAAAACGCCCAGTCTTGAATTTCCTCTACACTGGCAGGAATAACGACGGCATTGAGCATCCTGCAGTCTTGAAAAGCGTTGCGCTTAATCCGTGTTACAGTAGAGGGAATCGTAATGGTGTCCTGTAGGAAGATACACCACTTGAAGGTCTCATCTTCTATGGACTCCAAGCCCTCGGGGAGGTTGATATGTGATATGTACGCGTTAAAGAATGCTCCGCTATGTAGCTTACGCAGGGTGGAAGGCAAATGGACATCTCCTCGTAAGTTAGGCGTGCCGCAGCCGCTTATTTCTTCCACACCCTCAGGAATATAAAGGGAGGTCATGCCATAGGGCAATGAGTGGATGCGCTTCACACCCTGTGGGATAACAACAGGCCCTTTTGCATTATCCGGCCAGCCATTGTTTACATCTTCCAGGCCACGGGGTATTCGAATAGGTCCAGTAAGATAGCGGCACGCTCCAAAGGCATAACCGCCTAAGGACTCCATATATTCTGGCAAAACAAAGTCACCAGTGAGATAGCAATTTTTCCTTCCACCAAAAGCATACATTTCTATGTTCTTAAGGGTAGAGGGTAAATGTAGTTCGCCTGTAAGAAGACAGTTAGCAAAGGATTCTTGTCCTAAAAACTCAAAATTTTCCGGAAAAATCAGCGAGCCGCGCATACTGGTACCATTGAAAGCTCCCCCCAACACTCCCTTTAGATTATCTGGCAACGTCACATAAGATAGGTTCGACATTTCATAAAAAGCAAGACGTGGTATATAGTCGTCTTTCTTTTCCCCCCAGCCAGTATTAATATTCTTAAAACGGAGATGTTGCATGTTGAGCCCTTCCAACCTTGGCATATTCTCACGTATAAAACGAATATTGCGCTCTTCCAAACCGCCCCAGATGGCTTCACCATAATCTCTGTAGCCGACTATTTCAGATCCAACGACACCCGTCAGTTTCAAGTTGATGACTTCTGCCGGATCTACGCCAAGACTATCAAGAATCTGGCTCAAATCCGTAAATACGTCGGGCAAATTTATGGTCAGATATTCACGTGCCTGACCGTTATGGCTCTCTGGATCATTTTCCCATGGGGTGATGGCCTCGCTGAGCAGGTTGAATTGATAGTCGCCAGAAGGCAACCGCTTTATCACTTCGATGGTGAACTTATGTAGTTTTCCTGGGTAATAGACCATCTCCTCATTACGGGTGAAACGGTGAGTATCGCCACCCACAGTAATAGAGAGTAAAGACTTCTGTGCTGCTACGGTCTGAGGCGCTACCACGGCTCTCCATACCTCCGACTTTTCTTGCGGGATAATATTTGTGACTCCAGCATCCTGGGCAACCGAAACCTCGCCTGTTCCTATATTGATTGTGGTGGTGAGACAGGTATTCTCAACAAGTACAGTCTTGTCTAATTCGTCCCACTCTCCTTCATCAAAGCCCTCGCCCTGAACAAGTGACACCTGAATGCCAGCCATCAGATGATGGTGTTTCAAGATGACGGGGCCGCCAGTAGGGACATAATCCTCTGCCTTCGCCCAAAGGAAATCGCTGGCCTCATAGCCTGTGAGCCGTCGGCCCGTCTTCAGCTGATCGCGCTGGTTGTGTTGTATTTGGAACGGATAGGCAGCAACGCTTGACATTCCTTCATCGAAAGGATAATAGCCATAGGCATCAATGTGCGTCTGCTTATCTTTCCAATAGAGTTGGCGGGCACCCGTCCAGGTTCCGTCCTCTGCTCTATATGTAAAGAGCACATTGTCGGCATGATTTCCTGTAAGCATAAGCTGACCATCATTCTCATCGCGATTCACGATAAACACACCTATCTCGTCACCCGTGGCAAATCCCATGTCATTGGCCCGGGTCACGTATTGCTGTAGCACCTCGCAGTGTAGCTCTATCGGATCACCACTATCGGCTACTGTCTCTGCAGCCTCGTAGTCGGCACAACCGCCCATGCCCAAAAGAACACAGAAGATGCTGAGTTGAGTGATTGAACTGATTTTATGATTCATAGTAACTATTTCAATCTTCAGGTATTTCCATTTTATCTTTCTCGAAGAACTTGTCGAGCAAGAATCCCTCACCACTATATTCCATGATGCGTTTAACAATGCTCTGACGCGATATGGTATTGTAATAGGGTATAAAGGTACTCATAACACTTTGTTCCTCAGATCGGTACATACCACGAGCATGGCGCCAGCCTCCTTCCCACAAGTCAACATATTGCGAATAGCGTGGGGCGAAGATGAGGTGGGTCCAAGGTGCATCGCTCATCTTATTAGAAGCCGATATGTTCTCATAATAGCCGCGCTCCTTGCCCCAGTAGTATTTTCCCCAATCAGCACAGCCAGGGCATGTACATGCTTTCATAAACGTAAAGTGATGGACATATTCCGGAGCCAGCTTACCAAAGGCAATACCACCCAACTCATGGAGTACGTAGCCGCGCTGGTCGTAGGGGTAGCTGTCCTGACTCTTACCCATATAGCAGATAGTTCGCCCAACATCGTTGATGCGGGTGGTGTTATCGGGATTGGGGTTGTTGCGAAGCACTAATATGGTCGATTCTTTTGCACGACTCTCTGTGATGCCCTCGCCATGGGCAAGCGCATACTGCCATACCTGTTCATCGTCGCTACCGAAGCGCGTTAATCCCGACGTACCATGTTCCGGCGAACAAGCTAATGCCGTAGATACGGTAAAGTAATTGCGGTATGTTTTGTAAGGTTCAATGGAGAACAGGTACTCCATCTGTTGCCGCATATCCTCCAGATACTCTCCACTTAGAATGTCATCGGCATTATAGCCCTCACCAACAATGAAAATAGGTATCTCACGTGGAGCGCCTGCCGAGGCCCGTTGCAAGACAAATTCCTGGTCTTCACGCAACTCACCACTACGCTGCATCACCGTAGTATAGGTAGTATAGTCTTTGTCCTTCAGCCGGAACACAATGCGACCATCCCGGCTGGGTTGCCCAGCAGGTAGCGGATGAACGGTAAACTCTACTTCGAATTTGCGTTCCTCATCGGTGCCACTTGTGGGCGTCACCGTCACCCAGTCGGGACACTCGCTCACCTCCCAAGCTCCCTCGGCACGCACAATACCCTCACGTGTGGTTCCTTTGTCGAAGCAAAGTACTTCTGGCACATTGTATGCTAATTCGTGATAGGCCGAAATATTTAGGAAGTCCTTCCATCCATTAGCATGTCTGTAGGCTTCAATGGAAGTTTCTGGCACTTGCAGTACACATCTGTCCTTATAGACATCAGCAAAGGCAACACCATCAATATAGGGCGGTTCGGGGTTCAGGCTAATAATGGTTTGCAAATATGGATTCCAACTAAAGGCATCATTTCCAATATAGTCAACATATTGGGGAATAGTAAGCTCACGTATAAATCCTAAATCTCTAAAAGATTCCCTTGGTATATACTCTAAGCGGCTCGGTAGAGTAAGCTTTGTAAGATTCTGATGATCAAAAGAACCAAATCCGATATTCAAACAGTTTTCAGGTATTACGAGTTCACCTTCAATCATAGCGCCATTAAACCCTCCGTTGCCAATAGCACGTAATGTGGCAGGCAATTCAAGTGGTTTGTGGAGTACCAAACCAGCGAGTCCACCACCTCCGATCTCTTCCAAATCACTATTCAAATGAATCGATGACATAGGAAAGCCTAATCCTTTGGCACCAATCCGCTTCAGGCCTTCTGGTAGCACAAGGGCTACTCGGTTTTTTAAGGCAACACCTATGGTGTACTCATTACCATTGATATCACCAGTTGGTATTTCTGTGATGCCTTGTGGCAAAACCACCTCGCCTGTAAACGAGCCATTTGATCCCAGCTGATTGAACATAATCCTGTTCAATACCTTTATTTGTGAGGGGAAATGAAACACACCATAGAAATTGGGACATATATTGAAAGCCTCTGCACCAATGTATTTTATATTATCCGTCATTTTCAGCTCGCACTTGTAGTGACAATGATAAAATGCCTGTTCACAAATGCTATCCAATGTATTGGGAAGTATAAGCTCTACACCATTATAATCATGAAAGGCAAAGGCTTGTCTACCAATATAGGTGACACCCTCTGGCACTTCAATCGTGGAGTTGTAAGGATTAAGTCGAAAACTGCTCAAATACTTAAGGCTCTTCGGAAGCACTACGGACTGAATGGCTTCGTGGGGTATTCCAGAGAAATCATCGTCACGATATAAATCGTAATCGTGGTTACCATGGTCATGCCATCCATCGTAATAAAGTATATGCTTCATCTTTACCTCCTTCAGGTTTAAGTGACGTAGTTCCGGCATTTGCAGACCAATGAATTCTAGGTCTTCAGCTGTCAGTTCTCCTGTCACCTTCAAGTTCTTGATGGTTTGATGGTCGTAGCCAGCATCATTAATACATTGTCTTAGTATGCCATATTTAGGGCAGTGGATAGTAATGAAGGCTTTACCTGAGAACTGGTGCGATTTCTCGTCATTTACCCATGGCGTGATACCTTCATCAGTCACAGTTATCTCGTAGTCACCCGTAAGCTCGCTTTTATTCACGGTAATGGTGAAGTTGTGAAGTTTGCCGCTCTGGTACTTCATGGGTTGCGTAAGTGTATGTCCATAAGTTTGGCCGTCGAGAGTAATGCTTATGAGTTGCTTGCCAGCCGCCACAACTTGCGGAATGACGATGCCACGATAGTCGTCATCACTTTGGCTAACCATGCGTATGGGAGTCCATCCTCCCATTCCCTCTTTAGGAGTAGTCGTACCTGTGGAAAGGTCGACGGTAGCTGTTGTGATGGTGTGGTCAATGAGCACGATCTTCTCCAGTTTCTCCCATTCAGTATCGCTGATACCCTCTCCTTTATTTAAATGTACGCGCACGCCTGCAAGAACATGGTAATACTTTACCATGATAGTTTCTTGCGTGAATTCTACACCGGCAGTCTTACCCCACAATAAATCGCTCTGTTCATATCCAGAAAGTGTTCCGTCATGGGCCTCGCTGCTTTGATCCTCTTGTACTGAGAATTGCCAATTGCACGGGTCAACGATGGCGTTGACCTGTGGGTAGTAGCCATAGACATCTATTGGTGTGTTAGTGTCGCGCCAGTAGATAGTAGTTGGCGATGACCATGTATAGGTGTCGCCATTGAAAGTAAAGGCAGCATTGTTGCTGCGGTTATTATCTGCTCTCAGCGTGCCGGGTTGTCCATTCTCATAGTCCACCACATAGATGCCCATACGGTCACCAGTGACAAAGCCTTGGTCGTTAGCACGGGTGATGTTCTGCTGCGATATGGAGCCAGTAAGTTTAATTGGCAACGTATCTGGGCTACTAAAAGCGTCGTCAAACTGATCGCTACACGCAACAGAGCATACTATGGCTATGAGGGGTAATAGTTTGTACTTCATTGGAAGGGTTAATAATAATTATCATTTTAGGTGATGGTGCAAAGGTAAAAATAAAAAATGAGATATACAAGTTATTTCTCCAACTTTTTTCTTAATGAGCCTTGTATATTTGTTTCAGAATAGTACATTAGTGTCCCATTAAAATTGGGACGAGTAAAATATTAATCATTCACTTATCGGTTCTTTCGTATATGACATAACATCTACAATTTGACGGCAAATATACGAATAAGAGAGCGAAACACCAAAGAAAAACAGGAAAAAGGTATGATTCTCGGATTTTTCGTTTAAAACTTGGACAATTGGATAGTTATTTGCCAAAAAAAATGTAATTTTGCAAGCAAAAGTTGCAAAACGATATGCGACAGAAACTACACCTTATTATATTTTTAGCGATAGCAGCCATTCTGATGGTGGGCTGTACGGAAAAGGCTCCCTCCCTTTCGGGGAAAGGCTACGGGTCGGCGAACGTAGTTCGGGAATGGGCGGGAGGAGAGGCCGCGGGCAGCCGCGAGCCGCAGGCGAGTGACACACTCTATACCTGGCGGGCAGCCATGCAAGTTTATGGCTATCAGCCAGAGCGGGCACTGCAGATTATCGACTCGGCAGTTATCGTAGGCAACATGTCGGAAGTACAAGCTGAAGCGAACAGGGCGAGGGTCTACAGCATGACGCAGATGAACGAACAAATGGACTCGCTGCTCGGAGGTCAAAAGGGGGCTGGACTGGAAAAGGCCGAGGCCATTGGTGAGCAGTTATTGAATCACGACTCCCTGAAAACAAATCTCAAGCTCAAACAGGAGGTGCTGGATATACTGGTCTATACAGAACGACAGCTGCAGGATACCGTCAAATGGCTGCAACGGTCGCGCGAACTCGTCGAGGTCTATCATCAGATGGGAGCGGAAAAGTAAACCGATGCTTTGCGCACTGAGGCAGAAATAGGTGCTGCACTCTATTTTGCCGGACAACAAGCTCAAGGCCGACGGACTAAGCGACGAAGCCATCAGACAGCAACAGCGCAATTTCTTTGTGGCCTACGCCAACATGTGGCGCTCAAAATATACCGACGATTATGCAGAGAGCATGGTCACAGAAGACGAACATTCGCAGAGCAAAGAGCGAATCAACGGTGTCGTAACCAATATAGATGCCTGGTACGACCTTTTCGACGTTAAGCCCACCGACAAAATGTATCTGGCACCAGAAAAGAGAATCAGAATATGGTAATAAAATAAGTAAAAATATGAAAAAGATTTTTGTAACAATGTGTGTGGCTTTGCTCAGCATGGGCGTACAGGCACAGGATTTTATGCACGAAGTGGGTGTTTACTATGGCGCAGGATCTGCATCCGACATTTTTTCAACCGTCACAAGTGTTTTCGCAGCTGCAGCTGGCGACCAGGCTTCTTTCTGGGGCCCCATCGGTGTGGAATACTATTACCACGTCTCGCCCGTCGTGGGCCTGGGTGCAGTGGCCTCGTATGCAGGATGTAAGGCCGAGAACGAGAAAACCCGCAAGGAAGATCTGACCGAGAGCTATTTCACGGTGATGCCTTCGGTGAAGTTCAACTGGCTGCGCAAGAAGAACTTCGGCATGTATTCAGCCCTCTCTGCCGGTGTGATGCTCGCCTCGATTTCTTGTAATGACAACGCGAAGGCAAATGACCCGAACGCTAAAGACGAGACGTTGACTGTGTTCATGTTCCAGGCCACAGCCTTGGGCGCTGAGTTCGGCAGTCAGCAGTTCCGTGGATTCGTCGAGGCTGGCGTTGGAGAGAAAGGTCTGCTCTGCGCTGGTCTGAGATATAAGTTCTAATCATAAATAATAATAGGCATAGACTATGAAATTATCAAGATTATGGATGATGGCCGCCATCCTGACATTCTGCTGTTGGATGAACGTGAATGCACAGACGAAGCAAGGGGAATTCTTCTCGTCGAGTTGGATAGGTGCAGGTATGTCAACCTTTACGGGTGACATCGAGGATACCAAGGGCCGCTTCGCCATAGCCCTCAACACCGAGATAGGCTACAACGTGACCGACTGGTTTGCACCGTCCTTTGGCCTGACCAACACCTATCAAAGCGTGGGCTACTCAGTGATCAACAAAAATCTGTATATGGACGTGCTCAGCGTGCCGCTGCTGCTGAACTTCAGCGCAGGCCCCGTTACGCTGAAAGCCGGCATACAGCCCGACTTCATCCTCACTGCCCAGATGAACGATATAAGTTATACCGACCAACTCAAGACGGTGAGCCTCTCGGCTCCATTGGCGCTCAACTGGAACTTTACAACCGACAGCGACGGTGACCTCTGGTTCGTGGAACTGCGCTACCACCTCGGTCTGACGAAGATGAACAAAGACGTGATGTTTACCAACGGATGGCGCACGCCCGGCAGTATCCGCAACTGCGTCGTGATGCTGACCGTGGGCTACAAGTGTGACCTCTAAACAAATAAAAAAATGAAACAGAAGAAACTATTGATGATGACTGCCGCTTGGCTGACGGGCTTGATGGCAGGTCATGCACAAGAGGCAGAGACGTTCAGCATAGCGACATTGAACGTTGACGGTCTGCCGCAGAAGATTTTAGTCGCTAAGGTGAACCCCGACGGCCCTGGCGGCGGTGGCAGTGTCAGGATAGGCCGCTACCTCCAGAAGAGAGGCTACGACATGGTGTTTATGCAGGAGGACTTCAACTATCATGAGGAGTTGACGGTTCCTATGGAGGACGACTATCAGTTGGACTCTTGGACTGGCGACGTGGGTGTGGATGGTCACCAGATAGACTTCCTGCATTTGCAGAACCACCGCTTCGAGTGCGACGGACTGATGGGGGCTTGGAAGAACGGCATCATGCTGACCTCTACCAGCCGCACGTCCTGGAGGGCCAACTTCGGCAAGTTCAGCCATGCGCTCGACGAGATAGTGACCAAGGGCTTCCGCCGCTATGAGCTGACGCTGAAAGGCGGACAGCAGATAGTTGTCTATAACATGCACATGGATGCCGGCGACACCGCCGACGAACGCGAGGGCAAGGACAGCCTTGACCGTGATGCGCGCCTGAAACAATGGAACCAGTTGCGCGACGATATTCTCACCCGTCTGGACACGCGCCCCGTCATCGTCGTGGGCGACCTGAACAGCTACTACTGTCGCGACCAGATAAAAAGTAATTTCATCGACGTGATAGAAGCCACGGGACGTGCGAAGGTGTACGATGCATGGGTAGAACTGCAGAATGGCGGGAATTATCCGGCCCCTGTCGATGGCATTATGTGTTGCGAGGCTGAAGGCAATATCCTCGAAAGCGGTGAAGTGCTCGACAAAGTGCTGTACGTTAACCCCTCTGACGGGATTGGGATTCATGCCGTCAGCTATAAGCTTGATACCACAGACTATCAGCATGACGGCAAGATGCTGGGTGACCACTATCCCGTAAGCGTCACCTTCCAGATTGGCAACCATAAGGCAACTGGCATCAACGAAATCGTCAATCGTAAATCGTCAAATAGTCAATTGTTTGACCTTCAGGGTCGCCGTGTCGACGGCCATGTACGCGGCATCGTGATTGAGCGTAACGGAGAGAATATACATAAACGGATGATTAAATGACTACAGACATGAGAAAACTGATACTTACAGCCCTGTTGACGGCAGGTGTCGGCCTGAGTGCATCGGCGCAGAATGCCTATAATATACTGTCGGAATGTGACACCACTGTAAAGGCCAAGATAGAAAAGGTGACGCTGGGTTCACGCGACGTGCGCCACTTCGTCTATGAATACCCGTCGAAGGACGGTGACGGACAACCCGTCACCATCAGCGGCATCGTCATGGTGCCTGCCGACATCGCCAACGGTACGACGCCCTGCGACGGCATCATCCTCTTCAACCATCACACCATCGGCGGCCCTGAGCAGGCTCCCTCGCAAGGTGAGCTCGACGTTCCCAGCGGCATACTGGCAAATCCCTTGAAGCCCAACTACATTATCGTGATGAGCGACTACATTGGCTATGGCTCGTCCATCGACCACAAGATAGCCTATCTCTGCGGCGATACCAATGCCCGCAACTGTCTTGACGGACTCCTGGCTGCCCGCCAGCTGCTCACCGACAAACAGATTCCGCAAGGGCGTTTCCTCTTCAATATGGGCTATTCGCAGGGCGGCACTGAGAGCATGTATATCGCCAAGTTGCGCGACATGGAATATAAGGACCGTGGCATCACCTTCGACAAGACTTTCTCCGGTGGCGGTATGCTCGACTGCGAGGAAGCCTACTCAGCGTATGTCGACAAAGACCAGTGCGATGCCATCAACGACGTGGCCATGTTCCTTATTTCCGTCAACGAGAACTGCCATCTGGGCATCGACTATCACGATCTGTTCAAGGAACCGCTGGCATCCCACGTGCAGGAAGTCATCGAGACGAAGAGCAAGAGCGTATTGTCCCGCATCGGCGTGTCTGACCTCGACTCGCTCCACCAGCTCCTGCAGCCCGCCTATATGGACTGGAGCACTGATGAATACAAAACCCTGAAGGCCAAGCTTGCAGAGATAAAGATCACCAACGGATGGGAGCCAGACACCACGCAGCGCTACTTCATTGAGCACAGCCGCCACGACAACTATGTGCCCGTCAAGTGCGGACGTGCCATCATCCCATGGATGAAGAGCAAAGGCTTCACACCCAGTCTGGTACCCGGTAAGACGAATCTGCAGACCAACACCGTTGTCTTCAAGCTGAAGCACCAGCCGTCGGCAGCAGTCTGGTTTGTCCAGACCATGGCCGCCGTGCAGGCATGGCCTGTCATCTATTATGAGGGTGAACAGAACCGCTACTATCACGATGTGGTCAAAGACCTCAACCTGATGAAGGTTGTCAAGTTCCTCGAGAGCTTGGGCATCGACTTGCGCAAGATGTTTGCATCCAACGAGGCACGCGCCTTCATGGCCGCTCCCCGCAAGGCCAGTTTCTTCGACCTGCTACAGCAGATACAGGACGCACTGGCCAAAGTCGACCTCACCATCTACGATGTCATAGAGATGATCAATGATTCAGGCATTACAGCAGAGGACATCATGGAGGTGTACAATTACATTTCGAGTACAGATGCCCCGTCAGCCAGCAATACCGTCATGCTCGGTGAGCATGTGGAAGTTCCAGTCTATCTGCTGCGACAGTATGAGCAGACGCTGGCCGACTGGCTCATGCTGGGAGGTGTCGATGTGCAGTACGACCAGTGGGGATGGTAATCGCAGAAGAGATAATGAAGAAAGTTTTTATATTAGCTGCATTCGTTCTTGTGGCAGTGCATTCAGTGGCACAGGTACGGTTTGCCGTCAGCGGAACGTATGCTAAAAACGGCAAGACGGTCTATCTGCTGGACCAGTTGACGGAAAAGGCTATCGACAGCACGGTTGTTGCCGACGGCAAGTTCTCATTCACGGGCTCTGCCGACAAGGATGCCCTGCTGGCCGTTAAAGCAAAGAAGAAAAACTGGACTACGCAATTCTTCAACGATGGCACGCCCGTCATCATCAACCTTAACGACAGCACGCTGAAAGGCTCTCCCCAGAACGAGCGTCTGACGAGGATCAACTATGAGATGGAGCAGCCCCGAAAGCGTTTTGCAGCCAAGACAGCCAATCTGACCGAGGCGGAAATAGAGGCGCGTGCAGATGAACTCTCGGACGAGATGAACAAGATGATTACCGCACTGACAACCAGAGCCAACAGGGCGTTTAATGAGGAGCGCAATTCACTGATACCCGTCGCATTCGCCGGCTATTACTTCTTGGAGAATGGCGTAGAGGCATACGACGAGCTGGTGAAGCAGCAGGTGGCGTTTGCGGGACATCCTTATCTGAAGAAGATGAGAGACGAAGTCGAAGAAGAAACAAAGCCGAAGGACGGTGAGAAGATGGCCTTCATCGGCCAGCAGTACACCGACCTGGAGATGGCCGATCCTGACGGCAAGATGCACAAGATCAGTGATCTTGTAGGTGAGGGTAAGTATGTGCTCGTCGACTTTTGGGCCTCATGGTGCGGCCCCTGCCGTGCTGAGATGCCTAACGTGCTGGAGGCCTACAACAGATTCCACAACAAGGGCTTTGAGGTCGTTGGTGTGTCGTTCGACCAGAAGAAGGGACCTTGGGTCAAGGCCATCGGTCAGCTGAAGATGCCTTGGCTGCAGATTTCCGACCTGAAAGGCTGGCAATGTGCAGCAGTGCCCGTCTATAAGATTGATGGCATCCCCGACAATATCCTCATCGACCCACAGGGCAAGATCATCGACCGCGGCCTTCGCGGCAAGGCGCTGCATACCAAACTGGAGAATCTTTTAAATAAGTAATAAGCAAATGAACATCAAGCTACACACCCCGAAGAGTCTGAAAGCTGGCAGTGGAATGTCATCCATGAAGCAATTCCTGCTGTCGATCTTCGCTACCAGCGTATCCATTGCGCTCACGTTTGGTACGGCAGCTATCATCGATTATAATGCGAAACAGAAGGCAAAGCGCGAGATTGTGATGATGGTGATGTGCGATATGTACAACTCGCTGCAGTCGATAGAAAAGGCTGACTCGACCATCCTGCAGGCGATGGATACGCAGTTGCAGATAGCAGAAGATACCTCCAAGTTCGAGACGCTGCGATTCAAATTTGCACTACTGATGCCGAAGGCAGAATATACCGAAACCACGGAGCGCATCTTTTCGTCGAGCATCGAAACCATCAACACCGTGGGCAATGTGCTCTTCACCGAGAATGTGGCAGAGTTCTATCAGATGCGCAAGTTTTACAAGACATCGGTCTGCGACTCCATAGCCAATGAAATAACCCGTAGCCAGCCTTTCAGTTCCTTAAAGAACTCGCTTGATTTGGAATACTCTTTCCATGCTATTGTGAGCGGTGGTATCCTGAAGGATATGCAGCGTAAGTATGCCCAGTGCAAGCAGATGATGGAAGTTACCGACGAGGATATCGACGCTTATCGCGAGCTGCGCGAGCAGATAGACAAAAGCATGATGGACGATGATGCTTCTGGCGACTCATTAGAAAACAGATTCATAGAGATACAATCTGCTATTGAAGCGGCAAAGGCAAAACTGAAATTGGAATAACAATCATACCAACGGTCTTTTTTTAGGCCGAATAGCGTTCGCTCGGCTTGAAAGGACGCTTTGATTGCAAAGAATCTCCAAAATCCGTTGTTCTTTACAAGCTTTTTTCGTATATTTGCAGCATGGAATCAATTCAAGAATTAGACAAACGGGTAGCTCAAGCAGTGGAGAATTTCATGGCGGGCTACGGGTGCTGCCAAAGTGTAGTGGCAGCCTTTGCAGATCTATACGGTCTCGACGAGACGATGGCAAAGAAGATCGGTGCCGGCTTTGGCGGTGGTGTAGGACGTATGCGCATGATGTGCGGAGCCGTATCGGGCATCGTGATGCTCGTAGGCCTGGACTGTGGACAGACAGAGGGTAGCGACCGAGAAGGCAAGTCAGCTTGTTACAAGGTGGTACAAGACCTGCTCGCTCAGTCAAAGGAAGAGAACGGAAGCCTTATCTGTGCCGAGATACTCGGGCTGAAGGGCTACGAAAAGGCATCATCATCCTATGTAGCGTCGCCCCGTACAGCCGAGTACTACAAAAAGCGTCCCTGCGCAGCAAAGGTAGAGAGTGCAGCCCGCATCTTCGCCAATTACCTTAAGAACAAAGGTTAGCGCACCATTTATTCAAAAAAAATCCGGGAAAAAGGTATGTTTCTCGGATTTTTTCATAACTTTGGCTTCGCCGAAGTTCATGGACAAGCCATGCGAAACAAATTTCGAGTCCTTCGTCTCGGAAATGAAAAGAAAAACGAGCTTTTCTTTTGCATTTCTCTCAACTTTTCGTATCTTTGCCGATAAATCGGCGAAATTACTCTGTCTCGGCAAAAAAAGGAACAAGTTTCTTTGTTTTGCTCTCAACTTTTCGTAACTTTGCAAAATCTTAAACTAAAAACCTATGGAACAAGGAATTGTATTTGAAATTTGTGGTTACGTAGCCACTATCGGCATGATTCTGGGCTATCTGCCCCAGGCAATTGCCACCATCCGCACTCGCAATACTGACGGCATCGCCCTGCCTACCTTCCTGATGATGGGTATCGGTAGTTTGGCGTTTATGCTGCAAGGTCTGCTTCACAAGCCAGAAATCATCTGGTCACTGTTTCTTACCAACCTGGTGACAGCGACATGCAGCATCATCGTGTTCAGCATCAAGATGTACAACGACTACTTTAAAAAAGTGAAGAGTGAAAAGTGAAAAGTGAAGAGTGAAAAGTGAAGAATTTGCTACTACATAAAAGGGAATACTATGGATAATGTAAAAGGACATATCGTCGATGTAGTGCGCCGTGAGATATTCGACGGTGAACTCATCATTCAGGATGAAACTATCGTAGAAATAAAGCGGTGTGCGCTACCCGAACGGGAGAAGCCCTGGCCTTACCTGATGCCAGGATTCATTGACAGTCACGTGCATATTGAAAGCAGCATGATGGTGCCCCAGAAGTTTGCACATATCGCTGTCAGTCACGGAACGATAGGCGTCATAGCCGACCCCCACGAGATAGGCAACGTACTGGGCGTTGAGGGTGTCAACTATATGATACGCTCTGGACGCGAGGCGCGTTTCAACTTCTGCTTTGGCGCCCCCAGTTGTGTGCCTGCTGTAGGCGGCGACATTGAGACCAGCGGTGCCGTGATTAACGCCAAAGACACTGAGGAGCTCATGGCTCGCGAGGATATTGGTTTCCTGGCAGAGATGATGAACTATCCCGGTGTGCTGTCAGGGGATAAGGAAGTGATGAAGAAAATCAAGGCAGCGCAACTTAACGGGAAGCCTGTGGACGGCCATGCGCCAGGACTCACAGGACGCCAGCGTGACCTGTATGCAGGAGCAGGCATCACCACCGATCATGAGTGCTCTACGCTGGAGGAAGGACGCTCGTGTATCAATGCCGGCATGAAGGTCATCATCCGCGAGGGAAGTGCCGCCAAGGACTACGCGTTGCTCAGTCCACTCATTGCCGAGAGCCCCAACATGGTGATGCTCTGTACCGACGACTGTCATCCCGATGACTTCGTACGCGGACACATTAACCTCATCGTGAAGCGCGCTCTGGCTGACGGCTATGCCTTGTGGGATGTGCTGCAGGCAGCTTGCGTCAACGCCCAGAAGCACTATAACCAGAACTGGGGATTGCTGCAGACAGGCGACCCAGCCACTTTCATCACCGTAGACCGCATCACGCCCCACTTCCGCGTAGAGAGCACCGTGATACGTGGTAAAGAGGTGTTCAACTATAACGCCAGCCTGCCATCAGACCACTCCAATACTGATGATAAGAATCTGGGCGTCAAGTTCCCGAATCATTTCGTAGCAACCCCCATCACTGCTGCCGATATCAATATCGACTTGAAGCCAGGCGATACGGTTCACGTCATCCATGCCTCCGACGGCAGTCTGCTGACAGGACACGATCAGGTAGAGCTGACCGGAAATCCCTTGTTCGACTCGCGCTATCCCTGGACAGAGGTACAGAAGATTGTGGTATACAACCGTTATGTACCCGGAGCCAAGCCTGTGGTAGGACTGGTACGCGGCTTTGGCATCAACAATGGAGCTATAGCAGGATCAGTGGCCCACGACTGTCATAATATCGTGGCTATCGGCTCCAGCGACGAGTATCTGGTGAAAGCCATCAACCGTATTGTAGAGATGCGAGGCGGACAGGTAGTGGTCAGTACAAACGAAATGATGGACATCCCCCTGCCTATAGCCGGACTGATGGCCCCCATGAGTGGTCATGAGATAGCTTTCCGCACCCTTTGCATTCAGGAAAGGGTGAAAGAGATTGGCTGTAAGATGAAATCGCCTTTTATCACAATGGCATTCATGTGTCTGCCCGTCATTCCTGACATCAAGATCACAGACCGCCACCTCATGGACACGAAAACGTTCAGTGCCATCTATTAACTAATGGGGCCGGGTCAGAGGCTTAGGGTGTTCAACACCTGTTCTACCACCAGCGGGAAATATTGCATTTCCAGCTGGTGTTCTTTTTCGGCAATGTCATCGACGGTATCGTCGGGCGTCAAGGCGGTGCGGTACTGGGCAATAATCTCACCGCCATCACAGACGGGCGTGACCCAATGGACGGTCATGCCCGTCTCTGTTTCACCCGCAGCCTTCACAGCCTCGTGGACATGATGGCCCCACATGCCTTTGCCACCGAATTTGGGAAGTAGTGCAGGATGGAGGTTGACGATGCGGCGGGGGAAGGCCTCGATGAGGAAGTCGGGCACTAACGGCAGGAAACCAGCAAGCACGATGAAACACACGTCGTATTGCTGCAGGAGAGGAATCATCACCCCGGCATCGTTCAGCTCGGCCTTGCTGACTACAGCCGTTGGCACACCTAAGCGCTGTGCCCGGACAAGAGCATAGGCATCGGCCTTGTTGCTGACCACGAGTGACACGTTAATGCGCGCGTCATCTTTGAAATGACGGATGAGGTTCTCGCAATTGGAACCGCTACCCGAAACGAAGACTGCGATATTCATTGGACAGTTTTGAGCGGAGGGTTAGGACTTCTTGGAAATCAGGACTGAAAGCCCCATCGACAGGACGAGGACGCCAAAGATGAAGGCCAGTGACCAGAGCGTGGGCACCTCGATATGGGGCATGTTCAGCTGGAGGCCTACGTAGGAGCCGAGGGCATTGATATACTCGTTCATGGCGAGCAACATCTTGATGCCCACGAAGATGAGGATGATGCCAAGTCCATACTTCAAATAAGTGAAATACTTGGCCACGGCAGCGAGAGCGAAATAGAGTGCGCGCAGGCCCAGGATAGCGAAGATGTTGGAAGTGAGCACGATGAACGGGTCACGCGACACGGAGAATACGGCGGGGATAGAGTCTACGGCAAAGGCTACGTCAGTGGTCTCTATGACCAACAGGGTGATGAAGAGCGGTGTGGCCACCCAGCGCAGCGTGCCCTTCTTGTTGGCCTCCTTGACGAAGAAATGGTCCTCGTGCATCTTGTCGGTCACGGGGAAGAAGCGTTTGAACAGACGCACGATGAAATTGTTGCCAGGATCGCCCTGCTGCTCGTCGTCATGGGCAAACATCTTCGCTCCCGTATAGAGCAGGAACAGGCCAAAGAGCCCCAGCACCCACTCGAAACGTTCGACCATAGCCGCACCGGCAAAGATGAAGACACTGCGCAGCACCAGCGCACCGAAGATGCCCCAGAAGAGCACCTCATGCTGGTACTTCCGCTCAATGCCGAAGAACGAGAAGAGCATGAGGAACACGAAGAGATTGTCCATAGACAGCGACTTCTCGATGAGATAGCCTGCAAGGAACTCGGTGGCCTTCTCGTGGGCATCAACGGGGTAGAAGAAATAGATGCCAGCACAGAACAGGAGCGAGACACCTATCCAGACGCCCGTCATCTTCAGCGCCTCACCAACGTTGACCTCGTGCTCGCCCTTGCGGGCAAACATTTTCAGGTCAATGACGAGCATCACGAAGACCAGAACGTAAAAAACAATCCATGCCCATAAGGGCATACCCATAATAATCATCAGCTAATACCAAAAATATAATGTTGAAATCGGGCGCAAAGTTACAACTTTTTCCTCACAGCATGGCTTGTTTAGTATGATTTAACAAAATTACTTCCCCTGACTTCCCCTAACTTCCTCTAACTTCTCCTAACTTCCTCATCCATTCCGCAGGTCGCTGGGCTTGTGGCCAGTCTTGATCTTGAACTTAGCCGAGAAGTAGTCAGGCGAATCGAAATTAAGCCGATAGGCAATCTCCTTGATGCTCATATCAGTGGTAGAGAGCAGCTCCTTGGCACGCTGCAGCCGCAAGTCCTGCTGATAGGTGGCAGGCGAGAGTCCTGTATGCTCCTTGAACAGTTTGCGGAAGTTGCTGTAGCTGACGCCCATCTCCTCGGCTACCTGCTGAATGGTAAGCGATGACTCGAGCGATTGGCGGATGCGCAGACGGGCACGGCTGACCATGTCGACATGGCTCTGGTTACGGCTCTTCAACTCAATGTTACGCTCCAAGGAGTACATCATGCCGATAAGATGGTTGACGATGCCTGAGAGTACCTGCTGCGAATAGGCTTCCTCACGCTTGGCGGTCTCGTAGGCCTGCTTGTAAAGCATCTCTACCTCAGAGCTGTAACCCACGTGGTAGATGGGTTTCTGAGGCGAGAGAAAGCCCGCACGGACTCGGTTGTCCATATTGTCGCCCTTGAAACCTATCCAGTATTTTGTCCATCCCTTCGGACCAATAGGATGATAGCTATGCCACTCGCCCGGAAAGAGCAGGAAGAAGTCGCCTGCTTTCAGGCGCGCCTCGGGTACGGTACGGCTGTGGAAGATACCCTCACCCTCGATAATATAGAGAAGCTGGTACTCAGGGAGGATGCGTCCCTTGTCCAGTTCAAAGTAGTAGCCGTCGGCATGTCCCCGGGTGGGATAGCTGTCGTGGGGACCTATCTCCTCGTAACCGATGGTCGTTACGGTGAGTCCCCAAAGCTGGTCGCGCTCGCTGGCGAGCATGTATTTGCTGATTTGCATGTGGCTGTTGGATGATGAGTGGTTAATCGTGAGTGGTTTTCTGTTCACATGGAATCCAGATCCAGAACGTAGAGCCGTGGCCCTCGCCCTTGCTGTCGACACCGATGTGACCGTCGCAGCGGTCGGCAATGGTCTTACATATACTCAGACCGAGACCTGTGCCCTGCACGAAGTCGTTCAGTTTGACAAAGCGGTCGAACACGGCAGCCTGCTTCTCCTGTGGAATACCAGTACCGGTGTCCTCGCAATACATGTAGATACCCTTCGAGGGTGTGTCGTGTGGGGCGACCCGTGAGTCATGAGGTTCCGACGCAGATCCAAGTTGTGAGTGATGATGGGCTGTGAGCGGAGAGTGATGAGGAAGATCGTGCTCGGCAACATAGCGGTAGCCCACCTTGATATGTCCTTGCTTGGTGTATTTCACCGCGTTGGTGGTGAAGTTGGTGATGACCTGCTGCATGCGCCCCTTGTCGAGGGTCGTGACAAACGACTGATAGGGATTGTCAACGATAAACTCGACACCAGGCTCCTGCACTCGCTGGGCCAACGTCTGACAGATGTCGTTGAAGGCAAGTGCGAAATCGACCTCCTTGGGTTCGACGGCTATAGGTCCCTGGTTCATGTTCGAAGCCTCGATGATGTCGTCGATGAGTCGCAGCAGCATATCGCAGTTATTGCGGATGATGCGAATGAACTCGCGACGGTCGGCAGGATCGTCAACCACTTGTAGCAGGTCGCTGAAGCCCACGATGGCATTCAGCGGTGTACGTATCTCGTGGGTCATGTTGGCCAAGAACACGCTCTTCAGCTTGCCAGAATCGTCGGCACGTCTGGTTTCCTGCCTCAGCTTCTCCTGTGTCTGCATCAGCTTGGTAATGTCGCGTGCAATGCCGAAATACCCAACAAACTGTTTATTGCTATTGAAAGTCGGCGTTCCGGTCAGGGCATACCAACAGGGAGAGTCGTTGACAGGTGTGTGGGTAAAGTGGTGGATGGTATTAAAGTCCTTTCCCTTCATCATGGTCTCCACCAGGTTGCGGTCGGCCTGTTCACGTTCGTCTTCAAACAACCAGCTCATATAAACATCGCGACTGTCGGAGAACACCACATTGGTGAGCGAGCGTGAGAACTTGATGTGGCGCGTTGCCAAGTCGAACTCCCAGACGAACATGTCACAGTGCTGCAGCAGGTACTGCAACTGCTGCTCATAAGTATTTATTTGCTTGTTAGCGGCACTCAGTTCCTTGTCGTGGCGGCGCTGTTCCATATTGATGGTACGCTCGTCGGTAACGTCGCGTGCAGTAATGGTATAATAGGCCAGTTTTCCGTTTTCCTCTGTAGTTGGCATTACCCTCAGCTCCAGGTACTTGTCTATTCCCCGCTCGGCGAAGCGTAGGTGCTGGCACACATGGAACTGTTCTTCCGTATTCGGTTTCAGATCACCGCGGAATAAAGGTTGGTCGAAGAGATTGGTTTCGCGGAAAATCATCTCGTCGGTGTTGTCGAAATCACAGAGGTCGCGCATCTGCTGGTTCAGATCAAGGAGTTTTCCGTCCTTATCATAGAACGACATGGCGATCATCGACGTGTCGAAAATCTTGTTGTAGCGACTGCCCAACTGGCTGTTGATGCGTTCTTGTCTTACCTCATCGGTAACATATTTCACCGTTAAGAGTAAGCGGCGTATACATTTCATCTCGTCGGCCTCGACCATGGCATGGCCGTGGATGTACTCCCATCCGGCATCTTCGTCGGCACCGGGTGCTGGCTGCTGCACGCCAAAGGGCAGCCACAGCATATTGAGGTCGACAGTCGTGATTTTCCCTTCTAACAGTTCCATGAACTTCTCTCTCACGATTTCACGATCTTTTGGATGGAAGTGGTTCAAGAGCTCCCTACGATCGGTTCCTTCTTTGGGGACAAAGGTACCATGACGGTTGCTGAAGCGTCCGGTATCGCAGTCATACTCGATGATGGAATAATTGCTCATACTCAACGACTGCAACATCATGCTCTCCAGTTCTTTTGTCTTGCGGGTGGCAGCCATGGCCCGGCTCTTGGCCAAACGGTTGAGCAGAATCAGAAGAATGACGACAAGCAAGATGACCATCGACACATATATCGCCACGGGCGACGTATCATTGTGCTCTTTTTCCGGATGGAACCACTTGTCGCTTATCACCTCAAGTTTCCCGCTCTGTTCCAGTCGGGCATATTGGTCGTCGATGCCATCGATGAGCTGCTTGTCAAAGCCCACAATATGCATCTCACGGACGGGAATGCCCAGGTCGACAATCTTGACATTGGTGAGATTCATCTCTCTGACAAACCACTTCAGGGGCTCTTCACCCCAGATGAAATAACAGTCAGGATCGAGCGACGAGCGTATCATGCTCTCGTTGGCCGCAACGGATGTTATTTTCCTGTCATTTGCAAGTTTGGAGAGCAGATTACCGATATCATCGTCATAGAGTTTATAGATGATGGTAGCCGACTTGTCGAGCTGACTGAACGAGTCGGTCTTAGGACTCTTGACACTGGTAGCAGCCTTGATTTTATAATAGCTCACAATGTTGCGCGAAACGAAGTAGGGAGCCGAACGGAAGGTGCCCATGAAATCGACCACCAAGTCGGCTTCATGATTTTTGAAAGCTTTCTTCACCAGAAACCGCTCTTTCATGACAAACTTGTGGGGAATGTCCATCTCGGTAAGGATTGTCGAGAGCAAATCCACGATGAAACCGTCGGGCTTACCGTTGTCATTACTGTACTCGTAGGGTGGCAACTCCCAGTCGCCCATGACCACGAGCGGGTGTTCCTCGGTGTACCGGTTTTCACCGGCCCGTTGGGCACGCATTGAAAGCGGCATCATCAGGACGGCAGCTGCCAGCATGCGCCCCATCATCAGCACCACCTTATTATATATATTGGACGTCTTTCGCATGATGTTTGGAATTGTCGTCGTTCTATACTGTGATATAGTTCTCAATCTTACGTTCCATGGATATCAGCTCGCATGGGATGACCACCCACACCGTGGTACCATTGCCCACCTTCGAGCTAATGTCGATGTGACCATCCATCTGTTTGGCCAGTTCGAGACAGATGGGTAGTCCGAGACCTGTGCCCGTCCCACCGGTATTGAAACGTTCGAAGATATGTTTCATGTTCTCCTCATTGATACCACTGCCTGTATCCTCGACGGCTATCATGAGTTTTCCGTCGAAGTAGTCGTAGCGGGCTCTCACCGTACCACTTGTGGTATGTTGAGCGGCGTTTGTCGTAATCTGGTTGATGATAAGCCCCACGTTGGCATCGTCAATGTTGACGACGAGCTGCTCGAAATGATTATAGATGGCATAGCGCACGCCTTCGTGCTGCTCGTTGGCCCATCCGGTGGTGCAATGACTTTCGAAAGTCTTAGCAAAGTCGGTAGGCTGACGGTTTATTTCAATCATGTGGGCGTCGAGGCGCGACAAGAACAGGATGTCGTTGATAAGGTGCAGCAGATGGCCGGCATTGTCCTTGATTTCCTTGACGAAGATGGCCTCGTCCTCTTGCTGGTGCTCATTCTCAAACAATTCGGCAAAACCCACCACCGTGTTCAGCGGCGTACGTATCTCATAGCTCATGTTGCGCAGGAACGAGTTCTTCAGTTCCTCCACCTCCTTGGCTCTCTCGGTTTCCTTCTCCAACTGCTGTTCCGAAACCTTGATGTCGGTCACGTCGCGGCAGAGTCCGAAGTAGTTCTCCACCTCGCCCTGTTCGTTAAAGGTAGGAATCAAGCTTACCTGCAGATAGAGCGGTTTACCGCCCGACCTGAGATTAGTAAGCACTACGGTATCGATGGGCTGCGTCGTGAGGTCGTCCATGCTGTTGAGCAGCTTCAGCGCACGTTTCTTCGAGGAGTCATCGAGGAGCATGACAAAGCGCGACTGTGTCAGCGTGTGCTGAACGACGTTGGTCTCGCTATAGATGGTCAGTGTGTGGGTCTTCGGCGAATAGTTGGCCATGCGCACACCTCCCACCTTCAACATGTAGTCTATGTTGTTGATATAAGCCTCGACCTCTCTGTTGGCTTCCTTCAGCTTGCGTATATTCTCTTTTTGCTGACGCCACACGTTTACGAAGTCGGTCACCTCGATGCCGGTTCCATAGGTACCCAACAAACGTTGCTCACTGTCGCGCACGGGAACAAGCTGGAACTCATAGTAGATTCTGGAATCATGCTTTGCCTCGTCAGGAAGGAACTGGTTGTAGACATCGAGGGCACGCGTCACATGGTAATAGTCGAAATTCTTCAGGTCGATTTTGTCTTGCCCAATAACGTCCTTCAGGTTGACACGCAGTTCGCGAGCTTTCTCCTTGGTCATGCCGAAAGTGCGCACAGCACGGTTGTTCATGTTGGCAATATATCCGTCACTGTCGTAGAAGATCATATCAACCATGGCATTATCGAAGATAGCCTGGTAGCGACTCAACAGGGTTTTCGTCTGCTGCTGCCTATTTCGCTCCATGGTCACGTCGCACATCGTGCCCAGCACCGACGCAGGCTTTCCGTCTTTACGACTCAGTACCGAGAGTACAATCATAAAGTCGCATACATCGCTGTTCGCAGGCGTGGAGCCCTTCATTTCGAGTGTCACCTGTTCTTGCTCCATCGACTCTACCTGACGTATGGCATCACACAGACTCACGAAGTCGGCATGACTGAAGAAGTCACCCATCTCTAACGGTGTAATCCTGTTCTCCGTACGCTGCTCAACATCCATCCAGATAAACATGCGGTTTACTATGTCATAGGTCCATATCGACATGTGGCTCTGCTTCAGGATATGCGACAGGCGGTTGGTGTCCTGCAAGACAATCGACATCATCTTACGCTCTCTGTAGCGATACATTAGGTTGAAGAACAACAGCACAAGTGCCAGGAGAGCAATCACCACCGTCACGTTCCACACCCAGATAGGGATGCCCGACTCTTGGTGGTCGGGATAGAACCAGCGGTTCTGCAGAGCCTCGAAATGCTGGCTCTTTACGCTCAGGTCCTTGTAGGCCTCATCGATACGGGCGAGCAGTACCGTATCGAGCGACATGAACTTGTAGGTTCCATGAGGCATGTTGACCGAGGTTATCTCCAGATTATCAGTCTGGTATTTGCGCATCAACCATTTCAGCGACATCGTGTTCCAGACAATCTGTCCCTTACCTACCGAGCTAAGGTTCTTGATGGCAGCCTTCATATCGTTCTGGGCAATGGCATTACCGCCCCAACCGTTGGTATCCATCAGATGATGACAGAAGCTGCCCTTATGGACAATGGCTTTCTGACGTGACAAATCCTCAATCGTCTTCACATACTCCTTTTGCCCCTTGGGATGCACTACGCTGTGAGTAAACAGCTGGACGATGGTATTACCGCACATCAGGTTGGTCTGCTCGTAGCGGTTGTCAAGGCCGAGCATCAGGTCTGACCGGCCTTCCTTCAGGTCGCTCAAGGCTCTTCTTGTGGAAGTCAGCTTGATGACATAGGGAATATCCATCTCCTCGCACAGCATCTTCACCAAATCGACGTTGTAGCCCTCAGGTTCGCCATGCTCGTTCAAATAGCAGTATGGCCATAGATTCCACGCATCCTCATAGACCATGGGATGTTCCTTGGTGTATTCTCGAGTGTGTCTTTCGAGCTGCGCCGACAGGCGTACAGGCAGCATCAAAGATGCGACTAAAGCCAAAAGAGTTATCTTATGAAGCGTTTGTTTCATTCTGTAAGTAATATTCACGATTGCAAAGATACATAAAAAATGTAAAGAAGCAAAACAATTCGTAAAAAAAAATCCGTTAGGATATCAAAACAGCCCCTGTTTGCAAGCGAAACAGGGGCTGATTGTAAATGCTTGGAGTACTTACTACTCAAAGATGCGGAACTCGTAGCCTTGGCTTTTCAGCCATTTCAGACTTTCGGGCAAGGCCCACCTCAGCTTGTCGATGGCCTTGAGCGAATCATGGAAAGTAATGATGGAGCCGTTACGGGCATAGCGGCAAACATTGTCGAAAATGTCCTGTGCAGTCATCCACTTCGAGTAGTCTCGGGTAACGAGATCCCACATCACCACTTTATACTTACGGCTGAGCCACGCATACTGCACCGTACGCATCCACCCATGTGGTGGACGGAACAAGTGGCTGTGTATGTAGGCATTGGCCTTCTCTACGTTGTAGGCATAGTCGTGAAGCGAATGACGGAAACCGCTGATGTGGTTATGAGTGTGATTGCCCACCTGATGGCCTTCGTCGACAATTTGCCGATACAATTCGGGATACTTCCGCACATTGTCGCCCACCATGAAAAAAGTGGCTTTGATACTGAACTCTCGCAGGGTCTGCAGGATGAATGGCGTAGACTCGGGAATGGGCCCGTCGTCGAACGTCAGATAGACAGCGCGTTCTTGACGGTCCATTCTCCAAAGAGCCCTTGGATAAAGCCATCGCAGATAAACTGCGGGTTGTTCAATAATCAATGGTTATTTCCAATTATCGATCATCAATACCCCAGGTCGCCACCCTTTGCCTGATAGGCATTGAGAGCAACTTCGAGTTTCTTTTCATATTCCTCACCCAGTTTCTCGTCGACCTGTGAAGCCAAGTGGGCCAGATGCTCCAGAATATAGGCATGGAGCAGACAGTCACGCTGGCAGCCGGCAAAGCGCGAGGGGCTGAGCGAACAGTAGTAGTTCAGGTACTGGCTCGACTTCTTCCACAGATTGGCAATCACCTCCTTGGCTTTCGCATCGTTGCCGATGGAGGCGTAGGTGCGTGCCATGTCGAGCGAACCGCTCTGGAAGTCGTGAGGCACATTGGTAGCGGGCAGTTCCTTCTCGCAGAGTGCCAGCACTTTGGCAGCCTTTTCGGGCTGGTCTTCCTGTGCCAGGTTCATAGCCAACTGTGAGAGCAGGCGACGATGGGTGAAGCACATGCGCATAACAGTCTCGTCGAGATAAATGCCTGGCTGCTTCACGTTGCCGAACTTGAAGCGGTTCATCACGTTGTCGTAGGTCTTCTCCGTGTCGAAGTTCTTCATGCCGTCGAGCGGCTGACCGCCCACGTTCGTCGTGAACGGCGTGATACGGTTGGCCAGGCCCTCCTGCACGAAGTTGTCGCCCAGGTTCATATAGTTCTCCTGACCCACGGTGGTAGCTACGTAGATGGGGCGCGTCCAGTTGGCATGGGCAATCATCTCAAGCATCATCAGGTCGCCTTTGTACAAGGCACCCTTGCCCTTGAGCGAGATAACCATGCGGTCGGGAATCGAATCACCCTGCAACATCATGCCGCTCTTCTTGACGGCCTCCTTGTCGATGGTCATGTAGACGGTATCGGTAGGTATGACGTGCAGGTCGGGATTGGTCGAACGCACCCATCGGTTCAGGATGTTCGTCAGCTCGAAGGGTTCTTCGCCAAACTGCTCAACAGCAGCCTCCGGCATGTCGCGATACATGGCAAGTACCTCATTCTTCAGCCTCGGGTCTACCTGTACGTACTCGTTCGTACCGGCACAGTATTCTATTCGCTTCCACGTGATAGGCAACGAAGGAGAGTCGTAGGCAGGACGCACCATCTGGTCGATATACCAGTCGGTCTGCAGGTACGACAGGTTACACACGCGTGCATCAGTGCGCACACCTTCGGTATCCTGGTTGTACCACAGGGGGAAGGTATCATTGTCACCGTTGGTGAAGATGATGGGATTGCCCTCCTGCTGTAGCGACATGAGATAGTTCTGACCGAAGTCACGGCAGGTGTAACGGCCGGAGCGGTCGTGGTCGTCCCATGTCTGCGAAGCCATCTGCAGGGGCACCAGAAGACATGCAAGACCTACAAGGCCTACAAGTGCTACAGGCTGCTTCTTCATCTTTCTCGTCAACAGGTCGCACAGGGCAGCAACGCCCATGCCGCACCAGATGGCAAAGGCATAGAACGAACCTGCATAGGCATAGTCACGCTCACGAGGCTGCAACGGGGTCTGGTTCAGGTAGACCACAATGGCCAGGCCTGTCATGAAGAACAGGAAGAACACCACCCAGAACTGCTTGATACCCTTCTGGCCGCGTCCCAATGACTGCCAGAACAGTCCGATGAGTCCCAACAACAGGGGCAGACAGTAGAACACATTATGACCCTTGTTCTCTTTCAGGTCATCGGGCAATGTGCTCTGGTCGCCCAAACGGGCATTGTCGATAAACGGGATGCCGGTTATCCAGTTGCCGTGTTCCAGCTCGCCATGACTCTGGATGTCGTTCTGACGACCAGCGAAGTTCCACATGAAATAACGCCAGTACATCCAGTTACACTGGTATGAGAAGAAGAACTTCAAGTTCTCAATCTGCGAAGGCACCTTCACCATCATCGATTCGCCGCAGCGGTCGAAGGGCACCTCGGTGCCGTCGATGCTGCCACCCATCCAGCTCTCATAGGCCTGGGCGTGGCTGCTACTCCAGATACGGGGGAACAGCATGTTCTGGGCATAGACGTACTCGTCCTTCGTACGTACCACGAAGTAAGAGTCCTTCTCATCGGCCGAGGCCTTCTCCTTACGCTGCCACACGGGTTTGCCAGTGCTCTGCACAGGACGACAGTAGCGTCCCTCAGTTTCAAGCTTCACCTGCGAGGTATATGCCTGACCGTAGAACAACGGACGCGAACCGTACTGGTCGCGGCTCAGATAGTCACCGAGCGTAAAAATGTCCTCGGGCGAGTTCTGGTCCATGGGCGGGTTGGCACTCGAACGAATCACGATGACGGCGTATGTCGAGTAGCCGATCATCAGCATCAACATGCACAGAAGCATCGTATTCTTCAGTCGGGCCGACACCAAGGGCAGTTTCTGATACTTCCTGTTCAACACGAACCACAGCAAGGCCAGCACCACCACACCGATGATGGCAGCACTCCATCCGTAGCCATAGAACGGAACACCCAACATGCCCACTGAAAGAAGGAAGGATATGTTCTGACGTCTCTCAGAACCACCGGTCTGAGTCTCGTAGATAGCCCAGATAACCGAGGCAATAAGCAGGATAATATAGATGTACTCGCCCGTGTTGAAGGGACATCCTAAGGTGTTCACGAAGAACAGCTCAAACCATCCGCCCACTGTAATAATACCGGGCACTACACCGTAGAGCACCAAGGCTACCAGTGCAAACGACACGCAGAGTGCAATGAGCGAGCCCTTGGCATTGGCATTGGGGAATCGCTTGTAGTACCAAACGAGCACAATAGCAGGAAGACAAAGCAGGTTGAGCAGGTGGACGCCGATACTCAGGCCCGTCATGTACATGATGAGCACTAACCAGCGGTCGCTGTGAGGCTCGTCGGCATGGTCTTCCCACTTCAAGATAAGCCAGAACACCACGGCAGTGAAAGCAGATGAGTAGGCATACACTTCACCCTCGACAGCCGAGAACCAGAACGTGTCGCTGAAGGTATAGATCAGTGCACCCACTAATCCGCTGGCTTCGATGGCTATCATCTTCGACAGCGAGAGTTCCGACCAGTTGTCAATCAACAGTCTGCGAACCAGATGGGTAATACTCCAGAACAGGAACAGGATACATGTTGCCGAAAGGAGGGCACTCATCATATTGACCATATAAGCCACCTGTGTGGCATCGCTGGCAAACTGTGAGAAAAGATTGGCCGTCAGCATGAAGAAGGGCGCACCAGGCGGATGGCCGACTTCGAGCCTGTAGCCCGTGGTGATAAACTCCGGACAGTCCCAAAAAGAGGCTGTCGGCTCAATAGTGGAACAGTAGACGAAGGCTGCAATCAGAAAAGTCAGCCACCCGACTACGTTGTCCACGAGACGGTACTGTTTCATTTAAATTGTATTTTTAACGTTAAAACTGCTGCAAAGGTAGTATTTTTTTACTGAACTATGGTCGTGATGATAAAGAAAATGCCCTGCCTCTACAAAAATTAACACACAACTTTTCACTTCTTCCTCATTATTCCTTGGCAGTAAACAGTTTTTTTCTTATTTTTGCAGACAGTTTTTATCAATAACAAAATAGTCATTATGTACGAGAAGGAAAGAGGACTGTACATTGCCCACTGCGAAAACGGGGCATTGTCGATTACGGGAAAGATGGCCAACCGCCACGGACTCATTGCCGGTGCCACGGGTACGGGCAAGACCGTGACCCTACAGGTGATGGCCGAGACGTTTTGTCAAGCAGGAGTGCCCTGCTTCATGGCTGACATGAAGGGCGACCTGAGCGGCATCTCACAAGTGGGACGACTGAGTGGTTTCATTGAGAAGCGAATGCCTGAGTTTGGCATTGAGAATCCCGAATTCCAGGCCTGCCCCGTGCGTTTCTACGACGTCTTCGGCGAGCAGGGACACCCCATGCGCGCCACCGTCTCGCAGATGGGACCTCAGCTGCTCAGCCGATTGCTACAGCTGAACGAGACACAGGATGGTGTGCTGAACATTGTATTCCGCATAGCTGACGAACGCGGGCTCATGATACTTGACCTGAAGGACCTGCGCTCGATGCTCGACTGGGTGTCGAAGAACGCCAAGGACTATACTACTAAATACGGTAACATCTCGACTGCATCTGTAGGAGCTATACAGCGCGCACTGCTCCAGTTAGAGGCGCAGGGTGCCGACAAGTTCTTCGGCGAACCGGCCTTCGACATCTACGACCTCCTGCAGACCGAACAGGGCAAGGGTGTGATGAGCGTACTGGCTGCCGACAAGCTGATGATGCAGCCGAAACTCTATTCCACGTTCCTGCTCTGGCTGCTCTCCGAGCTCTACAGCACACTGCCCGAGGTGGGCGATCTACCGTTGCCCAAACTAGTGTTCTTCTTCGACGAGGCCCACATGCTCTTCGACGGCACCTCGAAGGCTCTGCTCGACAAAATTGAACAGGTCATCCGACTCATCCGCTCGAAAGGTGTAGGCATATACTTCATCACCCAGAGTCCCACCGATATTCCCGAGAACATCCTCGGACAGTTGGGCAACCGCGTGCAGCATGCCCTGCGTGCCTATACGCCGAAGGACCAGAAGGCCGTGAAGACCGCTGCCGACACGTTCCGCGCTAATCCTGCTTTCAAGACCGACGAGGCTATCATGAACTTGGAAACCGGCGAGGCACTTGTAAGCTTCCTCGATGAGAAAGGTGCCCCAGGCATTGTAGAGCGAGCCAAAATCCTGTTCCCATTATCCCAGATAGGTGCCGTGACCGAAGGTCAGCGCCTCGACATCATCAAGCAGAGCCGCATCTATGGCAAGTACGATACGCCCATAGACCGTGAGAGCGCCTATGAGATACTGATGAAAGAGGCTGAGTCCCTACCTGCTGAGCAGGATCAGCCCGAGAAGCCTGAAAAAGCTACGAAGGCCGAAAAGGAAGAAAAGAAAAAGCCCGGACTGATGAGCAAGGTACTGAAGGCCGTGATGACTGCCGTTACCACGACGCTGGCCACCATCCTTGGCACCTGGGTCTCGAACAAGGTAAGCGGTAAGGAGTCGAAGTCGCGCACATCGGCCAAGGAGAAGGTAGTGAAGAATGCCACGAGTGCCGCCACGCGCACTATCACCAAGGAACTGACACGCGACATCCTGGGAAATCTGGTGAAGTAATTAAAACAAAGGAAAGCAAAGGCCTCTCGTTCGTAGCGGCAGGAAATAGGAATGACACAAGACGCGGGAAAGCAGAAACGGCTTTCCTGCGTTTATTTTTTGCTGACATTGCAATAAAACGCAAATAGACGCGTTATTGAAACGTATATATACAAAAAAAGAACGCATGATAGAATACATCAAGGGCGAGCTTACCGAGCTGTCGCCTGCTCTCGCTACGGTTGAAGCCGCTGGCGTGGGTTACGGGCTGAGCATATCGCTCAACACTTACAGTGCCTTGCAGGGTAAGAAAGAGGTAAAGCTGTACGTCTATGAAGCCATTCGCGAAGATGCCCATCAGCTATATGGCTTTTATAATAAAAAGGAACGCGAGATGTTTGAACTGCTCATCTCGGTATCGGGAGTAGGTGCAAACACTGCTCGCATGATGCTTTCGTCAATGAGCGTCAGTGAGCTTTGTGCAGCCATCTCTACAGGCAATGAGCGCGTAATCAAGGGCATCAAGGGTATCGGCAAGATGACGGCACAGCGCGTTATCGTGGATTTGCGTGACAAGATTGTAGCCTTGGGCATTGCCGAAGAGATACCTGCCGGAGGATTGGTACAGGCACCGGTGAACAATGCGGTGAAAGACGAGGCCGTCTCGGCACTGACCATGCTGGGCTTTGCACCCGCACCGTCGCAGAAGGTTGTCGTACAGATACTGCAAGAACAGCCCGACCTGCCCGTGGAGCAAGTGGTGAAGCTGGCACTGAAGCAGATTAAGTGATTTGAGGTTTGAGGTTTGAGATTTGAGATTTGAGGTTTGAGATTTGAGATTTATGAGGAAACTATTGATGATACTCATGATGTGCTGCGTTTGTCTGGTCGCTGTCGCCCAGACTAATCAGCAAATCTCAAATCCCAAATCTCAAACCTCAAATCTCAAACCTCAAACCTCAGATCAAGTAAAGGCCCAACCAAAGGCTATCAAGGCTGCCGAGGATGATGTGCCTGACTCGCTGGTACACTCCCGTTGGCGCATACAACGCACAGCACCGCTCGACAACAGCGACCTGGACTCCAGTGCCACCGACCTGAAGATGCCCGAAAACCTGAAACAGCAGGCTGAATACGACGACTCGCTCAACGTATATTATATAGGTACGAAGATTGGCGACCGATACGTGAACACACCCGTGCTGATGACACCACAGGAATACCTGCGATGGAGCGAGCGGCGCATGCGCCAGATGTACTTCCGCACAAAGGATGCCGAGAATGCCGCAGCCAAGGGCAAAGAGAAGTTCGACTTCTCCGACATGCACTTCGACCTGGGTCCGGCTGAGAAGATCTTCGGCCCTGGCGGCGTGCGCATCAAAACACAGGGAACAGCCGAGCTGAAAGTAGGCGTCACACTGAAAAACATCGATAATCCGTCGCTGCCCATACGTAACCGTAAGACCACCGCCTTCGACTTCGACGAGAAGATCAACTTGAGCCTCAACGGAAAGGTGGGCGACAAGGTAAACATGAACCTGAACTACAACACCGACGCCACCTTCGACTTCGACACAAAGAACCTGAAGCTGAAGTATGACGGTAAGGAAGACGAAATCATCAAACTTGTCGAAGCCGGCAATGTATCGTTCCCATCGAACAACTCGCTCGTTCACGGAGCCTCACAACTCTTCGGTATTCGTACCGACATGCAGTTTGGCAAACTGAAGTTACAGACTGTCGTCTCGCAGAAGAACACCACCTCAAAGAGCGTATCGTCGAAAGGTGGTACGCAAACAACTCCCTTCGAAATCGATGTGGCTGCATACGAGGAGAACCGACATTTCTTCCTCTCTCACTATTTCCGACAGAACTACGACCGTGCCATGCGCTCGCTGCCAAACCTTACCACAGGCATAAAAATCAACCGTGTGGAAATCTGGGTGACGAACAAGACTGGTACGACCACCAACACCCGTAACATCGTTGCCTTCACAGACCTGGGCGAAAACAGCGTCATCAGCAATCCGCAATGGAACAGCACGGGAATGAACGTACCTTCGAACCAGGCAAACGACCTCTACCCCACCCTCATCAACACCATCGGCAACGACGAGCGCAACGCTGACCTCATTGCCACGAAGCTGGAAGGATTCAGCCAGATTATTGGCGGTGTAGACTACGAACAACTTTCCGGAGCACGTCTGCTCACATCGAGCGAATACACGGTAAACACAGCCTTGGGCTATGTTTCACTGAAAACGGGACTGCAGACTGACCAAGTGCTCGCTGTGGCCTTTGAATACACCTATGGTGGCCAGACCTACCAGGTGGGTGAGTTCTCGACCGACTTGACACAGACCGACAAGACCATCTTCGTGAAATCGCTGAAAAACACCAGCAACAACCCGCAACAGGGAAACTGGAACCTGATGATGAAGAACGTCTACTATCTGGCATCGAGCGTCGAGAAAGAGAAATTCAAGCTCGACATCAAATATCAAAGCGATACCACTGGTACCTATCTGAGCTACCTGCCCGAGGAGAAGCTGAAGCAGACCACCCTGCTGAAAGTCATGGGACTGGACCGCTTAGACAACAACATGAAGCCAAATCCCAACGGACAGTTCGACTTCGTGCAGGGCTACACCATCGACAACGGACGTATTTTCCTGCCGTCGGCTGAACCATTCGGCGACTACCTGCGCAACTACCTGACCCAACAAGGCATGGGTGCCGTAGCCGACAGATACTGCTTCGACGAGCTCTATGACTCGACGCAGACCATTGCCAAGCAGATTGCCGAGAAAGACAAGTTCCTGCTTACGGGACAGTTCAAGGGCCACTCGGCCAATGTTATCTCGCTCGGTGCCTATAACGTGCCGCAAGGCTCGGTAGTCGTTACTGCAGGTGGAGTCACCCTGCAAGAAGGCTCCGACTATTCGGTCGACTACTCTGCAGGCGAGGTGACCATCCTGAACCAGAGCATCATCGACGCAGGAACAAACGTCAATGTCTCGCTTGAGTCGAACACCGACTATGCCATGCAGCGAAAGACCATGTTCGGTGTGAACTGGGATTATGACTTCAACAAGAACTTCTCACTCGGTGGAACGGTGATGCACCTGCACGAACAGCCCTTGATTTCGAAAGTAACAATGGGCGAAGAGCCACTGAGCAACACCCTTTGGGGCCTGAGCATGAACTGGAAGCAGGAGTCGCAGTGGCTCACCAACATGCTCGACAAGCTGCCTCTGCTCCATCTCACGCAGCCATCACAGATTCAGTTCAAGGGCGAATTTGCCCATCTGATAGCTGGCACGGCCAACGGCACGCAGGACAATGCCTCCTATCTGGATGACTTCGAGAACACTGAGAACAAACTCGACGTGAGCGAGCCTCATGCCTGGGTGCTGTCGAGTGTTCCCGCCATGTTTGCCAACTATAATGACAAAGAGACCGTAGCAAGCGGTTACGACCGTGCACTGCTGGCTTGGTACAACGTCGACCCCATCTTCACACGCCGCTCGTCATCGTTGACGCCCAGCCATATCAAGAGCGACCTGGAACAACTGTCGAACCACTATGTACGCGAGGTATACGTCAAGGAACTCTATCCCAACCGCGACCAGTCGACCTACAGTGGAGCCACCTCTACCCTATCCATCTTGAACCTGGCCTACTATCCGCAGGAACGCGGACCGTATAACCTGACTACAAAAATCAATGCCGACGGTACCCTGCAACAGCCCGAACAGAAATGGGGCGGCATGATGCGACGCTTGGAAACTACCGACTTCGAGCAGGCCAACATCGAATACGTAGAGTTCTGGCTCCTCGATCCTTTTATCTACACCCGTCGTGAGGGTACGGCTTCACAATACTCAGGTGAACTGTACCTGAATCTGGGTGAAATCTCAGAGGACGTGCTGCGCGACGGCAAGAAGTTCTACGAGAGCGGCATGCCTGTCGACGGTACACAGAACTTCAACACCACACAGTGGGGAAAGATTCCCGTACAGGCTACCCAAACCTACGCCTTTGCCACAACCAGCGGCTCGCGCCAGCTGCAAGACGTAGGCTACAACGGACTGACCGATGAAGAAGAGCGCACATACGGTGCCTATAATGACTGGCTTACGACCATCGACGGCATCGTGACCAACGACAGTCTGCGCCAGGCATGGCACAACGATCCTGCAGGCGACGACTACCACTACTACCGTGGCAGCGACTTCGATGACGAGCGCAAGTCGATCATGGACCGATACAAGCGCATCAACAACCCGCAGGGCAACTCGCCCGCTTCCGACGAGAGTCCTGAGAGCTACGACACTTCTTATAAGACCACGCCCGACGTGGAGGATATCAACCAGGACTTCACGCTCAACGAGTACAACCGCTACTTCCAGTACCGCATACGCATCAGCGATGACGAACTGCAAGCCTACAACCACGGTACTAAGGGCGACGACTCATACATCGTAGACCACCGCGACTACAATGCCAAGTTGCGCAACGGCGACTCTATGACGGTGCGCTGGTACCAGTACCGCATCCCGCTGGTGAAGTACACGAAAAAGGAAGGCTCTATCAACGACTTCACTTCCATCCGCTTCATGCGAATGTTCCTTACCGGCTTCAGCAAGCCTATCGTACTGCGCTTCGGTTCGCTCGACCTTGTGCGCGGCGAGTGGCGACAGTACAAGCAGAGCCTGCAGACGGCTACAGGTGCCGAAACGGGAAGGATGGACATCAGTGCGGTGAACATCGAAGAGAACACCGACCGACAGCCTGTGGCCTACGTCCTGCCGCCAGGCATCTCACGAGCCACAGACCCTGGACAGCCGCAACTCGTCGAGAACAACGAGCAAGCCCTATGTATGATGGTGAAAGACCTGAGCCAGAACGAGTCGAAGGCCGTCTATAAGAACACCAACCAGGACCTGCGCCAGTACAAGCGGCTGCAGATGTTTGTCCACGCCAACGCACTCTCGCCCAACACCACGCAGCTGCAGGACAACCAGCTGGCCGTGTTCATCCGCTTGGGTTCCGACTACAAGAACAACTACTACGAATACCTCATTCCCCTGAAGCTAACGCCCGAGGGGCATTATCGCTGGAACGTTCCCACCGACCGTCCGTTGGTATGGCCGCAGGAGAACATGCTCGACATTGACATGAGCATCTTCACCCAGCTGAAGAAGGCGCGCAACAAAGCACGCACCGAAGGACTTGCCTCCTTCACGCAGGCCTACAGCGACTACGATCCTAACAGTCCCGGCAACCGCATCACCATCGTGGGTAACCCGTCGTTGGGCGAGGTGAAGACCATGATCATCGGTGTGCGCAACCTGACAAACTCACCGAAATCGGGAGAGGTATGGGTCAACGAACTGCGTCTGAAGGAATCGAACAACGAGGGTGGCTGGGCTGCCAGCGGTACGATGGCTGTGCAAATGAGCGACTTCGGCAGTCTGAACCTCACCGGACGCTATGTCACCGACGGCTTCGGCGGTCTTGAGGAGAGCATTATGCAGCGGTCTACCGACACCGAGAAGTCCTACAGCATCACGGCCAACGTAGAGTTAGGCAAACTCTTCCCCGACAAGGCCAAGGTCGAGATGCCGCTCTACTATTCCTACACCAAGCAGACCGTCAGCCCGAAATACAACCCGCTCGACACCGACATGCGGCTTGACGATGCCCTTGAAGCAGCATCGAGCCATGAGCGCGACTCCATCGAGTCGATTGCGGTGACGAAGAACATCTCGCGCAACTTCTCCATCTCCAATGCCCGCGTTGGCATCAAGAATAAGAAGCATCCTATGCCCTACGACCCGGCAAACTTCTCCCTAAGCTATAGTCACAGACATAACTACACATCGGGCGAGACCACCGTATGGAATACGGACGACGAGTGGCGCGGAGCGCTCAACTACACCTATTCGCCTGTCTACAAGGCATGGGAACCATTCAAGAACCTCAAAGGCAAGTCGAAGTGGAACAACTTCCCCAAGGCTCTGGGTCTGAACTACCTGCCGCAGAGCATCTCGTTCAACTCCGAACTGAGACGTAACTACTCAGAGCTACAGGAACGTGACCTTGAAAACACTGAGAATCCCAACCTGCCACTCACGTTCAGCGAGCAGTTCCTCTGGAACCGTGACTTCTCGTTACGATGGGACCTCACGAAGAACCTCCACATGAACTTCCAGTCGGCTACACATGCCGAAATCGAAGAGCCATATACTCCAGTGAACAAGGATCTCTATCCCGACCGATATACCGCTTGGAAGGACTCCGTATGGAGGAGCATCAAGGACCTCGGTGTGCCCCTCGACTACCAACAGACCTTCACTGCCAGCTACCAGCTGCCGCTCGACAAGCTGCCCATCCTCGACTGGATGAAGAGCGATGCCAGCTACAATGCCACTTATGCGTGGCAGCGTGGTACCGAGCTCGACGATGGCACCTCGTTAGGCAACACCATACGTAACAGCCGTAACCTCACCATCAACGGGTCGCTGAACATGGAAACCCTTTACAACCACATTCCATTCCTGAAGAAGGTGAACGACCGATTCAAGAAACAGCCTCAAGCAAAGAAAAAAGCTGAAGTCAAACGTCCTGAAAAAGGGAAGGATGCCAAGGACGGGAAGGATGCCAAGGACGGAAAAGACGCTAAGGACGACAAAGATGCCAAGAAGGACGATGCTGCCGAACAGAAAGCCCTTCCGAAGAACAAGAATACCTATCAGCGCGAGATGAAGCTGCTACCCGACTCTGTTTTCACCGTGCAGCACGGTAAGAAGTCGCGTCGTCTCAACGTTACGGCTAAGACCAAAAACGGCAAGCCTGTAGAACTGAAATGGAAGGCCACCGACGATAACAAGATACAGGTATGGATACCCAAGAGTGAGTGGAAACGTCTTTCTGAAGAAAGCAGTAAGAAATCAGAGGCAAAAGGAAAAAAGCCTGAGGAAAAAGGTAAGGAGCCAGAGACTCCCGATTCGCTGAAGGCTATTGCCGACACACTTTCAAAGGATAAAGACAAGAAATCTTCTCTTGCCTCACAACTGTCACCTCTCGACATCAAGATCAGCGTCGTACCCAAGAAGCCGCTCGAAGAACTGTGGTGGTATAACCCCACCCAGCAGGCAGCACGTCTGTTGATGATGGTGCGCACGGTCAACCTCTCCTACCGCAACCAGTACTCCATGCAGCTACCAGGCTTTATCCCCAACGTGGGCGATGCCTTCGGACAACGCACCGGTAGCGTACTCTCGCCAGGTCTCGACTTTGCCTTCGGCTTTACTGGTGACAACTATATCCAGAAAGCGCTCGACAACAATTGGCTACTCTGCAACGACTCTGTTGCGACACCAGCCAATACCTCAAAGACCGAAGACTTGCAGTTGCGAGCCACCCTTGAGCCGGTACGTGACCTGAAGATCGACCTCTCTGCCACACGTACTGATACCCGTGCCAAGAGCATCCAGTTCATGTATGCAGGTACACCCACCACATTCAGCGGCTCGTTCAATATGACCACCCTCTCCCTGCGCAGTGCCCTCGAAGGCATTGGCGATGCCAGCAACGGCTACTGGTCAAGCTCCTTCGACCGTTTCTGCAACAACATCTCTTCCTATCGCGACCGCGTACAATCCCAGTACCCATCTTCAGGCGAGGAGCGTGGTGTGGTCAGCAATGCCAATCCTGTCGATGCCTATAGTGCCGACGTGCTCATTCCGGCATTCCTCGATGCCTATACATCAAGTGGTGGCGGTTCGCTCGACATTTTCCCACTCATCACGCGTCTGCTGCCCAACTGGACGATCCGCTATGCGGGCCTCAGCAAGCTGCCCTGGCTACGCGACCACTTCAAGTCCGTCAACCTGAACCACTCCTACAAGAGCGTCTACTCTGTAGGATCTTACGCAAGCTACAGTTCCTGGGTCGAGTACAAAGGTGACCTTGGCTACGTGAAAGGTGCCGACGGCAGCTACACCCCATCATCTATGTACAACATCTCCACGGTCAGCATCAACGAGGCCTTCTCACCGTTACTGGGACTCGACGTGACGCTCAACAACAACCTCACCGTCAAGGCCGAATACAAGACTACACGCGTACTGAACCTCTCCATGACCAGCGTGCAGATCAACGAGTCACGTTCTAACGACTGGGTGATAGGCTTCGGTTACAAGATCAGCAACTTCAACCTTTTCGGCTCAGGCAACACCAGCCGGAAAGTGAAAGGAGCCCAAAAGGGAAAGGGGAAGAAAGACGAGCAGGAAGAAAGCAAGAACAGCAACGTGAACAACCAAAAGAAGGGCGGCGTGAACCATGACCTGAACACCCGACTCGACATCTCGTTCCGCGACCAGGCAGCCATCACCCGAGACATTGCCACCCGTGTGTCGTCGGCATCGAGCGGCAACTCGGCTCTTCGCATCTCCTTCTCGGCCGACTATACCATCTCCCGACTGCTCACACTGTCGGCCTACTACGACCAGCAGACCAACACACCGCTGCTGTCGGCTTCGAGCTATCCCACAACGACACGCGATTTCGGATTCTCCCTGAAATTCTCACTTACACGCTAATAACCGACTGAGTGCCCGCAATAAAGGCCTACAGTCAAAAAAGCGAGACGAAAAATCAAATAATGATGCCTTAGTCTCGCTTTTCTGTGTACTTTTGCAACCAATTGCTATCAACTGAACAAAACTAAAACAAAACTATCAATGGACAACAAGAAATACTTCTTTGCCGTAGACCTTGGTGCTACCAGTGGCAGAACCATCATCGGAACCATCGAAAACAACAAGTTTGAGTTGGAAGAGGTGACTCGCTTCCCCAACAACCTCATTGAGCAGGGAGGCCACTACTACTGGGACATCCATGCCCTATACTTCGAGATCATCCGCGGACTGAAGGAAGTGGCCCGTCGTGGTTTGGAGATTACTTCGATAGGTATCGACACATGGGGTGTCGACTTCGTGCTCATCGGCGATGACGGAGCTATATTAAGGAATCCGCGCGCGTATAGAGACCCCATTACCTTCGATGCAATGGACGACTACCTGAAGAACGTTATCTCGAAGAAGGAAGTCTACGACATCACCGGCATCCAGTTCATGAACTTCAACTCGATTTTCCAACTCTATGCCATGAAGCTCGAACAGAACTCAGCCTTCCGCAATGCCTCAAAGATACTGTTCGTTCCCGATGCCCTGTCGTGGATGCTTACGGGGAAAGAGGTTTGCGAATATACCATTGCGTCGACCTCACAGCTCTTAGGCCCTCGTACCAAGGAGCTCGACGAGCGCCTGCTGCAGTCGATAGGCCTGAAGCGCTCACAGTTTGGCCCGATGGTCCAGCCGGGTACGGTCATCGGCCAACTCACCGAGGAGGTGCAACGTCTCACTGGCCTCGGCCCCATTCCCGTAATTGCCGTCGCAGGCCACGACACAGGTTCAGCCGTTGCTGCCGTGCCTGCCAAGGACGAGCATTTCGCCTACCTGTCAAGTGGTACGTGGTCATTGATGGGTATCGAGACGAAGGATGCCATCATCAGCGACCTCAGCTACGAGCGCAACTTCACCAACGAGGGTGGCATCGAGGGCACTACCCGCTTCTTGAAGAACATCTGCGGCATGTGGCTCTACGAGCGCTGCCGATTAGAGTGGCCCGAAGAAGTGCGCAAGCTCAGTCATCCCGAGCTACAGGGACAGGCTATGCAGGCCGAGCCCTTCCGCTCGCTCATCAATCCCGATGACCAGGTGTTCGCTGCTCCTTCCAGCATGATTCAGGCCATTCAGGATTACTGCCGCGCTACCAGCCAGCCCGTACCTGAGACGCCTGCCGAGATTTGCCGCTGCATCTTCGACTCCCTCGCCCTGCGCTATCGTCAGGTATTCCAATGGCTGCAGGAGTTTATAAGTGAAAAAGGAAAAGTGAAAAGTGAAGAATTTGCTACCGCTATCCCCGTATTACATATAATCGGTGGAGGTAGCCTGAACAAGTTCCTTAACCAGTTCACTGCCAACTCCACTGGTGCCACCGTTCTTGCTGGTCCACAAGAGTGTACTGCCATTGGCAACATCATGTTGCAGGCTAAAGCAGCCCGCCTAGTGAAAGACATCTGGGAGATGCGTACCATCATCGCCAATTCTGTTGAACTGGTAAAGTACGAGCCTGCTGACAAAGCTCAGTGGGACGCCGCTTACGACAAATACCTGTCTGTCGTGAACAGAAAAGAAAACGGTAAATAAGAAGAACGGGGTGTTCTTCCCTTATTCATTCGCATACGCCCTCCTGTTGCCATTGTGCCACGAGTTCAGTTACGTCGGCCAAGGCATCGGAGGGTGTTATTTCGTATTCTTCGTAAAGGGCATTGGCAAGCGATTCCACGGTGAAGTCGCCTTGGCGCCGGGCTTCCTCCCATAGCCATGCAGCCGATTCGCTAAGGCTCAACACTCTGTCGAAGTCTATGTTTGCCAGTCCTTGTGCCAGAACGACCTTCGTTCCACAAAGATCATATACTACAAATCCGTCTTTCAGTCTCATATTCAGTATTCAATCTTTATTATCAGTCTTCTATAGGTTTTGATTGTGTCGTTTCTCCCACTCCCTATACCATTCTATATAGTGTCCATCAAGACGCAGCTTCCGGCGCCTGATACGTTCGGGGATGGTCGAAAGCAAGTCAAACAGCAGGTCCATGTCGAATCTGAGCAGGCCTATTCCCTCTGAGGGATTGAATCTCATCAGTTCCCAATGGTGGCGACGCTGCTGTAAAAACGTTTGCCATAGCCCTGTCTCTTGCGAGAAAGCGAATTGTCCTAAATTGCCACCATCAACAATGCGGTTCAACATCCACTGCCCACGGCGTTGATGAGGACGCGTGAGCATCATCTCTGTTTCCATGTGCATGGTCTCGGCAAGCACCCACATCAGCGCCTCCGACACATGGTACAGTCCTAACTGCTTCAATCTGGCTGTCACCTGCTGACGCTCGTCGACCGTAGCGGCACGCAGCAGCATATAGTAGTCTACGACCTGTCGCATACCCACTCCCTCGTTAAGCAGATGCTGGTTGATATGAGCCAGCTGCATGGTCAAAGCAAAGACCAGCGATGGACAGCGAAAGCCCTCAGGACACATCACCGTATCCTTGCCGAGCAGTTCCCTTAGCCATGCCTGTAGCCTTGCATTGGTACGGCGGTTGATATTACCGTGTGAGGGCAGGTTGTGAACTTCTACGGGGACTGCTATCTTGCTTTTGGGCAGATTGATGTGGTGTAGCTGCGTGGTGTCGGCACCTTCCATCATGCCCAGTTTTCCAAGCATCTCTTCTATAGCTTTCCGCCCACCGTCGACCCAGATGTCAATGTCGCCCGGCTGTCGGCTATCCGGAACGGGATACAGGCGTGCGTTGGCCTGCCCTTTGAGAATGGCTGTTTGGTGGCCTTGTGCCTCGAAAAGCTGTGTCAGCCGTGCCGCTTCGCGGTTGAACAAGTCGTTCAGCCCACGTAACGTCTCTCTGTTGCGTGCCCACTTCATGGCCAGCTGTAGGGGTGGGGCTGCCGAAGGCTGTGTCAGTCGGCTTACGCCGTCGTACAACACTCCTCTCAGAGCCTGTCTCTCTGCCTCGGCGTATAACAACTGCCACTGCTCTGGAGTAAGCCTGCAGTCGAACTCCTTGTCTATGCCCAGGGAGAACCTGAGCAAGGCAAACATCTTGTAATAAATATCAGTCATTATTCATTTTCTCGTGTGTGGTGACCGCCATTGGTACCTTCGGCAATCTCAGTACGAGTGCTCCCGTTGCTGCAAAAAACACGAGGTGCGGAGTTTTCGCCCGCACCTCGCTGTCAGTCTTTGTATGTAGCCGGGCTTAAGCCAGCTTGTTCATGTTGTCATTTTGGTCAACCTGAATGTAGCCGAACTCATCGCCCCACTCTTCATCGGGAGTGCTGCTGGAGAGCAGGTGCTGCTCCGTTTCCATGGTTACAGCTCTCAAAACAGCCTTAACATAGTACCTTTTCATAGCTATATTTCTTTTTTGTTATTTCACAATCATTTTGCTTCCATTCTTCACGTAGATGCCAGCCTTGGCGGGCTTGACATTGTAGCGTCGACCCTGCAGGTCGTACCAACTGTCGTCGTTGGCAACGGTAGCCGTCACGGTCTTTACGCCATCCAATTCGCTGTCGCTCTTCTTGACCAGGCGAACGATAACACGTGAAGGAGTAGAACCCTTCTGACCCTTCATAGCACGGCTGGGTGCGAAATCGCCATACTCCAGGAATGCACGGTAAGCAGGGAAGTAAGCTCCGGCTGCGGTCTTCACGAACTGACCGGCCTCAACGGTCTCGGCAGAGAAGTCAACTTCTACGCCATCCTTATAGGCAGAGACGAAACCGTAGAGAGGGTCAGATGTAGGATCCCAGTCAATGCGCTGGAAGGTACCAGTCATCTTCCAGTCATAGTCTGTGCTCAGCTTTGATGCGATATCACCGTCGAATACAGCTACATCGTCGGGTACACCATCAATACGGCCTACGAATGTTACGCTGGCTGTCTCTGAAGGCATGAACAGATAGGGCACGCCCGGAGTGGTAAGAGGAGCAGAGATCAGCGTTCCCGACTGAGCAACCTCGTTCATCGTAGCCACCCACTCATTCAGACCCTCGTCAAAATTGATGTCACCGAACTCATAGATGGTTCCACTGGTGAACGACTCAACACCGAAGGGCAGGCAAAGTGTAGCACCGACATTCTCCTTGAACTGACGAGTGTGATACACTCCCTTGTTCATTGCAGAATAGTTGGTTACCAGATCCTCTAAGTCTTGACGGGTGTTGATGGGAACAAAGTAGTTCATCTGAGCATCCTTGAAATGGGGCTTCGAGCTTACGTCTACGAAAGTCACCTCGTCGAGACCGCCAACGCCCATAATATATATGGTGGTCTTACCAGACTCACGCTTGATAGAGAGCGTACCGGCAGTTGTAGACAGGTCATTCATATTCACGTATCCTGGGTTGTATGTACAGACAAGAACTACATCGTAGATCTTGTTGCCGCCCTTACCTTTAATCTTCATACCGTTAGGTGCGGTCATACCATCGTTGTCACATGTTGAACCGTCAAGGTCGCCAACCAACAATTCAACGTCAAAATAAGTACCATAACATGTCAGCGTGGGATCGTCAAAGTTACTGTACCTTAAATCAAGCGACTCGCTTTCAACAGACTGAGCCCAAATTCCTGTCACTGCCAATCCGAGCAATGAGAGGACGAGAAGTAGTTTTTGTTTCATTACCTCTTGATTTTTAATTACTTATCTTTTGTTTATTTATTCTCGTTTATCACATCACCGACCGTATTTGCTTTACGGACTGGTAATTTTCGTCATACTTTGGGTGCAAAGTTACAAAAAAAACCTAAACGCCACAATATCCATTAACGTTTTTTACCAATTCTTTTTCACCCCAAATTGTTAATAATTTCAAAATAAACATGGTAAATCCTATTATAATAAAGAATATTTCATACCTTTGCAGAAACAAAGAACTATCAACTAATCTCTTATTCAAAAACAAATGAAATCAGAACTGATTGAGAAAGCTTATGCCGTAGCGAAAGAGCGCTACGCAGCCATTGGTGTTGACACCGACGCAGTATTAGACCTACTCCAGAAGCAGCAGCTCTCGCTGCACTGCTGGCAGGCCGACGATGTCGTCGGCTTCGAGCGCAACGAGGCCCTCTCGGGCGGCATTCAGACCACCGGCAACTACCCCGGCCGTGCCCGCACCATCGACGAGGTGCGCCAGGACATCGAGTTCGTGAAGACGCTGCTCGGCGGCAACCATCGTCTGAACCTCCACGAGATCTACGGTGACTTCGGCGGCAAGTTCGTCGACCGCGACCAGTGCGGCGTCGAGCATTTCCAGAGCTGGATTGACTGGGCCAAGGAGAACAACATGAAGCTCGACTTCAACAGCACCTCGTTCTCCCACCCCAAGAGCGGCGACCTCTCGCTGTCGAACCCCGACAAGGGCATCCGCGACTTCTGGATCGAGCATACCAAGCGCTGCCGCCACATCGCCGACGCCATGGGTAAGGCACAGAACGACCCCTGTATCATGAACATCTGGGTGCACGACGGTATGAAGGACATCCCCGTGCAGCGCAAGAAGTACCGCGAAATCCTTGCAGCCTCGCTCGACGAGATCATGGAGGAGAAGCTCGACTGGGTGAAGAACTGCTTCGAGGCCAAGCTCTTCGGCATCGGCCTGGAGTCGTACACCGTGGGCTCCCACGACTTCTACACCGCCTACTGCGCCACCCGCAAGTGTATCTACACCCTCGACACCGGCCACTACGAGCAGACCGAGAACGTCAGCGACTTCGTATCAACCCTGTTGATGTACGTGCCCGAGCTCATGCTCCACGTCAGCCGTCCCGTACGCTGGGACAGCGACCACGTGACCATCATGAACGACCAGACGCTCGACCTCTTCAAGGAGCTTGTGCGTGCCGACGCCCTCGACCGCGCCCATGTCGGTCTCGACTATTTCGATGCCAGCATCAACCGCATCGGTGCATATATTATAGGTTCGCGCGCTACGCAGAAGTGCATCCTCCAGGCCCTCCTCGAGCCGAAGCAGAAGCTGCGTGAATACGAGGACAACGGCCAGTTCTTTGAGCGCCTCGCCCTCATGGAAGAGGCTAAGTCGATGCCGTTCGGTGCCGTCTACGACTACTTCAACCTGAAGAACAACGTGCCCGTAGGCGAGGAGTTCATCGCTGCCATCCAGCAGTACGAGCGCGACGTCACCTCGAAGCGATAACGTTGACCTTAGCGTTGACCTATACGTACCATAAAAAAAGCTACCCGCGGGTAGCTTTTTTTATATGGTTTTCTTACCTCTCCTTCACAAGATACTTCCTGCCGTTGCAAATATAGAAACCTTTCTTAGGCTGGCTGACAGCCTGACCGGTGAGCGAGTAACACTGTGAGCTGGAACGAGGAGCAGCGATATCGCGGATGCTGCTACCGCCCTCTCCCCATGTAATATAAAAAGTATCGGTCTGCTGTCCTCCGACAAACACCCTAATAGTCGTGACGAGACCGTTACCATCCATATCATATTCGAAACGGGTGGTCACTGAACTCTTGTCCTCGCCTGTTATCGTCTGCTCCGTCATCAGGTTTTCCGAGTGAACGCCAGCCCAGAAGAAAGCCCCCACAGTCAAGCCCACCAACGACATCGGGTATGTCGATACGACGCCACCAAACAGATGGCCCAGCACCTGGCTGTTTGTTGACTGGCTACCAAAGGTATTGGATGTCTTCAGGGTAACCTTTCCGCCCTCTTCAAGTTCGTATCCAGTAAGGTTGGCGCCCGTCCATGTATAGTAGCCATAGTCTGTCACCGATTCCCCGTCGTAATAGTTGGTTGTAGCATCCTTCTTCATCCTGCCATTGCTGTCATATTCCAAAGTACCATCCACCTTGATTAGGCCTCCCATGCCATTTTGCTGCTCCTGATGCATGCTTACGAGCAGGCCGTTACTAAGTTGGTATCTGAAGCTGGACGTTCCTACGGCCGAACCGTTATAATATTGCACCGACTCACCCTCAATGGTATTACCATTATAGGTATACGTATCGTCCCACGCAATATCCATGGCATAACCATCTATACCGTTAGCCGAGCTGTGGGTTGAGACCACCCGTCCCAGTTCATCATAGGCCAGGCTGTACTCCTCGGTGAAGTTTTGGTCATCATAGACATAGTCGTGCTTCATCGATTTCACCTCTTGTGCCATCATGCTGCACCACCCGAAGATGAGAGCAGAAAATAAAAAGTAAAGTTTCTTTTCCATACGCTTAATTGTTTTGATGTATTTTAATCCAAGTGCAAAAGTAAGTTTTTTTTTCAAAAACACCAAGAAATTGAAAAGAAATATGTAATTTTGTAGGCAGTTTTTTGTACAACAATCCTCGAAACACTGCTAACTGCGTTCCTCCTAAGTCCGCCCTCGTCCGTATCAAGGCTGGTACGCCTAATGAGACTCGTGTACGCGGCTATCGCTTACATTTCAAGATTGACCTTCCCGAAGAACTCATGCAGATAGCCTACGAGAGCGGTCTTGGCGAGAAAGGCAGCATGGGGTTCGGGATGATAGCAAACGAGAAATGAATTTTATTCAGTGACATAATACGGAGGACAGAAAAAGGTGTGCCCCCCGCCCCCTTATGCCCTATCCGACTGATATGCAAATGGTTGCGGGGGGGCACACCATATAAAAAAGTATGCCCCCAGTGTGCCCCCCCATTTCATACTAAAAACATATTGATTCACCGCGTCAGGAATACTGTTTCGCGTTGTCAAAGAGTATTCTTTTGCCTGTCAAAGAGTATTCTTTTGCCTGTCAAACAGTATTCCTTTGCCTGCCAAAGAGTATTCCTTTGCCTGCCAAACAGCCCCCTGTTGCAAGGTCAAACAGCCCCTGTTAGAGCGCCAAACAGCCTCTGTCTGAACATCTGACAGGGGCTGTTTGCGTGAAGTTCCGACATCCATCACCAATAAAAGAAGGATGTACGCTCGCTATCTGACGGTTTTCTTGACACATCGGGTACCGTCTGGCATGGTCTTGACCACGATTAGGAGTCCCTTCCTTGTGGCTGACGACGGAGAACCGGACAGTCGGCGTCCCTGAAGGTCGTACGTGTAAGTAGGAATATCCGACTGTAATGGATTCTGGTAGGATGAGGAATGACCGATGGCATCAACTCCTGGGTCTGTTGCAGCGGGACGCTCGTAGGGACCGAGGTCACGAGCGGTACCCGTAATGGTACGCCTCAAGAAAGGGAAGTCGGCAAGGAGCGTTTCAGGGATGTCGTACTGCGCACTGCCAGCATCGACCATCTTGCTGTCGGCTGCCAGTCGACCGAACCTGCGTGGCAGTCCGCCATAGATATCGCGGGGCTTCAAGGCCTCCTCCTCGTCGAGCGAGAGGAAATCATCGCGGCCTATTCCCGTTACTAAGTGGCTCGTCCAGCCGTTCTTCGACATGGGCGTGGCGATGGCGTTGTAATCGTCGCTGCCTACGCATATCTCCTACTTGCCTAAGCAGATGTTGTTGTAGAACTTCGGTTGGCATCCGAGCCGCCGCTCTCAAACATGAAGTCGTAGCTGTTGTCGAAGCCCAGACAGCCTATGAGCACATGACCACCCTTGTGGCTGTTACAGTCGAAGCCCTTCACCGAACTGCTATTGTTACAGTTGAAGGCAATGCAGTTGTAGGCATAGTGGATGCCTCGCGACGAGCCACCGGTGCCGTTACCGCCCAGCTTGATGCCATTGCCGTTGCCCGAGAACGACATAGAGCTGCTCTTCGTGATATAGTCCTTCACCCACAGATGGTCCTCGGCCTTGCCCGAGTCCCATGCCCAGCACTCGGCCAGAATGACATCGAAGTCGGTCTCGTAGAGGTCCCACGCATCGTCGCTGTTGTGCCAGGCACGGCAGCGAATGAAACGGTTGCCCCGTCCGTTATGCATCTTGCAGGCGAAACCGTCGGCATCGCTTCCGTAGTTCGAGTCGTAGTCACAGTTATGGTGGGAGTCGCAGTCGACGACATCGTTGTAGGCGCAGTAAGTGCCGTCGTTCTCGCTGACGCCGGGGAAGGTGTCGCTGAACTTATGTCCGAAGCCCAGTTGCAGTCCGGTATCGAGGTTGTAGGAGAACTCGCAGCGCTCTATGCGGTTGTACGAGCCTTCGAGCTTGATGCCGTTGTCAGCCGCGTGGGTAATATGGAGTCCGAAGAGCCACCAGTGGTTGCCGGTAATGAGGATGCCACGGTCGCCCACCATCTGTTCGCGTAACTGCTGCTCGAAGTCGAACACGGGGCGTTCGTCCTCATAGCTGCGGATGACGATGGGATTCTCTTCCGTCCCCGAGGTCTTGATGCGGATGGTGTACTTGCCGTCGCTGTTCTTTGTCGGTCTGTAGGTACCGCCACGGCAGACGATGTGCGTGCCTGGCTGTGCCTTGTTGATGGCATACTGAAGGTCGGCCCAGGGATGATCTATCGTGCCGTCGTTATTATTGCTACCGTCAGGAGCGATGTAGACGGTCTTCAAGGCCGTGGGGAACGGCTTTGTGGGCACGGGCACACCCTCGGTGATATAGGTAGGGTCGTCGGGTTCGATGATGACGGGAGAACCACCGTCCACACTGTTGAGGGTGATCTCCACATTATCTATATAGGTGGAGCTGCTGTTGCTCGTGAATCGGATGAGCACCTCGGTATCTTCCTCGGCAGAAGAACATTTGAACGAGCTGCTGCCGTAGGTCGAGGCCGAGCTGGTGGTGGCCACGCCCAGCTCTTCCCAGGTGGTGCCACCATCAATGCTCTTCTCCACAGTGATTTTCTTGCCGGCTCCCGATGAGCGGTGATTGAACGTCACCCGCCCGGGCTGACAGAGGACTGGCGTGACAAGATAGGCTCCCGATGTGCCGAACAGGGCGCGCATGCTGTTGTTGTCTTTCTTGCCAGAGACGCTCTTGATGCGCCATGTGCCTGACGAAAGGGTCACGGTGTTTTCAGTCGACGATGCCGAAGTGGGTAGTCCCGTCTCGAAGTCTTCTTTCAGCTTGTCGGCAGCAAAGGTGCTGGCAGCCAGGAAGATGAATGCACAAAGAGAGGCTATCCTCGTAAGTGTGGTGGGGTGCGTCCCCGACAGTCTTTTCATGTTACGGTCAGTCTTCGTAGATTTTGCGCGACGTTCCGTCGGCCGACCGCTCGATGCAGATGCCCTTAGGAGCGGGCAATCGACGTCCATGCAAGTCATAGTAGACCTTCGGAGCATCTTTCCTTATAGCTTCCTTGTCATCGATGGCGTTGGTGCTGTTGTCGATGGTGAAGATATAGGTGTTCAGGCTGCGTGCGGGCATGCTGACAGTGAGCTCGTTGGTAGGCTCGTCGATGGTGATGGGGGACTCCTGACAGAGGTTCTCGAGCTCGTTGCCGGTGGACAGCACGTGGATGCCGCTCCTCACTTTCTCAGGCAGAACGAGCTTGAGTTCGTGGGAATTCTTTGTGGTGTCGATGGCCATGACGATGAGCGAGTCGCCCTTGATATAGGCCGAATACTCTGCGGCAGCTCCTATTTTGCCTGAGCTCTTGTCGCGTGAAGTTGTCAATCGGGTGGAGCCGGTGACGTGCTTGGCAAAGTGGGACAGCACATAGGCACGAGGCAGCAGCTTATTCTTTGTCTTGTTTTCTGCACCGTATTTAGCCTCGCCAGTACTTACGAAGGCCCAGTGGGCACGCATGTACCAGTAGATGTAGCCTGTGCATCCAGCCTGCAAACACTCGTTGAGCTCCTCAGCAAAATACAGCTGCTCGTGCCAGGTGGGCAGGCGCTCACCGATATTGTCGGTACAGGAATGTTCGGTCATCCACACCTCCTTGCCATACTTGGCGGGGAGGATGGCAGAGCTCTTCATATTTCCACTTTCCAAAGGATCATGGCCGTAGAGGTGGCCTGCCACGATGTCGATCTGATTACGGCAGGTCTCGTCTTTCATGAGCGGGTCGGTAAAGTTCTGGGTAAAGCCCAGGCTCTCGCCACTGATAAGGCGCAAGCCGGGATAGGTCTCGCGGTCGAGCAAGTGGGCATAGCCCTTGACAAGGTTGACCAAGTCCTGCGGGTCATAGAGACAGCCGGAGTAGCTCACCCACCAGTCGGGCTCGTTCTGGATAGATACGGCATCGACGGCAACACCCTTCGACTTCATGTACGCCAAGAACGTGTTCAGCCAGGGGAAGAACTTTTCGTAGCAGTCTGTACGCAGCTTGCCTTTCTGATAGCCCTGGTCCTCGGCATTGCCGCCCTGGGCCGTGCCATTGGTCTTATACTCACCGGGAGGCGACCAAGGGGTGCCGAAGACAATGCCACCACGCTGCTTCACAATCTTTGCCGAAGGCACCGAGCCCTGCCAGTCGTAGGGAGAGTCCCAGTTGCCCCACTCGGGAACTCGGATGTCGCCCTCAAAATTGGGCGAAATCTCCATTCGCATAATGTTCAGTCCAATCTTCGACGTAGGGCCAAAGAGCAGTTTCACAGGATTGGTGTCGGTTCCGTAGGGGCACATGGCACCGTCGCAGCAGGCTGCGCCGAAGCCTGTGATGGTCTGACAGCGTTTGCTATTCACAGTAAGACCGATAGTCGCAGCACTTGCAGCCGTTACGGTTGCCAGTGCCAACATAGCAGTAAAAAATTTCTTCATGTTCAGTATGTTTTATATTGTTAATTGTCTATTTTCATCTCCTCCTCAGTGTTTCCACGATACGCGCCATCTGGTTGGGTATGCGTATCTGCTGCGGACACTTCGAGAGGCACACCTCGCAGTCCTGACACTGCGATGCCCACGTCTTCTCGTCGGGGAGTGCACGACGGTAGCCGTCAATGAACTGCTGCTTGCGCGCAGCATAGTCGGCATCGGTGGCATCGGGCAGGGGCAGGACGTGGTCGGTCACTGCCTGGTTGTAGTAGGCAAAGTTGCCCGGAATGTCGACACCGTATGGACACGGCATGCAGTAGGCACAGGTTGTGCAGGGGATGGTCGGGAAACCTGCCATCTGATCGGCAATCTCTGCCAGCAGCTTATTCTCCTTCTCGGTGCAGGGATCGAGCGGTGAGAACGTCTGCACGTTTTCCTCCAGATGATCCATGCGGTTCATGCCGCTCAGTGTGGTGAGGATGTTGGGGAAGGAGCCTACCCACCGGAAGGCCCATCGCGCCGTGCTGTCGTCGGGTCGGACGGCCTTCAGCTGGTCGCTGAGTTCCTGTGCCATGCGTCCGAAGGAACCGCCACGCAGGGGTTCCATGATGACACACTGTACGCCTGCCTTCTCACATTTATTATATAAATACTCAGCATCAGCATCGCCACCACGACGGCCTTTGCGCAGCGAGGCATGGCGCCAGTCGAGGAAGTTCATCTGAATCTGACAGAAGTCCCAATGGTATTCGTCCTGATGGTCGAGCAGCCAGTCAAAGACACGCACGTCGCCGTGGTACGACCATCCGAGATGCTTGATGCGTCCGGCCTCACGCTCCTTCAAGAGATAGTCGAGCAACCCATTTTCAATGAAACGCCTGTTGAACGACTCCATGCCTCCACCTCCTATGCCGTGGAGCAGATAGTAGTCAATATGGTCTACCCGCAGCTTGCGCATCGACGTTTGATACATCTCCTTGGCTTTCTCCAAGCTGGTGTCGCCCCACATGTTCGACATTTTCGTGGCCACAAAGAATTTCTCACGGGGATGGCGGGAGAGGGCGTTGCCCGTGAGCACCTCCGACTCGCCATCCATATAGATGGGTGCCGTGTCGAAGTAGTTCACACCATGCTCAATGGCATAGTCGACCAGGCGGTTCACCTCGTCCTGGTCGTTAGGCAGACGCATCATGCCGAAGCCTAAGAGCGATATCTGCTCGCCCGAACCGTGCTGAACGCGGTAGGTCATACGAATGGGTGGAGGGGTGGAGGTAGGAGATTTTTCTCCTGCCAACAACTCCAGCGGCTCCAGTGCCATCAGTGCCATTGCCGAACCGGCTCCCATGCCCAATCGCCTGATGAACTCGCGGCGACTCATGGCGTTTTGCTGTCCTTTCATTTAGTTTTAGTTCTTTATATTGGTTGTGTGCGTGCAAAGGTACAACAAATTAGGGAAAGCAGCAAATGTTTCGGCAGAAAAAAGAAAACAAGGGTTAGAGACTGAACAGGAACTGCTGGTCGGCATACTCACAACGGGCTACATTGAAACGGATGAGCCGGGCCAGGAGGGTGATGACCTTCGGGCGGGGAATAGCCGAACGACGGACAATCATGTTGAGGGGTTGGCGCGGTTCCTGCATGGCAGCAAGAAGCTTCCGCACGCTGTCGGTGTAGGTCATCATGGTGCCCTGCAGGTTCTGTGAATCACGCCAGATGGCCAGATGCACTGGCGAGGCCACGATGTTCTCGTCGGCAATGCGGATGTAGGCGCGCTGTCTGCCGTCATCGTCGATGGCACAGACGGGACGCTTATCAGACGGGGGTACGGTGGCCACGACAATGGTGCGGCCCTCCACGTGATAGGTATCGAACTTGATGCTGGCCTCCGGACGACAGTAGCGGTAGGCAGCCTGGTGCATCATATAGATCTCCTCCTCAGAGCGTACACCCGACATGTGGCCGTCGTCGCGAACGCCTATGAGCAGCCGTCCACCGTCAGTATTGGCAAAGGCCGATACTGAACGGGCCAGCTTCTTGGCATCGGACACGCGGTATTTGAAGTCCTGCTGCTGGTGCTCGCCCTCCTTGATAAGGCGCAGAAGATACTGTTTGTCGTCCATTTCATTCAAGGGGCAGTGTCAGCACGAAACGGGCACCTTCGGTGAAGTCGACGTCAAGAATGATGTCGCCTCCAAGACGACGGGCCAGACTGCGGGCAACGGTGAGACCGATGCCTGTGCCGTCGTAGTACTCATTGAGCTGCACGAACTCATCGAAGATGCGATCTGCATCGAAGATGGGAATGCTCGGGCCGTTGTCCTCGACAATGAAGCTGACGACCGAGGATGAACGGCGGGTGGTGGATAGTTGGATGCTCAGTACTGCGGTCTTTCTTTCAGTCTCCATGTCGGTGTTCTGATGGAAAGCCTCGGGTGTGTCCGTGAACTTCCGGGCATTGTCGAGTACGAGGGTCAGGGCTCGAACGGCTGCCTGATGATTGGTCTGTAGGGTGAGAGCCTCAACTTCGGGAGACACACGCAGGTCGAAGTCGAGGTGCTTGGCGTTGGCTATGCCGCTGCCCTCAACGGCCTCGGCAGCAATCTGCACGACGGGCAGCTGATCGCTGCGCTCGATGACGGTTTTACTGTTGGCATCGCTCAGCTCGAGCATCTTGTTGACGAGTCCTGTGATGCGGTCGGTATTCACCGTAATCTGACGGTTGATGTCGGCCTTCGTGCCGTCGTCAAGGGTCATGCCGGGTGTGGTAATCACCTGAGTAAAGCCGCTGAGGATGTTAAGCGGTGTGCGTATCTCGTGCGAGATCTGCTGGATGAAGTCGGTCTTCATGCGTGACGACTCCTCGGCACGGGCGTTGGCAATGGTAAGTTGAGCATTCAGCGCCGAGAGCTGTGCGTTCTTCTCAGCCAGCCGCTTGGCATTGAGACGGCGGTAGTAGGCCAGCGCCACAAAAGCCAGCATGATAAGCAGTACGATAGCCATGACCAGATACAGCTGGCGACGCTCAGCTTCCATCTGCTTACGCTCGGCATCCATCTTCAGCTCTGACACCTCGAACTTCTTGTTCAGCTCGTTCAGCTGTTCGCGACTGTCAACTGCGGAAAGCGAGTCCTTCAGCACATGATATTCATGGAATGCCCCGAGTGCCTCCTTGTAGCGGCCAAGCGCTTCAAGGGTGTTTCCGCGATCTGACAGAGCAATCAGCCTATGGCTATTAATCTGATGCTCTTCAGACATCTTCAACCTGGTGTCGCATATTTCCAGGCTCTTCTGGTAGTCGCCCTGCAACTTGGCCAATTTGCTTCTGATATCATATATGTGCATCATATTAGCACATATATCCGAACTTCCTATATTCACATAATACTCGGCCGAGTCGATGGCACTGCTCGCAGCGGTGTAGTCCTTCTTGAGGATGAGGAACTTGGCCAGCGACATCTGATATTCGAAGTTCCAGCCGGCCCTGGCCTCGAAGGCCCTTTCTTTAAGTATGGAAGAGATTGAATCGAGCTTGGTCTTCCACTGCGTCATGATGGTGTCTATCACGTCATACTCTCCCGTATTTTCCAATGCCATATACAGATAGGCATAGGTGCCCAAGAGCTCAGTGGGACCCTGCCCCTTCGGAAAGCAGTCGACGGCCTTGCGCAGGTACCTCGACGACTCCTTGTAATCTTCACTACAGCCATAGCCTATACCCAACACCCTGTACGAAGTGAACAGGCCGTAATCGTTGTGGCGGCTCAAGGCATCTTCCTGAATCCGTTGGGCTTCAGCAACACCTTTCTCGAAATCATAGTTCCAAAAATAGTCCGTAGCCACCATTCCCCATATGTAATAATACTGCCCCATCTTGTTGTGCTCATCACAAACTTTCATCGCTTCCGGGGCAAAAAGAATAAGCGAGTCTCTTAGGCCATTGTTACTATAATAGGCCGCTTGGTTACAAAGTGCGTTGACCGAGTCTTCCCATTCGATGGAATCGGCAGCAACGTCAACGGTTTTCCCCTCCTGCCCGTGACGACAGGAAGCAGTAAGTAACAGGACACCTGTCGCCAATACGGCGATAGAGTGTGGGTGTAGGTAAAATCGCATCTTAAATTCCAATGGTTGATTAATTTGGGTGCAAAATTACACAAAATCATCCACATAAAGAAGAATTGGACGGTTTTTTATTTGGCATTACCAAATTTATTCGTACTTTTGCACCGTCTTTCTACCAATTTGGCAACAAAAAACAACGAACAATAACAAAATTTACTTCTAAAACAACATGGAAATCGTTATCGGACTATTGATCATTGCTATTGGCGCGTTCTGCCAAAGCTCGTGCTACGTACCTATTAATAAGATCAAGGACTGGTCGTGGGAGTCGTACTGGATTGTGCAGGGCGTCTTCGCCTGGCTCGTTCTGCCGTTCCTCGGTGCCCTGCTGGCCGTACCCGAAGGACAGTCTCTCTTCGGACTCTTCGCCTCGGCCCCGTCGTTCAACGTGTGGATGACCATCTTCTTCGGTGTGCTCTGGGGCGTAGGCGGCCTGACGTTCGGCCTGTCGATGCGTTATCTTGGCGTGGCCCTCGGACAGTCTATAGCCTTAGGTACCTGTGCAGGCTTGGGAACCATTATGGGCCCCGTGCTGCTGAACATCTTCTTCCCTGAGCTGAACGCATTGGAGTCGCTGACATTTGCCGTCATCCTCGGTGTGGTGGTGACGCTCATCGGCATCGCCATCATCGGTGTGGCAGGCTCGATGAAGGCCTCGTCGCTCTCTGAGGAGGAGAAAAAGGCCGCTGTGAAGGACTTCAACTTCCCCAAGGGACTGGCCATCGCCCTGTTGGCCGGCTTCATGAGCGGCTGCTTCAACGTAGGCCTGGAGTTCGGTAAGAACATCAACTTCGGCGAGCTCACCGACCCGATGTTCCGCACGCTTCCCGCCACCTTCTTAGTAACCTTCGGCGGTTTCCTGACCAATGCCGTCTACTGCTTCTACCAGAACCAGAAGAACAAGACGTGGGGCGACTACGCCAAGACCAGCGTATGGGGCAACAACCTGCTGTTCTGCCTGTTGGCAGGCGCCCTGTGGTACTCACAGTTCTTCGGTCTCTCGTTAGGCCGCTCGTTCTTTGAGACTGGAGGCACGATGGACACCCTGTCGTTCTGCATCCTCATGGCGCTGAACGTGGTCTTCAGCAACGTATGGGGCATCATCCTGAAAGAATGGAAAGGCTGTTCGCAGAAAACCATCACCGTGCTCGTCTGCGGCATCGTGGTGCTCATCATCTCCTGCTTCCTGCCGGAAATGATCAAACACTACATCTAAGACCCCATAAAAAAAACTGACCCCATTTCGGTGAGGTCAGTATTTTTAGTTTCTTTTGATTCATCATAAGTGGTTAGGATTATCTGGCTTTACGGATGAGGATAACAAATACGATGAGGACGGCAACGAGCAGGCCTACAGGCACCAAGACGGGGAGGGCCGAGGCAGGCTGGAGCAACGAACCAAGAGTCACGGTCAGGGCCATCAGTATGAAGATGATGCCCAGGATGCGCATCATGCGGCTCACCAACAGCGCCTGCCGTAGATTACTGACACTCACGGGCAGGTTGACCGTGTGGGGGAAATAGGCTCCAGCCAGGCATCCCCACCCCGCCACGGAGAGGAGGATACCGTGGAAGAGAACGTTCCACTTGCTGCCGTAATCATCTGGACGGCCAAAGGCATCGAAGTGGGTAGCTACCACATCAGGGGCTTTGCGCAGCGCCAGCACGATGACCACCCATACGATGACGGTCAGGACGATGGTCGCAACCTCGAAGATGGTGCCTTCGGTCGAACGCGGAATGCTAAACTTCTGTTTCTGTTCCATCGGAAAGCTGAACTTTAGTTTCTTCATTGGTGTTTCCTTTCTTCTTTTTTGGCAGACGCTTAGCCTTCCGCAATGCCTCGGTGATGATCCATTGCAGTTGGCCATTGGTGCTGCGGAACTCGTCCGCAGCCCAGGCCTCAATAGCATCCATCGTGTCACTGTCAACACGCAGGATGAAGCTTTTCGTCTTTTTCTCTGCCATTAATCGTTGATTTCACGTTTCAGATACATGACTCCTCCATCCACGGCTACGAGCTCCCAACCCTCGTAGCCCCACTGGTTGAGTTTCCGCTCTTTGTGGAAAAATGCCGACAATGTCTTATATTCGTACCTTTTCATACAATAAATCTCAATTTTCAATTTTCAAATCTCAAATCTCAAATCTCAAACCTCAATGGTTCAACGTTCCTGTATTTACTACGGGCTGTGCCGAGTCGTCGCCACAGAGCACCACGAGGAGGTTCGAGACCATTGCGGCCTTCTTGTCATCGTCGAGCTCCACAATCTGCTCGCTCGAGAGCTTGTCAAGTGCCATCTTCACCATCGACACGGCACCCTCGACAATCTTTTCGCGGGCAGTGATGATGGCCGAAGCTTGCTGACGACGCAGCATCACGGCAGCAATCTCAGGTGCGTATGCCAGGTAGTTGATGCGGGCCTCGACCACCTCAATGCCGGCCAGGGCCAGACGCTCGTCAAGCTTCTGCTCCAGCTGCTCGTTAATCTCTTCGCCACCTGAACGTAGCGTCAGCTCGTTGGTGCGGTTGTCTTCATCATCGTAGGCATACTGGCCAGCCACCTGACGAAGGGCAGCATCGCTCTGTACACGGACGAAGCTCTCCAGTGCCTTCATGATGCTCTTCACGTCGGTACCTATCTGTCCCTGCGGACCTCCTGCCATCGTCTGCGAGTCCACCTCGAACAGAGCCTTGTACGTGTCCTTCAGTTTCCAGACGAGCACCAAGCCGATCATCACGGGGTTGCCCACCTTGTCGTTGACCTTGATAGGTTCGGCATCGAGGTTGCGTGCACGCAGCGACAGCTTCTTGGTCGAATAGAACGGGTTGATCCAGAAGTAGCCCGTATCTGAGAACGTGCCGGCATACTTGCCAAACCAGGTAGCCACGCGTGCCTCATTAGGTTCGAGCATCAAGAAACCGCACCACAATATAATAGTGGTAATAAGCAGCACAAAGCCACCGGCCAACAGCCAACCGCCAAGGGCATCGACATCAGCATCAAGCAGCACGATACCATAGACAATGCCTGCAATGCTCAGCAATGTGAGCAGGATGTTGGTAAACAACATGACGAATCCGTTAAAGACTCTTCCTTCAAAAATTCTCTCTTTCGTTTCCATAACAGTTAAGTTTTAAAGTGATATCATTTTGATATTGCAAAGATATGTACTTTTTCTAAAACCGCAATGGATTCATACGAATATTTAGCTATCTTTAACAATCAATTCATTACTGTTCTCTTGACAGAATCAGGCCGGAATAGACAGACAAAAACATATTGTTTTGGTATCGTAGAAAGCATGTTTTCCATCGCTTAATAGCATGTTTAGAGTTCGAAAACAGTATACTTAGAGTTCGAAAACAATATGTTTTGGCATCGTGATGCTTAGTGATACTTTTCTTACAAGCATCACTTTATTTAATAAGCTAATAATAAATAAGTTAGAAGCGAAAGTGACACTTTTATAAAATTAGGTCTCTCATATAATCTATGTATTACGATTAATTGTCTCTTATCACTATCTTTCCACCGCCTGGGCCAAAAACGAAGTCACCTATCAGACGTACAGATCTTGGAATGCTGAGTGTCACAAACTGGCGACACGTTGCGAAAGCCATAGAGCATATAGTCACTACACCATCAGGCACAACGTACTCATCACCCGTGAACGAGAAACGGGCAAATAGCAACCGATGCCCATCAGAGCTATATGCCACTCCGTGTTCATCGATACGATACTCCCCATCATCCTCAAACGCCCAAGTCTCTTCATCACGATTAGCATATTCTTTCGTCCAGAAATAGACAGCTGGCATCATTTCCTCATTTTCCACTGCATCCTCACTGAACACCAATTGATCATGTTCATGCACATGAGCTGTCCAAGGTACATGGAGCGTACCAATTCTGCACCCCAACAATGCCCCCGGCTCAATCTCCTCCACACCCTCAGGAATCCAGTAGGCTCCCTTCACACTGGCCCCCTTCAACAACCGTTTCCCATCTGCCGAGTAGACGAACCCATAGCTGTCCATCCAGAGCCTGTCTGTATCCTTCATGTCAGTGGGTATTCCCATACCAATATAATAAATACAGCATTCCAAACAAAACGGCAATTCCAATGATAGTACCCAAGAGCCGTCCAAGCAAGAATCTCAGATACTCACCCAATGAGTTAAACTCAAACAAGAAACCGTTGAACTCTTTGAAGAATCTCATTTGTCGTTAAAAGATTTGTGCCAACCAATAGGAAATGGTCGGTGTACCCTTTCTTCTCTTGTATTGTGAGATGTCCAAGTTTTTGGTGACGTTCAGATTGTAACTCTGATTGAGTCTCTTCGCCATCTTCTTGAACTCCCTCCCGTGACTACAGCTCTTGTCCAATCCGAAATACGCCAGATAATAGTGTATCATCTCATGCACCATGATATCCCTGAACTGTTTCGGCGTGAAGTCATAATAGTCAGTAATTGATATTTTGAAGTTATACAGTTCCCTACTGAACCAGCCCTGCTCGTAGTCACAATGAAAATAGCCACAGGTACGATAGGAATGCAACAAGCCGAATTGAGGAAATAACAACTTACCTTCGAAATACTCCATGTTACAAGTATCGAAGGTCAAGAGCATATTATCATGATTAGCCACCATCAGCAACTATCCCTTATACGACCACGTTGGAGCACTCAACTCCTTATTCAGTTCCTGCTCCATTGCTTTCAGCTGCTCCAGAGAACTATTGATACCCATTTGCACCTGCTCAACAGTCTGCATATACTCCTGACATGTACCATTGACGATAGTAATACAGGTATCGCTGAAATGCTCAGATTTCTTGTCCTGCCAGTTGTCTTTCAATATTTGGTTGTTCCGATTGAATGCCTGCACGTACTGGTGCATTTCATCCAAAAGCATCTTCATCTGCCTCATTGCATATAATCATTTAGTGCTGCTATTGCCTTCTTCAGAAAGTTGTCACCTTCTTCCTTACTCTTTTCCAATTTATTGCGTTGACGATTGGTCATAAACTCTGCACGTTCCACCTCCCCATGAATATTCTGGTATAGTTTCTTGGCAGACTCCGCGTAATTCTTTGCCTTCTCATAGAGTTTCTTGTACATTTCAAGAGCCTGTTCACGCTGTCTCAATTCATTGCCATCCATACCTCCTCCTCTTTTAAGAGATGCTTCATAATCAACCTTTGCATGAGCATATTTCTGCTGGGCGATATTCAGATGTTCTTGAATCTTACGCTCCAAGTCACGAGCCTGATCATCCTTCTGGGCAAAGAGGTTACGGAACCTATACGTCATGTGTATGGTTGATTCCATAAACTTATCATAGGAATCGGAGTACAGCTCTAAAAGCTGTATCTCCCTTACCTTTACATCACTATTGGCCATACCTTACGTTATCTGATGCTCTGATATTCCATCAGCTTCGAGGTAATCTTGGCGATGTAGTTAGAGTATTCCGTGAACATCTCCGACATCTTCTTAATGTCCTGCACACTACGGTCGAACTGATCGCGGAACTTGTCGTTCTGCTTGTCCTGCCATCCTTCCGAGACGGCATTCATACGTTGTTGGGCTACCTGCATTGTTGAATACATGTTCTCACCCAAGTTTTTAATGTTCTTTCCAAACTGAGCCAACTGCTCTATGTTTTTTACACCAGCATCACTTGCCATAGTCTTTTCTCTTTTTTATAGTTAAACATTAGAAATCAAATGGAGTAAACAGCGTGTAGCTGTTATTTGTCTCATTATAGTAGATGGCCCTCAGTCGCTCTATGTCTGAAGAAAGATTCTCCAACTTCAGATCATCGCTCAATCCTAAGGTATTGACAGCATTCTCATCACTCTTCAGCATCACCAGATGGTGGAACATGTTGAAGAAGTCCTTAGCCGACAGGTAATCTGCAAACAGCAATTGTTTGGGCTTGTCAATTTGAAGGACTACATGGACACCCACCTCAGCACCATTCTTCAGAATGTACTCTATGACCTTCAGATAGCTGTTGAAGTCAGCATCAGAACTGCCGCCACCAGAGAACATGCTGGAATCGAATCCAAAGTCATCAGCAGCAGAAGCGGGCCTTTCTGTTGCAATCTCCATATCCATACGCAACTCTCTGAAACGCTCCTGTCCTAAGATATAAAGCACAGTCGGCTCAGCATCCCTGTCCTTGATAGACGTAGCGATGCTTTGCAATTCTGGGCCACACGATGAAGGATTCAGTAATTCTATCTTTCCCTTTCCTTCAAGGTCTTTGAGCATCTTGGTGGTGTTTCTTAAATCTGTAGGCAGACAGTTGATGACCTTAATCTTTATCGACTTGTTCGAAATCAAAAGGCTCTGAATGGATGCCATCGCTGTTCTTGAAACCTGTTCTTCATCATTGATACCAAACAGCATAACATTGTCTGCATATTCATTACGAAGAGGAATAATGACTGGCTCCATCTTTGTGTCAATAGAACGTCCAAGGGCAATAGCTCCATTACTCTTCTGAGTCAGCAGACTCTTCACCTCATCGTCAATCTCGAATATCTGCGAGCCAACGAAGTAGAACTGGTCATTCTCGAATCCTTTCGTCTTGACATTAATCTTCTTGATGATCTCAAGGGCTTCTGGCGTTGGAAGATAGGTAGACTTGAACACCACATCGTTGTCAATATCGTGATGAAGCACTTGACCCGTCTTCAATTGACTTGTCGTATCTACAGAGCCTCTCACCAAACGCTCAGAGTCGCCAGGCGAGCACTTCAACAGATAGAAGTCAGAGATATTATTCAGAATCTCGCTCGATATCTCTGCCTGAGCAATGGTCTGTGTTGCCAATACCAAGTGTACGCCTTGACTTCGTCCTTCCTTGGCAATCTTCTGTAGGATCTCTGAAATCTCACGATACAGTTTGGCTTCCTTGCTGTTCATCGTTGGGAACATCACGTGGCACTCGTCAGCAATGAAAACAATACGAGGCATCTTTTTGTCTGGATTCACCTGATTATACTCTACGATGTTCGAAACGCCACTTGCACGAAGCAGCTTACCACGTTCACGCATCTTATTGCTGATATCTCTCAGAATCTCTAAAGTGATTTGGATATCCGAATTGTCAACAAGCAGAGCCTTTACATGTTTCTCGTTTTTATAACGATTGAATTCCACGCCACCAATCTTAAAGTCCATCAGGTAGAGTTCCAATTCCTCTGGCGAATATTTAGACATTGCGCCAATAATCACATCATGCAGGAATACGGACTTACCTGTACCAGACTGGCCAATAATAAAGCAATGTATATGGCTGACGGTATCGAGCGTGAAGTCCATCAATTCGCCATTGTCCGATGAACCAACAGGAACAACGATAGCCTTATCAATAGGATCAAAGCCGCCTGACAACATCTTATCGTGATCCACACTGGCTGCTGCCACTTGTGGCAACTCTGCTCCTTCATTGATATAGTTGAAGCAAGCCTTTGCTAATATAGGATTGTCAAGAATAGGAGTGCAACGGATAAAAGCATCTTTTGAGTAATTGCCAAAGTTCTCTGCTTCTAACACTTGATAGAAATTCTCTAACGCAAGTAATGAATCAATATCCCTATCGTTCTTGAAATCCAAATTATTCATCAGAATAAAGTAGATGCCGCCCTTATGGCCATTCTCAAATAGAGCATCTATATCTCGCATATCATTGAGACATTTCTGATAATCAGTAATAACCACTACATCATATGGCACTACTACTCTATTCTTGCTCTCATTGTATTTAACCACATCACCATAATCTTCCAGCGCTTTCGCCATCTTTGCTCTAAGGGTATCTTTCAGCTGTTGCCATTCATTAGGACTACTTAATAGTTTTCCATACAGCTTTTCGTCCAAATTCCTTGTCAAGAAAGAAGCTTGAGCAGAGAATGCAAGATCAACGAAATG
>JAFZIL010000026.1 GCA_017554385.1 Prevotella sp. | reverse complement strand
TATTCCTCGCTGTCTGATATTTACAGACCCCACCCCGGCCTTCGGCCACCCCTCCCCTTGAAGGGAGGGGAGTGGCTGCGCCTCCCGTTGCGGCAGTATGTGGACTTTTTAAAGTGGACTCCTAATTCAAGTTTCTGAAGTAGGGTGTCCAATATAAGGAACAACAAATGAATCATTGGGGACAGGTCGTTTGATTCAGCGTATCATTGTTCCTGTCCCCGCGATTCCCGTAGGGCTCGATAACCTGTAGCACTATGCTGCCTCGCTTCACGAGGTCGTGGGGCCGCGCTCACAGTGCCGCATGCTCAGCGGCATCAGGTCGTTCTATCGCAAAAATTATTTTTTTTGCTGAAATTTACTTGCACTGCTTACACTTTAGTTGTAACATTCTGTTATTCAGTAATTTGCAGTGTGTAAGTAACGGTGTAGGTATGGTGTAGGTAAAAATTCTTGCTACACCAATCGGCGCAAAGGCAATTCGTCCCACCCATTGGGACAACTTGTCCCAGCCGTTGGGACGCTTTGCACGGAGGCTCCTTTCGCTATCGTTTCACCATCCTTACCAATTGATTGCCACTCCTGACGGTTGGTGTAGCAAGAATTTTTACCTACACCATACCTACACCGTTACTTACACCCTGCAAACAACTGATTTATAACAAGTTGCTGTGATGGTGTAAGCAGTGCAAGTAAAAATAGCAAAAAAATAATTTTCAACTATACAATGAGGCGATGATTGGCAGGCCCGTGTTCGAGGTCGTGTGTATCATTGTTCCTGTCTTTTACCTTTGCCCCCATGGAACAAGAGTAGTCCAAGTGTAAAGGAATGTTATAAGGGAACTACCACTCTCTCTGGATGAGAACCTAAAAGAAACGAAAGTTTTTTGTCTTTTTTCTTGGATTATTCATTTTTTTATTATATATTTGTCCCCTGCTAATTGCATTTCTAATAACATAACAAATCATAAATGATTATGAAAGCCCCCAAACACTTATTAGCACTACTGGTTTCGATGATGCTGACGGTGGTTGCAGGGATCTTTGCCTCATGCAGTAGTGAAGACAATGAAAGTTATGCAGACGTTGAAAACCTCGCTGAAAAGATTATCGGCAAGTGGATTGTGGCCGATATCAACGGACAGCCCGTAACGACCAACAACAAGAAGGTGTACACCATCGTCTCCACCAGCAAGGCCTATATGAGTGCATCGCTCAACGCACTGTCAGAAGCTGAACTCTGGAGTGACCAGTTGGAAGCCGACGTCACCATCTACGATAACAAGATGACCCTCATCAGCCACCTCGATGAGCATACGACGGCGGTAGAGGAGTACAACGTCACAGCCATCAACGGCAGCGAGTTCTCTGCCAATATAAAGGTGAACGCAACGGTTGACGGCAAAGTGACGCTCCCCGCAGAAGGCACCATCCGCTTTACGAAGCTCACCGTCGACTACCGCGATGCCATTATTGGAGCTTGGGAGGGCCACTGCACCAGCGAGAACTCCGTGTTCGACGACGGTCAGGAGCACCGCTGGGAGTACCACGCCGATGGCAGCTATGTCTATTACATCAAGAACGCGAACGGCCTATGGATTGCTAAAGACAATCATCTCTCGCAGTACTTTGTCGACGGCAACCTGCTCTGCACCCGCTGGCAGAACATCGGCGAGTCGGAGAACCGCGAATGGTGGGAAATCGCCATCAGCGGTGAAACCATGAACTGGACCGCTCTGCGCCAGAATGCCGACGGCTCCACCTTTACCGCCACCTTCACCATGACAAAAGTGCAGAGTCCTGGCGGTGTTGTGGCCGTGGACCTGGGACTGTCCAGCGGCACTAAGTGGGCAAACATGAACGTTGGAGCCTCGAAGCCCGAAGACTACGGCGACTACTATGCCTGGGGCGAGGTAGAGCCCTATTATAGCAGTCTGGATCCTCTCACCTGGAAGGAGGGTAAGAATGGTTACGATTGGGCTTCGTACAAATGGGCTAATGGAGATTATGACAAGTTGACAAAGTATTGTCCAAAGGATTTGATTTCATTCTGGGATGGCGCCGGCACACCTGATGGCAAGAGCGTTCTTGACGCGGAGGACGATGTGGCTCACGTAAAGCTGGGTGACAGTTGGCGCATGCCTACGTATGATGAATGGACAGAACTCAGGACTAAGTGTACATGGACGTGGACTATTAAGAACGGTATTAACGGTCGTAAAGTGACCGGTCCCAATGGAAACAGCATATTCCTTCCTGCCGCTGGCTACAGAGACGGTGCCGAACTCTACGATTTAGGTAACTACGGCCTCTTCTGGACTTCCTCACTCAATACTGAGACTCCTAACAGATCGTGGCGTGGCGGCTTTGATGCTGAGAATGTAACCGGAGGCATCAGCGACCGTTACCGCGGACGTTCCGTACGTCCCGTACAATAGGAACATTGTGCTACGATCGGGCGAGGTTGCGGCCTGCGTCGATGCGCAGGAAGATGAAAAGCAGGAAGGTAAAACCCCACAGCGAGGAGCCGCCGTAGCTGAAGAAGGGTAGGGGAATGCCGATGACGGGCGTCAGACCCAGCACCATGCCTACGTTGATAAAGACGTGGAACAGGAATACTGAGAGCACACAGTAGCCATAGACGCGTCCGAAGCGGTATGGCTGTCGTTCGGATAAATGAATCAGTCGCAGGATGAGCGCCAGGAACAGTATCAGTACACCTGCCGACCCTACGAATCCTTCCTCCTCGCCTACGGTACAGAAGATGAAGTCGGTGTCCTGTTCAGGCACGTACTTCAGCTTTGTCTGCGTGCCGTTGAGGAACCCTTTTCCCTCCAAGCCGCCCGATCCGATGGCTATCTCGCTCTGGTGAACATTATAGCCCGCACCGCGCAGGTCCTCCTCTAATCCTAAAAGCACGTTGATGCGCGTACGCTGATGGGGTTCGAGCACGTGGTTCAGTCCGTAGTCGGCTACGTTGAAGAATGCCACTGATCCCACGGCAAACAGTGCAATCCAGAAGTAGTTACGCAGTCGAGTGCCAAGTCCCTGCCACACAAGGTAGCCGATGAGTATGGCCGAGAGCACCAGCTGTACCCACACCACGTCGAAGGGGATGACATAGAGCGAGAACAGCAGACAGGCAACTGTCGTGCCGATGCATACGGCAAGGATGCGCAAGGCGTCCTTGCCGTCTTTGCAATAGATCCACACCATGAAACCGGAGAACAGGTGGATGAGCAGCAGCACCGTAAACTTTCCCACCGATGTCGTCGTGGTGAGCAGTTCTACGTTGGCAAAGCGGATGCCCACGACAAAATAGACTACCATAGCCACGCCCGTAAACAGCACCGAGCCCGTCATGCCCTCGCGGTAGAGCATCAGGAAGAAGCACAGGTAGACCAGTGCTGAGCCCGTCTCGCGTTGTAGCACGATGAACGCCATTGGCGTGAACATGATGGCGAGTGTAGCCAGAAAGTCCTTCCACTTATGGATATCGTAGCCGTAACGCGACATGAACTTTGCCAGTGCCAGCGCCGTCGCGAACTTCGCAAACTCCGCCGGCTGCAGGCGCAGCGGTCCCATGACAAGCCACGAGCGCGAGCCCTTGATGCTATGTGGATTGAAGATCGTAGCGAACAGCAGTATCAGCATCGCCCCGAAGAGCACGTAGGCAAACGTTTCGTAGAATCGGTCGTCAAGCAACAGCAGCACCAGGCCTAAGAGCAGTGATGTGCCTATCCACACGATCTGCATGCCCGACCGTGTTGACAGTGCGAAGATGTCGGTGTCGCCGTAGGTATAGCTTGCACCGCACACGCTCACCCACCCGAAGCTGATTAGCATCAGATAGATGAGGATTGTCCACCAGTCGAGCGAACGTAGTACGCCCGGATTCTTCTTACTCATCTTTTATTTCGGCAGTCTCCAGGTCACGCCGTCTTTTGTGTCTTTCACCTCGAAGCCGGCGGCAGCCAGTGCGTCGCGTATCTGGTCGCTTGTAGCCCAGTCCTTTGCAGCCTTGGCTTTCGCGCGCAGCTCCAGCACCATGTCTACCACCTTGCCGAAGGCCTCCTCACGGGCGGCGTTGCCGCCAGTTGAGAGTTGAGAGTTGAGAGTTGAGAGACCGAGGATGTCCTCAGCGAAGAGGTGCATCACTTCCTTCAGTTCTTTCAGACAGTCGGCACAGATGGTAGCCTTGTGGTCAACGAGCTTGTTCACGACGGTGCAGGCTTCGAACAGCGTGCTAAGCACCTGTGGCGTAGCCAGGTCGTCGTTCATTGCGTCGTAGCAACGCTGGCGCAGACCCTTAACGAAAGCCTCGGTCTCGCTGTCACATTCGGAAGAAACCGCAATGCGCTCTAAATCGGCTATGGCATTCATCAGCTTCTCCAGTCCCTTCTCGGCAGCCACGAGTGCCTCGTTCGAGAAGTCGACCGTGCCGCGGTAGTGGGCAGAGAGGATGAAGAAGCGGATGGTCATCGGCGAGTAGGCCTTCTCAAGGAGAGGATGGTCACCGGTGAAGAATTGCTCCAGCGTGATGAAGTTGTTATACGACTTGCCCATCTTCTGACCGTTGATGGTCAGCATGTTGTTGTGCATCCAGTATTTCACGGCTGGGTGACCCATCGAAGCTACTGCCTGTGCAATCTCGCATTCATGGTGGGGGAACACCAGGTCCAGTCCGCCACCGTGGATGTCGAACGTCTCGCCTAAGTACTTGCGGCCCATCGCCGTACACTCGCAGTGCCAGCCGGGGAAACCGTCGCTCCAGGGTGACGGCCAGCGCATGATATGCTCGGGCGCAGCCTTCTTCCAAAGTGCGAAGTCAGCCTGGCTCTTCTTCTCGCCCACGCCGTCCAGCTCACGGCTTGCGTCCTTGATGTTCTCAAGTGTGCGACCGGAGAGCACGCCGTAGGCCGGCCATTTGCTACCGGCTTCCTTGCTCTTCTTGTTATACGCCTCGATGTCGAAGTAGACCGAGCCGTTGGACTCGTAGGCCAGGCCGTTGTCCAGTATCTGTTGCACCAACTGCTGCTGCTCGATGATATGGCCCGAGGCGTGCGGCTCTATCGAGGGGCGCAGTACGCCTAATGCGTCCATATACTGGTGGTAGCGGTTTGTGTAGTACTGCGCAATCTCCATCGGCTCCAGCTGTTCCAGCCGGGCCTTCTTTGCAATCTTGTCCTCGCCCTCGTCGGCATCGTGCTCCAAATGGCCTACATCGGTGATGTTACGCACGTACCTTACTTTATATCCTAAATGCTTGAGGTAGCGGAACAGCACGTCGAATGTGATGGCAGGACGGGCATGACCCAGATGGGGATCGCCGTATACCGTAGGTCCGCACACATACATGCCCACGTTAGGGGCGTTCAGCGGTTCGAAGCGTTCCTTCTGTCGCGTCAGGGTGTTATAAATAACCAGTTTCGATTCCATATTCTTGATTTACTTTATTACGATGAATGGTAGCTATTACAGGGCTTTCTTGTAGCAGCGGCGACGCTTGTGCTGTTCGTGCTCAAGGTAGGTCCACTGGCTCTGTACCTTGCCGTTGGTCTCCATCTCGACGTGGGTCTCGCCCCAGAGGAAACCGTATTTCTGGTAGATAGGGATGAGATCGTAGAAGAGCAGGGCGTTGGCACCCTTGGAGCGGTACTCGGGCAGTACGCCGATAAGTAGACAGTCGACGACCTTGGTCTTCTTCAGCTTCAGGGCCCGGAACAGGTGCCACCAGCCGAAGGGCCAGATGCGTCCGTTGTGGCACTTCTGCAGGGCGCGCGTCAGCGAGGGGATGGTGATGCCCACACCCACGAGGTCGTGGTCGGGCGTGTTCCAGTCCTCAACCAAGCAGAGCATCTCCAGGTCGATGAACTTGAAGTACATGTCGACATACTCGTCCATCTGTTTCTCCGACATCTCCGAATAGCCATAGAGATGACCGAAGGTGCGGTTGATGACGTCGAACACGCGGTGTCCGTACTTGCGGGGTCCATAGACGTCCTTCTTCGTGATCTTCACCACATGCAGGTTGTAGCGCTTCATGGTGAGCTCAGCCACGCGCATGAACTTCTCGGGCATGCCTTCTTTCGGCACGTAGAGCTTGTACTCGACGTAGTCGTTGTCCTTCTCGTAGCCCTCCATGTGTTCCATGAGCTGGGGGTAGTACTCGTAGTTGTAGCCGGTGGCCATCGTGCCGAGCTGGTCGAAGCCCTTGGTAAGCATGCCCTCGGGGTCCATATCTGTGAAGCCCAAGGGACCGATGATTTCCTTCATGCCTTTACTGCGGCCGAAGTCCTCGACGGCTGTGAGCAGTGCACGCAGCACATCCTCGTCGTTGATGAGGTCGAGCCATCCGAAACGCACGCAGGGACGGTCCCATTGCTTGTTGTAGCGGTGGTTGATGATGGCTGCCACACGACCCACGACCTTTCCGTCCTTGTAGGCCAAATAGTATTCGGCCTCGCAGAATTCGAAGGCCGAGTTCTTTTTCGGACTGAGCGTGCGCACCTCGTCGCTGTAGAGGTTGGGGGCGTCATACTCGTTGCCTCGGTAGAGGTCGTAGTGTAGCTGTATGAAAGCGTCGAGACCCTTTCGGTCGGTGACGCGGGTGATGGTGATACTCATGCGGGTTATTTGATTTTTGAGGTGAGTGGTGAGCGTACGCCCTTATAGCCTTTGAGGAAGGCCTTGGCCGAGCCGAAGCTGAGGAACATGTCGAGGCGCACGGGAATGTGGTTTTGGTCGTCGGTGACGTAGAAGCGTATCAGCTCGTGGTTCTTGCCGTCCTCGCGCTCGATGAACGAGAAAACGAGGCAGCGGAACTTCTCGTTGGTACCGTCGATCTTGAAGGTCTCCTTACCGCGGTACTTCATCCATGAGTTCTTCAGGCTCGACGCATCAGTGATGGGAAGCGGAATGTTGTCACCCTCCTTCATGGTCGAGGCGTCGAAGTTACGGGCACGCAGGAAGATAGACATCATGTCGTAGACACAGTCCTTGTAGGTGGTCTCGTCCCATCGGTGCTCACCATCGGCTTTGATGGCGTGCTTCTTGACGCGGCAGTTGCCGTTGGGATAGGTGTACCATAGTTCGTCGACATAATAGCGCTTGCCTTCGAGGGCACCTTTGCGGTGGTAGAGCGGCGAGAGATTTTCGGTACTGCAGTAGGAGAGCAGCGTGTCGCGCATGATGAAGACACCGTCGAGCTTTTCGTTGCCGCGTGTGACGAGGCTGGTACGGAATGCTTTCTGTCCGTTGAACTTCGACGTGACGGTCGACATCGATGCCGAACCTACCTTGACCCATACAAACTTCCAGTTGAAGTAGAGGTCGTAGGCCAGGAACTCACCTCCCTGGAAAGCGGTGTTTTCAATGCCGCACTGTGACTGTGCCGCAGTGTGGCTGGTGAACAGTGTGCACTGGGCAATGACGAATGCCATGAGCACGATGAACCGGCGTGCACAGCCAATGATGAATGGTGAACGTTGGATGTTGAACGTTGAATGTTTACTCTGCATAGATATATTCGTATAATTTGTTTAATTCGTAGTCGTAAGAAATATTCGTTGGTTTCAATGAGCGGGAGATTATAGCCTTACTCCTTTGTCCTTGAGATACTCGATGCCCTTCTCCTTGGCGCGCTCTACGTTGCGGTTCTTCAGTTGTTTCTCCTTGTCGGGCTTCTGCTTGGTAATCTTCAGGGGCTTCTGCTTGTAACGTGGCTTGGCGGTGAGGTTCCACTCACGGCTCACGTCCCACTTCTCCTTGCATTCGATAGTCTCGTCGTTGTAGTATACCGGTTCGGCCTGCAGGCCTTGGTCGTAGCATCCCGTGTCCCAGACACCGTTGTGGTTCCAGTCCTCGAAGGCACGCAGATAGTATGCTCCGGCCTTCAGATAGAGGAATTCCACACTGCGGTCGGCCTCGGTCTTGGCTCTTGCTACGGGTTTGTCGTCCGAGCTGAGCAGCTCAACGATGACATCAGTGCTGTCGGGCACACCGCTTATGTTGATGCTGAGGGTGCTGAACTGGTCGGCTGTCAGCACCTTAATGCCTTGCTTCAGGGCTTTGGACTCCACACCGTAGATGCTCTCGAATGTAGCCGAGTCGGCTTCGAGACTGTATTCCACGCCTTCGCGCCAGTCGGCAGTGATTTCGAAGGTACGTGGTGTGAGCTGCCTGAAGGTGTAGGGTGCGTTGTACCACACCGTGTCTATCTGTGAATAGAGGTGCAGTGCCGAGGTGTCGCAGCGTGCCAGAGGCACCGGTACTTCCAGCTTGATTCTCTGCAAGGGTGTCATCTGGCTGCCCGGCGATACTTTCATCTCGAGCCATTTCCTGGGCATGACAGAGTCGTAGGCCTCGTTGTGCTTCTTTTTCTTCTCCTGCTCTTTCTGCCATTTCTCAAACTCTTTCTCCTGAGCTTTCATGCGCTTCTCATAGCTCATCTTCGGCAGGGCCTCGATGGTGTCGGTCTTCTCGATGAGAATGCCAGTGCTGTCGGTCATCATGTAGGTGAGTTCTATTTGCAGCGTGTCTTGGTTGATGAGTGCCGTGTCGCGCAGCCAATAGTGCAGTGTGTCAAGTTTCTGGGAAGCTTCGATGACAAAGGCCGAGTCGGCATTGAAGTTCAGTCCGCGCAGCTTGGGAAGCGAGTCGCTGCCGTATGTGAAGAAGAAACTCACTTTCTCCGGGTCCTTGCGTTCGGTCTTCAGCAGGAAACGGTCGGTCTGTGGCTCTTGGAAGCAGAGCAGCGTCACGTCGTCGGGCAGGAAATGGGTGAAGGGCACCTGCAGGATGTTGTCGATGTGGAGCGAGTCAATCCAAATGGTGTCCTGACGGGTATCGGGTTTCCACGATGGCACTACCTCTTGGTGTGAGTAGCCTACCATCTCGCTTTTCTGGCTGAACACGAAGTCGCCGTCGGCATCTTGCAGTGCGTAGGTGTAGTAACTTCCTGGTGCTACGCCCTTGATGGTAAAGCGGCCGCTACCGTTGGTGCGTGAAACGCGAAGAAAGGGCGAGCGGTGGAAGAGTCCTACACTATCCACTTTACTCTCTACACTATCCACGGGGTACAGTCCCACGAGGATGCCCTTGATGGGCTCGAGGTCTGCAGCGTTCAAGCAGTAGCCCGACACTTCGAGCGTGTCGATCTGGCTACCTGTTGAGAAGCTGTAGGTGTAGTTGCCCATGGGGTTGTTCTCGTTTTTGTCGGTGATTGCATCGCTGAAGTCCACGGTGTAGGTGGTGTTCTCCTTGAGCGAGTCCATCAGCTCGATGAGTATCCGCTTTCCCGATGCCCGTATCTCAGCCTGCTCAATCTGCGGCGGCGATACAATGACTTTTGACTGTGGGTCTTCGAGGTTGATGTATTCGTTGAAGTGAATCTGGATCTTTCGGCTCTTCACGCCGGTGGCGCCTTCAGTTGGCGAGGCACCGACCACCTTTGGCGGTGTATCGTCGTACCATCCACCGTCGGGGCTACCCATGCGGGCGCAAGCGCTAAACGACAAATGATAGATGATAAATGATAATGCCACCACCACCCAGCAAAGTCGATGGCGGATACCATTCACCTTATTATCCTTTTGCGTCTTTATCATTTATTAGTCATTTAATTGGAGCAGCTGCTCCATAATCTCCCTGCTGTTGCTCAAGCGTGGCACCTTGTGCTGTCCGCCCAACTTGCCTTTTGACTTCAGCCAGTCGTTGAACAGATTGGGACGCGCTTTTATGATTTCCAGATGCTGCAGGGTGATGTCTTTGTAGCGCTTGGCCTCGTAGTCGCTGTTCAGCTCCTGCAGATGGGTGTCGAGTAGATGGGCGAAACGCTGCAAGTCCTCCGGCGGGGTGGCAAATTCGATGAGCCACTGATGGCGACATTTGGCCTTGGCATCCATGAACACGGGGGCGGCGGTGTATTCCAGCACCTGGGCACCCGTCTGCTGGCAAGCGTAGGCCAGTCCCTGCTCGGCATTATCGACAATCAGCTCCTCGCCGAAAGCATTGATGAAGCTCTTCGTGCGCCCGCTGATGATGAACTTGTAGGGATTGGTGCTGGTGAACTGCACGGTGTCGCCAATCATGTAGCGCCACAGCCCGCACGAGGTGGTGATGAGCATGGCGTAGTTCTTGCCAGGCTGCACGCCCCAGAGCGGAACGATCTCCTCTTTGCCCAGTTCCTGGAACTCGTAGAAACAGTCGTAGTCGAGCATCAGCAACATCGACTTGTCGTTTGGGTCGTCCTGTATGCCGAAGAAGCCCTCGCTGGCGTTGTAGGTCTCCATGTAGTGCATCTTCGGGCTGGTGATGAGCTGCTGATACTGCTCGCGATAGGGCGTGAAGGCCACTCCACCATGAAAGAACACTTCCAGGTTGGGCCACACCTCTTCCAGATGCGTCTTGCCACTCAGTTCCATCACGCGGTTCAGCACCGAGAGCATCCACGAGGGCACACCACTGAGGTTCGTTACGTTCTTCGTCATGGCCTCACGGGCAATGCGGTCGCGCTTCACCTCGAAGTCGCTCAGCAGAGCCGTCTCTTTCTTGGGCACCCGGAAACAGTTCACTACCGGGTTGATGTTCTCGATGAGGATGGCGCTGAGGTCGCCGACGAGGGAGCCCGGCAGGTTATAGTTCGACTGATGGCTACCGCCGAGGATGAGTCCGCGCCCGTCGAACATGCGGCTCTGCGGATTGTTGCGCAGATACATCGCCACCACATCGCTGCCGCCCTTATAGTGCAGCCGCTTCAATCCATCCTTGGAAACGGGGATGAACTTCGACTTGTCGTTGGTGGTGCCACT
>JAFZIL010000025.1 GCA_017554385.1 Prevotella sp. | reverse complement strand
GCTTCATAAGAACAGATGAAGTTACTGGTCGTGCAGAGTATGAGCATATCAGACAGGCTATAGAAGACGGTACACTCGTAAGAGTACGTCAAGGAGTATATGCTGAACAACTGGCTTTGGCAAATACGATGATTGATGTGGAGAAAATTGTGCCAGGTGGTGTCGTATGCCTCTATTCTGCATGGTCTCATTATCAACTCTCGACACAAATTCCAAGTGGCCATTGTATTGCAATTGATGCTAAGCGAAAGGTGACAATCCCAGAATTTCCACCAATTAACTTGTACTATTGGAAGAAGGAGTATTTGAATATTGGTGTTACAGAAATGGAAATATGCGGATATCAGGTAAAGATAACTGATGTGGAGAGAAGTGTATGCGATGCTGTGAAATATCGGAATAAGATTGGCTTGGATGTTTGTTCGGAAATTATCAACGAATACCTGAAACGTAAGGATCGTAATATCTCTCGTCTATGTGAATATGCCAAGCAATTGAGAGTTTACAACACCTTGTCGAAGTATCTTGAAGTAGTATTGTAACATGAGTAACGGTATAGGGAAATCAGTCAGGGCGAGGCTCCTGAATATCTCGAAAACTTATGGTGAGAAAGATGGCTTTATGAAGCTGTTGGTTCGTTATTTGCATGAACGATTGATATACAGGATATCCGTCAGTAAGTATAGAGAGAACTTCTTCTTGAAAGGCGGTTCGTTGCTCTTTGCCTATAACGGGATGAAGGGTCGCCCGACACAGGATATTGACTTCTTGGCAGCGAAGATTAGCCGTGATGCTGCTCGACTGAAGGAGATATTTGCAGAGATTTGTCAGATAGAATGTGATGAGGACGGTGTCATCTTTGATGCAGCTTCCATTCGCACAGCGGAGATTACACAGGAGCGGAAATACCCAGGAACAAGAGTGATTATTGTTGCTCATCTTGATACGATTGTGCAACAGATTTCTGCTGACATTGGCTTTGGTGATGTTATAGTTCCAGCGCCTGTTGACTTGGATTATCCTGTATTCCTTGATACCACTCCTCCTATTAGCATCAAGGCATATTCGTTGGAAACGGTAGTGGCCGAGAAGTTCCATGCTATGGTGGAAAAGGACACGGAGAATAGCCGAATGAAGGATTTCTTTGACTGCTATCAGATACTAATATACCAGTCAAATCTGATTGATGAAGCGGTTCTTGAGGATGCCATTCGAGCCACTTTTGAGAACAGAGATACTGTTATTGCAGACAATCTTCAACTTTTTACGGATGCGTTTTCCTGCGATGAATACCGTAATTCCTTGTGGAAAAACTTCCTCAAAAAGATCAATTGGAAGGAGCAAATTGAGTTTGCTGAGGTGATGAAAGTTATCCAAAATCGCTTAGGCAAGTTTGTCTAAACGATCTTGGAAATGGTACATCAGGCCAATGTGCGAAAACACCCATAAACAGAGGACGAGCTTGCTCTTTGTTAGTCCGCCCAAACCCAGATGGATCACGGGGTTTTCTGGTGATCTACTTTTCAAATAAATCTGCCAGGGGACAGTGATGACCTCATGAAGGAAGATACTAAAATAATCCCAATCGCAGTAATGTGGTTGGGAATTTTCGTGCCCAGCATGTAACATTTTCGTTTTTTCTATACTATATAGTAGGAGCAGTCCAAAAACATTTGGTTGTTTCTACAAAATATAGTATATTTGCAACGAAAAAGAAAACAGAAGATGGCAAAAGATTTAACGACATCACAGATTGACAGGCAGAACATACTGAATAATACAGTGGCACTGCCAAGGATTCAAGAGGCTTTAGATGTGAAGCTCTTGGAGTTCGAGGGACGCTATGTGCTGACGAAGCAGATGGTGGCTGATTATTATGGAGTGGATTATAGAACCATTTCCAGATATATTGAGAACCATCAGGATGAATTGGAACACAATGGCTATTTTTTATGTAAGGGTAATTCGTTGAAAGACTTTAAGTTACGTTTTGCTCAGGACATTGATGTCCCAAACAAAACGCCTCAGATAGGTCTCTTCGATTTCCGATCATTCCTTAATATCGGCATGCTGCTGACTGAGAGTGAGAAAGCTAAGTTTGTCCGTTCGCGTATTCTCGATATCGTCATATCTACCATTAACGAGAAAACAGGTGGAGGTACTAAATATATCAATCGGAGAGATGTGGACTATCTTCCTGCAGCAATTCAGGAAGAGAATTATCGTAAGAACTTTACGGATGCCATCAAAAATTATGTCGATGGACATAAGACCTACAAATATGCCCAGATCACAGATATGGTATATAAAGCAGTGTTCCGCGAAAAAGCTAAAGAGTATAAGAAACTGTTGGATTTGAGTAAGAAGGACAACCTACGTCGTACGCTTTATGCTGAGGTTCTTAAAGCTGTGTCTTCCTTTGAGAATGGAGCTGCTTTTGAGATTAAGAAAAAAGGGGAAGAGGTCGGCCTATTGACAGTTGATGAGGTAGAGGCTATCATCATGGAATTAGCTCAACATCCCCTTATGGAGCCTATCATCTATGATGCCCGTCAGAAGATGGCCTCGCGCGACTTGGCTTTCCGCGATGTGTTCCATGGGAATATCGCAGAGTATCTGAAAGCTGTTACGCCAGAGGAGTTCGACAAGTTCATTGGAAGCAAGTCGCTTGACTTTGATGCTATTATGGCATTGCCTGAGAATCAAGAGGTACTGAAAATCTTAAAGCAGGCAGAAGATGAGTGAGATTCAGTATATCACATGGGACGAGCTACTGCATGTCTATGAGAAGACCGTAGATGAAAGCGGCGGTGGCTTTTCTGGCATCAGAGACCGTGAGCGGTTGGAGTCTGTGCTGGAATTTGTACAGAACGACTTGTACTATCCTACGTTTGAGGACAAACTGACTTTCTTGGTGTCTCGCATCTGCACAGGGCATTTGTTTGATGATGGTAACAAACGCATGTCGCTGACATTGGGCGTATATTTCCTTCATAAGAACGGTCGTTTCTGGGCTGCAACGACATTCATGACACACATGGCTGCCATTATCATGCACGTGGCAGCGGGACATATCGACGAAGAACTGTTGGCACGAATCATTCCGCCAGTCATCAAAGGCGAGGATTTCAGTGAAGAATTGAAAATTGACATAGCCGACGCAATGGAAAGCGGAGAATTGTTTAGTGAGTGAATTCCATCCCTACCAAAGAGCAATTTCTCAAAGATAAAAAATGCTTTACGTTTGGCGGATTCAAAAGAATTGATTACCTTTCTTGCGTCTCGTTCTTGCTCTGGCAAGCGAACAAGTTCGAGCGGGTAGCAAGCGACCAGAGGTCGAGCGGCACCCGATGATGAGTCATAAAACGGCTGGTGGCCCTTCATCGGGTTTTTCCTCAATTCCCTAGACTGCCTTTATATAAAGAAATCCTGAGAATTTCTGCAAAGTTCTTGCGCTCCAGTTGGTGCTCAGGCGCTTCGCGGAGTCCGAAAAGTCGAGAGCAAAACAAAGGGACGCTGTCACTTTACATGGAACTTGCGTCCGTTGACGATATAGAGGCCCTTTGGCAGACGTCTAATGTCGGACAGCGAGCGACTGACGACGATGCCGTCGAGTGTGCTGATGGTCGTCGTTGTGGTTGGGGAAGCGATGCTGGTGATTCCGGTTGTCACACCGATGTGCACATCAAAGGGAGCGCTGCGGCTGCCCACCAGTCCGTCGCTGAAGGTCAGCGTCTCGTCGGACGTGAGCATCGTACCTGTCGCAGTATCCTCTACGATGAAGGTCAGTGGGTCAGGCTGCTCGCCATAGACTGTGAGATAGTGGTTCTTGCCTACGAAAAGGCTGATGCCACGCAGCTCGTCGCCCGCCATCGCCTTGATACGGTATCGGCTGCCCTCAAGGTAGGACTGAGCCTGACAGATGCGGGCAACGATGTTCATGGTGTTGGGGTAGCGGTGCATGGCAGGTAGTGCCTCGTCGGGCTCCAGAAGAGCTGTCTGCGGGGACTTCAAGGCACCATCGTTCCTGCTGGCCGAGGCGGAGGCGAAAGCCAGTTGCTTCGTGTTGGCCGACTTATAGATGTAGCCCGCGCCGGGAGTCAGCGCAGAGAGTGTCCCCTCCCATTTTCCATCGGAATACTCGGAAAAGCCTGTCTGCCCTACTATGGCATCGCCCTCTTCAGCATTGCCGATGGCTTTAGTTAGCGAGACGCTTATTGGCAAAGGATAGGCAATCCAGTTCCAGCCCTTTTGCAGCTGTATCGGTGTGCTCTCCGTGTCGAACAGCAGACCATTGAACACGCAGCTGAAGGCACTCATGGCCTGGACCTTGTAGCCCTTGCCCGCCTCTAAGGCCGTCAGTGAGCCCACCATGCCATATTGCGGGTCGCGTATCAGCTCCTGCTCCTGCGAGAGGATGCGGCTGCTGTGATCAGTCAGCTTGCTGAGTTCCATCGGTTCCTGCAGGTAGCTCGACACCCAGTTCCATCCCTGTGCCAGCTCGAGTGTCTGACTGGCCTCGCTGCTTTCTTCTGCCTCGTAGAAGATGTCGTCGACAAAGAGCGCGAAGACATTGTTAGAGGTGTGGCGGATGGCGAAATAAGTTGCACCCTCAGGCAGGTCGTAGTTCACCGAGGTCCACGAAGTGGCCTCGGTCGACTCGCTCTTGAGCAGCGTGAAGTCGTTAATGTCGGTGCCCGTAGTCGAGTAGAGCACCTCAAAGGATTCCGCTCCATATTGTGATGTCAGGGCACGCACATAGAACCTAATGGTCTGAGCATTACCTGACAGGGCAGGAGAAATGAGCCAGTGGTCGGTTTCGCCATCAATGCAGAACGAAGCCATAAACTGATTACCCGAATGGGGCGGATAGGTGTTACTGAGGTTTTGAGACAACTGTGAGCTGCCCGGGGCGAACACCATCCACGCCATAGAACAACCCAAGTTTGGCACATTAACACCATTGATTGTATAGACTCCTATGCTATTACCGTCGTACAGCTTCCACTCGCCCAGACTGCCCGTCGGATGCTCATTGGTAATGCCGCCAAGACTGAACTCGGGGAACGTTGTGGTGTCCTCGAAATTCTCCACGGTCATATCATCCATGCTGAAGTCTGTCGAGAAATATGCTCTACTGGCTTCCACGCTATTGCCCTCGTTGACATACCTTAAACAAACGAAATAATTTGCCCTGTCGATCAGGTTGTCAAACTCTGTGCTGATTGTAGTGCTCTGGCCCGCTGCCAGTGTCAAGTCCTGCGTTGTTGAAGTGGTTCTGTAGTAATACCCGTCGGATGCGTTATTTTTCCAGATAGACACCTCCACTTGGTTGTCGTAGTCGGCCTCGCCATCGTTGGTGACGTCCACCTGCACCTGTATCGTGCTTGCGGTTGCCAAGCCTACTACGGTATTCGGGAAGCTGACTGTCGCCGTAAGATGGCGGCCGGATGCTGCCTCATCGATGTTGATCTTGGTCGTGGCAAAAGCCACGAGTCCGCCGTCGGCCTTGTAGGCCAGACTGACGGTGTTGCTGCCCGTAGCAGTGGGTGTGAAGTCGATCTCGAAGTCGCGTGTCTCGCCTTCCCTAGCCTCGAAGTTGCGGCCGCCCTTCATCTCACCGTTCACATAGAGATAGATTGTGTTGTTGAAATAGGTACCCTGGTTGGTGATGCTGGCTTTCAGCTGCAGCTTGTGGCCCGCCTCGGTCTTTCCCTCGGCTTGGATAGCGGCGTTGAGGCTGACAGTAGGATTGGTCAGCGTGAGCTTGTTGCCGCTGATGACGGCCTTGATGTTGTAGACGTTGGCACCGAAGGCGGGTTTCCACGTCTCGGAACCCTCGGATGCTGAGAAGGGCACGATGTGGTAGGTGCCGTCGGGCAGACCGGCTCCGAACGAGCAGGTGAAGGTGTAGTTAGCTCCCCAGAAATTTCCTAGTGTTCCACTGTTCACGTAAGTTAAAACATTTTCTGTGGCCCAATTGCCGTCGCTGTCAAGAAGGACTAAGGCCATCATCATCCCGTTGGCCGTGACGCCAGTCATGTTGTAGAATTTCGAAGTAATGTCGATGTCGGCAAAGTTTTCGTTGCTGGCACTGCGCGTGTAGGAAGTAGTGCTGGCATTGAGCGAGTAGACCGTCAGCAGTTCAGGAGCAATCTCGTTGGTGCCATGCTGTATGCCCACCACGGCATCCTGGTAGAAGCTGTAGCCGTCGCTGGTGCTGCTGGCGCCTATGCCGCTGGTGTTTTTGGGGTTGAGTACTGAGATGAGGAAGTAGCCGTCGCTGGTGCCGCCCCAGCCCCAGTTCACGTGGAACAGACCGTCGCTCTTATAGCCGTCGATGACGAACTGATGTCCGCCGCCTGCCGAAAGCCCGCTGAAGAGCACGGGCCTGCCAGCCGCCATCTCGCTGTAGAGCAGGTCGTCCCACTCGTCGGCGCTGTAGCTGTTGCGCGAGAGGATGCGTGTGGTGCGGTCGTAGCCGAAGTAGTTCTGCAGGGCGTTGACCAGCACCGTTGACTGTGCTCCGCTCGTGCCGCTGGTATAGTCCATCCCCACGCCCTGTCCGCAGAGCAGCATCAGCTGTGCCACGGCGTTCTGCTGTGCCGTGGTGGTTGTGCCTTCGTAGCTGTTGAGCATGTTGTCCCAGTCGATGGTGGTGACGGGAATCTCCGGCATGCTGATGGATCGGGAGTCGGTGGTATAGGCCGGTATGGGCGCGATGGTCTGGGCAGGATACTTGAAATAGTTCAGCACCTGTGCCAGGGCCGTGGCCACACAGCCCGTGACCGACTGCTCGCTGGTGGTCGGGTCGATGGGACACATATTATTATATGGTGAGCCCTGGTTCCAGATGCTCTTCAGCAGCGGCTTCACGGCGTTGCGCTCCACCTTGAGCCGCGGACGCTCGTTCTTGCCACCGGTGCGTGCCAGGTAGTCCAGTTGGTCGGCATAGCCGTCGAACCATGCCTTGACGTGTGGGGGAAGTTCTTCATGGTTGAACGACCCTTCGTCCACATAGCCCAGGATGGGCTGCGTATGGTCGTCTCCGCTCACTACGACATAGCCCTGTTCCTGGCCAATGTTGAAAACGTAGTAGGCGGTGCCCTGCTGCGTGGCAGCCGGTGCGAGCAGCCGGTGCTGTGCCAGCTTCAGCTGTCGGTTTGCCGTCGGTTTGTTCTGCTTCGAGAGGAAGGCCATTGCGGCTTCCTCGGCCTGTTGCTGCGTGAGCTGGTCGGCCATTACCGTCATGGCTGCCATGAGCCATACGGCCAGAGTCAGGATGCTTTTCTTCATAGTTATCGCACATTACGCTGCAAAAATACAACATTTTGCTTAAACAGAGGAACAAATGAACAAATAAATATACTTTTTCGTGCTTTTTCATGCCGGTGTTGACCTGGTATCACAAGTCATCACCGGAAATAAAAAGAAAAGCAAGCATTTCTTTTGCATTTCCCTCGTTTTTTCGTAACTTTGCAATATGGAAGCGACAGAACTATTCGGGATTTGCCGGAAGATGGCCGAGGAAGGACCTTCGGCTGAAGGCAACCGGCGTCTGCATGAGTTGCTGGTGATGTGCTGTGCCGAGGGTTGTCGCCGTACGGGCGGCACGTTCGGCAACCTGTTTGCACAGGTGGACTATCTGTGCAGGCAGCACGGCATGAAGGACGACGAACGGCGCGAGATGCACACCATGCGCCGACACTCGAACCACTACGATGCTGCCAACGACGGTGAGTGGGCTTACGACCTGAGGGCACTGTCGTTGTTGATCTCGGTAGTCTTTGCCGAGTCTGTCCCTGGTGAGCTGCGCCAGCTGTTGCCCTCGCAGGGTCGGTCAAGGGAGAAGGGCCTGCGCATCAACCTGCGCTATGTGCGTTGCATCGTACAGAGCTGGGACGCGCAGACTATTCAGGCATCGACCGCTGACGGCAGCCTTGTCATTGACTATGGCAATACCAGCGAGGGGCGCGACTTCGGTTACCTACGCCGCCTGCTACGCGAGGGCATGCAGCTGAACCTGCTTGACTGTCATGAGGAGAAGGAAACGAGGAAGGTGGTGCCGGGCATGGTGATTGTCGAACCGGATTTCCTCATCGACATCTCCTCGATTGCTGCCTGTTTTACCAACTACGGTCATCACCCGCTGCTCTACACCGTGAACCGACTGAAGCCTAAGCCCAACACGCAGGCGGTGCTCCTGGGAAACTTTGCCGGCACGGCACTCGACAACATCATTCATAGTTTAGAACATTCTACACTGACAAACTCTACGCTCAAGCGTTCTTTCCGCGAACAGGCACTGCGCTTCTGTGCCTGTGATGACTTCGACGCAGAAAAGTTCAAGCGCGATGCTGCCACTCAGGTGAAAAACATTGAGGAAGCCGTCGGCGTGCTGTTCTCGTCGCCTAAAGAACCGACACGGGGCGTCACCACATACGAACGTGAAAAGGCGTTGCTCGAACCGTCGTTTGTCTGCGAACGATTAGGGCTGCAAGGCCGCGTGGACCTGATGACCAGTGACCTGAAGTTGCTCGTGGAGCAGAAGTCGGGCCGCAACCCGAAGATCGAGCATCAGAGCCACGACAGCCACGGCCAGCAGTTGGAGAACCACTACGTGCAGCTACTGCTCTATTATGGCATCCTGCGCCATAACTTCGGACGTACGGACAAGAGCTCGGACATACGCCTGCTCTATTCGCGCTATCCTGCCAGTGAGGGACTGATGTCTGTGGGTTACTATCAGCAGCTCTTCCGCGAGGCACTACGGCTGCGCAACCAGATTGTGGCCACTGAGCTGCTCATTGCACGCGAGGGCTTCGGACGCATTGCGCCCCATCTCTCGGTGGATACCATATACAAAGATGTGGTAAAGGATCGCATCTTCCATGAATATGTGGAACCTGAGTTGTCGGAGCTTTTGGCTCCGCTTGAACGTCTGTCGATCATAGAGCATGCCTACTTCGAGCGCATGATGACCTTCGTCTATCGTGAGCAGGCGTGCCAGAAGCTGGGCAGCGCCACGGCCCGTCTTCAGCATAGCGGAGGCGCGGCCAGCGACCTGTGGCTCATGCCGCTCAGTGAGAAGATGGAGTCGGGCAATATTTTCTTAGGACTGCGTATCGGTGAGCTGAAATGCTCGTCGCCCTACAGCGGCTATGACATCGTTACGCTGACGATGAGCGAAGCACCGAGTGGACAAGAGAACTTCCGACGCGGTGACATGGTCTACCTATATGCTTACAATGAGCAGCCCGACGTGCGCTCAAGCATCCTATATAAAGGTACTTTGGAGGACTTCGGCGTGACAACCATCACTGTCCGGCTGACAAACGGACAGCAGAACCCCGACCTTCTGAGAAAGAAGGACACCCAATGGGCAGTGGAGCATGCCTCGGCCGATAGTGGCTCTTCGAGCAACCTGCGTGGACTTTATCAGCTGATGACAGCCCAGCCAGACCGTCGCGCCCTGCTCTTGGGACAACGGCCACCGCATGCCGACGAATCGTTACGGCTCTCGCGCAGCTATCATCCCAACTATGACGATATCCTGTTGCGTGCCCTCCAGGCTCGCGACTATTTCCTGCTGGTAGGACCACCAGGCACGGGCAAGACCTCGATGGCCCTGCGCTTCCTGGTCGAAGAGGAACTGTCTGGCGGGCCGAAAGCGCAGCTGCTACTGATGAGCTACACCAATCGTGCCGTCGACGAGATATGTGCTATGCTCACTGACGCAGGCATCGACTATCTGCGCATTGGTGGAGAGGCTTCGTGCGACCCGCGATTCCGTGACCATCTGCTCGAAGCAAAGCTGGCTAATGTGGGGAAGCTTGATGAGATTAAGAAACTTATCGTCGAAACGCCCATCATTGTGAGCACCACTTCGACCCTGCAGTCGCGACAGGAGATTTTCGCGCTGAAGCATTTCAGCCTCTGTATCGTCGACGAGGCGTCGCAGATACTCGAACCGTCGCTGGTGGGATTGCTCAGCAGTGAGCACATAGACCGCTTCATACTGATTGGTGACCACAAGCAGCTGCCTGCCGTGGTGCAGCAGTCGGCCGACGATGCCAGCGTTATGGAACAATGTCTGCGCGACGTGTGTATCGATGACTGCCGACAGTCGTTCTTCGAACGCCTAATACGTTGGGAGCAACGATGCGGACGCACACAGTTTATCGGCACCCTGCGTTTTCAGGGGCGCATGCACCCCGATGTGGCACAGTTTCCTACTTCACTGTTCTATGCTCACGAGCAGCTGCAGGCCGTGCCACTGCTTCACCAACAGGCCACGACGCTGGGCTATGACCTGCCTGCCGAGGATCAGCTCGACGAGCTGCTGCAGTCAAGGAGAGTGATGTTCTTTGATGTGGGTGATGAGGCTCATGGAGCCAATAAGTCCAATGAGGCCAATAAGGCAAATAGGTCCAATGTGCCTCATAATGACAAGAGCAATCCTTCCGAAGCGCGCCTTGTGGCCGACCTGCTGCGCCGCATTCACCGCTTCTACGGTGAGCGGTTCAAGGCTGAGCAGACAGTGGGCGTCATCGTACCCTACCGTAACCAGATAGCGGCGATACGCCAAGCCATTGCCGCTTTGGACATTCCCGATCTGTTGCAGGTGAGCATTGATACTGTGGAGCGCTATCAGGGTTCACAGCGCGACGTCATCATCTTCTCGTTCACCGTGACACATGATTACCAGCTCGACTTCCTTGCCGCAAACACCTTCACCGATGCTGACGGCATCTCCGTAGACAGGAAGCTGAACGTCGTACTGACTCGGGCACGCTGCCAGATGCTGATAGCGGGTTGCGCCCGTGTGCTCAGGCGCAACCCGCTCTTCAGCCAGCTTATCGACCGCTATCGGGTGACGCCCCAACAACTGAACTTTCCCACCTCTCTCTCTTAACCCAAATATGCCTGCTCATGCACGCCTTTGACGGCACGGCCACTGGGGTCGTTTAGACCACGGAAGGCGGCATCCCATTCAAGGGCGATGGCGGTACTACAGGCAACAGAGGCTTCGGAGGGGACGGAACGAGCTGCTGAGTCGCTGGGGAAATGCTCGGCGAAGATGGAGCGGTAGTAATACTCCTCTTTGTTCTTTGGCGGGTTGATGGGGAAGCGCTCGGCAGCATGGGCCATCTGCTCATCGGAAACCGCTGCCGTCGTTACGGCCTTCAGGGTGTCAATCCAGCTATACCCTACTCCATCGCTGAACTGCTCCTTCTGGCGCCAGGCGACTTCTGCAGGCAGCATGTCGGCGAATGCCTCGCGAACAATTTTCTTCTCTATGACAAACTGAGGTTCTTCTCCTCCCCTATCGGGGGAGGTTGGGAGGGGGCCACACATCTTGGCTTCGGGATTGGTACGCATGGCAATATCGAGGAATTCCTTGTCGAGGAAGGGAACGCGGCCTTCTACGCCCCAGGCAGACAGACTCTTGTTGGCACGGAGGCAGTCGTAGAGATAGAGCTTTCCGAGCTTACGGACCGTCTCGTCGTGGAAATCCTTAGCCGACGGTGCCTTATGGAAGTAGAGATAGCCACCGAAAATCTCGTCGGCACCCTCTCCGCTGAGCACCATCTTGATGCCCATCGACTTGATGACACGGGCGAGCAGATACATTGGCGTAGAGGCACGAACGGTAGTAACATCGTAGGTCTCGATGAAGTAGATGACATCGCGGATGGCATCAAGGCCTTCTTGAATGGTGTAGTTGATTTCGTGGTGAACGGTTCCGATATGGTCAGCCACAAGCTTGGCCTTGGCAAGGTCGGGAGCTCCTTTCAGACCCACAGCAAACGAGTGCAGGCGAGGCCAATAGGCCTTGGTCTTCGAATCGTCCTCAATTCGGTGTTCGCTGAATTTCTCGGCAAGGGCGGAGATGACGCTGGAGTCGAGACCGCCAGAGAGGAGCACACCGTAGGGCACGTCGGACATCAGCTGGCGCTTGACGGCAGCGGTGAGGCCGTCGCGAATGGCTTCAACGCTGGCGGGATTATCCTTGACGGCATCGTATTGCATCCAGTCGCGACGATAGTACCGTTTAAGGGTATAGGGAACCTCTTCACTCCACAAGTAGTGGCCGGGCAGGAACGGTTCGTAGCGCTCACATTGTCCTTCGAGGGCCTTCAGCTCTGAGGCGACATAGACGGTGCCTTCGCTGTCGTAACCGATATAAAGGGGAATGACGCCGATGGGGTCGCGGGCAATGAGGAACTCATCGCGCTCCTCGTCGTAGAGCACAAAAGCGAAGATGCCGCTAAGACGTTCAAGTAGGGCGGTAGCAAATTTTTCACTATTCACTGTTCCCTTTTCCCTTAGTTCGCGATAGAGAGCCAGGATAACCTCGCAGTCGCTACCCGTCTGGAACTCGTACTGCCCGGCATAGCGGCGACGTATCTCCTGATGGTTATAGATCTCGCCATTTACAGCCAACACCTGCTTTCGGTCTGGCGAATAAAGGGGCTGTCCTCCACTCTCAGGGTCAACGATGCTCAGTCGTTCGTGAGCGAGGATGGCTGAACCACCACAGTATATTCCACTCCAGTCAGGTCCGCGGTGACGGATTTTCTGACTCATCTTCAATGCCTTATCACGAAGAGCTTGTGTTTGCTCTTTTACATTTAGTATAGCTACAATTCCACACATAACTTCATTTACTATTTAACGATTTACTATTTTCAATTAATTTGTTTTTCTCCACGTAGTACACAAAAGCCTGATTGCAAAGCCGTGTACCGCCAGGCGTGGGGTAGTGGCCTGTAAAATACCAGTCGCCAGGATGATTGGGACATGCTTTGTGCAGTCCCTCGATGCTCTGGAATACCAGTTCGATAGGTGCCTGCATGTCTTTCGGACGTAACATCTCCACAATCTTATTGTTAATCTCGTCTACTGTGAATGGTTCGTAGAGTCGTCTGACGTGATTCGTCTCCAAGGGACGCTCCTTACAAGCACGATAAACCTCTTTGATAAGTTCTCGCCCGCAAAGGTAATTACTCCCCTCGCCCTTAAAGTTCCCCTCGCCCTTCGGAGAGGGGTTAGGGGTGAGGCTGGGGTCGGGGGTGAGGCTCCCCTCCTCTATCAATGCCATCGTGGCACGGAAGGCGCAGAACTCCTCCAGTCGGGCCATGTCGATGCCGTAGTAGTCGGGGTAGCGAATCTGTGGCGAACTGCTCACCATTACAATCTTCTTAGGGTGCAGACGGTCCAGAATCTTAAAGATACTCTCGCGGAGCGTCGTTCCGCGGACTATCGAGTCGTCGATGATTACAAGGTTATCCTCGTAAGGTCGCAACGAACCATAGCTGATGTCATAGACGTGGGCGGCCAAGTCGTTACGCTCGCTGTTGTCTGCGATGAAGGTGCGCATCTTGATATCCTTCCACACCACCTTCTCCGTTCGTACATTATAGCCTTGCTGACGGAACCCGTCTGTCATACCGTAATAAGCCACCTCAGCCGTATTGGGGATATAGGAGAAAACGGTATTTTCTACATCACCATCGATGGCTTTCAGGATAGCTGGGGTCAACTGCTCACCCAGACGTTTGCGCTCCTGATAGATGTCACGGTCGGAGCCACGACTGAAGTAGATACGCTCAAACGAGCAGGCTGAGAGCTTCTGTGCGGGCATGATCTGCTCCAACTTAAAGTCACCATTGCGACGAACGATGAGGGCTTGACCTGGTAGTAGCTCGTGGATATCCTCGCACTGAAGGTCAAAGGTGGTTTGTAATACAGGGCGTTCGCTGGCAAGAGCGATAATCTCGTCATCGCGATAATAAAATGCTGGACGAATGCCCCACGGGTCACGCACGGAAAACATCTCACCGCTGCCCGTCAGTCCGCACATCACGTAGCCACCATCGTAGTGATTCATGGTGGTTTTCAGCACGTTGGCCATCTCTACGTGGTCGTCTATGTAGTTGGTTATGTCGATGCCCTCCAGGCCCTTCTCGCGAGCCTCCTGGTAAAGTCGCTCCACCTCGCGGTCCAAGCGGTGACCCATCAGCTCCAGTGTGATGTACGAGTCGCCATAGATACGTGGCGACTGGCCCTGAGCTGTGAGGAACTGGAAAACTTCGTCGATATTGGTCATGTTGAAGTTTCCACACAGACACAGGTTCTTGGCTCGCCAGTTGTTTCGGCGAAGGAATGGATGAACAAATGTCAGTCCGCTCTTGCCAGTGGTAGAGTAGCGCAGGTGTCCCATATAGAGCTCGCCCGCCATCTCCTCAGTCACTCGCGAAAAAATCTCTGTGATGGCATCCTTGCCCTCGGCCTTCTCGCGGAACATGTATTCTGTGCCCGGCTCCTTGTTCAGGCAGACGGTGGCCAGTCCAGCGCCCTCCTGTCCGCGGTTGTGCTGCTTCTCCATCATCAGATAGAGCTTGTTAAAACCGTAGGCCCAAGTGCCGTATTTCTTCTCGAAGTAGTCAAGTGGCTTCAGCAATCTTATCATTGCCACACCACATTCATGTTTCAGCTGCTCCACCATCTTAATTTACAATTTGACGATTTACCATTTACAATTTGACGCACTCCTTGATGAATGACATGAACAGCGGATGCGGATGCAACACCGTTGACGAGTACTCTGGGTGGAACTGGGTTCCAATGTACCATCTCTTCTCAGGTATTAATTAAAAACAAACTAGTAGTTAAACATTATTTTTTGTCCCTCCGGCCGGCAAGGCCGGATTTCGGGCG
>JAFZIL010000002.1 GCA_017554385.1 Prevotella sp. | reverse complement strand
CTGACCCTAAGCAACGGACTGGTGCTGATAGAAGGTCTTGGCTGCACCAACTCCAACGGCATGCTGATAGACTACCTGAACCCGGCAGAGAATCGTCAGGACTACTATACATATCTTGATGTAGCCACCGATGCCGGTCAATCAGCTACCTTTTACGACCATGATTCGGCAGGAGTTTACGTGGCAGACCTGAACGACCTTGTAGTAAACGGTATCAGTCATGTGGCATCACCGAAGCCAGTTTCCACCTACGATCTTCAGGGCCGTCGCCTCACCGGCATTCCCGCCAGGGGGCTGTATATCCGTGACGGGAAGAAGATGGTGGCAAGGGAAAAGTGAATAGGGATCATTGGGGACGTTTGATTCAACGTATAATTGCTCCTGTCCCCGCGATTCCGGCCGATGGCCACCCCGTCCCTAAGAGGGGTGGGAAGCCTATATGAGGTCGCGAATGCACTTGGAGTACGTGTTCGCGACCTCTTTGATGAGTAGGTGTAAACACTTTGTTGACAATTTCTGCTTCGCGCTGCAAAAAAGTTGTGCAAAAATTTGTTTTTGCCCTTATTTTTTGTAACTTTGCATCATGAATCCAAGCGCAGGAGGAACAAAGTCTAACCTATAATAACATGTACACGAAGGGTGGAGTACCGGTTTCCAGAAAAAGCGGCAGCAAACTTTACACTCTAAACTCTACACTCACTAGGACGATACAGATACAGATGTTACAGATGTTTTCAGAGAAAAGTGTCCTGCGTACCCGTGCGCATGTATGTACGCAGGAGATATTTCTTGGAATTATCTGTCATATCCGTCATCTGTCACTGACAAAAGTATAGTGTTTAGCACTCGTAAGTATGGTACTTAGACACTGGAAGTATGATACTTAGACACTGGAAGTATGATACTTTGCAATGCTTAATTCATTGATCAGCGAGGACTTCTTTTTAATCGTTTCCTGAACGAATCCTTTGACGGTTTGAGATATGTTTACTCATGTTCACACTCGGCTACAGGTTTGGTTTCTGACCCGGATACGAAACAGAAAACGAAAACAACACATACGGCCATGAGTCCATATTATACCGCCTAAAAGCAAAGCACCCAGACGCACGCATCCTCGGCCATCGCGACCTGCCAGGTGCCAACAAGGCCTGTCCCTGCATCGATGCGTTAAAAATAATTAAGATATTGAACAATTCTCGTAACTCCTAACTCTTACTCCTAACTTTTTATTAATTTTGACCCCAAATTTGCGAATGAACTAACCAAATCAGTAACTAAACAAAGTTAAATGATGGACTCTCAAGACAAGGACCTCATGACCGGCGCAACCACTTCGCCAGTCGAAGAAACAGGTACACAGGAAGAGGTAAAAGCAGAAGAAACACTGCAAGTAACAGAACAGGTAATTGAAACGCCCGCAGAAGTCGAAGCTCCTGCTGAGGTAGAAGTTCCCGCTGAGGAAGCACTTGAGGAGGAGGCTCCTGTGGAGGAAGCCCCTGCCGAGGAAGCTCCCGCTGAAGAAGAGCGGAAGGTCTACCAGACGAAGCAGGAAGTGCTGGAACGCGTGAAGGAGATTGCCCATGGTGAAGAGGCTCCGAAGAAAGAAGAGGTGGAATACTTGAAGACCGCCTTCTACAAACTGCACATTGCCGAGCGCGAGGCCAAGCTGCACAATTATATAGAGGCAGGTGGCGATCCCGAGGCCTATCAGGTGACACCCGACGAGGACGAAGAGGTGTTCAAGGCCGAGATGGGCATCATCAAGGAGCGCCGTCAGCAGCAGTTCCGCGAGCAGGAAGCAGAGAAAGAGGAGAACCTCAAGAAGAAGCTCGACATCATAGAGCGTCTGAAGGCAATGGCTACTACGCCCGAGGAAGCCAACAAGGCATTCCAGGACTTCAAGGCCCTGCAAAACGAGTGGAAGGAAATCAAGAGCGTGCCCGCCGAGAAGGCCAACGAGCTGTGGCGCAACTACCAGCTCTATGTGGAGCAGTTCTACGACCTGCTGAAGCTGAACAGCGAGGCCCGCGAGTACGACTTCAAGAAGAACCTTGAAATAAAGTCACGTCTTTGTGAGGCTGCTGAGAAGCTGGCCGACGAGCCGGATGTCATCAGCGCCTTCCATCAACTGCAGAAGTTGCATCAGGAGTATCGTGAGACCGGTCCTGTGGCCAAGGAGCTGCGCGAGGAGATATGGCAGCGCTTCAAGGCCGCCTCTACCGTCATCAATAAGCGCCATCAGCAGCATTTCGAGACACTGCGTGCCCGCGAGGAGGACAACCTGGCCAAGAAGACTGCACTCTGCGAGAAGGCCGAAGCCCTCTGTGCTGAGGAGCGAAAGGGTAGTGCCGACTGGGAGCGTCATACACAGGAAATCATCGCCCTGCAGCAGGAGTGGAAGACCATCGGTTTTGCTCCCCAGAAGATGAACGTGAAGATTTTTGAGCGCTTCCGCGCTGCCTGCGACTCGTTCTTTGCCAGCAAGGCCGAGCACTTCAAGAACCTGAAGGACGCCTTCAAGGAGAACGCCGAGAAGAAGCGTGCGCTCATCGAGAAGGCCAAGGCACTGCAGGACAGCACCGAATGGCGCTCGACCAGCGATAAGCTCATCGCCCTGCAGAAGGAATGGAAGACCATCGGCATGGTGCCCAAGAAGCTGGGCGACCAGCTGTGGGAGGAGTTCCTTGGTGCCTGCAACAAGTTCTTCGAGGCCCGCAACGAGCAGACTGCCGGTCAGCGCAATGAGGAGCGCGAGAACCTGGAGAAGAAGCGCGACATCATTGGTCAGCTGAAGCAGTTGGCTGAAGAGGCTGGCGAAGGCTTGCAGGAGAAAGTGCAGCAGCTCGTGGCCGAATATAATCAGGTGGGGCACGTGCCATTCCGTGAGAAGGACAAGCTCTACGAGGAGTATCACGCTGTGCTCGACAAGCTCTATAAGGAGTTGAACGTCAGTGTGGCCCGTCGCCGCCTGAACAACTTCAAGCAGAACCTGAAGCAGGTGGCCGAGCGTGGTGAGCAGGCTCTCGACAACGAGCGCACACGACTCATGCGCCAGTACGACCAGCTGAAGCAGGAGGTGCAGACCTACGAGAACAACCTCGGATTCCTGAATGCTTCGTCGAAGAAGGGCAACTCGCTCATTGACGAGATGAACCGCAAGGTGCAGAAGCTGAAGGACGACCTGCAGTTGGTGAAGGATAAGATCAAGGCCATCGACCAGCAGAACAACGAGCCAAAGACTGAAGAATAAGGCATATAGGGTCTATTGGACCCTATAAGCCCTATTTGCCCCATAAGCCACAAATAATAGCCCCCGACGCTTCTCAGCGGCGGGGGCTTTTCATTGTTTTTCGATTGATTAGTCTGTAATGTAGTCAGTAGTTAATTTTTTTTGAGAACCGGTATTATTATTGTTGACAATAATTATCTGGGCAGGTTGAAGGCGCGAGTCATCTCCTTCATCTGTTCGTCGCTCATGCCTTCAGGCTCGAAGCCCATGCAGCGCGAGTTGATGTATATCTTGGCGCTCTTCGACAGTACGTCGATCTGGTCGAAGGCATCCATCACGTCGATGCCCTTGGCAAAGACACCGTGCTTCTCCCACATCACCACGTCGTACTCCTCAAGTTCCTTCAGCGTCTTCTCGGCAAGCTCGTTGGAGCCGGGCAGCGTGTAGGGGACGATACCCAGGCCTAACGGGCAGAAAGCCTTTGTTTCGGGAATCATGGACCAGAGAATGCGCGTCAGCACGTCCTTGCCCAGGAACTCGCGCTTGTGGCTCATGGCTACCAGCTCGATGGGGTGGGTATGTACGGTGGCCTTATAGCCCGAGCCTGTCTCTATCTGGCGGGCATGAACGGTGAGGTGGCTGGGTAGCTCGCTGGTGGGCATTACGGCGTTGTCGGCAATGATCACGTACGATGCACAGTCATCCAGGATACGGATCACCGAGCCGTTGTCCATTGGCCAACGCGCCAGGTCGCGCATACGCTTGCCTGTACCTTTGCAATAGAAGTAGCATCCTTTCAGTGCTGGCAGCTCTACGCCAATCTGCTTCACGTCGCTGATGGCAGGCATCTGGCGTATCTCATCGTCAACCAGGTCGGTCACGTTCACGGTGATATTGCCACCGTTGCGCTCGGCCCAGCCGTTCTGCCAGAGGTAGCCGGCTACCTCTGCTATCTTTTCTATCTCCGCTTTCAGTGCGGGGCGTCCTTCCAGAATACTCTTCATGTTGTCTCTATGTTTTTTTATCGGTTGCAAAGTTATACCTATTTCTCGGTATCCGACACCATTATTTGATTTTTTCACCTTGAATTATGATTTGTGCTTTGATTTAGGTCAAGAAGTGATCTTTTTGTCCTTTTTGTTTTGCCGTTTCCGCTATTCTGCGTACCTTTGCATACGTATGAATGAAAAGAACTGGAGCGAGAATGTGATTATTGTCGATGCCGACTACGTGGACCGTGTGGCTTTCGACTTGATAGTAAACTTTGAACGCATGTTGGAACGCCGTATCCCTCAGGCCGACCTGGCACGTTGGATAGAGTGTGTAGCACTCGACGGAGGTGTTCGCGAAGGCGCGAATCAGACCCATGTCATCCTGATACACGACAAGGAGCACGCGGAGCTGAAGAATTTCGTGCCTGCCAATTATGACGATGAGATTAACGCCAAGGCTTTCAGCGACCATCTGGGTGAGTTCACCATGAGTGCACTGCCCGTGGAGCCTACGGTCACTACGAAGGACAGTTTCTTCGTGGAGACCCTGCAGTTCGTCTGTCAGCAGAAGGACGTCAGGCGCGTGATGGTCGTACCCGATGGTGAGCATATATATAATAAGGTGAAGCAGACGCTCGACCGCGTTGATGACGACCAGAAGCGCATCACCGTCTTTACCATGCAGCCAATGCCAGGCGGCTCTTTCCGTCAGGAGATCCTCGGCTATTCGCTCATGTCGGCACTTGGCATCCGCGGCGAAGAACTATCCTCCCTCTAACTCCTTCTAACTTCCCCTAACTTCCCCTAACTCCCCCTAACTTCCCCTAAACAACAATGATTGAAAAAATCCTTTCCCCCGAGACCTATTCACTATTGGTAGAGTGGGCCCTGAGCTTCTGCAAGAACCTCATCGTGGCGCTCATCGTCTATTTCGTTGGTAGCTTCCTTATCAAGTGGGGCGTCCGGCTTATCACGAAGATGCTCGAGAAGAGCAAGGTCGACCGTTCGCTCTACTCCTTCCTCACGAGTATCGTCAATGTCGTGGCGTGGTTCCTGCTCATCATCGTCATCGTATCCATCCTCGGCATCGAGACCTCGTCGTTCATCGCCCTCTTTGCTTCGGCAGGCGTAGCCATCGGTATGGCTCTGAGCGGCACGTTGCAGAACTTTGCCGGTGGTGTGATGATCCTGCTGTTCAAGCCCTTCAAGGTGGGCGACTTTATCGAAGCCCAGGGCTATGCAGGCGTGGTGAAGGAGATCCAGATATTCAATACCGTCATCCGCACGGGCGATGCCCAAATCATCATCATCCCTAACGGCGGACTCTCAACGGGTACGATGAAGAACTCCACCGCCGAGCAGTATCGTCGCGTAGACCTTGAGTTCCAGTTTGCCTATGGTTCTGATGTCAATGAGGTGCGCCAGGCCATTGCCGAGGTCATCAGTGCCAATCCTCTTGTGCTGCAAGGACCAGTGGACGACTCGGAGAACGTGGCTGCCCCGTGGATGGGCATCAGCAAGCTGGGCGACAGTGGTGTCACCATTCTTACCCGTTCGTGGTGCAAGGGTGCCGACTATTGGACCGTCTACTTCGGTCTGAACGAGACCATCTATCAGACCCTGAAGACGAAAGGCTTTATGTTCCCCTTCAACCGCATGGACGTGAATATCCTGAACAAATAATAGGTATCGACATTACGAAACAGCCCCTGTTCCTTCTTCGGACAGGGGCTGTTTCGCAGGGTTATGCGGCTGGCTCTTTGCAAGCGATGCGACCAGATGTAGGGTAAAGCGTATGCGGAATGCTTGGAGAAGCGTCACTCGTCGTCCTCCCAGCAGTCGTATTCCCAGCAGTTATGATGAAGGCGTGAACGGTTGTCGTCGTCGCCATCGTCGGGGACATCATCAACTTTCGTTTCCTGGCCTTCTTCGCCATCATTGCTAAAGGCAATTATCTGTTGCAACTCTATGCTGAACACTGTGGCCTCAGGAATAATATATGCTTTCTTTTTCATTGTCTTGCTTGGAATAATTATTTTATCACGACTTTTCTTCCATTTTTGATATAGAGACCCTTCGCTGTAGGCTTGCCGCTGAGGCGCAGGCCGTTCAGCGTGTGCCACCCAGTGGCGGTAGCAAATTCTTCACTCTTCACTCTTAACTCTTCACTTAACGAAGTGGTCTCACCGTCGCCGAAGTCGAGAACAAACTCGCGGGTGCTGTTGACGATGTTCTCTGAGAACTGGAAGTAGGCACGGCAGGCCTTCAGCGTGCGGGCTTTGCCCGTATGCTTCAGCGTGTTGTCAGCGGTCATGTAGTAGATGTCGTCGTTGGCGGGCGTGTTGATGCCGAAGGCGTCATAGTAGCCGATGAACTTCACGTGGCCGTCGGCCTTAGTGATGGTTCTGTCAGCGGCAGAACCGCTGACCACAGTGACATTTCCAAACGTCGGATCAACAATGTCCTGACCGCTATCCCACTTGATGATGTATGGCACACCAGCCTCAAGCGTCATCACGGCCTCGCTGAAGGTCAGCGTGACGTGGGTGCCCGTCATCGTGGCGTTGGTCAGCGTCTTGGCGGTAGCTCCTTCGAGGGTAGAACCATCGAGCACGACATCGAAGGGCAGGCACAGCGTGTTCCATGAACCATCCTTGAAGAGCGTGCGGCCAGAGAGGGTGACAGAGACTGTCTTACCGTTGTTGGCCGCAATGACACTTGAGTTGTCTGTTCCGTCATTGCTAAGCGTAATGGATAGTGGCAGTTCGCGGTAGATTTGGGGTGCAGAGCCCGTAGTGGAATTGGATGCATAGCATGCGAACAGAGGATTACTGTTGTTTGTATTTGGATTATATCGCATCGTATTCCTTGTATTTGTTCCTTGGAATGTTATCGTAGCATTGTCGTTGCTGATGCTAATCGTTGCCTTGGCATTGGCGTCGGCTTTGGTTTCTGTTTTAAGCTGGTTCGCAGAACTGCTTGCCGCGTAGAGATAACCATCAGTACCCACGTTGAACAAGTAGTTGCTGCCATCCTTCTCAAGTGTGATAATCTGTGCATCGTCACCTGGGGTTAAGGTGTTGTCAGAGTTCTTGGTAACATCAACTGCTGCACGATTATTGGAATTCTGAGCACCCATCGCTTTTGCAGTAGTTCCGCTTACGTATGCAATGAGAATCCTATCACCAGCGGCAAGCGTACTGGCATCTGTTACCAGCGCGTATACGCCTGAACCTACGACTGGATCGGGTGTCTGTGCTGCACTGACCGTCAGCGTGTACGAAGCCGAACCGCTGTTGTAGCTATCGTCGCCGGCGAAGGTGGCGGTGATGGTGGTGGTGCCGGCTGCCACGAGTGTCACTGCGCCTGTGCTGGCATCAACGGTTGCTACCGACTCTTCGCTGCTGCTGTAGGTAACGGTAAGATTGGCAGGGTCGGTAGTCAGCGTCGGCTCCGTGAAGCTCTCACCGATAGTGGCAGTAGCTGATGTGGGGCTGAACACCATCGTCACATCCTGCTTATAGACAGGCTGCACGTAGTTGTCGTAGCTGAAGGCGGTGGTGGTCATCGTTCCCCAGATGTACTCCTCCAGTCCCGGATAGTCGATGAAGGGGTTACGATTGTTCTGTATCGCGTAGACGGCGTTGTTACGAGTTGTTTCCTTCTCGCTGACGGGGTCGTTCTTTGCCCATTTCATCAGCATAGCTAATTGCCATGATGAGAGACCTGGATATTTGTTGCCATCGAGCGTGGGCCGTGCCTCGGTATTGTTTGAGTACCATGAGGGAAGCTGATCCTCGTAGCAGGTCACCATATAGAAGTAGGTACGTGCAAAGTCACCCTTATATTCGTCCGCAGGCTCAAACACCGTGCCCGTATAACCGGGATAGGTACATGTGCCGAGCTTGCTGAAGTTATTAGCCGACGTATAGGTTCCACCGTCGGTCTCACCGAATGGATAGTTAGAGCGTTTGCCGTTCACGAAGCCGTCGGTGGGATACAGGTGGTGCAGGTCGGTATACATAGGAGTGGCATCGCCGAACCAGCTCTTGGGGAACGAGTGCTCGCGGTTGTATTTGTCGCCCTCCTTGCTGTAGCTTCCAGCCTGGTCGGTGCCGAATGTGAAGTTGGTGATGTTGGAGTACATATCCCACACTTTGCCGTCGCTGCGCACGTCGGTACTCTGGAAGTCCGTCCACAGATTGTCGTACGATCTTTGCGTGTGAGGCAAGATAATGCCGCTCATCGCCGTCTTCAGAGCCGAACCTGATTTGCCGTCGGCATTGGCGTAGTAAGACTGACTCGTATTGGAATTACGGACAAACTCTTGGGTGGTAACGCTACTGCTTACATTGTCCTTGATGGCGATAGCCTTGACGGTAGTTGTGGCAGTGAGCGTGAAGGGAGCGGAATACAACGTGCTTGATGCTGTGGGGGTGGTGCCATCCAGCGTGTAGTAGATGGATGCACCTGTCTCGGCTGTGATGGTCACCGTGGTACTGCCGTCAAACGGCGTAGTTCCGGAAATGGTGGGAGCAGCAACGGTGGTGGGTATTGTGCTGCCAGAGGTTCGCTTGTAGAGGCTTAATGCGCCACCTGTTCCAGTGGCATAGCAAGCAAAACCGTATGTGCCGTTACGACGTAAGTTTGCATTGACATTACTTGAGGCGTTCTTCTTGTTTACAAAATCAAATGTTGCACCTGTCGTTACGCTCCACAATGACTTGTCATCAGTTCCATCGGCCAAAAGTTGAGCCTGATTCTTAGTGCCGGTACTTGCTGCATACTTGCTCTCACCCGCATTATAAATCGTATAATAATCCCCGCTTGGTGCAATGTGCCAGATGATGGCTGCGTCAGTGGTGGTAATGACATTGTTCGTGGGTGTTACCTCAGTATATTGCAAGCGGTTATTCGATACCGTTGTGTTCATGGCACCATTGCTGTAAACAATGATATAGTCGCCTTCACCAAAGTCCGATGCACTTGTAACAAGGGCGAACTCATTGCCAGCACTGGTTTGTGCTGCACTGACGGTCAGCGTGTACGAGGCTGTACCGCTGTTGTAGCTGTCATTACCTGCAAACGTAGCGGTGATGGTGGTGGTTCCTGCTGCTACAAGCGTCACTGCACCTGTGCTGGCATCGACAGTGGCCACACCTGTATCACTGCTGCTGTAGGTGACGGTCAGACCGCTGGGGTCGGTGGTCAGCGTCGGTTCCGTGAAGTTCTCACCCATTGTGGCTGTAGCCGTTGCGGGACTGAACGACATCGTCACGTCTTGCTTCGTGACGGGAGTCGTACCGCCATCGCTGTATTCCATATACAGGTTGGCTTGAATCATGGATGCAGTTGGGTCACTCGTATAAGTCGTGAAGCGAGGTGAGCTTGTGTTGTAGAGCATTGTTCCTGCATTACCAGCTGTCATAATCACACCTGCAGTGCCATTAGATAATGTCCATGCAGATGCGGTTGAACTATAAGAAACGTTCTTATTGGTTGTGGATCGGAGATACTGATTGGTACTTTCGTTCTTGAACGTCCATCCGTCGTTTGTCTGTTCAAGTACGAAAACTGCTACATCATTATTGATAGTGATAACATCATTGCTCAGTGTTATATCAACGCCACTGAGGAAAGTGCCGCTACCTATTCCTCCTGCGGCCTTGCTTGCAGACCCACATGCAATGATATATCTCATTCCGCTCTGAAGGCCATCCGTGGATGTAACAAGCTTGAAGGTCGTGGTGTTGGGGTCGGAGGTCGAGGGCTCTGTTGCCGTACCCGAAAGCTGTACGGTTACAGTCTCTGCCCCTGCGCTGGTCAGGGTGATGGTGCCTGTATAGTTGCCTGTCGTTGTGGGCGAGAAGGTGACATCGACCGTTGCCTCTTCATCATCCTTTGAGATGGTGGTGCTGCCAAGCGAGAACACGCCGTTGGCATCGGTCAGTGTGAGGGTGATGTCCTCAGTTAAGCCTTCGCTCATCACCTCAAGCTGCTTCGTTTGCGAAGTGTTAATGGTGGTACTGAAAGAGAGTGACTCGTCTGCATAAATATATGGGTCCACAGGTATCACGTTGCTCTCGCCATTGAAGTTGAACGAGATAGTACCGTCGCTGTTTTGGGTGATGTTGTCGATTGAGGAGTCAAGATAAAAGGTGTCGTCGCTGTTCTTGTTGTAGAGCGTAGCCGCAGGCGTGGTGTTCTTGCCGAAGGCGTTGACCGAGCCGTAGGGGAACGGGTCGTTCTTCATACCAGCAAGGGTCACATTATTATTTTCATCTTTTTGATATTGGTTATCAGCAGGAATCCACGTCATGCGCTGGTGGCTGGGGTCGTCATTGGGTTTGTTTTGTGACCAAACGCTCTGATTGTAGTCCACATGCAGGATAAGCAGTCCTGCTCCGGGCAGGCTGGCATCCCAACCCGTCTTCTGGCGGTTCTCCAATAGATAGTACTCGTTGTTGTTGCCCTTGTTATAGATGACGTAGGTGTCGCTGCCTTTGGTTTGCAGGGCCTTCATATTGCTGATGGTCTGCGTGTTGACAAGTTCTGTTGGCGTCTTCCATCCTGCCACCCAGCGTTCATAGCTGGTGTAGCCTGCAGGCTGATAGCTGTTGCCGTTGTACGAGCCGCTGCACATGAGGTCCCAGGTACCCATGCCCTGGCCTCCGCTATAGTCGATGTCGTAGAAGTCGGGATATCCGAGGCAGTGGCTGAACTCATGGCACATGGTTCCGATACCGGCAATATTGCCCGAACGGCCATCCAACTCACCGCCACAGGCATAAGTGTCTATCTTTACGCCGTCGAGAGTCTGTGCCCCACTACCATCGCCATAATATTTGGCTGAATATAGTGTCCATTCGTGGGGCCAGATGGTATTGGCTTCGCCACTGTCGGCCTCTCCCTTACCGGCATAGATTACATAGACTTGTTCAACCTCTCCATTGGTGTCCCAGTCGTAGTCGGCATAGTTTACCTGTGAGTCGGCTAACTGCAAAGCCTCTATTACCATTTCTGCTGGATGTTTGTCGCTGCCGTTACTGCCGTTTTCACCATAGTATGCCTGCGTGTTGCTGACCGTCACAGGACCAACGACGTCGAACATCAACTCAAACAGCCCGTCACTCTGCGCATGGAAATAATCGCGCATCGAACCTTTGAAGTTGCCAGAAGAGAAGTTTTCCTCATTAGCAATGCGCTGGTAAAGTGCGTTGTCGTTACCACTTTGGAACGTCACATCGCTGAAGTTGACGAGGATGATAAGTCCCTTCTTCTGGCCGGTGATGCTGCCCACGCTTCCCACCTTGCGCGGAGCCAGTCGGCTTGTTCGGCGCTGGTTGGCCTGTGCGCGTCGTTGCTGTGCCTTCTGCACGATGTCCTGGCCGCTCACCTCCTGATAGGTGTCGGTACCAGTAACCAATTGGTAACTCTTTCCGTCTGCTCCCCGCCAGAAATGCCCGTGCTCGTCACCTACGAGCGTGGCGTTCACTGTCGAACCGTCGGTGAGGGTGAGCAAGCGTGTAAAACCTGGTTTTGCTGGCGTGGCAAATGTGGTCATTGCCAACATAAAAAACGAAACAAGCATCATGGCAGGTGCTGTCAGTATAACGAGTTTCGTCAGTGTCCTCGTCATCAACTGCCTATAAGTTCCGGATTCAGACTTCATAATAATTGCTGAGTTTTTGGTTTTGGTCGTGATTCTGCTGCAAAATTAAGCATTTTCTGGGAGATAATGATAGTGATGTAAGCAAAAAAAGAATATTTCTTTGTTTTTTCTTCCAAAAAGCTTTGCGTTTCAAAATTCTATTTGTACTTTTGTAGCCGAATAATGCGACCATACACAAAGATTAAAAATCAAATCAATTAAAATTATTACAAACCTATGAAAAAGATTTTTCTGACGCTCGCAGCCGTCCTTTGCTGCGCAATGACAACAACCGTGTTCACAGCCTGTGGCGATGATAGTGACGATAGCAGTGAAAACCCCGCTGCTCCAGAGTTTTTGGGCGTTGCAACACGCTACTACATCGTTGTCGACTCTATGATGGCCGAGCTGTGCGACTACACCCTGACCTATTATGGTGATGACAATAAACTGGTGACAGAGCAGATGAAGTGGACTTATGACAAAAGCGTGAAAGGTAGCTATTGGATTAAAGACGTAACAAGCGTTGTAATGCCTGCTCTGGTCGGTGCAAAGATGAATGTGAAACTGAAGGAAGGTGCCCAGCTCGAGGGTAAGCGCGTAGGCAATTATCGCCCCATCGTGAAGCGTATGTATGTTACAGGACTGAATAAGGACAGAAGCACTGCTTTTGAGAGACTTCTCGACATCGGTGAGACTTCTACTAGTTTTGGCGGTAGTGCTGAAAAGATACCCGCTCAAATCGAGCTATGGGAACAGCACAACGGTGTCATTAACTCCAGCTACATCATCAACCAGAACAGCTCGGTGGCCTCCAACGGCCAGATTAAATAAAATTGACCGACAGATAGAATATCATCTATTATTTGAATACGAAGAGACACAGGGGAGTGAATGTTCCTCTGTGTCTCTCTTTTTGTATGTTGAGACATGCGGCGAGGTTTTTCGCTTTGCTCAAGGAAACTTACTCCGTCTCGGCAAAAAAAGAAACGAGTTTCTTTGTTTTGCTCTCAACTTTTCGTAACTTTGCACCCAACTATAAAACTTTACTATGATGGTTATGAAAAGACTATACTTTTTCAGCCTATTATTATGGAGCCTCCTGCTGGTGCATCAGACGGCATGGGCAGACGGAGTCATACACTTGGCGCTCGATGAGACGTTTGATGTCAATAATGGAACGGGTGGACGAGATGACAAAGGTTTCTCCGGCAACATAGCATCAAACAACATCATCTACGACATAGATGGATGGAGCGGTAGCGTAGTATATGGAGGCTATCAATGCCTTAGATTCGGGAACAGCAGCAACTCAGGCTCCTGCACCACTCCTGAGATTATATTAATAGGTACTGGTAAAACGGCGAAGCTGACTTTCAATGCAGCTGGTTGGAGTAGTGGCACCAATACACTGACCGTCACCGCCAACGAAGGTGTGACGCTGTCTGACGACACAGAGATTACGCTGACTAACAGCGAATGGACTTCCTATACCGTCAACATCACGCTGACCACTGCCACCTACGTACAGCTGACCTTTACCGGCAAGCGTGGGTTCTTGGACGACGTGAAGGTGGAGGAGACTGTCACCGCTATCAATGCTCCCACATTGACGGACGAGTACTCTTTCTGGCCCAACACGACAGAGGCGAATGCTGCGAAGACTGTCACGCTGGCACCTTCTGACAGCACTACCGTCTATTATACCACCGACGGTTCAACGCCTTCGAATACCAACGGACAGGTGGCCATGCTGACCTCGAACGTCGCTATTACGGGTACAACGACGGTGAAAGCCATCGCCTACTACGAGACCGTTGCCAGCAGTGTGGTCAGCAAGACCTACACGCAGGGCACCACCGTGAATAGCATCTCGGAGTTTCGCAACCTCACTGACAATGATGAGGCTCGCATCTTCTTCAAAGATGACAATAGCCATGAGACCCGCGTGCTCTACTACGATGCAACCCATAATGAGCTGTATGTGCGCGACAAGACAGGTGCCCTCTGTATCGACTTCGGTGAGACGGCCACATTCAACCCCACGCTTCAATACAACCAGCATGTGGCTGGATGGATTGTGGGCAAGAAGGTGACAGACAACGGACTGCCTAAGCTATTGGCTACCAGCAACACCAATACCGACTACCTGGCGATTGCTGCCCCTGTGACGGAGAGCCAGACAGAGCCGGCAAGCATCAACAATACCGACATTGACAGTCATCTGGCCGACTGGGTGACCATCAACGAACAACGCGTGGGCACCGACCTTGCTGTCAGCAACCGCTTTGGAACAGACGTCTACAACGGTGCCTTGGTCGATCTCTCGGGCATCGTCATCCCCAACGGCAGTGGGAAACAGATAGCACCCATCACGCAGAACGAGATTCCCGCAGTGGTCTATGTGCTCGACGAGCAGCAGGCGTTTGTGTCGCCCGATGAAAACATCGAAGACGTCACCATCCGACTGAAGCGCACACTAAGCAGCAGCAACTGGAACACCTTCGCAGTACCCTTCGACATCACAACCATGAATGGCCGCATCCGCGAATACGACCATGCTGACGGCACCACGATGATATTCAAGGATGCCTCTGGTATCGAGGCGGGCAAACCCTATCTGGTCAAGCCTACGGAGGACATTGTCAACCCCGTCTATAGTAACGCGACGCTAAGCGCTACTCCTGCCCGAACCATTACTGATGGAGGCTACAGCTACGTTGCCATCTATAGTCCTACCGACTTGGCTACTGACCATACGGAACAGTTCCTGAAGACCGACGGCAAGCTCTATTATCCCACCGCCAACGGCACACGAATGCGCGGCATGCGTGCTTTCTTCCGCACACCCGTAGCACAAGGTGCAAGGTTGGTTGGCCTTGATGAAACGACGACAGGCATCGAAGGATTGACTGATTCAGGAATTGAAGAATTGAAATTCTTCGACCTGCAGGGTCGCCGCGTCAGTGGTGCCGCCAAGAAGGGCATCTATATTGTAAATGGTAAGAAAATCGTGATTCGCTAACCTCAGACTGAACGCCTTATGAAAAAGATATATATCCAACCGACTACAGAGATATATGAGACGCAGGCTTCAAGTCTGATGGCTGGCTCACCTAAAATAACTGAAGATGCTCACGTTGATATGTCAGGAGAGAGCAAGGAAGCCTATGCCGATGACGCTTGCTCCCGTGGCGGAAACTTCTTTGATGACGTATTCCAGGTGCTCCTGCTCTTCATCATGATGACTGCTACCCTCTGCGTCCATGCACAGAACGCGACGACTGTAGAGCCTGCCGACGCACCTGAAGACGGCAAGAAGCACGCTATGACCATTTACTTCAGCAATGAGACGCAGGTGTCGTATAGTCTTGAAGACCTCGAGCACGTCACCTACCTGCCCGGCATCGGTATGAAGGTCTATCTGAAGAACGCGACCACGTCTGTCGACTACCTGTTCTCGCAGATGACGAAGATTGTCTATGTGATGGATGTCAACAACGCCAATGCCAACGCGAAGGCTTTCAGCATGACGGACTTCCCTGAGGCATACCGATTGGAATACCCACATCTTAACAACAACGTGTCGGCTACTGGTACCGTCGACAACTGTCAGGTCATTGTCAAGCGAACCCAGGACTATGGCATCACCTACTCCTTGGAGTGGGACAACGCGAAGATTGCCAACCGCTGGACGTGCTACGAGCTGCATGCCGGCAACTCGATGTCGACAACCGACCGTAACGATGACTTCAAGGCCGACCCTGAAGTAGCCGTATCATCCACCCTAAACGATTATAAAGGCAGCGGATTCTCTCGCGGACACCTATGTCCTTCTGCCGACCGACTGTGCTCAGTGGAACAGAACAAGCAGACCTTCTTCCTGACGAACATGCAGCCGCAGTACCAGTCGCATAACGGAGGCCTTTGGAGCCGATTGGAGACCGAGGTGCGTGACTATGCCACCAACGACAGCAAGACCCAGAGCCACTGCGACACGCTCTACATCGTCAAGGCTGCCACCATCACCGATAAGGTGACCATCAACGACACAGAGGTCGACGGCGTATATGCTGAAAGGTGTAATGGTCGCCTGTTAGTGCCCAAGTACTTCTATATGGCCCTGCTTCACTATAACAAAGAGACGGATACCTATCAGGCGCTCGCCTTCTGGACCGACCATATTGATACGAACCAGTCGGTGGCCTACTTAGGCGACTACGCCATCACCATCGACGAGCTGGAGCGGCGCACAGGCATCGACTTCTTCTGCAACCTGCCCGACGAGATCGAGGATGCCGTAGAGGCTACCATTAATCTGGACTTCTGGCATCTCACCACGACACCATAAGTGTGGATTATGATCAACAAAGATGAGAACGGTTCTCGCACGAAGCGAGAACCGTTCTCGTCGCTCGTGAGAATAGTTCTCGTCATTCACGAGAATAGTTCTCGGCGCTTGCGAGAATAAACTAATTGGCGTGTATATTGCAAAAAAGAACGAATTCTTTTTGCATTTCTCTCGACTTTTCGTAACTTTGCCGATAAATCGGCGAAATTACTCTGTCTCGGCAAAAAAAGGAACAAGTTTCTTTGTTTTGCTCTCGACTTTTCGTAACTTTGCGCTGTAATTATGAAACAAACGGATTTATGGGAAAGATTTTCAGATTAGACCGGAACTTCGAGGATACCGTGGCCGACCGCAAGACTGCCGAGCAGAGCGACGTCATGGCCGACTTCTGGTATGCTGCCAAACAGATTAACAAACAACAAAACATCATAGAGGAGAAACGAAAAATGAGTAGAGTACTGATGATTGGCGCCGGTGGCGTCGCAACGGTAGCGGCATTCAAGATTGTGCAGAATGCCGATGTGTTTACTGAGTTTATGATTGCCTCAAGGCGTAAGGCCAAGTGCGATGCGCTGGTGGAGGCCATCCACAAAAAGGGCTACACGATGCCCATCAAGACCGCCCAGGTCGATGCCGACGATGTGGAGCAGCTGAAGACGCTCTTTGCCGACTACAAGCCCGAGTTGGTTGTCAACCTTGCCCTGCCTTATCAGGACCTCACCATCATGGAGGCCTGTCTGGCCTGCGGTTGCAACTACCTCGACACGGCCAACTACGAACCGAAGGACGAGGCCCACTTCGAGTACTCGTGGCAGTGGGCCTATCGTGAGCGTTTCGAGCAGGCAGGACTGACAGCTATCCTGGGCTGTGGCTTCGACCCGGGCGTGACGAGCATTTTCACTGCCTACGCCGCCAAGCACCACTTCAAGGAGATACAGTATCTCGACATCGTAGACTGCAACGCCGGTGACCACCACAAGGCCTTCGCCACGAACTTCAATCCTGAGATCAACATCCGTGAGATTACGCAGAAAGGACTCTACTGGGAGAATGGTCAGTGGGTGGAGACCGAGCCTCTGGAGATCCACAAGGACCTGACCTATCCTGAGATCGGGCCCCGCGACAGCTATCTGCTGCACCACGAGGAGATTGAGTCGCTGGTCATCAACTATCCGACCATCAAGCGCGCCCGCTTTTGGATGACCTTCGGACAGCAGTACCTGAAGCACCTTGAGGTGATCCAGAACATCGGCATGAGCCGTATCGACGAGGTGGAGTACGAGGCCCCGCTTGCAGAAGATGCAACAGCTAACGGCCAAGAGCAAACAGCCAAGACCGTCAAGGTGAAGATCGTTCCCCTGCAGTTCCTCAAGGCCGTGCTGCCCAATCCGCAGGACTTAGGCGAGAACTACGAGGGCCAGACCTCGATAGGCTGTCGTATCCGTGGTATCGGCAACGACGGCAAGGAGCACACCTATTATGTATATAACAACTGTTCGCACCGTGCCGCCTACGAAGAGACCGGCATGCAGGGCGTCAGCTACACCACCGGCGTTCCCGCCATGATTGGAGCGATGATGTTCTGCAAGGGCCTGTGGCGCAAGCCCGGCGTACACAACGTCGAGGAGTTCGATCCCGATCCCTTCATGGACGAACTGAACAAGCAGGGACTGCCTTGGCATGAGATCCACGACGGAGACTTGGAACTGTAACACTTTTTTTATCTTTTATCTCTGAAAGAAAAATGAATAGAAGAATTCTCATCTTCCTTCTTTGTCTGCTTGCCAACGGCCTACAAGTCCTGGCACAACAGGCACAGAAGAGCAATCTGCAGCAACAGGCTGAGGCTGCAGGCGAAAAAGACAATATTGCCAGCGCACGCTACTTGTACATACGGGCCTTCGAGGACTATGCCAACAAGGGCAAGATGGCACAGAGCGTAGAGTGTGGTACCAAGGCTACCGCCCTGTACTATAAGGAGAACTACTATAAGGAGGCGTTCGACCTGCTCAGGCGTATTGACCAGACCATCATCGCCCAGGAACAGAACACCGCCAGTCGCAGTGCCTTGCATTATCGTACGGCTAAGGAGCGCATGCAGATGTATATGAAGCTGCGCAAACCGGCCAGTGCCAAAGACCAGATAGATGCTATGGAAAATCACGCCAAAGCATCGGGCGACGAGAATGTGAAGAATGACCTGTTATACAATAAAGCCATCTACTACTACACTTTCGGGCAGAACGCCCAGGGCAACGCCGTGTTCAAGGAGATGGCCGACAAGCTGACGTCGACGAAGGAATATGACAAGGTCGACGAGGTGTACCAGACGCTTATAGCCAACGGAAGAAAGTCGGGAAGCGCCAACCTCGTGGCCCAGTCGTATGCCAGCTACATGGCTTGGAAGGACTCGGTAAGCGCACTGAAGGTGGCCGATGAGATTGGTGCTCTAAAGAAACAGATTGCCGATGGCGAAGCTACGATAGCCGACAAGGACAGTTCGCTCGCCACCCGTCAGGCTACCATCATCGGGCTGGGTATCGTGATTGCCGTGTTGGCCGCCGTGCTGGCACTGGGAGCCGTGGCGCTGTTGCGCTATATTGTGCTTACGCGTAAACTGAAGAAGAATCTTAAGCTGGCCAACGAGTCCGATGCTCTGAAAGCGAAGTTTATCAGCAATATCTCTGCTCAGCTCGAACCCACGCTGAAACGGCTGGACGGCCGACAGCCCGAGGTGAAAGCCATGCTTGGTTTTGCCGATAACATACAGACACTGTCGTCGTTGCAGAATACCGATTCCAACGCTATTGAACTCGAAGAAACGGATATGTCGCCCTTCTGCGAGGGACTGATGGACCAGATACGAGACAAGGTGAAGGCTGGCTCAGAACTGATGGTGAACACACCGAAGATGAGTGCAAAGATCTACAAGCCCTACGTAGAGTACATCATAAAGCATCTGCTCGGCAATGCTGCCTACTTTGCACCCGAGGGTGGGCACATCAAGCTGGAATTCAAGAAACGCGGTGCGCATAGTTATCAGTTCCTGGTGTCGAATACCGGCTCGTTCATTCCCGAAGAGAAGCGTGAGGACGTGTTCAAGCCATTCCTTGAGGTTAAGGACCTGACCGAGGGTGATGGTTTGGGATTGCCTATCTGCAAGCAGATGGCACTGAAGATGAAGGGCGACTTAGACATTGACGCCACGTTTACCAAGGGCACCCGCTTCGTACTCGACCTGCACGCATAGCATGCAGGTCCTGTTGATATTTACTATCGTAACAAATTGTACCTATATAATGAAGACCGTTTTTTCCACAACACTGCTGATGTTCGCGCTGGCGGCATCGGCTCAGCATAAAACCGAGGTGAAAGAGTTCCTGCAGGCTGGCCCCTTTCCTGTGAGCAAGCCTTTTGCCATTGACACTGTTGACGTACAGGGCAAGAAGTTCGATGATAATGCACTTCTGAGCGGCATCAGCTTGCTGGCACCTGCCACAAAGACGTTTACTGGTGACATACTGCCTTCCTTGTCCGACAGCCGTTCGGTAGGTATGCTGACGTTCTATGTCAACAACAGCGACTACCTGAAAGGAAAGATCAGCGTGAAGGGTCCTAAGAAGCACAAGCTCTTCGTCGACGGCAAGGAGGCTGGCGACGAACTGAAACTGGCTCCTGAACACCACACGTTCAGCATCAAGTATCTGGCAGAGCCTAACGATACCGACAGCATCCACGTCACCATCGACTCCCAACTATCCGCTATCGGCTCTCAAATATCCACTGACCCCCGCCATCCCTACATGGTTCACGACCTGACGGACGGCAAGCGTGTACGTGGTGTCTCGCTGTCGCCCGACGGCAAGTATGTCTGTGTGAGCTATCAGACGACGGAGCGTGGAGGCAATAGTCGCTGGCATTACGAATTGCGAGATGTGGCGAAGGGACAGCTGTTGGCCTCTCCCACCTTCAACCCGCGATGGATGCCCCGTTCCACAGCCTATCTTGAAGAGCAGCGTGAGCAGGACATCCGTGTACTCTACAAGGTCAATCCCTTGACGGGTGAACGTAGTCGCTGGGCCGTAGGTGTACCCAATGGTGACTATACCGTCAGCCCTACGGAGGACTTCCTGATTATCAACGTCCGCGAAGATGGTCCCAAGGAAGACCCGGGCGTCTTCGAGGTACTGGAGATGGACGACCGACAGCCTGGCTGGCGTACGCGCAACTACCTCATGAAGTACGACGTGCAGTCGGGAATCTCCCAGCGTATCACCTTCGGAACCAAGGGCGAGCATCTGGCAGACATCTCGCAGGACGGACGCAAGTTGCTGATCATCTCGTCCTACTCGCGATTGGCCAAGCGCCCTACGGAAGTGCAGGATGTCTATATCATGGATGCCCAGACGCTGAAGGTCGATACACTGCTACAGGGTGAGGGCTTCCTTGGAGGCAGCACCTTCTCGCCTGATGGCAAGCAGATAATGTTTACGGGTAATCCTGAGGCTTTCGACCGCATAGGCTGTCAGTTGCCTGAGAACGTTACGCCCAGCATGACCGAGAACGAACTGTTCCTTTATGATATTGCCACGAAGAAGGTTACACCGATGACTAAGGACTTCGACCCCAGCGTCGATGGTGGCATTGACTGGTCGTGGGCCGACGGTAAGGTCTACTTCCGTGCTGAATGTCGCGACTATGTGTATCTCTACCAGCTCGATCCCAAGACGGGCAAGATTGTGAAGCTGCCGTGCAATGGCGACGATGTCTACCGCTTCGATATGGCATCCTGTGCCACCACGATAGCCTGGCTTTCCTATAACACGCTGGAGCCGGCATCGGCATACGTGGCAAGCATCTCAGGGAAATCCGGGTTGTCCGGAAAATCCGGAAGCTCCGAAAAAAATGCAAAACTCCTCTTCGATGGTAAGTCGGCCCTTGGCGATGCCGAGGTGGGTACCTGTGAGGATTGGAATTTCACCAACTCGAAGGGCGACACCGTCTATGGACGCCTCTATCTGCCCAAGGATTTCGATGCCTCGAAGAAGTATCCGATGATTGTCTATTACTATGGTGGCTGTTCGCCCGTGAGCCGTTACTTCGAGTCGCCCTACGCTCCGCAGTACTGGAACTCGCTGGGTTATGTGGCTTATATAGTAGAGCCCAGTGGTGCTACGGGATTTGGTCAGGAGTGGGCATCGCGCCACGTAAATACTGCCGGGCGAGGTCCTGCTGAGGATATTATTGAGGGTACGAAGAAAATATGTGAGGAGCATCCGTTCATCAACAAAGAGAAGATTGGCTGTATGGGTGCCTCTTATGGTGGCTTTATGACGCAGTATCTGCAGACGCAGACCGACATCTTTGCCGCTGCCGTCTCGCATGCAGGCATTGCCAACCACACCAGCTACTGGGGCGAGGGCTACTGGGGCTATAACTACAGCGAGGTCAGCATGGCCAACAGTTATCCTTGGAGTCATCGGCAGCTCTATGTCGACCAGTCACCATTGTTCAATGCCGACAAGATCCACACTCCGCTGCTACTGCTCCACGGAAATGCCGACACCAACGTGCCGCTCATTGAGAGTCTGCAGATGTTTACCGCACTGAAGCTGCTCGGTCGTGACGTCGCTCTTGTAGAGGTGGAAGGCCAGAACCATCACATCACCGACTACGTCAAGCGCGAGAAGTGGCTGGCCACTCAGATGGCGTGGTTCCAGCGTTGGCTCAAGGACGATCCTTCGTGGTGGGATGCACTCTATCCGAAGAAGCATCTATAAGAGTCAGAATGAGTTGCAGAGCGATATTATTCATCCTAACGACAATGATGATGAGTTGCAAGGGACAGACGGCACCGCCCGTAGTAAGGCCGGCGACACAGGCAGGACGATTCTACGAGGGTGACCCGCAGAAGCTGGGTCAGGAGGTTGACAGCCTCCTGGCGCGACATGCCAGGACTCCAGTGGGCAGTGGTTCTGCCGCTGCCAAGAATAGCGAGAGCGTCGCGGCCCTGATTGTTCCTCATGCCGGCTATTACTACTCTGGCAATGTGGCGGCTTCGGCATACGCAAAGCTCGACCCAAAGCGTCAGTACAAACGCATCTTCCTGTTAGGTCCCAGCCATCATGAGTGGCTTGACGGGGCATCGGTAAACACCGAGGCCGACTACTACGCTACGCCACTGGGCGAGGTGAAGGTAGACCGCGAGACGGCAGGGTTGCTCACAACAACGGACTCGCTCTTCATCTATCGTCCTGAAGCCCACGACCGGGAGCACTGCTTAGAGGTGCAGCTGCCGTTCCTGCAAAGACTATTCACTTCTCACTCTTCACTTTCCACTCGTGAGGTGCCGCCCATTGTGCCCATCATCATCTCTACCAACGACTATGAGAAACTGAAGCGGATCGCCGAAGTGCTGAAACCGTACTTCACGGACGAGAACCTCTTTGTAATCAGCAGCGACTTCTCCCATTATCCCTCTTATGCCGATGCCTGCGAGGTAGATGCACAGACGGGTGAAGCTGTGGCGAGTGGCAATGTGGAACAGTTCATTGCTGCTATCGAGGCCAATGCCCACAGCGGCATACGCAATCTGGCAACGAGTGCCTGTGGCGAGTTTCCCATCATCACGCTGATGCTCATGCTCGATAGCCACTATCGGGTAGAGCATATCATGTACCAGAACTCCGGTGACATTGATAACCGTAATGCCAACCGTGTTGTGGGCTACCACTCTTTTGCTATTATCCGTAGCGAAGAAAAGGATTTCTCATTGTCAGACGAGGAGAAACGAAGTCTGAAAGAGATAGCGTATAATAGTATCAAGGATTCTCTCGATGGCAAGGGTGTAGCGGTAGCAAATTCTTGCGTCCCTTCGGTAGCAAACGAGCAAAGCTCGAGCGCTTCACTCTTCACTCTTCACTCTT
>JAFZIL010000024.1 GCA_017554385.1 Prevotella sp. | reverse complement strand
GCCTATGGTTGCTACCATCGTATCTCTGGGTACCCTGACCGCTCTGTTCGGTACTGTGCTCGGTATGATCGGATCGTTCCAGGCTCTGTCTGCTGGTGGTGGTGCTGACTCTATGGCTCTGTCTGCCGGTATTTCTGAGGCCCTTGTGAACACGGCATCAGGTATTTTGACCTCTTGGGTTGCTACCGTAGTATATAACTTCTTCTCTAACAAGATTGATAAGCTGACTTACGCTCTTGACGAGATTGGTTTCACCATCGCTGCTACATACGATTCTAACCACAACGAGGCTTAATCTTTAGTTCCATTTCAAAAACCTTTTAAAACCGTTTTAGAATGGCTAAAGTTAAGATACAGAAAAAAGACATCTGGATTGACATGACGCCCATGTCAGACGTGATGACTTTGTTGCTCTGCTTCTTCATGTTGACATCAACATTCCTGACGCCAGAGCCTATCAAAGTCAACGCGCCTAACTCGGTGTCTGAGGTCAAGGTACCAGAGGGAGATGTCTTGAACATTCTGGTCAGCCCAGAAGGCAAGATATTCCTCGGTACTGAGAACAAGAACTACATGAAAGCCATGATGGATGAGATGACCGACGCCTTCAGTCTGCAGCTCAATCCTACCCAGCAGAAGCACTTCCTGGAAGATGCTATGGTGGGTGCTCCCATGGACAAGCTTGCCGCATACCTCAGCCTCGAGCCTGAAAAAATGGCAGAGGCCATCCAGAAACTCGGCATTCCCACTGACAGTATCAATGGGAAGATGAGCGAGTTCCAGATGTGGGTGAAAGCCGCCCGCGATGTGAATCCTGACATCAAGATCGCCATTAAGGCCGACTCCAAGACGTCCTACAAGGCCGTCAAGCACATGATGTCAGAGCTTCAGGACATGAATGAGAACCGTTATCAGTTGATTACTAATCTTAAAACTGCATCGGAGGAATAAACTATGGCAAAAAAGAATCTATCCAAGCAGAAGAAAATGGATACCCGCGTGAACTTCACGCCGATGGTTGACATGATGATGCTGTTGATTACCTTCTTCATGCTTTGTACTACTCTGGCAAAGCCGCAGGCTATGCAGTTGACGATGCCAAGTAACGACGAGAACGTGCAGAAGGAAGATAAGTCGGTAACGAAGGCTTCTCACACCATCACGCTCTATCTGGGTGCTGACGACAAGGTGTGGTACATTGCCGGACTGCCCAACTACGAAGACCCCTCGTGCGTCAAGCCGACCACCTATGGTCCTCAGGGTATCCGCAAGGTGCTCACCGAGCACACCACGGAAGAGGGTGTGAACCCCGTTGCCAAGATTATGGTGGCAAAGAAGGAACTCGACGCCAAGAAGACCGCCTATAACAGCAAGATGACAGACGAGCAGTATCAGCAGGAGCTGTCGAAGCTGAAGAAGGGTGAGCTGCCCAATGGCGAGAAAGTGCCTACTATGACCGTCATTATCCGTCCTTTGGATACAGCTACCTATGACAATATGGTATCTGCCCTCGACGAGATGCTCATTTGCAGTATTGATAAGTATGTCATCGACAAGATTAACCCTGACGACCGTGAGCTCATCACGAAGGCTGGCGTGAAGTAAGTCGGTGATTAACACTCAAAAAAAGAAAGAACTATGGGAAAAATAGATCTTATTGACAATGGCTGGGTTGACCTCGTATTTGAGGGCAAAAACCATGCTTACGGTGCTTATCAACTGCGCAAGGATACTGGCAAGCGTAACGTCTATGCGCTGCTTGTCATGTTCGCTATCGGTATTGCTATCGCAGCCATCGTAGCTATCAAGGGCGTCGTAGAAAACGCCATGAAGAGCGACGTCGGCATTGAGGCTGACGTGGAGCTGTCGAAGCTGGCCGAGAAGAAGGAAGCAAAAGTTGAGAGAAAGGATGAACCGAAGATTGAGAAGATGGAGGTCGAGAAGGTGAAGAGCTCTGTGAAGTTCACCGCGCCTGAAATTAAGAAGGATAGCGAGGTGAAACCTGAAGAAGAGCTGAAGTCACAGGAAGACCTGAGCAAGACCAACACCGCCATCGGTGCGTTCGATGTGAAGGGTAACGACGAGGCCGCAGGCGAAGTGCTGAAGGCTAAGGAAGTTATCGCACAGCCCGAGCCCCCGAAGGAGGAGGAGACCAAGGTGTTCGACTATGCCGAGCAGATGCCTTCGTTCCCCGGTGGTGCCGGCGCACTTAACGAATATCTGTCACGTAGCATCAAGTATCCTGTCGCTGCCGAAGAGAACGGCATCCAGGGTCGCGTCGTCGTACAGTTCGTCGTTGAGAAGGACGGTTCGATTACCGACGTCCGCGTGGTACGCTCAGTAGACCCCTCACTCGACAAGGAAGCAGTACGTGTGGCTAAGTCCATGCCGCGCTGGATTCCCGGTAAGCAGAACGGTGCCCCTGTGCGCGTGAAGTTCACACTGCCCGTCAGCTTCCGTCTGCAGTAAATCTTGATTTGCATGAACACTACATTCAATAAAATTATTGGATTAACACTCGTTTTAGGCTTGTTCCTCGCTTGTGGGAACAAGCCTAAAAATACTCAGGCCGAAAAGGACTATCAGCGTGCCGCACGCTATTTCGTAGCCGACGAGAGTTTCAGCCCCATCCTCAACGAGGAGCTCGACATCTTCCGCTACCAGAACATCCTCGACACCCTGGAAGTCCAGTATACCAACGAACAGGAAGCCGTCAAGAAGCTCATGAAGCTCGAGACATGGCTTGCCTTCACCACCCGCGACCTGACGAAGAACGAGCGCCAGAGCCTGGAGGACCGCAAGTACCTGCCACGCACCATCCCCGTCGCCTACGACGGACTGGCCATCATCGTCAACAACAGCAACCCCGACACCTGCATCACCGTCAAGGACTTCAAGCGCATCCTGCGCGGCGAAGCCTCACAGTGGAAGCAGCTATATCCCAGTTCCAAGCTGGGAGAGATCGACGTCGTGTTCGACAATCCCCTGTCCAGCACCGTCCGCTGGTGTGTCGACTCCCTGCTCAGCGGCAAGGAGTTCAGCGCCCCCAACATCGGTGCCGTCAAGACCAGCGCCGCCGTGATCGACTATGTCGAGCGCCATCCTGGTGCCCTGGGCATCATCGGCAGCAACTGGCTCAACGACAGCCGCGACACCACCAATGTCACCTTTAAGAAGAATATCACCGTCATGAAGGTCAGCCGCATGGATACTGCCACGGCAGAGAACAGCTGGCGACCCTATCAGTACTACATATACAACGGCAACTACCCCCTCATCCGTACCATCTACGCCCTGCTCAACGAACCGCGCAACGGACTGCCTACCAGCTTCGCGCATTTCGTTCGTCTGCCCAAGGGCCAGATGATTATCCATCGTGCAGGCCTGCTCACCATCCAGGCAGGCATGAATGTCCGACAGGTCATCGTTAACGGAAACTACAACGATTAAAAAATCTAAAAAAAAAGAAACTTCCGCGCTTCTGAAACGTCGAAAAGATATACACATCATACCAAACTGAGTATTAACAAAAAGAGCATTAAGATCATGAAAACTATGAAATATCTATTTATCGCTGCACTGGTGACCGTATTCGGCACCACAGCAATGGCACAGGACGGCACCAAGGCCGACGTCGATGCCGTGAAGAAGATCATTAGTAGCAAACCCGTCGATCTCGACAAGCAGATGAAGGACTTCTACAAGAAGAACAAGAAGAATCCCGAGAATCTTGCTGCCTTCGGACGCGCCTTCTACGAGGCTAAGGACACCGCTCGTGCCCGCGTCTATGCCGAGTACGCCCTCGACGCCGTCAAGAACCACCAGTACGCTCCCGCCTTCATCCTGCTGGGCGACCTCAAGGCCCTGTCTGACGACGGTGGTGCTGCCGCACAGTACTACGAGATGGCAACCTATGCCGACCCCAAGAATCCTGATGGCTACTACAAGTATGCTGCCGTCTATCGTAAGCTCAGCCCCAGCTCGGCCGTCGCTAAGCTTAACGACCTCCGCGCCCAGCGTCCCGACATCGCTGTCGACGCCCTGGCAGGCCGCATCTATTATATGTCCAACGACTTCGATAAGGCACTGGCCAGCTACGACAAGGCCGACAAGAACCTCATGGAGGAGCGCGACCTCAGCGACTACGCCATGGCTGCCTTCTTCAAGCAGAAGTACCAGAAGAGCCTTGATATCGCTAAGTTCGGACTCACCAAGAAGCCCCGTCACGCCGCCTTCAACCGCCTCGCCTTCTTCAACGATACCGAGCTGAAGAACTACGACGAAGCCCTGATGTATGCCGACCGCCTCTTCAACCAGTCCGACTCTGCCAAGTTCTCCTACTACGACTACACCTACTATGGCAACGCCCTCAGTGGTGCCAAGCAGCACGACAAGGCCATCGCCATGTACAAGAAGGCCCTGGAGCAGGAGGACATGGACAACAAGGCCAAGCGCGCCGGTGTCATCAAGCAGCTCTCTGAGGCCTACCAGCAGCAGGAAGACTATCCCAATGCCATCAAGCACTACGAGGACTACCTGAAGAACATCGACAAGGCCACAGCCAACGACGTTGCTGCCCTCGCCAGCATGCACATGCAGCATGGTGGCTCCCTGCAGGACGCCGAGGCCAAGAAGGCCGCTTTCCAGAAGGCCGACGCCGTCTATGGCGACCTCGCTGCCAAGTATGAGAATGCCCAGGAGTACGCCTACTTCATGCGTGCCCGTGTCAACGCCCAGATGGACCCCGACTCTAAGCTCGGCCTCGCCAAGCCCTACTACGAGAAGCTCATCGAGCTCATCGAGCCCCGCGCTGAAAAGGACGCCACAGAGCGTGCCCGCATCATCGAGTCCTATCGTTACATGATTGCCTACAACTTCATTGTCAAGGAAGACAAGGCGCAGGCTAAGGCCTATGCCGAGAAGCTCATCCAGATCGATCCTGACAACGAGATTGCCAAGCAGGTCATCGACGCTACGAAGTAAAATAAATCACATTCAACGGATTCAACGGTTGGCTAAACTATAGCCAACCGTTTTTTTGATACCATGCTGCGCTACGCTTCACACCCTCGGGTAACTTAACCTGGGGAGCGTAGCCCAGTTCTTCTCTGGCAGGAGTGATGTCGCAACGCCAGTTGCGTTGGCGCATGATGTTGTATTTGTCTTTGTTCAGTGCCGTGACCTTGCCCGTCAGCCGTCCGACATACTCGCCACACCAGCTGACCAGGCGCAACACCCACAGGGGGGCTGTGATGCGAATCCACCAGGGATTGCCCAACTCCTTGCGGATGAGGTCGCTGAAGGTGCTCGACTGATACACCTCGCCATCGCTGAGGAAATAGCGGCGCCCCGTCCTACCCTTCTCCATGGCCAGGAAGACGGCCTGCACAACATCTGCGACATAGACGAAGGTGATGTCCTGCTGCTGATATCCCACGGCGAAGTCTACATGCTGCTTGATGCTCTTGAACATCATGAAGTAGTCGCGCTCGCGAGGACCATAGACGTCCGTCGGCCTCAAGATGACGTAAGGGAATTGAGAATTAGTATCCAGCCATTGTTCGGCCTCCAGTTTGCTACGGCCATAAGCCGTATTCGGCTGTGGCGTGTCGCTCTCGAGAATCTCCGTGTAGGGCTGCTCTTCGCGGATGGCACCCATGATGCTCAGCGAACTGATGTATACAAAGCGTTTGATGGGCATCTGTAAAGCGAGGATGGCGCGCACGAGGTTCTTCGTACCCTCCGTATTGATGCGGTGGAAGTCCTCCTGGTGCAGACATTTCGTCACACCGGCGGCATGAACGACATAGTCGAACTGCATATCCTTCAGCTGTTCCTTGAGCTGCTGCTCCGACGAGAGGTTCAGCTCGATGAAGTTGATGCGCTCGTCCTGCAGGAAGGCCTTCGAACTGCTCTTACGTACTGCCGCCCACGTGTCGAAGCCGCGACGCAGGGCCTCTTCAACGATGAAGGAACCGATAAAACCACTGGCTCCCGTAATGAGAATCTTCGCTTTCATGCCTGCAAAGTTACAAAATATAATTGAAGAAAGAAGATGGAAGAAGGACGATTTTTGCAAAGCAGTGGTTAAATAACGTTAATACTTTCCAATTCTCAATTCTCAATTCTTAATTTTCAATTAAAAAGTAGTACCTTTGCACCCGCTTTCCGCGTAACCGATGGAGGGAAGGAACGAGTTGCCCGTCTATGTTGCGCAAGGAACGATAACAACAACAATTAAAGATTTACAGTAAAAATGGATTTAATCAAAGTTGCTGAAGAAGCATTTGCAACCGGCAAGCAGCACCCCAGTTTCAAGGCTGGTGACACTGTAACTGTCGCTTACAAAATTATCGAGGGTTCTAAGGAGCGCATCCAGCTCTTCCGTGGCGTGGTCATCAAGATCAGCGGCCATCAGGAGAAGAAGCGCTTCACTGTTCGCAAGATGTCTGGCACCGTGGGTGTAGAGCGTATCTTCCCCCTGGAGTCGCCCAACATCGAGAGCATCGAAGTGAACAAGGTTGGTAAGGTTCGTCGCGCTAAGCTTTACTATCTGCGCAAGCTCACCGGTAAGGCTGCCCGCATCAAGGAGAAGCGCAGTGGCGCTCGTGCCACCGAGTAATTCTCTGGCGAGACCTGCACAGCATAAGAAGAGACATTCACCCAAGAACAACACGGCGAGTGTCTCTTCTTGTTTTAAAACGAGGAGTCAAAACACATTTTACCGAAAGATATCAATGAAAGAGTTACAACTGAAGTACGGATGCAATCCCAATCAGAAGCCCTCGCGCATCTTCATGACCGAGGGCAATTTGCCCATCGAAGTGATTAACGGTCGTCCTGGCTACATCAATTTCCTCGACGCCTTCAATGCCTGGCAGCTCGTCAAGGAGCTGAAAGCTGCCACCGGTCTCGCTGCCGCCGCCTCGTTCAAGCACGTCAGTCCTGCCGGCGCCGCCGTCGGTCTGCCCCTGAGCGACACACTGAAGAAGGTCTACTTCGTTGACGACATTGCCGGACTCGACGAGAGCCCCATCGCCTGTGCCTATGCCCGAGCCCGTGGTGCCGACCGCATGTCGAGCTATGGCGACTTCGTAGCTCTCTCTGACACCTGCGACGCCGTGACCGCCAAGATTCTGAAGCGCGAGGTCAGCGACGGCGTCATTGCCCCCGACTACACCCCCGAGGCCATCGAGATCCTGAAGGACAAGCGCAAGGGCACCTATAACGTCATCAAGATAGACCCTGCCTACCAGCCCGAACCCATCGAGCGTAAGCAGGTCTATGGCATCACCTTCGAACAGGGCCGCAACGAGATCCGTCTGGACGACGACGCCCTTTTCGCCAATATCCCCACGCAGAACAAAACCTTTACCCCCGAGGCCAAGCGCGACCTCATCATCGCCCTCATCACACTGAAGTATACACAGTCCAACAGCGTCTGCTACGTCAAGGACGGCCAGGCCATCGGCATTGGTGCCGGACAGCAGAGCCGCATCCACTGCACCCGCCTGGCAGGCAACAAGGCCGACATCTGGTGGCTACGCCAGCATCCGAAGGTGATGAACCTGCCCTTTGTGGACGGCATTCGCCGTGCTGACCGCGACAACACCATCGACGTCTACATCTCTGAAGACGAGCACGACGACGTCTTGCGCGATGGTGCCTGGCAGCAGTTCTTCAAGACTCAGCCCGAGGTGCTGACCATGGAAGAGAAGAAGGCCTGGATAGCCCAGAACACGAAGGTAGCCCTCGGCAGCGACGCCTTCTTCCCCTTCGGCGACAACATTGAGCGTGCCCACAAGAGTGGTGTCGAGTTCATCGCCCAGGCTGGCGGCTCGGTGCGTGACGACCATGTCATCATGACCTGCGACAAGTACGGCATCACCATGGCCTTCACTGGCGTGCGTTTATTCCACCATTAAAACAGGGAAGACAATGAGCAAGGAATCAGACTTCCAGGAGATACTGGAGAACGGCATATCGTTCGGTCGTGGCGGAGGGCCTCGCAAGGAAGAGGACAAGGTCAAGACCAAGGCCAAGAAGAAGAAGTACATCACCGGCGCCCACGGCTCCGGTTCCGCCCGCCAGAAGGCCAAGTACCGCGAGCAACGCTCCAACCGCCACAAGGGGAAATAACGTTTTCCCAAGCACCAACAAAACATGATATAGAGGGACTATCCCCGTGATATATTGCCAAAAGCCAAAAAAAGCTGCCGACTCTCCCGAGCCAGCAGCCTTCATTTCTTCATTTCTCATTGACATTTCTCATTCCTCATTTCTCATTTAGAATGGTCCATGTCCCATACAGCTAGTCGTTGTGATGGCCGTCAGTGCGGCAGTCAGCGCCGCCACCATCACGCGGATAATCACCTCCCAGATACTTTTCTTTTCCATACGCTTTTCTTTTTTTTGGGTCGGCCCATCATTTCTCATTTTTCATTTAGGGCGTAGCCCGTCATTTCTCATTACTCATTTCTCATTTCTCATTTGCGAAAAGAGCAGCCCCTTGCGGGGCGCTCTTTGAAGCTTAGGGTTCTGGCTCCTCTGCGGCCACGAGGGGAATCATCGGTGCCTTGGCACCACTCTGCTCCTTGTAGTAGCCGTTGCCGAAGGTCACCTTCTTGCCAAACGCCTTGGTCGTCAGGTCGTCCAGGTTGGTCGAGTCCGGACGGAAGCGGAAGTGAACACCCTTCACGTTCTGCGCGATGTTGAACTCGGCAGGCGTCTCGGCGCCACCCTTCTCGTTGGCGATCGTCGGGTAGAAGATGCCGATGCCCTCCAGCTTCACGCCGTAGCCCTGGGCTACCAGCTCGGGGATGCACTCCGACAGCTTGGTGAGGATGGCCTCCACCTCGGCGCGGTTGCCGATGAGTCCGTGCTCAATCATGTGCTGAGCGAGACCGCGGGTCGAGAGCGTACCAGGCTTGTTGACATAGGCGAACCAGCGGTTGTTGGCGCTGGAGCGCGCATTCTTAAACTTCTTGAGCACGTAGCTCATAATCAGTGTGTTTGTTGCCATAGTGTAAATAATTTTTAATGGTTAATGG
>JAFZIL010000001.1 GCA_017554385.1 Prevotella sp. | reverse complement strand
CGCTGCTGAGTGGGCCACCGTGGATGTCAGCATCAAGGCCGTGCCCCACCTGCAGAAGATCATCTACCGCGTGGGCGGTGAGGGCGATAACGGCTCGTTCGAGGGCCGTGCCTACTACCGCTTCGGCGACGTGGTGAGCCGCCAGGTGACCGCCACCTCCGACACGACGAAGACCAAAGACCGTCGCGGCACCGTCACCGAGTACTGGATCTGCGTGCGCCCCGCCTTCGGACCCGAGGGTAAGGAAGACTCGCACTGGGTGTGCGTGAACACCGTGAGCGACAAGAACTACAAGTACTACAAGGCCAGCACGGGCACCGAGTACTGGCTGCCCACGAGCCTTGGCACCGACAAGGAGAACATGCAGAACTTCGCCGAGCTGCTCTGGGCCATCTGCCGTCCGGAGACGTGGTTCAACAACGTCCTCAACTATCACGAGGACGGCACCCTGTGGGGCTACGACGGCCTGCCCTTCTTCTCCGACTTCAAGTCGAAGAACCTGAAGTACCACAACCAGTACTTCTGGCAGAACGTGCAGGATGGGTGGGACTTGAACCATGTGGCCGAGAATGCCCTGAACCTGCCCAGCCTGGGTGTCCTGTTGGACAAAATCAACACCGACGGCGTCCACCTGCTCTATAAAGGCTACTCGTGGTGGTTCACCACCTCTTGGAACTGCGAGCTGTGGGAAGCCGTCTATACCAACGGCACGAAGAACGAGGAAACGAACATGCACCAAGCCGTGTATAACGAGAAGGTGGAGCGCAACATGAAGGACCTGAAGTTCGACGTCCGCACAATGGGCCAAACCACCAAGAACTACAAAGACTTCTTCAACAACGACGGCAAGTACCGCTGGGTCATCCGCCACGCCACGGGCAAGGAACTGGCCAGCAACGGCAAGTTCGACGTGAAGCAGCCCATCCAGGGCGTCACCGAGGTCTATCGCTACTACACACAGTATCCTGGCGAGTGGACCAGGCCGACAGAGGAAGAAGGCAAGCCTGAGATTACACAGGGTAATGTCGCCAACAACGACCCCGCAAAGTGGAACAAGAGCGAATATAAAGGCCGGTCGCACTACACCATCGGCGATGTCTATAGGGACGAGAACAACCACACCTGGTACGTGGCTTATGTATCGGGAGACTATCAGACTCCCAATGGCGGCAATCCAGTGAATCAGGAGTACTCGCCCTACACCGAGCTGATCAGCTTTGAGGGCTTTAACTTCACGACTGACGGCAAGTGTGCCACCAACCTGCCCACCCGCGACCAGGTTATCCACTCCATCCCCTATCTGCAACACCTGTTTGTGAATGCAGCCCCCAATAAGGAGCCCTTCGAACAATGGGCGGCTGGCAAATTGGTGTCATACGGTTACATGGTGGAAAATCTGTTAAACTACATGGACTATGAGCCACGCGACTATTTCCAGCGTGTGCTCCACCACTCTGGCAGCGAACGTCAAGACTATTATATGGCCAGCGTCGCCTACAAGGATGGTTCTACCGACAAGCAACGCCTGCTGCGCTTCGTGGGCTATGACAAGGATAGTACCCAGCCCTATAGGTTCTATCTATGGGATCACTATGTAGCCAATCCTGATAATACGACCATTCTCTATACGGCAAACCAGTTCTCACAGGACCCCATCTACCTGCAGGATGTTACTGACTTAGCGAAGGTGGAAAAATATGCTCCGGACCTGATAGCCTGCTGTCCGCTGTCAAAAGGTGACGACATGGTAGAACAGAAAGAAGCCAAGCCCAGTCGTCAGCCGCGCACCACCATCGACGACCGCAATGCCAAGGCTTCGAATTGTGTCTATAATCGCACCACGTGGCGTTCACGCTCGTTCGTGTGCGACATGTGGAACTCACCCGTGCTGATGTATCGCCTCACCCGTGTCTATGACCGAGGCGACAGCGACTATGCCACTATAACCGTCGATGGTCACACGCTGACCCTCCTCCACGCTCGCCAGATGAGTAACGATCAGGTTGATGAAGAGGATGTTCCAGAAGCAATATATCTGTGTTGGAGAGGAATGTTTGACAGCTTCACGGAATACTTTGTTGACGGCGTTAGCATTCAGCATCCCACCTGGCGCACGGCATGGTAAGAATAAAATGAAACTATATATATAATATAATAAGGTATGAAAAGTAAAATCAACATTTGGCTGTTGGCCACCCTCGTTTTCGGCCTCGGCATGAGTGTCACCTCCTGCAAGGACGATGACGACAACGGCAAGACCAAAGAGCAGAAGCAGGAGGAGGCCCAGGCGAAGGCCTCGAAGTTCTGGGATGTGGTGGCCAATCTGGTCAGCATCGATGACGTGACCGACGATTACGAGGGCAAGACCTTCGAGCCCACCATCGGCATTGCCGACAGCAGCGACCCGCTGACGCGCATCGTTGCCACCAACGACATGGCGACTGCCGCCCAGCGTTTCGCCGACCTCGTGGGCGCCAAGGGCATCGACGAGAACACGCCCAGCTACACCTGGAGCGACCCCGATATTGGCACGATGACCTACACCCGTGGCGGCACCGCTGCTGAGTGGGCCACCGTGGATGTCAGCATCAAGGCCGTGCCCCACCTGCAGAAGATCATCTATCGCGTGGGCGGTGAGGGCGATAACGGCTCGTTTGAGGGCCGCGCCTACTACCGCTTCGGCGACGTGGTGAGCCGCCAGGTGACCGTCACTTACAACGAGAAGAAGAACAACGACAACCGCGGCACCGTCACCGAGTACTGGATCTGCGTGCGCCCCGCCTTCGGTCCCGAGGGTAAGGAGGACTCGCACTG
>JAFZIL010000023.1 GCA_017554385.1 Prevotella sp. | reverse complement strand
TATTCCTCGCTGTCTGATATTTACAGACCCCACCCCGGCCTTCGGCCACCCCTCCCCTTGAAGGGAGGGGAGTGGCTGCGCCTCCCGTTGCGGCAGTATGTGGACTTTTTAAAGTGGACTCCTAATTCAAGTTTCTGAAGTCGGGTGTCCAATATGAGGAACAACAAATTGGACACCCTAGAACAGTAGTAAGGACGATGAACGGAATCAGTCCTTTGGATTTTGCAACAATCTGTCAGTCAATAATTTAACTGTTTGGTTAATTTTTTGGTTAATTCAAAATTCGGATATTTCTTGCCTATTAGTAGATTTTGTAGTACTTTTGCGAAGTATTTCTGATATGTTTACTAATTTTGCAATGTAAGAAGAAAGGTATAACGATTATGAAAAAGAAACATTTAGTCTTTTTGCAGTTAGCCCTTGCTATAGTCTTCACCGCATGCTGCCTTGTAGCAAAGGGACAAAGTGTCTATGACGATTTTCTGGAGGATGGAAAAGCGTGGCACTACAATTGCTCTAAATACAACCCGACACAGGGCGCAACCAGCTACAACTTCACACTGTTTGTCGACCGTGACACCATCATTAATGGCCAGACATACAAAAGGATCTGTCAGGACTCCGCAGAGAGATTCTGGTGTGCGCTTCGTCAGGAGGGCCAGAAGGTGTACGTTGCCTACAACGGTATTAATCCGGAACTTCTCTATGACTTCAGTCTGAGCGAGGGTGAGACGGCAGCGGTGGTCGATGATGAGGAGGTGAAAGTGGCTCGTATTGATACCGTCAGGAGCGGTGAACGTTTGTTCCGCCGGTTCCACCTGACTGGCAGCCAAGGACATTTGAAAACTGTATGGGTCGAGGGTATTGGAAGTTGTGAACTCCTGACCCGTCCCTTTTCTGTGCCTGGCCCCACTTATTGTCTTCTCTCCTGCGAGGTCGGCGGCGACACCCTCTTCACTTCCCATGACATCAATGCAGCACCTTACCACAGCATTCACATGTTAGGCGAACATACTGCTTGGAGGTACAATCAGAGCTATTACGCCAATAATCAGCCTCGCGAAACGTTTATGACCGAGACACGTTTCAACGTGACAGGCACAGAGACTGTCAGCGAGAAGACATATTTCAAGGTGGCTGTGGAGACAGCAGCAGTAGACGCGGGCCGCAGTGTGGAAGGCAGCTCCTCCTGTCCTGTCGTACTACTGCGTGAGCAGGACGGTAAGGTCTATGTCGAAAAGCAGAGCTACCTTGCCTATCTTGCAAGCGGAAGTCCCGAGTTGGCAGACGGCGTGGTAGTATACGTCACGGCAGATGACAGCGATGAGCTGTTGCTCTACGACTTCACGCTCACAGAGGGCGATGACTATCCTATGCCAGATGATGTAACCGTCAGTAAAGTGGAGAATGTAACTTCTACCGACGGTGTGGAGCGTAAGTTGTACATACTCAGCAACGACATGCTGATACTCGAGGGCGTTGGTTGCCTGAACTGTTATGGCGAGCTGATAGGCTACCAGAGCACCGGCCGTGTGGTGAATTCTGGTGATAACGCCGAATTGCGCGGCTACTTCGATGCCTACTATCCTATGGGCGAAAGTGAAGCCGGTGTCTTTTATGACTATAGCCTGTGGAATGTAACAGGCATGGACAGATTGAAAGTAAACAGCTCGGCAGTCACGCAACCAATCTACGACCTTCAGGGCCGTCGTCTCACCGGCACTCCCGGCAGAGGGCTGTATATCCGTGATGGGAAGAAGATGGTGATAAGGGAATAGGGGAACAAGGACAGGGCACTCAATCATCGGGGACAGGTAAGAGGTCGTTTGATTCAACGTATCATTGTTCCTGTCCCTACGATTCTCTACAGGCATATTGTGATGTGGAAGTGCCGCAACGAACGAGCGTCCTTTGGTCAGCGACGAGAACAGTTCTCTTTTTAATGTCCAGAACGGAGAGAATGTTCGGTAGTAAAAAATAACGCGCCCCGAAGTGACACTGAGTACTTCGGGGCGCAGCTTGTTCGTTCGGCACGAACGTATTCTACAGATTCTTATTTCACGATGAACTTCTTGTTGTTCATGATGTAGAGTCCGCGTACGGGGCTCTGCACCTGACGTCCGCTCAGGTCGTAGAGAGTGTGGCTCTTGCTGTCGATGCTGACATTCTCGATGCCATCCTCATAGCCCTTGGGCGAGAGCAGCTTGACATAGTAGACGTACTGCTTGCCGTCGACGTCGAAGCAGAACTGTGCGTCGGCCTTGAACTCGTCTTCCACTTCGTTGCCACCGATGGTGAGCACCACGTCGTTGCCCTTCTTGGCGATGGTGAAGTAGATGTCGCCATACTCGTTATAGCCACCGTCAAGGTCGAAGCTGAGTCCGTTGTCGGCACTCACGCCCTTGCCATAGACACCACCAGCGGTCATTCCGCGCAGGTAGTAGTTGTTGGGTGAGAGCAGTTCGTCGACGCTCACGCCGAGCAGCTCAGCAGGCTTAGTGAGATCCATCTTGATTTCAGCCTCCTGGATGGTTACGGGCAGCATGATGTTCTCGGTACCAACCACCTCGGCTTCTGTGATAGTCTCTACGAAGTTGAGGGTAATGTTGACGGTGATCATCTTGCCAGTCTCCTCGTTGACGAGGAACAGCTGAGTGGTGAACGCTTCGCCTATGGCGTTGCGGTTGGGATACTGGAAGAAGCGCATGACGCTGTTGTCAATCCAGCTGATGCCCACGCGTGCGTCAGCGTCGCCCCATACCGACACGCGTCCGTCCTTGTTCAGCCAGAAGCCGGGTTTCGGGTCGCAGCTGTATGCATTGCTGTAGGTACCCTTCACGGCTGCCACGCTGTCGATGTTGAGACCATAGAGGGTCGGTGTGGCAGTGCCAAGGACGGCCTCGATGCTCTCAGGAGCAATGGTAATCAGATCGTTGGGTGTGTAGGCATTGTCGAGCAGAGCCTGTACGTTGAAGGTGCGTGTCTCAACGCTTTCGAAGTCATAGTCTACGTGCTGTGGCTCGATAATCTTCAGCGCGACGGTGTAGGCATAGTATTTGGTACCGTTGGTGAAGTAGAGGTAAGCATTGCTTTCCTCTCCGGGCTGATAGTTGCGGTTGGGGTGCTGACCCACGTTGAGCGTCGAGTAGTCGTTGGCAGTAGTGGGCTCTACATAGAGTGCGCCATTGCCCCAAGCCACTACGGTACCTGCATCGCTGAACCAGAATCCACCATTGTTGGCTGTTGAGTTGGCAAAGTTGTCCTTGTCGTCAAGGGCAACCATGCCGATGGCACCAACCTCACAACCCAGAGCGGCAGCAATGGCCTCTACGTCAGGATGTACGGCAGTAGCCGAATAGTCGTCGCGCGGCTCCTGTTTGACGGTGACGGTCTCCTCGCCCACCTTCGTGTATGTGCTCAGTCCGCTGCCTTGTTCCTGTGTGAGGAGTTTCAGGGTGTACTTCAGACGATAGGCCTTGTCACCGTATACCATATAAATATTGGTGAAGTACTGCTCGTCGTCCTTGCACGAGCCGGGATACTGTCCGAGATAGCAGGTGAGGGAGTCGGCCTCAGCGTTGTAGGCAAACTGCTCGACAAAGAAGCGGTCTACATCGCCCCATCCTGCTGATGAGCACTCACCGGTCTCCTCGCCGTTCTCGTTCTGTACAGGACGCACCCACCAGCCGATGCCTCCGGCAGTGGTTTTGTTGGTTACAGAGTCTTTCTTCATGCCTCCACCATCTTCAACGTCACCCGTATTGTACTCAGTGGCAAAGAGCAGCTTGTCGAGCGACTCGGTCACCATATCCTTGTTGTCGATGCCGAGGGCTGTCAGCACGTCAGCCATGTAGACGCGCACGGGATCGCTGTCGTAGCCACCGCGTGGGAACTGCTCGACTACGGTTTCCTTCTCGCCCACGACGTTGAGCTGCTTCTCAAGGAGAGTTGTAGGCTCAGGGATGTCAAACACCGGCTTGGCGATGACGTTGAGCGTCAGGGCGAAGGTGGCCTGTTTGTCGTTGAAGCTCAGGGTGATGGTCGTTTCTCCCTTGTCGCCCTCTTTCATCACGTTGGGCATCTGCCCCACGCTGAAGGTGAGCGTGGTAAACGCCTCGTCGACCGATGGACTGCAATACCACACAGAATTGTCGCCATAGCCCACAGGTGTGCCGTCGGCAGCCATCCAGAAACCGTGGTTGGCAGCTTCGAGTGCTGCGGCCCATTCCGTACCGTTGGCAGCGAAGAGGATGGTGGCAGGTGTCTCTGCCTTCACATACTCGTCGATAGCTGCGCCTAAGGTGGCAGCATCGGTGCCCAGTGTAGTGGCCACCTCGGAGAGTGCGAACTCGATGGGAGCCCCAGACCAGTCGGCTGTAGGATACTGTTCTGCTGCACCCCTGAACTGAGCCTGTGCCTGCATGCCAGCGAAGAGGCATACGATGGCGGTAATCAGACTTTTCAAATAAGTAGTTTTCATACCATGTAATAATTTTTAGGTTAATAAATGAAGTTAGTGAATTGTTTCGTTTCGAACTTTGTGCAAAAATACGAAGTTTTATTGAAACGAACAAAAAAAAGCCACATAAATATAAGGTAGATAGACGATTTTTTCATCATTTTAGACTATATTTCAAGGCTTCGAAATGAAAAACAAATAAAAACAAAAAAAAAGCAAGAAATGTTTGCGCGGAAAAGAAAAATGCAGTAACTTTGTTGCAAATTCCTAAAACTGCAGGAGGCATCTGCATTAAAACGCATAAAACTATATAACTACACGATGAAGAAATTCCATTCTTTGATGATGGTGATGACCTGTCTGCTGTTTGCGGCACAGGCCCAGCAGACTATAGCTCAGACGTTGCAGAACCTCTCGTTCAAAGCAACGCGACTATTGGCCTCCTATAACGGTGACGAGCATCCCGTTTCACTCGTCAACAACAATCGGACAGGTTCTTCCGACTACTGGAGCAGCAACCACGGTGCAGAATCGTTTGGACAGTGGGAGTATGTGGAGCTGCAGTGGGATCGCCATAATGAATATAAAGAGGTTCGCGCGTATTGGGCAGCCGACGGCGATGTTGTCGTTCCCGACGAAGCCTATGTGAGCTGGTGGGACGGACATCAGTGGCAACAGGTGTCCACGCTCGCAGCACCCGACGACAGCAACGTCTCGTCGACCGAAGTCACCATCACTTCCAACCGACTTCGCATCTACATGCGGAGCAGTAAAGCCTGCGGAGTGCGCGAGTTGCGCATCTTCGGTTATCTGGGCAGTGAATGTGCAGCAGCAACCCTCACCGATGCCTCGACCGTCATTGCGTGGGAAGAGGGACGAAGCATTACGCTTGCCCCACGGCTCACCCTGCCTGCCGGAGAGGAAGAAGACCCGATATGGCACTGGACGATGCCCGACGGCACCACGCAAAGCACGCCCTCGGTCGTTGCAACACAGCCAGGACTATACACCGTTATCTACCAGCGACAGTGTGGCAACACGACCGAGTTGACCTACAACGTATTCGACCCGGGCGTGAGCTACACATGGCCTCAATACCAGCCCACCCTTTTCTACGACTACCGCTGTGAGTACCCTGCACTTGACCCGCCAACGAAGCTGTTGCCTGAGAATAACAACGCGAAAGGCTACAAGGCCGACGGATGGTGGGCAGTGGCATGGGGACCCAACCTGAACGCCCACGTCACCGAGGCTGCGAAGGACGGTCTGCTGGCAAAGATGAACGAAGACTTTGCCTTCTTCCGCGACGTGATGGGATGGCCGCCCGACAAGCGTGCCCGCAACGGCTACTACTCTACGGTCTACGTCTACGGCAGCGGACTCTACAGCGACAACGCGACGAAGTACGACCGGGGCGGCTGGCAGGGCGCCACATGGTATCAGGGCTCATCGTGGCCTATGGTCAACCTGAGCTACTACCCGATAGCCTGTTTCGACCCAGCGTTCACCAACGACAACGACAACCCGAACTACACCTCGTGGACGGTCACCGACCAGACGTTCCAGCAGAACGCCTGCGTGCACGAAGGCATCCACGCCATCTTTGCCGACCTCGAGGGCTGTAAGAACTCAGCCTGGTATCAGGAGGCCGGCAACACATGGCTGCAGGGCGAGGCCGAGCTGGTAAAGACCGGCAAGACGCCTACCAGCATGGGCTATCTGAGTGCGGGCAACATGATTGCCCCGTTTATGCCCATCGAGTGCTATTCGGGCTGGCTGCTCGACGACTCGTTCGGTGGCCCATCGGCCGAGGGCGTGAATATGTTCGATGGTAGCCAGCAGATATGCACCTGGCGCAACATGCTCGGTGGCGTGCAGTATGGCGAACTTTTCCCGCATTTCGTCAGCGAGATACTGGGACGAGGCTCCATCCCCTGGATATGGCGCTATTGCAAAAGCCGCGTTCTTGAAGGTATGGCCGACAGCCTGGGAGAAGCCCAGATGCGCCACCTCATACTGGAATATAGGGCACGTCAGGCCATGATCGACGTAGGACAGTGGTCGAACGCCTGTAGAAAGTTGCTCGACGACAACTGGCTGATTACCGTACAGCAGGAGTGGAGTCCGTATTGGAAGAAAGTGGAGCCTTGGAAGGCCACGCCCTATGCCAATATGTACCGATGCAACGAGGTCGACAGTGCCGGTTGGTGGCAACCAGAATGGCGCACCACACCCGGATGGAGCGGTGCCAACCAAATTCCACTACATGTCAGCGGCAACGAGGGCGACATCATCAGTCTGCATTTCAGCCCCATGGGCGAAAACATGGTATGTATGCTGTGCTATCGCACTAAGCAGGGACGCGTATTCTACTCTCAGCCCGTAGAGGGCGAGGGCGACGTCATCATGAAGTTGCAAGGCAAGCCTGCCAACAACGTGGTCATTGCCGTTGTCGTGAACACCGATTATAAATATAAAGGTGAATCCACGCGCAAGAAGCATTTCGACTACCGGCTGAAGATGGGACAGAATATTTACCAGCCCGCAGCTGCCCAGCTGAAGTGGTACAACTACCGTTCGACCATCAGGGACCAGGAGTTCCTCACAGGCATCAGGGGCCTTGCTGACGACACCCAGACTTCAGCCCGCTTCACCATCAAACCGGAGCGTACGGTCGTAAATCGTGGAGAGCAGGTATCCATGCACATAGTTGCCGCATCGCAGCTGCAAGTGCCGGTCAGGCTCTTCGATCAGGGTGGACGAATGGTCTATTCACAGAGCTTTACACGTGACGGCTATTACCACATACCCGCCAACATCGCTCCTGGTGTCTACGTCATGCAGGGACTGAACGGCAAGGAGGCATCAACGGTGAAAATCATTGTAAGATAAGGCGCCAGAACAGAAGAAACAAATAAAAACAAACTAACACATATATGATGATAAGAAAGCTAAAAGTCGTCATGATGGGTTGTCTCGTAGGCTACGGCATCACCACTGCACTCGTTGCGTGCAGCGAGAAGGACGAGCTCATGGATGAGCCATCGTGGTTAGGCAACAGCATCTACGAGCGGCTTAGCGATGAGGGCGGCTACAACTACACATTGCGACTCATCGACGACTTGGGTCAGAAGGCAGTACTCAGCCAGACGGGTTCGAAAACCCTCTTCGTAGCAAACGACAGCGTTTACGAAGACTTCTTCAGACAGAATAGCTGGGGCGTGGGCAAGTACGATGACCTGTCGCTGGCACAGAAGAAGTTGCTGCTCAACAGTGCAATGGTCAACAACGCCTATCTGCTCGAGTTGTTGAGCAACGTCAGTGGCAATCCTCCACAGAAGGGGCAGTGCATGCGACGCGAGACGGCCGCTTCAGTATTCGACTCGGTTTCGCGCATCTATCCTGACCAGATGCCCAACACCCCGTTCTGGGCGAAGTACAAGAACCGCCACGAGGGTATCGTGCTGTTGCGTGACAATACGGCGAAACCCATGATCCACTTCCTGCCCGTTTTCATGCGCACCAACCTGATTACAGGCGACGACCTGGCAACGCTGACCAACGGCGCGTCGACCTCGATTAGCGATTCCTGGGTCAACGGACGCAAGGTCACACAGAGCGACATCACCTGTAAGAACGGATACATACAGAAGATCGACGGACTTGCCACTGCTGCCGATAATATGATGGAGATTGTCCACAACCACACCTCCATGTCCCAATTCGCATCGCTACTCGACCGCTTCAGTGCTCCCTATTACGACGATGCTGCCACAAAGGAGTATAACCGTCTGTATAACAATCAGGATTCAGTGTTCACGCTGAAGTATTTCTCCGACAACAGCAATATCAGCAGCTTCGGCAGTTCGACTGGCGGTAAGCTGACTACCGATCCTGATGGCAACGTGGTCGACGCCTACCTGAGCTTCGACCCCGGATGGAGCCAGTATATGTATAGCAACACCGCAGGGCGCGACCTGCACTATGATGCCGGTGCACTGCTGGCACCCAGCAACGCAGCCCTCGACGAGTGGTGGAACAAAGGAGGGGGCAAGGTCCTGAAGGACGAGTATGGCCAGTGGGACAACGTCCCCATGAAGGTGCTGGTGAAGATGCTTGACATCAACCTCATACGCTCCTTCACGCAGACCGTGCCCTCGAAGTTCAGAAACATCGTCGACAACACCACCAAGGTGCCCATCGGCATTAAGACCGAGAATGTCGACAGCTGTTTCATGGGATGCAACGGAGTGGTCTATATGGTCAACCGAGTGTTCACGCCCGCCTCATACAGTTCCGTCTCGTTCCCCGCACTCATCAAGGAAAACACGATGAACGTCATCTACTGGGCGATAGAGAAGCTCGAGTACGAACCTTACCTGAACTCTATGGACTCCTACTACAGCTTTATCATTCCCACCAATACCGCAATGCTCAGCTATGTAGACCCCTGCACCTATGGCAGCTCCACATCCATCCTCTACGAGTTCTACTATGACCGCGACCGCAAGACCGTCAAGGCCCATCGATACAACTACGATCTCAACACACAACAGAAGATCGAGGATGCCACTCCACTCAACGACGCTACCGACAGCCAGGTGGAGAACCGGTTGCGCGACCTCCTCGACAATCTTATTGTTATAGGAAACATTGAGGACGGCCACACCTACTACCACACCAAGGGCGGAAGCGTCATCAAGGTGGAAAATGCAGGTAAGGAAGGACTGATGACCATATCGGGTGGCCTGCAGATAGAGACTGCGACCAGCGAGACCGTCGACACCATCTACGACCAGACTAAGAACGGAAACGGAAAGAGCTATATCCTCAACCATTCCCTACCCCTGACCAGCAAACGCTCGCTCTACAGTATCCTCAACCAGCGCAAAGGATGTGAGTCCTTCTTCAGTCTCCTGCTCAATGGTGGCTCGGCCAACACGCTACTTAAGTCACGCATGGGCAGCTACACCTGCGCCGACTATAACTGTTCCCTCTTCGATGCCTATAACTACACTGTCTACGTCCCGCAAAACGACAGTATCGACCAGCTCCACAAGCAGGGATTGCTACCCACATGGGAAGACTATGAAGAACTGGCCAACGACTCCACGGGACGCTTTGCCGATATTGCCAGAGACCCCACACTCCTCAAGCAGGCACGAACCATCGTGGCCAACCGCATACTCAACTTCCTGAAATATCACATTCAGGACAATTCGGTGTTCCTCGGTGGCGTACCCGTAAAGGGCGTGAAGTATGAGACGTCAACGCTCAACCCGCTCAACAAGCGATTCTTCAGCGTCACCGTGACTGCCGACGATGAGCAACTGACCATCGTCGATCAACTCAACAACCGTCGCTCCGTTATAACCAAAGGCGATAACTACAACATCACCGGACGCGAATATTGGATACAGAACGCACAGAACGCCAACAACACCCAGCTCTACAATGCCTCTGATGTCGTGGTCCACCAGATAGACGGGCCCCTCTACTATGAGAAGGCGCAGCTGACAAATTGGGAGGACGAGGTGATGAAATTGAAATGAACTTCTTCTAATTTCTTCTAATATGAATCGATATAGACTTTTTATACTTACATTTTTTAATTTTATCATCCTTGCGACAAGCGCACAGATCAAGGCTGTACATGGCACGGTGACCGACGAGTATGGCGAGCTCATGGGCGCCTCCGTCTGCGAGGTCGATGCCAACGGGCGTATCATCGAGGCTACCACCACCGATCTGAACGGTAATTTCTCAATGCGCATACGCAATCCGAAAGACAAGCTCCGATTCAGTTATGTGGGATGCAAGACACAGACGCTAACCATCAACCGCGAGGATTATCGCATCAAGCTCGTCTCACAAACCAGCCTGAAGGAGGTTACCGTCACGGCAAAGAAGAAACTCAACGGTGGCGGACTCGCCATTCCTGAGCGAGAGATATCATACGCCACACAGACCATCGACATGAAGGAGTTCGAGGGTCTCGGACTCACCACCGTCGACGAGGCGCTCCAGGGGCGTATTGCAGGTCTCGACATCGTGGCAAATTCGGGTAACCTCGGAGCAGGCACCACCATGCGACTGCGTGGTGCTTCCTCCATATCCACACTTACCAACAGCAATCCGCTCATCGTGGTCAACGGCAACACCTGGAACGTCGACATGAACAACTTCGACGTCACCAATGCCAACGATGAGCAGTTCGCACAGCTACTGAACGTCAACCCAGAGGACATCGCATCCATCACCGTACTCAAGGATGCTGCCGCAACAGCCATCTATGGTTCACAAGGTGCCAACGGTGTCATCGAGATCACTACCAAGCGCGGTGCTCGCGGAACACCCAAGCTCACCTACTCTCTCCGACTTACGGGCACCTACCAGCCAAAGGGCTACAAGATGCTCAGCGGCGACGACTATACCATGCTGCTCAAGGAGTCCTACTTCAACCCTGAGCAGAACGATAATGCCTCAAACATCCGTGAGCTCAACTACGACCCCACATTCTCTGAATACGAGCAATATAACAACAACACCGACTGGGTCGATGCCGTCACCCAGTGGGGACTCCGACAGAACCACTACCTCTCAGTGACCGGAGGTGGCGAGAAAGCCACCTTCCGCATCAGCGGTGGCTACGACCACGAGACGGGCTCGGTCATCGAGCAGCGGCAGGACCGGTTCTCCACACGCGTGGCATTGGACTACTATGTGTCCGAGCGCATCAAGATCTCAACTAACTTCTCCCTCACCTACACCGATACCAAGCGCAACTACGATGACCTGCTCTCCATTGCCTATAAGAAGATGCCTAACATGAGCATCTACGAACAGGACCCGCTCACGGGTGCAGACACCGATAAGTTCTACACCATGCTGCAGTCAGCGCCCGACGTCTTCAAGGACGACCAGCGGGTCTATGTCAACCCTGTTGCCTCGGCACGCTTAGCAAAGAACGACGACCGTACCTATGACATTACGCCCGAGTTCGAGCTTACCTACCGACTGCTGGGCATGGATGACGACCACCACCAACTCAATTGGCAAGGACGCGTCTACATGAACATCTTCAATGAGTATATCGACAAGTTCTATCCGAAGGAGCTCGTGACGGTCTCTTGGAACAACGGCGTGAACAATGCCTATACGGGGTCCACAAAGAGCGTCGCCTTCAACACCAAACAGACGCTCACGTTCATACCCCACTTCACCAACAAAGACCATTCACTGATGGCCATGGGACGATTCGAGCTGACGAGCGGAAGCTCGAACGGACAGGGTACCGATGCTACCAAGCTGCCTTCTGGTGGCATCACCAGTCCTACCGCCGGTGGTCGTGTCAATGGAATGAGCAGCTCTTTCAGCCAGTGGCGCTCGATGTACTATACGTTCTCCACCCACTACGCCTATAAAGGCCGCTATATGTTCGACTTCTCCCTGCGTGCTGACGGTACGACGAAGTTCGGACCAGACCGGCGATGGGGCTATTTCCCTGCTGTCTCGCTGCGATGGAACCTTGTAGACGAGCCTTGGATGGAGACCACCCGTAAATGGCTGTCGATGCTCGCCGTTCGCCCCAGCTGGGGACGAGTGGGTAATCAGCCCAACCGCGACTATCTCTACGAGAGTATCTACAGCAGCGGCACGCGCTATATAGACATGGGCGCGATGAAGCCCGACAACATCCGTCTGACCAACCTCAGCTGGGAGACTACTACGACATGGGACATCGGTCTCGACCTTGGATTCTTCAACGACCGACTGACACTGCAGGCTGAGTGGTATCACTCTACGCGTCGCGACATGCTGATGCCCAACGTCAGCATCCCCTCCTCGACAGGCTACTATACGCTGGCCTACAGCAACGTCGGTTCGATGCGCAACATCGGATGGGAACTCAATCTGCAGACCAACAAGCTTCTGAGAAGCGGAAAGTTCTTCGCCGACGTGAACCTGACCTTCGGCAACAACAAAAACGAGATCCTGACCATGGACGAAACAGTGCTGAACTCTCTCAACTCGAAGTTCTACTACAGCAACCGCGAGGTGCTGCAGCGCGTACAGCTTTACAACCCCTTCGGCGCCATCTACGGTTTCCGATACAAGGGGGTATATGAGTATCAGTACGAGACCTTCCTGAACATGACACCCCAGGAACGGCTTGACTTTGTCGCCGCAGGCCATACGGCACCCTTCGTGTTAAGCGAGGAAGGCGAGATTGTTGTCGACGACGAGGATAAGCCGGTGCGCATGATCTATAACTACTCACACGACGGTACAGGAAAGAACTATATGTTCAACGGTGGAGATGCCATCTATGAAGACGTGAACCACGACGGCAACATCAATGCCCTCGATATCGTATATCTCGGATCGTCGCTGCCAAAGCTGACAGGAGGCTTCGGATTCACACTGAACTATGACCGATGGAAACTGAACACACAGTTCAACTATCGCGTGGGCAACAAGATCCTGAACCTCGCACGACTCGATGCTGAGGCCATGAGCACCAACAACAACCAGAGCAAGGCCGTGAACTACCGATGGCGCAAGGAGGGTGACGTTACTACCATACCGCGTGCTATGTATGGCTCTTCGACCAACTACAACACGCTCGTCAGCGATCGCTTCGTTGAGGATGGTTCCTTCCTCAGGCTCAATTATCTGCAACTCAGCTACTCCTTTGACCCGAAGACCATCAAGAAGGCTATCGGCATCAACCGACTGAGCCTCTATGCCAGTGCCAACAACCTCTTCATCCTGACAAGGTACAAAGGCGTAGATCCGGAAGTAAGCTACGGTGGCTACGGAGCTGCCGTCGACGGAGGACAGACGCCAAGGGCGAAGAGTTATACGCTTGGCATAACGGTGGACTTTTAGTTAATAGTTCATAGTTAATAGTTTATAGTTATGATTACAAAAAACATAAATAAAACGGTGAAGTGGATTCTGGGCGCAGCACTATTCACTATCCACTATTCACTATTCACTAGCTGCTCCGACTTCCTTGAGATAGCTCCATTGGAGACCATCGTTTTGGACAAGTACTGGAACGAGGAAACCGACGTAGAGAACGTTGTTGCAGGCTGCTACTCGGCTATGCAGAGCAAAGCCGTCATCGACCGGATGATGGCTTGGGGCGAGTTCCGCTCTGACAATATTGTAGGCGGTACAGGTATCGAGAACAACACCGATCTGGCGAACATCTTCAAGGAGAACATCAACGCGAGCAACAACTACCTGAAGTGGGGCGATTTCTATAACATCATCAACCGCTGTAACACGGTGCTGCACTATGCTCCCTCGGTAGCCGAGAAGGACCCGAACTACACGCAGAGCGAGCTTCAGGCGACGGAGGCAGAGGTGACGGCGATACGCGCACTGATGTATTTTTATCTGATTCGCACCTTCCGCGACGTGCCCTATTTCACCGAGCCTTACTTAGATGACAACCAGAAACTGGACCTGCCTGCTACGAAATTCGACGAAATACTGGACCGGCTGATCGGTGATCTTGAACGTGTGAAAGACCTGGCGGTGCGCAAATACCCAGCTACGAAGACCTACTATCGCACTGGACGCATTACTCAGGATGCGATCCATGCATTACTCTGCGATCTCTATCTATGGAAGGAGGACTATGCCAGTGCGGTGCGCTATGCTGACCTGGTTATCAACGCAAAGACATCGGCCTGGCAGGAGGAACTCGACAAGAAGTCGGGCGTAGTATCGGCCAACGAACAGATGATTGACGGATACCCCCTTATCAGCGATGCCTACAGCACCGGCAACTACTATGGTAATGCCTTCCAGGACATCTTCGGAACAGGCAATAGCCGGGAGAGCATCCTTGAACTTGTCTTCATGAATAGCGACCAGATGCTCTCGAACGCATCGGTAAGTAGTTTCTATGGCAACTCCGAGACCTTCCCCGGGGGCGTCAGGCCTGCCGACTTCCTCTGTACGGATGTGAACGACGAGCTGTATACTGTGTTTGAAAACAAGTATGACGCCCGGTTCTATGAGAACCTGCAGCCCATCAGTGGATCGAAGACGCTCTCAGGCATCAACAAATATGCTTTCACGACGGCAATGGTCAATCTCGGGAAGGCCAAGCTCGAAGGCTCCTATAGCGGGTCATACACCAAAGACTATTGCCACGCCAACTGGATACTCTACCGTCTGAGCGATGTGATGCTGATGAAGGCCGAGGCGCTCGTGGAGATGGCGGATGACAATGCTGGTGGGACCGATGCGTCAGCCGCTGTGCCCGATGCGTCAGCCGCTGTGCCCGATGCGTCAGCATCGGTCTCTATAGCCACTGATTCATTACTGCATCAGGCCTTCAATATCGTGAACACCATCAACAAACGTTCCAACTGCTCGTCAGGCGACAAGAACCTAGATGCGTCGAAGTACTCATACACCAACAAAGCGGATATGGCCGATCTGGTGCTCCTCGAACGACAGCGCGAACTGATGTTCGAAGGTAAGCGCTGGTTCGACCTGGTAAGACGCTCGCTCCGCGATGGCAACACGGGCAAGCTCACAGAAAAAGTGTCACTGAAAGGCTCCAGCGGCACCACCGCTATTGCCAGTAAGCTCTCAAGCATGGACGCCATTTTCTGGCCTTACCATAATGACGAGATAACCGTGAACAAGAACCTGGTGCAGAATCCAGCCTTCGGTAGCGGCGAGAACAGCAGTATAGAGAGGACGAAATAGTTGATAGTTCATAGTTAATAGTTGATAGTTATGATTACCAAGCTAATAAAAACAACCCGCACCGGTCTCGTAGGCTGCGCTGTCTGCGCAGTGCTTGCCACTTTTCACTTTTTACTTTTCACTTCTTGCTCCGACGAACCCGACACCTCGAATTTCTACACCTTCAAGGGACAGATGATGAGCGAGTATCTCTACGGGCATGAACAGTTCAGCGAGTTCACAGCAGCCGTAGAACGTACAGGCATGATGAAACTGTTGGCCACTTACGGGGCATACACCTGTTTTCCGCCAACCAACGAGGCCATGCACGCCTATCTTTCCAAGCGGGGAATGACATCCGTCAGTCAGCTTAGCAAGGAGGACTGCGACACGCTAGTGCGCACACACCTGGTCGATAATATGTACACGACTGCCGATATGGACGATGGCGTGCTCTCGACGGCAAACATGAACCGGCGCTATATCGAGGTGACCCACGGACAAGATGATGCAGGAAATGCAGTCGTATTCCTGAATGGCACGTCACACATCATCTTCGCACTGCAAGACGACTCGGTGGAGAACGGCATCATGCAGCCCGTAACCGAAGTCCTTGAGAGCAGCAACCGCATGATTATCGATGTGATGAAGCAGAATCCGCGCATATCGCTCTATGTAGCTGCCTTCGAAATGACTGGTCTGCGCGACTCTCTCTACCTGTTTAGAGATGCCAACTGGGATCCTGCCCAGTACACGCGCTACCGCTATATCTCACATGTCAATAAGGAGACGGCCACAGTGCCCGATGAAAAGCGTACCGGGTTTACCATCTTCGTACCCACTGACTCTGTGCTGCTTGCCAAGTATGGCATCTCCACCGTAGAAGGACTATATCAGAAAGCCTGCGAGATCTACGACCGGATATATCCCGAGGACGCTACCGCCGACTATCATGACTTTGCCCATATCAAGCATCCGAAAAATCCGCTGAACCGCTTCCTCGCCTATCATGTGCTCACACGCGATGTCAAGGGATGGAACTATCTCACTCCCTATAAGGACATAGGCATCCTGACCACAGTAATGAATCCAGTGGACTGGTACGAGACCATGCTTCCTCACACGATGATGAAGTTCGAACGACTCACAGTACGTAAATGGGCCGGTGGCAGCGCCTTAGGCCAGCGATACGTGAACCGCCGCTACGACGACCTCTTCACCACGCTTGGAACCCTCATCTACCCAACCGTCGAAACCGAGTACAAGCAGGACGCACTGAACGGGCGCTACTTCTACGTTGACGACATACTTGCCTTCGACGAGACCACACGCGACATCGTGCTCAACGACCGCATTCGCATGGACTTCTCCACCATCTTCCCAGAACTGATGACCAACGACATCCGCTTGAACGAGCGCAATGGGGGCATGAAGCAACAGGATCCCGACTACGACGAAACCGGCAAGTACGGACGCAACTACTATTTCCCCAACGGATACCTCAAGGGCGTGACCATCAATGAAGGCTGCCATTTCGTCTACCGCCGTCCACACGACTACTACGACTGCTATGAGGGCGACGAGATGAACCTCTTCGGCGACTTCGATATCACCTTCAAGATTCCACCCGTTCCGTTCGAGGGAGAGTGGCAACTGCGTCTCGGCTTTGCAGCTGAGGGCACCCGTGGCGTCGCACAGTTCTATTTCGATGACATTCCTCAGGGAATACCGCTCGATATGACCAAGCAGCTCAACGATCCCTCTATCCTCGGCACCGACTGGAAGGCCGACTACAACTCCATGTCGGCTGTAGACCTCGCTACCGATCAGAAAGTGCTCAAGAACAAGGGCTACTATCGCGGAGCTGCCGGAGGCTATCGCTACGCACAGGGCAGTACACAGCAGACCATCTTCGCCACCCAGCCTCTCACCATACGGATGGTCATCTGTACCACACATATCAACCCTGAGGAAGACCACTATCTACGCATACGCTGCGTCTCGGCCAAGCAGGGCAACGACAACGAGTTCATGCTCGACTACCTCGAGCTCGTACCCAAAAGTGTATATGGCGTCACCGATGAGGGGGCTATGGAAAGCATGCTGTAAAATGAAGAATTGAGAATTAAGAATTGAGAATTATGATTACCAAGAACATAAAGAAAATCACCGCTTTCTCCGTAGGCTGCGCTTTCGGCGCAGCACTATCCTCCTGTAGCGACGACTGGAACGACCACTATGATGCTTCAACCATTGATAATGGGACGCTCTGGCAAGCCATCAAGTCACAGTCAGAGCTGAGCAACTTTGCCCGTGTGGTCGAGGCATGTGGCTACAACCAGATGCTTGACGGGAGCCAGACATTCACGGTGTTTGCACCTACTAACAACTCGTTCACATCGTCACAGGCCGACAGTCTCATAGATAAGTGGAAGGCAGAAGGTGGAGGACTGAAAGGACGCAGTAATGACAACACGGTGGTGCGCCAGTTCCTACAGAACCATATAGCACTCTATAAGTATCCCGTTTCTTCGCTCACCAACGACTCTATCACGATGATGAACGATAAGTATCAGGTGCTGACGGCTACTACACTGGGCACCCGCAAGTTGCTTTCTACAAATGCGCTCTACAACAACGGATTGCTCTTTACCCTTGACGGGCCTGTTGACTACTTCCCCAACGTTTTCGAATATCTGGGTCATGATACCGAACTCGACAGCGTCTACCGCTTCCTGAACAGCTATTCCGTCTATGAGTTCAATGATGCAAAGAGCGTACCGGGTGAGATTGTCGACGGGCAGACCGTATATCTCGACTCTGTCTCCGACCTTAGGAACATCATCCTTGAACAATACGGACTCATCAATTCTGAGGATAGCACCTACTGGCTGCTCTGTCCTACGAACAGCGAATGGAGCCGTTTGATTCAGCAGTATGAGCCTTATTTCAAGTATGCAAAGAACGTGGCTAAGCGCGACTCGATGGCCTATGCCAATACCCGTATGGCCATCTTAGGAGGAGCCTTCTTCAGCAAGACCCTCAACCCCGACGTGGCATTTCAGGACAGTGCAGTCTCCACTCTCCACCAGCCCTCCACCCTCCGTTCCTCATCTCCCGACTATCCCTACTACACCTATTATCGTCCTTTCGACGAGGGTGGCATCTTCCACGCTACCAGCGATATCGTGTGCAGTAACGGTCATGTGCGCAAAGCATCCCAGTGGCATCTCTCACCCTTCCACACCTTTGCCCAAACCATCAAGGTCGAGGCTGAGAGTCTGCAGTCGGTCGACACCATCTACGTCTCACAGTCAGATGCTGAGAAAATTGACATCAACGAAGCGCTTACCATTCGTGAAGTGACAACGGCCAATCCCTTCTATGGCAAGGTCTCGGGTAACGCCTTTGCTGAAATCAAGCCCGACCCCATCACCGCCCAACTGGCCGTAGGCATTAGTGTTCCAAATGTGCTCTCGGGCATAGAGTATGACATCTATGCCGTCTTCGTTCCTGCCACTGCCTACGACACATTGGCTGTCGCTGACACCACCAAGCCCAGCATCGTAAGGTCATACCTGAACTACAACGACGAGAACGGACACGTCTACACACGACGCATCAACGGAAACAAGACAACCAACCCTGCAGCCGTCGATACCGTGTTGATGGTATCAAACTACCAGTTTCCCACCAGTTGCTATGGTCTGCAGGATGCCAAGGTAAGGTTTGACGTACAGTCGAATATTACCGCCCGACAAACCTCCACCCACTCCAGCACATTGCGTATAGACTGTATCATCTTCCGTCCGTCAGCACTGGGCGACATCCACGAACACTAAAAACATACACGGTATGAAAAGACATATCATTTTCGGACTCTCACTCCTTTTCTTGAACACCTTGCCGGTACTTGCACAGGAAGACGACAGCGGCTCCCTGACACCGGCTGTAGCCAAGAAGGAGATGCCCAGAAAACAGTATCCCACACGCATGGTCAAGGGACGTGTGCTCGATGCCACAGCCATGACACCTATGAGCGGTGCGCTGGTACGTGTGGCCGAGATCGAGGGCTACAGTACCCTCACACAGAGCGACGGCTCTTACGAGTTGAGGGTGCCGCTTTTCGCTTCTTCACTCGAAGTGTCGGCTCCAGATTTCAACCTCGCCAAAATAGGACTCCAGAACGGAGAGCAGCAAGCAGATGCACGCTTGTATCCCGACTCGTTCACTGACGATTATCAGCGTGGCACCAGTATTTCGGCACGGGCTTCCATCTCAGACTTCCGTTTTTCTAACGCCGTAACCGTCGAGGATGAGATTCAGAAGCGACTTGGTGCCAATGTACATACAGTAACCCGCAGCGGCACGCCTGGCATCGGTAGTGTGATGTTCATGGGTGGTCTCAACTCGCTCAACGCCAATGCCCAGCCGCTCATCGTCATCGATGGGGTCATCTTCGACCAGCAGTATAGCCGTACCACACTGCACGACGGATTCTACAACGACATCCTTTCGAACATCAGTCCTACAGACATCGAAAGCGTCGAGGTGCTCCAGAGCGGTACGGCTCTCTATGGGGCAAAGGGTGCCAATGGTGTCATCCTCATCACCACGAGACGCAATCACAGCATGGCCACACGTATCACGGCCAGCCTCTCGGCAGGGGTGACCCTCGAACCAAAGTACGTCGACGTGATGAACGCCAACCAGTATCGCAGCTATGCCAGCGACCTGCTGAAGACCACCAGTACCACCATCAAGGACTTCAAGTTCCTCAACGAGAGTCCAACCTATTATTACTACGATCAGTATCACAACAACACCGACTGGAAAGACGAGGTCTATCGCACTGCTATCACACAGAACTATAGCATCAATGTCGAGGGCGGTGACGATGTGGCCGACTACAACCTCTCCTTGGGATATATCACCCATCAGAGCACACTGCGATATAATTCCATGAACCGCATCAACATACGATTCAACTCCGATATACGCCTCACACAGCAGCTTGGCATCCGCTTCGATGCATCCTTTGCCAACCAGACACGCAACCTGCGTAACGACGGGGCACCTGCCAACTATACAGAGGGTACGCCCACTTCACCGGCTTTTCTGGCTTACGCCAAAAGCCCTATGCTCAGCCCCTGGACGTTTGCCAACGGAAAGGTGCGCCAAGGCTATATCGATGTTACTGACGAGAGCTACCTCGACGAAGCACTCGCCGACTACACCAACTACAACTACAAGCTGGCCAATCCGCTTGCTGTCAACGACTATGGCGATGCTGAGAATAAGAACCGATTCGAAAACTCGATGATCAACCTTTCCGTCACTCCAAAGTATCGGTTTGGACGTCATCTCACCCTCAGCGAGCACTTCAGCTATAACCTGGTGAACACCAACGAGAAGCTCTACATCCCTCTTAATGGCGTACCAGCCTATTACGTCTCCAGTGTAAGTGCGTACGTCCAGAACGAGGTACGCTCAATGGCTGGTAAGCAGAACTCTGTAATGAGCGACACACGACTTGACTACGACAACCGCTTCGGAGCGCACGCACTCCACGTGTTTGGAGGAGCACGAGTGAACTGGGAGACCTACACTCTCTCGTCGCAGCTTGGCTACAACACTGCCAGCGACAAGATGCCGTCCATCAGTTCTTCCCTCGACCACGCACAGACCTCAGGAAACAGCGACAAGTGGACAAACATTGCATGGTATGCACAGGCAGACTACAACTATCTCCAGCGCTACTACCTGCAGGCAAGCCTTACCGCAGAGACCTCATCGCGTTTCGGCAAGGATGCCCAACAGGCCGTTAAACTGTTCCAGGTACCCTGGGGCATCTTCCCAGGCGTGCAGGCCGCATGGATCGTCAGCAATGAGTCGTGGTTTCAAGCTCTAAACTCCAAATTCTCCGCCCTCAACTATCTAAGGCTCAACATTGGCTACGACGTGAGCGGAAACGACGACATCAACTATCATGCAGCCCGTAGCTATTTCGTTTCCCACAACTTCTTGGAAGACGTCTCTGGCCTGACGTTTGAGAATATTGGCAATACACAGTTGCAATGGGAGACCACCCGTAGGCTCAATGCCGGTATCGAGGCCAACCTGTTCGGCAACCGTCTGAACCTGCGAATGAACTACTTCACCTCCACCACCGACAATCTGCTCATGTACCAGTCTTTACGCTACGTCACCGGACTGGAACACAACTGGGCCAACAGTGGCGAGTTGAAGAATAGGGGCTTCGACATCAGTGCTATGGCCAAGGTACTCACACTCAAGAACCTGCAATGGGAACTGGGAGCATCGCTGGGACATTACAAGAACGAGGTGACAAAACTGTCTGACAACCAAACATTTATCGACAGTAATGTCTATGGAGCCACCATCCGTACCGAGGTAGGCCAGCCTGCCAACCTCTTCTACGGCTACCGCACCGAGGGCGTCTTCAGCACCTCGGAACAGGCAGCAGCAGCAGGACTCTACATCTTAGCCGACAATGGCATCGACCGTCTTTACTTCGGAGCAGGCGACATCCACTTTGCCGACCTCTCTACCAGTGTGGTCGGCGGTTCTGCCGCCGACAAAGGCCTCATCGACCAGAACGACCGCACCGTCATCGGTGATCCCAATCCCGACATCTATGGAAACATCTTCACCTCGATAGCATGGAAAAGGCTGAAGCTCGACGTCAACATGAACTACTCACTGGGCAACGACGTCTACAACTACATGCGACAGCAGCTTGAGAGCGGTTCGCGCTTCATGAACCAGACCACTGCCATTACACGGCGCTGGCAAACAGAAGGACAGCAGACCGACATACCACGTGCCACCTTCCAGGATCCTATGGGCAACAGCCGGTTCAGCGACCGCTGGATTGAGGACGGATCCTACCTGAAACTGAAGACCGTCACCCTCTCCTATACACTGCCCATGAACACCCAGTTCCTACAGGGCTTCCAGTTCTGGATTCAGGCCAACAACCTGTTCACCATAACCCGCTATCTTGGTGTCGACCCAGAGTCCGCAATGACGGGCAGCGTCATCGGACAAGGCATTGACCTGGGCCGACTGCCGCAGAGCCGTTCGTTTGTGGCAGGAGTGAAGATCAACCTGTAGGGTCCACCCAAACCCTCCCAAAGGGAGGGATGTCTATATAGAAATATCTCCCGTAATAGTAACCACACAACAGCAAATGAACGATATAAGATGACAAAGATAAATAAGATGACAAAGATGAATAAAATAATCAAGAAGGCAAAAGCCACCCTCCTCATGCTTTTATCTATACAAACATCCCTCCCTTTGGGAGGGATTGGGTGGGCCTTTTCCTCCTGTTCCGACTTCCTCTATGACGAGTCCGACCAGGTAATCTATGCTGATGACCACTCGCTCAGCAGCGATGCCGACACACTCTGGTCTGTAGCGGGCATCATGAATAAGATGCAGGTCATAGCCGACCGCACCATCCTCTTGGGCGAACTACGCGGAGACCTCGTCGACGTTACCTCCTATGCCTCGTCCGACTTACGCGACATAGCCTTCTTCTCGACTTCAACTGCGGCTGATGGTTCTGCCGTCAGCACCAACAAGTACAACCAGCCACGCGACTATTACGCCATCATCAACAACTGCAACTACTTCATTGCCAATGCCGACACCGCCTTACGCGACAATAGGAACGACTACATCTTCATGAAGGAATATGCAGCAGTCAAGGCATTCCGTGCCTGGACCTACCTCCAGCTCGTACTCAACTACGGGTCAGTACCTTTCATCGTCGAGCCCATACTCACCAAGGAACAGTCTGAGCAGGATTTCCCACGTTATGACATCTCACGCATATGCCAGTACTTCATCAGTGACATTGCGCCCTATGCCGACACCGAGTTGCCCGGCTATCGGAACATTCGCAGCACCGACTCGCGACTGTTCTATTTCCCCATCAACATTCTCCTGGGCGACCTCTACCTCTGGGCGGGCCAATACCGAGAGGCAGCACAGAGCTACTATCGCTACCTAAGCACACGCAACGGCACCAACTCCGCCTACACCATCAGCACCAACGCCGTACGTTTCAGGAACAACGACAGCCGGTGGATGAGCACTACCGACAGCTGGGCCAGCATGTTCTCTAACGAGAGCGTCAACGCCAACAGCGAGCTTATTACCATGATACCAGGCGACTCCATACCGTCGGAAGGAAACTATAGTGAACTGCGCGACCTTTTCAATACCACCGAGAACAACGAGTACCGCTCGAGCATCGTGCCATCGCAAAGCATGCGCAACATCTCCCTGGCCCAGAAATACTGCCAGTTCACCACCGGTGGCGAGTATATCCTTGCTCCTGACGGCATTGACGAGGAGTACAAGGGCGACCTGCGACTGCGCTCAGCCTATACCCTCACCAAAAACCTTAATCTCCACCTTCCTAACGGACGGCGTGTCGAAAGCTACTCTACCTTTGCCAAGTACACCACCCGCAACGTCCATCTCTATCGCCGTGCCATTGTCTACCTGCGACTGGCCGAGGCACTCAACCGTGCCGGCTTCCCACGCTTCGCCTTCCAGATACTGAAACAGGGAGTCAACAACAGCGTCATTCTCAACGAGGTCATACCCTACTACGACAAGAGCGACTCCCTATGGCTTAGCTCCTTCAATTTCCCCAACACCAGCTACATCCTTGAGACCAGTGCGGGACTATCAACCGAGAATACGATGGGACTCCACTCCCGTGGCTCCGGCTATACCGACCATAACGACACCTATGTCCTACCCGACGACACCACTATCACCGATCCGTCACTTCGTCTACAGTATCAGATAGAGCATGTCGAAGACCTCATCATCGACGAGGAAGCCCTCGAGCTCGCCTTTGAAGGACATCGCTACTACGACCTCATGCGCGTCGCACTACGCCGCAACGACCCCTCCTATCTTGCCCGTCGCATCTATCAGCGCCGTGGAGCTGACGACGAAGCCACCATGCGCTCGCTGATAAAGGTCGACCTTTCCGACCCCAACAACTGGTACCTTAAAATTGAGGATTGAGAATTGAAAATTGAGAATTATGAATCGCCTCATCCCTTTCCTGGCATTATTCCTGTTGCCCCCGGCACTCAGCGTAGCACAGAAGAGCATCTACATCCCTGAAGACCTCCGTGCAATGAACCTGGAGAGCGACACCTCACAGTGGTGCTGGAAGCGCTCTGCTGAGACGCGCGACGTCATCTTCCTTTGGGAACGCGGCTTCGGCAACGACCTGCAGAACCCACCAGAACTCGAAGGAAAAACCATGGCCTTCAACCTCTCCGTACTCATGGAGCGGGTGCAGACGTTTTATAACTTCTTCCGTGACACGCTCGAATTTGTCTGTCCATTAAAGAGCAAGTCTTCCCGCTACAAGATGATGGTCATGGTGAGGTACTCGCTCGACGGCACTGCCTACGGCGGCACCTACGACAATACCATCGGTGCCCTATGGGTAGCGCCTAACCGTATACAGGACAAGACCATGAACTGTATGGCTCACGAACTCGGACACTCCTTCCAGCTGCAGATACCTGCCGACTCAGTGGGCGATGCATGGGGAGGCAGCGGATTCTACGAGATGACCTCACAGTGGATGCTCTGGCAGGTGAACCCCTGGTGGCTTCGCGACGAGAACTATCACTTCGAGGCTTTCAAGACGCTTACCCACAAAGCCTTCCTTGCAATGGAAAATATCTACCACTCGCCATATGTCATCCAGTGGTGGAGCGATCTCCACGGACGGCCTTCCATTGCCGAGCTCTACCGTCAGGGACGAAGGGAAGAAGACCCCATACTGACCTACAAACGCATATACAACCTTAATGAGGACGAATTCAGCGAGGAGATGTTTCAAGGCTACCAGCACCTTGTGAACTTCGACTTCAAGCATGCACGTAAGGAGACACGCCCATACGCCTGTACCTTCAACACAGAACTGGAACGCCTGCCCAATAAGTGGCTGGCTCCAAAGAACGCTCCCGAGGACTATGGCTTCAATGCCATCCTCCTCGACAGCCTCGTTGACCTACGTTCAAGGTCCTTCCGCATACGGCTAAGCGGAAAGAACCTGCGCTACGGCTTCGTGGGAGTCACCACACAGGATGAGAGTCTCTATAGCCCATCCAATGCTACAACCTTTACCATCCCCCGTGGCAAGACCTTACGCCATCTCTATCTTGTGGTCATGGGCGCTCCTCCGCTCGGTCCTCAGAGACGCTTGCCAGAGCAAGAACCCTCCTCGTACCCCTATCGGTTCAAAATAAACTAACTCATTAAGTATGAAGAACAAGTCCGCTCTTCTAGTCGTTGTCTATCTATGCAGCCTATTGCATGCTGTTGCAAAAGACAACTACAGCTATCGTAATATTACGATGAACGACGGACTGACATCAACTGCTGTGCGAAACATCGTGCAAGACCGATACGGCTACCTGTGGTTCGGTACCGACAATGGTCTGTGTCGCTACGATGGGACCACGGTGAAGCCTTACAAGATAGCAGCGTTAGGCTTCAACCAGTATATATCGGCTCTTATGGCTGGTAAACAGGGCATCTACGTAGGCACCGAACAGGGGGTGTTCTGTTTCAGCTTTGAGCGTTCAAGTGCTGAGCTTGCCGAAGGGACTCATGCTGAGCATACCAAAGATACTCGTGCCGAACGGCTCCCCTTAGACATCCATTCTGCTGTCACCCATATCTCCCTCGACAAGAACGACCAGCTATGGGTCTCGACTATGGCCGACGGTGTGTGGTGCTATGCACTGAAAACGGGACAGGTGCGACAATACGATGTAGGGGGAGATCCAGTAGCACAAGTCTTTGTCGACAATAGCAATCAGGTGTGGACGGTCACCAACTGGAGCTATCATGCCGTCTGCCGACTGAATAGGTTGCACGATAAGTTCGAACCTGTCGACTTCTTGTTCGACGGCAACTATGGCGCGCTTTGTATGCTCCAGACCCACGACGGTCAGCTCTGGTTGGGGACATGGGAGAACGGACTACTACTCATGCACAGCGATGGCCGTCTGGAACAGGTGCTTTCGCCTGCAGTAACCAAGGCTGGCCTGCACATCCACACGCTTTTCGAAAATCAGGGCGAGTCGGCAGCCATCATGCAACAGGTTGGAACAGAAACGTCCGAGATGCTAGGCAATGACGTGATCTGCATCGGTTGCGATGACGGCCTGGTATATTTCAACCCCATGACTAAACAATGGAAGCACGGGCTCAACCAACGGGGACTGTCTGACCGCTTTGTCTATTCTATCACTAACGATATTGAAGGAGGCCTCTGGATAGGCACGTTCTATGGAGGTGTGACCTACGTTTCGCCTGTTGGACGTCGCTTCGATGGTCTGTCGGTGGAGATGGGGCTGAATGGAAATGTCATCTCGCGTTTTTGTGAAGACCGGCAAGGCCACATCTGGATAGCCAGCGACGATGGCGGTCTGATGTGCTATTCACCTGCCAGCCGACAGTTTGTTGCCTATCCCCATCGCGGTCTGCTGGGCAGTCTGAACGTTCATGCCCTTGCCATAAAAGGTGAGGAACTGTGGATAGGCACTTACACTACGGGCGTCTACGTCCTCCATCTTTCCAATGGCCACTTGCGCCATTATATCCCTGATAACACCAAGGGGTGTCTTGACGATTATAGTTCCTACGCCATCCACCACGATCAGGCAGGACGTACTTGGGTGGCGACAAGGACCGGTCTTCATCTTTTCAACCCCTCAGCCGACAATTTCAACCTTGTTGACAAGTTAGAGGCAACGACCATCGATATCGACGAAGACGGTAAGGGACAGCTGTGGCTGGCTACTCAGGGAGGCGGCTTGTTGTATTATGCCCAAAATGCCTGTCACAAAGCATCATTGCCCGACAGTCAGGTAAACTGCATTCATATCGACCACAGTGGGCAACTTTGGGCGGGTGCAGCCACCGGACTCTTTCTTCAGGAAAAGGATGACGATGTTTTCACTCGGATCCCTCTCGACGTGCCCAACTGCAACGTGATGGGTATCGTCGAGGACCAAGGAGTGCTGTGGCTGTCGACAGAACGTGGCATCGTACGCTACGAGCCACCCTCAACCCTCAACCCTCAGGGACGCTTGCCAGAGCATGAATCCTCCGCTCTCAGCCCTCAGCCCTCAGCACATAGCCTTCAAACCACCAGATTCACCCTCCACGATGGTCTGCTGAGCGAGCAGTTCCAGCCAAATGCAGCCATGAAGGCCAGCGACGGTCGAATATATTTCGGTTCAAATAACGGTCTGAACTATTTCTATCCCTACCAAATCAAGACCAACAGCGTCATGCCACCGGTCTATATCACGTCGCTCGAAATCAATGGTCATGAACTGCTGACTGATGACGGAGCCACGCTCGACCTCACGCTGACCGACGAGATGGAACTTGACTATCACGACGCCCGTATGCTTAGCTTCTCGTTTGCCTCGCTCAGTTACTGCTCTCCACAGAAAAACCAGTATGCATATATGATGGAGAACTTCGACAACGACTGGCACCTCATAGGCAACCAGCATACGGCCACCTACACCAACCTGCCTGCTGGTATCTACACATTCAGGGTGCGGGCTACCAACAACGATGGTGTGTGGTCCGACCATGAGGCCCGACTGCACCTCCGTGTACATCCGCCCTTCTGGTGGAGCTGGTGGGCAAAAACGCTCTATCTCCTGCTGATTGTAACTGCTGTCTGGTACTACATTCATTACCGCTTGCAGCGAGCCAATCAGTTGCACCAGCAAGAGATGCAGCGGCTGGCTCAACAAAAAGAAAATGAGGTGCGTGAGGCCCGACTCAATTTCTTCACGATGATTGCTCACGAAATCCGTACACCCGTCTCGCTGATTATAGGGCCGTTGGAACAAATAAAGAAGGAAATAGAAACACACTCTTCACCATCCACCATCCACCACTCATCGCTTCAAGTCATCGACCGCAATGCCCATCGGCTGTTGCAGCTTGTCAACCAGTTGCTCGACTTCCGCAAGATTGAACAGCAGCAGATCGTAATACACTTTGCACCACAGAACATCTGCCAGCTGATCCAGAATGTTTGCGAGCGCTTTGCACCTACCTTTGAACAGGGGGGTAAGCGCTTCACCGTCGATTATCCCGACCCTCACTTTATCGCCATCGTTGATAAGGAAGCCATTACAAAAGTTGTCAGCAACCTGCTGACCAATGCCAACAAGTACAGCAAGGACGAGGTACGTCTATCCTGTGAAGTCAATCCTGCCGACCCCTTTTTTGCCATCATCGTCAGCGACAACGGCATTGGCATCCGCGAAGAAGACCGTCAACGCATCTTCGAACCCTTCTATCAGGCGCATGACAACAAGCCAGGTACGGGCATCGGACTCAATATCGTGAAGAATATCGTCGATTTGCATCATGGCACCATCACCGTTGAGTCAGAAGTAGGGCGCGGCTCTACCTTCAAGGTTAAACTCCCCGTCAGCCAAGAGTGCGTGGAACTGGACGACCAAACCAGTTCAATAGAAGTCAAATCTCCGCTCGACCATACCGCTCCACTTGTCGAAGAATCCTCACCCCTCCACAATCCACCTTCCACCATGCTCATCGTCGACGACAATGAGGACATGGTCAGCTTCCTTAGGGACAACTTCAGTCATCGATATGAAGTGCTAGTGGCATACGACGGCATTGAGGCCCTCGAGCTGCTCAGCCACAACGAGGTAAGTATCATTATCAGCGACTGGATGATGCCACGTATGGATGGCGTAGAACTGTGCCGACAAGTGCGCCGTAACGCCCATACCTCTCATATCCCCTTCATCATGCTCACAGCCAAGACCGACGATGCCTCAAAGGTAAAGGGTATGCGAGGCGGGGCCGACATCTATATCGAAAAGCCTTTCTCTTTAGAATATGTCGAGGCCTGCATCAACCAAATCATACAGATGCGAAGGCAGCTCATGCAAAAATTCTCAACACAGCCTTGGCAGCCAGTCACCGAGATGGCCACAACACCGGTCGACAACCAGTTCCTTGTAAAGTTGAACGCACTCATCGAGGATAACGTGAACAATTCCGACCTGAATGTCAACTTCCTTGCAGAGAAGCTGAACATCAGTCGCAGCGGACTCTTTGCCAAGATCAAGGCACTCACCGATGTCACTCCCAACGAGATGATCCAGATTGTGCGACTCAAACGTGCGGCACAGTTGCTCCTGCAGGGCAACTACCTCATCAGCGAGGTGGGCTACATGGTAGGATTCTCCAGTTCCTCCTATTTCTCCAAATGCTTCTTCAAACAGTTCGGTAAGAAACCTGCCGATTTTGTCAAGGAACATAATGCGAAGGCAAAACCGAGCGCCTGAACTTCCAGCCCATAGTAGTCTAACGGCAATGTCAGCAAACTGAAGGAACTCCTGGGATAGGTTTCATATAAACAACAAAAAAAATCGACTGTCATCACGACAGCCGATTCTCAAAAAACAAACTACTTAAAAACTAATCTACTAAAACAAATCAAATATTTATGGTGCAAAATTAGTGGTTTTACGCATCTCGTGCAAATATTTGAGAATAAAAATACAGGGAAATTGATATAGGTCAAACCCATCTTGATATGATTCTGGCAATAGGGCCTTTTTTGCCATATATAGATTGCAAAATGCTGTACTTTTTGACCACGAAATGAAAAAACTAAACTCTTTATGTGGCTTATTCGATTTATTTTCATTACCTTTGCGCTGAATTTATAATTACATTACCTTCATAACGGTAGCATGACAGTAGAAACGACAAGATGGGGCATCCTGTACTGTCCCAAGAATAGTATCACAGGCAGTCGCAAGCGTTGGGAGAAAATCAGACAATTGCTTGACGCGCGTGGCATTGTATACGATATGGTTCAAAGCGAAAACAGCGACAGCGTGGCAAGGCTCGCCAAGATGCTGATAAGCAACGGTTACAAGAACATCGTCATCGTTGGCGGCGACTCAGCACTGAACGATGTCGTCAACTGTCTGATGCAGGAAGAAAAGCGCATCCGCGATGAGATAGTCATCGGCGTCATTCCAAATGGCGTCATGAATGACTTTGCCCGCTTCTTCGGTTTCGACGAAGACAAGGACGAACAGACTATCGACTGGCTTTGCAAGCACCATGTGAGGAAGATTGACTTAGGGTGCATACGCTACACGAACAAAGAGGGCGAGAAATGCCATCGGTACTTCCTGAACTGTATCAACATTGGCATGACAGCCGACATCATGAACCTGCGCCGTCAGACGCGTCGACTGTTTGGGTCGCGTACATTGTCGTTCATCTCTTCGCTCGTTGTGATGCTGTTCCACCGAATGGAATATAAGATGAGCCTGCAAATCAACACCGACACCATAGACCGCCGCGTGATGACTGTATGCATAGGCAATGGTCCTGGCTACGGACAGACACCGTCGGCAGTGCCCTACAACGGCATGCTCGACGTCTCGGTGGTATACACGCCTCAGATGGTGCAACTGATCGAGGGGCTCTGGTTGCTGATTACCGGGCGCTTCCTCAATCACCACAGCGTACACCCATTCCGCACCCGCGAAATCATAGTAAACGAAGCCCGCCACGCTATGGTGGGAATAGACGGCCGTCTGATGAAGACGCCCGTTGGCGAATACCGTATTGAGGTTGAACAAGAAATCATCAATTTTCTGATACCAAACTAATCAAAACTAATCAAACAACAAATCATGATGAAAAAAACTATTTTGGGGCTATTGGCACTACTACCTGCCACGACGCTCTTCGCTCAGACGTTTGACTTCGACCTGACGAAGCCGCAGCCCATTTACAACGACCAGCAGGGCTACGGCTACGACGTGCTCCCTGCTCCTGACAAGAAGAAACCGGGTGAGCCTTTCTATTTCTCTGTAAAGGTTCCCGACGGCAACTACAAGGTGCGCGTTGTGATAGGTGGTAAGAAGAACGGCAACACCACCGTGCGTGCCGAAGGCAGAAGACTACTGATGGATAACATCCTGACACCCAAGGCAAAGGACACGCAAACGTTCGAGTTTTCCGTAAACAAGCGCTCACCGCTGATTGAGGAAGGAAAGAAGGTGAAAATCAAGGAGCGCGAGAAGGGCTATCTGGCATGGGACGACCGTCTGACGCTGGAGTTCAACGGGCCGATGCCGGCAGTGAAGAGCATCCACGTGGAGCCCGCCGACGTGCCCACCATCTACCTTTGCGGAAACTCAACCGTCGTCGACCAGAACCATGAGCCTTGGGCCTCGTGGGGACAGATGATTACCCGCTGGTTCGGTCCTGAGGTGGCCATCTCGAACCATGCAGAGAGCGGACTCACAGCCCGCACGTTCATCGGCTCGTTCCGACTCGACAAGATTCTCTCTACGCTGAAGAAGGGCGACTACGTGTTCGTGGAGTTCGGGCATAACGACGAGAAAGAAAAGAAGCCCGGTGACGGTGCCTGGTATCACTACCAGTACCAACTGAAGATATTCATCGATCAGGTTCGTTCGAAAGGAGCCGACATCGTGTTCTGCACGCCTACACAGCGCAGACAGTTCGAGAAGGACGGCAAGTCGATACGTAATACCCACGGTGACTTCCCCGCTGCCATGAAGATGGTGGCAGAGAAGGAGAACGTGCCCCTCATCGACCTGAACAAGATGACCACCGAACTCTATCTGGCCGTAGGCCCTGAGGAGTCAAAGCACATGCTCGTGCACTATCCTGCCGAGATGTATGGACGCAAGTTGGAAGACAACACCCACTTCAATCCCTTCGGTGCCTATGAGGTGGCGAAGTGCGTGGTGATGGGCATGAAGCAGCTGAACCTGCCTATCGTACAGTATCTACGCAAGGACTGGCAGGACTTCGACCCCAACCATCCAGACAACTGGCAGGAGTTTAGATGGGCTCCCTCACGCATCGTAGAAAACGCAAAACCTGACGGCAACTAATCTATGAAGAGACTCTTCATATCCATCGCATTGGCTACGCTTTCACTGGCAGTTCATAGCCAGTCGTGGCCTACGACTACCCCAGAAGCCAAACCCGGCACACGATGGTGGTGGTTGGGGTCTGCCGTTGACAAAGAGAATCTCAGTTGGAATCTGCAGGAGTATGCCAGGCATGGTATCGGCGCCGTTGAGATTACTCCGCTCTACGGTGTGCAGGGCAACGAAGCAAACAACATCCCTTTCCTGAGCGACAAGTGGATGGAGATGCTTCGCTTTACGCAGGAGCAATGCCGGCAGAACAACATCGAACTCGACATGGCCACAGGTACGGGCTGGCCCTTTGGCGGCCCTTGGGTGCCATTGGAAGAGTCGGCCTGCAAGGTGGTGTTCGTCGACACAACGTTTATAGGAAAGAAAGTTGAGGGACTTCGGCTGCAAGTGGCAGAGAAAGACCGCAAGTACAGTCGGCTGCAGAAGGTTATGATCTACGGCGCCGCTGGTGCTATCGATGTGACATCGGCAATGAAGGATGACGTGCTGACGTGGAAGGCTCCGAAGGGGACGAAGAAAAACGACAACTGGCGTGTGATAGCTGTCTATGTGCGCTACGGCGTGATGAAGGTGAAGCGCGCTGCACCCGGTGGCGAAGGACTGGTCATCGACCATTTCGACCGCAAGGCTGTAGCCAACTATCTAAAGCATATCGAGGATGCCTTCGAGCGTACCCACACCCCTTATCCACATACGTTCTTCAACGACAGCTACGAGGTGGAAGCAGCCACTTGGACCCCTACACTCTTCGAGGAGTTTGAAAAACGTCGGGGCTACAAGCTTGAAGAGCATCTGCCAGAACTGATAAAACCTCAAACCTCCGCTCGGCCGAAGGACGCTTGCTACCAGAGGGACGCAAGAAACCTCAAATCTCAAACCATTAGCGATTACCGCGAAACCCTTGGCGACCTGCTTCTGGAGAACTTCACAGAGCAGTGGACGGCATGGGCCCACAAGCATGGAGCCATCACCCGCAATCAGGCACACGGTTCACCTGCCAACCTCATCGACTGCTATGCTGCCGTAGACATCCCAGAGATTGAGGGGTTCGGCCTCTCCGACTTCGGCATCAAGGGCCTTCGCACCGACCCAGGCAAGACCCGCAAGAACGACAGCGACTACTCGATGTTCAAGTATGCGCCATCGGCAGCCCACGTCTGTGGTAAGCCCTATACCAGCAGCGAGACCTTTACCTGGCTGACGGAGCATTTCCGCACCTCGCTCTCACAGCTGAAGCCTGACCTTGACCTGATGTTCTGTGCTGGTGTGAACCACATGTTCTTTCATGGAACCTGCTACTCGCCCAAGGACGATGAGTGGCCAGGATGGAAGTTCTACGCCTCCATCGACATGAGTCCTACGAACTCGATATGGCGCGATGCACCCTACTTCATGCAGTATGTAGAGCGTTGTCAGAGCTTCCTGCAATGGGGACAGCCCGACAACGACTTCCTCGTGCTATTGCCAGTTCGCGATGCCTGGAAGAAACCCAATGGCAAATTGCTCATGCAGTTCTCCATACACGCTATGGGCAAGCTGATGCCTGAGTTCCGACAGACCATCCTCGACATCGACCGTGCCGGTTTCGACTGTGACTATATCTCCGAGCGTCTGCTCTTGGGCGTGACCTATAACGACGGTATGCTACAGACGGCTGCAGGCACGCGCTACAAGGGACTGATTATTCCCGGCAGCGGCGAGATGCCTGAGGGCGTTAAGAAGCATATCGACGAACTGAAAGCCAAGGGTGCACATATTATATATGGTACGCACGCAGATGAGATGGGCCGTGCCGCCAAGCCCGAGACCATGAAGACACAGCTGGGGCTGAAAGCCATCCGCCGCAAGAACCCTACTGGATATCACTACTTCATTGCCAACCTGACACCCAACGACATCAGCGAATACATCCGTCTTTCTGTTCCCTTCAAGCAGGCCTTATGGTTCAATCCCCTCAACGGCGACAGATATGCTGTTGCCTTAGGGGATGAAGATGATATTCTCATTGATCTGAAGAGCGGGCAATCAATGATACTGGAGACATTTGACACGCCGGTCGACAACCTTGGCACCCTGCAGGCGAACGAGCTGGTCGACACCTTTGCCATCGAAGAACCCATCATGCTGGATGGCCCTTGGACACTTACCTTCACCGAGGAAGCGCCCAAAGTAGACAAGCAGTACACGCTGGACAAGCTACAAAGCTGGGAGAACCTTGACGGTAAGACAAGAACGACCATGGGCACTGGCATTTACACCACCCATGTAAAGCTGACGAAGGATCAACTGAAGAATGCAAGCTCATGGGCGATCGACCTGGGCGACGTGCGCGAGAGTGCCCGTGTCTATATCAACGACACGTTCATAGGCTGTGCCTGGTCGGTACCCTTCGTCCTTGATTGCAAGAACACGCTAAAGGCTGGCGACAACGAGCTCCGTATCGAGGTAACCAACCTGCCCGCCAACCGCATCAGCGAACTGGACCGGCAGGGGGTGAAGTGGCGTAAGATGGAAGAAATCAATGTGGTCGACATCAACTATAAGAAGACCCTCTACGACCAGTGGGAACCTATGCCCAGTGGTCTGAACTCTGAAGTGAAGCTAATAAAGAAACTATAATAACATAAAACTACAATGGCAGAAGAAAAAAAAGAAGAACAACAACATCATCACCATCACCACCACCATCACAAGATGGATGGTGCCAGTAAATTCAAGCGGAACAGTCTGCTGGCAATAGAGCGACGGAAGAAGATAGCCAAATACGGGCTTCGTGCGGGCTATATCCTTGCCCTCATCATGGTGCTTGCCGTCATCATTGCCTATACGTTCCTTTGATCCCTGTCGTCGAGTACCCGGAAATGCTGTCGCATATGCCGGAGGCTGACCATGTCGAGCACGCCCGAAATGGCCTGTTCGACTTTTTCATGTCCCTCGGCAAGCGTACGGCCAACAGGGTCTATCACGACGCTGCCACCGTCATAGCCGATGCCCTGAGCGTCTGTACCCACCCTGTTCACGGCAATCATGTACGACTGGTTCTCAATGGCACGGGCACGTACCAACGACTCCCATGCCAGCATCCGGCTCGAAGGCCAGTTGGCCACCAAGAGGATGGCATCATACTCACCTGCCCTACCCCATCGTGACCACACCGGGAAACGGAGGTCGTAGCAGGTAAGCAACAGGAAACGCACGCCTTTCCACTCTACCACCACATGCTGATCTCCAGCCTTGAAAGACCTGTCCTCATGCCCATGACTGAACAGATGGTGCTTATCATAGTAGCTGACGCTGTCGGGCGTAACAAAGTAATTGCGGTTGCGGAACGTACCGTCGCCTGTCTTCATGGCAAGGCTGCCGCAGACGGCACAATCCTTCTCCCTTGCCACCCTCTTCATCCACTGCAGCGAAAGGGCACGCTCTTCTTCCTCGGCAATGCCTTCCGGCTGGGTGGCAAAGCCTGTAGCCCACATCTCAGGAAGCACATAGAGGTCGGCACCTGGCGCCTCATCCATCAGACTCTCTGCCCGTTCGACGTTGGCAGCGGGATTGGCCCAGACGATGTCTGTTTGCAACAATACGATATTCATAGGTAAAAGTCTTTTGTCAGTTCTGTATACCATGAAGAGCGGCTACCCGGCTTTTCTTCAATGACGCCCTCTTCAGGAGCAAATGATGCTGAAGGATGCTTCGCGAAAGCCAGCAGATAACGTCGCGGTGCCTTTCGTGGGATGGTTCTTACGGCACACTCGCGCACTTTGAAGAATCCGGCCAACGAGGCCTCACTCTCCAGCTTCGACTGACATTCAGAAGGGATGACAACCGAGAACTCGCCTTCATCGTCCAGACATCTCTGTACCAGCGAGAACAACGAGCGGTAGTCGAGCGACGAGGTGTGACGAGCCAGACTGCGACGATTGTCTGGACAGACAAGCGAACGGTCGTAGAAAGGGGGATTCGAGACGATGGCATCGTAGGCAGCATCAGGTTCATAGCACCTCGCATCCTCGCATAGGATGCTTATCCGTGAGGCAAAGGGCGACAGGACTACGTTCTCCCGTGCCTGCATGACAGCCTGCTCGTCGATATCGAAAGCCGTCACTTGTGACTCAGGGAAACGCTGAGCCATCATCAGGGCTATCAATCCGGTGCCTGTACCTATATCCAGGATGCGCTTGCCTCCATGTGCCCAAGCACCGAGCAGGGTGCCGTCGGTACCAACCTTCATGGCGCAACGGCCCTGCTGAATGGTAAACTGCCTGAACTTGAAGTAATCGTTGGCCACGAAGCGAGCACGTTATTTTGGTGGTTCGTTACTGTGCGTATTTCTCTATCAGCCCTTCAGCCTGCGGGTCGCCAAGTTCCTTTGCCTTCTGCAGGTTCTTCAGTCCTTCCTCCTTCTGCCCTTTCAGACATTGGGCAAGGCCAAGGAACAGATAGCCGTCGCTGTAGTCGGGTGCCACCTTAACACATTGTTCGGCAGTAACGATAGCATCTTCATAGAGGCCTACGCGCACCTCCAACGATGCTTTCTCAGCATAGTAGAGATCGTATTCAGGACTGAGGCCGATAGCTTTGTCAATGTCTTCAAGGGCCTGCTGGTAAAGGCGTCCACCCACCTCGGCCTGAAAACGGATGTAGTAGAAATGATCGGTCAGACGCGAACGCATCAGCGACTCGTAGTCGTTCAGGTCGTTCACCGCATCACGATACTTACCTGCATCATGCCTCACCTGTGCACGTGCCAGCAGATAAGGGGCGGCTTCCTGCAGGTAGGGACGTGAGAACTGACAGACGGCGCTATCGAGCAATGCCAGCTGGGCTACGGTGTCGCGCAGCTGCTCCTTACAGCGTGATGCCTCGAAAAACAGGTCGGCAGCACGCAAAGGCGACTCCATCAGCTGTTCATAGATGCGGTAGGCCTCGTCATACTTCTTCTGAGCATAGCACACCTGCGCCTGCTGACGACGATAGATGGGCAGGGGGTTCAGTTCGTATGCCTTTCCTGCCTCGTCGTAGGCTTTGTCGAGCGACCAAGGCTCGTAGGGAATATCATTCTTGTAGAGTTCCTTCTGGAATATCAGGCGCGAGTACGACAGATGCACCTCATCCTTCTGCTCTGCCACCGAGATGGCCCGTTCCATATCCTTCTGGGCACCGGCAAAGTCGTTGGCACTTGCTTTCAGCTGGGCACGATACTCGTAACCGTCAGGCGAGTCAGGAAACTGAGCGATGAAGTCGTCAACCATTGTAGCGTAGGTGGCAGAATCGGTCGACGCGCCAGCTACATAGAGTGTCAGCAACGCCTGGTCCTTCTGTTCCGGCAATGCTTTCTTGATAAGCACCGAGCGCAATGCGCGGTCGTTGATGCTCAACCCTGTGATGCGCAGGCTGTCGGCAAAGCGGGCATCTACGGCATAGCTCAGAGAATCGGCCACCGAGGCAGCACGCTGCATGATACCCACGACCTGCCCGTCAGCATTGAGCAACGGACAGCTCTCTGCGTCGGCAGCAGGGGTCGCGCTACCAACACTCCTTGCAAGGGTATAGTAGGCATAGTCGTCACGGAAGTTCTCCACGCGTCGGACAGCAGCCTGTTCGGCCGTTACGGCACGCTGTGTGCCAACGACAAGCAGCCAGCACTCACTACCCTCAGTCATCTGGACGGAAGCGACAGGCAGTCCCTGCACCTTCTTCGCTGCGACGCGGAACTTCGCCAGGTCGTAACTGTCGTTGGCTCCGCAGATGGACTCTACGGGCCACTCCTTGCCCTGTGCATCAATCACTACAGCGCGACTGGCACCTCGGAACGGTTCGAAACTGCTCACAGCCAAACCGTCGTCGCCGATAAAGAAGCCGTTATTGCTGGCAAGCAAGGCTCCCTCGGCATTGAAGGTCTTCAAGGTGAACACTGCCTTCGACACTTTCTTCACATTGAACGGCTGTGAGAAAGCAGCAGTCAGAAAGACACAAGAAAATACTCCAAATAATATGATTCGTTTCATCACTCTTTTTTTCAATTCTTTACTTTTCAAATTTTTCCCATGAGCTGCTTGGCATTCTCAATGGCAGCGTCGCTGATGTTCGTTCCGCTGAGCATCTGGGCAATCTCGCTGACGCGCTGTTCGTCAGTAAGCAGCAGCATGTGGCTCGTCGTACCCTGCTCGGTCTCCTCCTTATACACCTTGTAATGGGTGCTGCCCTGGGCGGCAATCTGCGGCAGATGGGTGATGCTAATCACCTGTCGTCCATGCTGCCCCATCTCATACATGATGGCTGCCATCTGTTCGGCAATCTTTCCGCTCACGCCCGTATCAATCTCGTCGAAGACAATCGTAGGCAACTTCACGGCCCCGCTGATCATCGCTTTCAGGGCAAGCATCACACGGGCTATCTCGCCACCCGATGCCACCTGCGATACTGGCTGCAGGGCTGTCGACGTGTTGGCACTAAAGAGGAACAACACCTTGTCCTGACCGTTACGTCCAAAGGGTACTGTCGCCATCTTTACCTTGAAGCGCACGTTCGGCATGCCCAAGGTGACCAGCCGCTCTTGCATCTCCTTCTCTATCTGGCCTGCTGCCTGCTGTCGCAGAGTGGTCAGCACCTGGGCTTTCTCGCCAATGACCTTCTGCATGGAGTCAAGCTGTTGCTGCAACTCGGCCAGAGCCTCGTCACTATTCTCCATCTTTCCCAGCTTCTCTTCCAGCTCCTGTTGAATGGCCAGCAGGTCGTCGATGGTCTCCACCCTGTACTTCTTCTCCAGGTCATAGATCTTGTCCAGGCGCTGGTTCACCATATCGAGCTCGGCAGGATCGAAATCGGTCTCCTCCAGCTTCGCACTAATCTCCTGCGCCACATCTTTCAGTTCTATATAGGTGGAATCCATGCGATCAGCCAGTTCCAAGGCCTGAGGATAGACTCGCTCTATGCCGCGAAGAGCCTGGAGCGACTGTCTCAGTGAGGCTACGACGCCGTTCTGCTCGCCCGACAAGGCGTTGTCGGCTTCGTACAGGGCTTTCTTGATGTCCTCCGAATGGGTCATCGTGTCGCTGCGCTGTTCCAGCTCTTCCTGCTCACCGCTTACCAGCCGGGCGTTCGACAGCTCGTCATACTGGAACTGCAGGAAATCGACATTCTGCCTGTTCTGTTCTATCTCCTCCTTCAAGGTCTCCAACTTACGCTGCAACGACTGATAGTCGGCAAAGAGCTGCTGATAGGCCACGAGGGCATCGCGGTCGGCGGCAAGGATGTCGACCACCTCCAACTGGAAGTCCTGTTTGTTCAGCAGCAGGTTCTGATGCTGAGAATGTACGTCGACCAATTGCTCGCCCAACTCCTTCAGTACCGATAGTGCCACAGGCACATCGTTGATAAAGGCGCGACTCTTGCCCGATGCCGTCAGCTCACGCCTGACGATGGTGTCGGCGGCATCATACTCAATGTCGTTCTCTTCGAAGAACGGCTGCAGGTCGTAGCGCGACAGGTCGAAGTGAGCCTCAATCACACATTTGTCAGCTCCCTGCTTGATGGCTTTCAGGTCTGCCCGTTGTCCTAACAGCAGGCCGATGGCTCCAAGCACGATGCTCTTGCCGGCTCCCGTCTCGCCTGTGATAACCGAGAAGCCTGGGCGCAGCTCAATGTCGAGCACGTCGATGAGGGTGAAGTTTTTGATGTATAAATGACTTAACATGATGTCACGTTTTTCAATTCTTCAATTCGTCAATTCTTCAATTTTGCTAAAAGTCGGCACAAAGTTACGCATTTTTAACGAACAAATCCCATTTTTCGAGAAAAAAACGACTACCTTTGCACATTAATATTCTCATTTTCTAATTTTTGAATTATAATCATGCAACCTACACCTATCAAGAAAGAGATTGTCGACCAGCTGATTGAAAAGCTGGGCATCAACGACTTTGCCAAAGCCACCATACGTGAAGTGAAACAAGTTGCCG
>JAFZIL010000022.1 GCA_017554385.1 Prevotella sp. | reverse complement strand
TTCTTGTACTACTTCATTCTGTCTATGTAAGTCTTTCAAAGAACTCTTTCTTAGGTGCCTCCAAGGGGCGTTCCCTCGTAAGCGGATGCAAAGGTACGACTATTTTCGGAACTACCAAAACTTTTTGAAGAAAAATTTCAGGTTTTATACAAAAAAGTGTCCGAAATTGACATTCATCAATTCCGGACTCTCCTTATACCTTATTTATATATTATATACAGGGCTATTCTTCGGTAAATTCCAATACAAAGGACTGTCGCGATTTCATCTCCACATTCTTCGAGAGGTCGACAAAGTGTCCTGTCAGGATATCTTTTGCTCGCTTCACATTCCCAATCACCTCGGCATAGCGTTTTACGTCGAACGTTGCAGGCTTCGTGGTACCATTGAGAATAGTCATCACAGTATTACGATGCCAACGTCGGGTAATGACGTAGATGCCGTTATAAGGAATGAACTGCGTCTGATAGCCACGGATGATCGTCTCATTGCCTTGGCGCCAGTGGAGCAGTCGGCTGAGCCATGTGAACATGCTGTTCTCAGCACGTGAGCGACCCTCCTTTGTGAAGCAATTGTGCTGGTCACCGGGGAAGCCGCCGGGGAAGTCGCATCGTACATTACCGTCGGTCACCTCCTTCGTACCACCCATCAACACCTCGGTACCATAGTACAGCTGGGGTATGCGACGCACGGTAAGCAACAGAGCCAGTGCCTGCTTCAGCATAAGCGTATCGCGACCATTGCCGAGGAAGCGGTCGGTGTCATGGTTCTCGATGAAGGCGAGCACCGATGACGGGTTTGGATACAGATAATCGTATACAAACGAGTTGTATAGTCGGTTCAGTCCGTTCCACCAAGCATCGGTCTCCTCATTCTTCGCCTGATTCAACTTGTCGAAGAATGAGAAATCCATGACAGTCTTCAGGTAGCTGTTATTTTCGGAAAGCTTCGAATCCTTTTGCCATGCAGCGGTATAGGCAGGCTCGGTGACCCATGTCTCGCCTACGGTATTGAAGTTGGGATACTCATTGTCGAGCTCCTTCATCCACTGTGCCATCGGCTCGGCATAGGCGTAGGGATAGGTGTCCATGCGAATGCCATCGATACCGGCGGTCTCAATCCACCAAATGCTGTTCTGAATGAGATAGCGCATGAGGTGCGGATTCTTCTGGTTCAGGTCGGGCATCGAAGGCACAAACCAGCCTTCGACGGTCTCGCGCATATCGACCTCAGAGGCGTATGGGTCCATTACGGGTGTCAGTTTGTAGCTTGTCTGCAGGTACTTGCTCTCCTTGGGAGCCGATCCGTCACTATTAGCCGTGAAGCCCGTCATCGGGTCACGTCCGCTCTGCTGATCCTCACTAAGCCATTCAGGCGTATTGAACCAGTCCTTCGTGGGCATGTCCTTCACCCATGGGTGCTCAAAGCCGCAATGATTAAAAATCATGTCCATGACCACCTTCAAGCCCTTGTCGTGAGCATCACGGATGAGCTGGCAGTATTCTTCGTTCGAACCGAATCGCGGATCGACGCGATAATAGTCGGTAGTGGCATAGCCGTGATAGGTCGAGAAACCGTTGTCGGTATCGGGCGAGTTATTCTCCAACACGGGTGTAAACCAGAGGGCAGTAACACCCAGGTCGCAGAAATAATCGAGATGCTGGCGTATGCCCTCCATATCGCCTCCGTGCCGCAACGACGGTTTCGTGCGGTCGTTCACGTAAGTGTTCATCCCCTTGATCTGGTCGTTGTCGGCACGTCCAGACGCAAAGCGGTCGGGCATGAGCAGGTAGAGCACGTCGCTAATATCAAAGCCCTCCCTCTCTTCGCCCTTCATGGCGCGGGCCTTCAGCTGATAGGCCACTTTCTGCTTGTCGAACTTCAGGGTCATCGTGCCGGGCTGGGCATCGCGCAGGTTCATGTAGACGAGCAGGTAGTTGGGCGAGTCCAAGCGCACGATGCTGTCAACGCGTACGCCGGGATAGTCGGTAGTGACGCTGTTCACGCTGGCAATGTCCTTGCCATAGACCATCAGTTGCACTTGTGGGTTCTTCAATCCTACATACCAGTCGGTAGGCTCAATGCGGTCAATCTTCAGTTTTGCTGCATTCATTGTTGCTGTCATTGCCAAAAGGGCAGTTAGTAATAATAGTCGTTTCATAATTGTTTATTGGTGTTTTGCGCTTTCAAAGTTACACCTTTTCCTCTTAACTGTATTCTCCACCGTGAATCTTTTATTAAAAAACAATGGTAAAACGTTTGCACTGAAACCAAGTCTCCCGATTGCAGGAAGTGCAACAATTTTTTGCAAGGAGGCTACTCTCTAACTGTTTTTACCATTGTTTTTCATAATTTGCAGTTCTATTGCACAGGGCGCACAAGCAACTTTTCGTCAGGATCACTTAAATAATAACTACCAAACCCACTAAAACCATTACCAGAATGTTGAACGAAAAAATGGCCATACGAAGTGAAGTTATCATAGGAGTAAGAAGAGGACGTCCAGTATCGACCAAAAGGAATAAAAATACTTAATCCATCATTTCCCTTGCCAATTATGAGAAAGCCGTCCACTTGCTCAACTTGATATGTGTTTGCATATGAAATAAGCTCTAAAAACTGCTCAATAGTCGGGGCATTGGGTGCTTCGTAAAACGTGTAAGATTCACCAGTTTTCGCTTCTTTGTTGCAGCAAGCCCACTTCGTACCACTTGGCAGACCAAGGTCTATAAAGTGCGGGTGGTTTCCATCAGGACAGGTAGGATTATTGTAGGACAGATTATAATAATTTAGTTTTCCCGTAGATATTTCTTCATTGTACAACTTCACATAGGGAAAAAGCTTCACCGAGCCATGGCTATTATTACGATAATATACATAGCGCGAATCTGAATAGGGCGAAGGGAACGATTTTAGCGAAATATAAGCCTCCTCACCATTAGGGTCGCGATAGACATAACCCCAATCCTCCACATCCGTGGCATCCTTTAGCGTCACTGTCACCGTACAGTCAAATTTAAATGAATAGGTCTCACCATTATACATAAACCCATCTTTCATATATTCCGCATCCGTCTGCTTAAACTCCGTAATCTCCACGGGGAACTCCCTATGTTCCATTTTCGACGATGGCGATGCCAACATGTCGATGCCGAGTATGCGGACCTTGGGGTAAAGCGTATAGTCACCATTTGCTGAAAGATCCGTAAAAGTATATGGAAAATGTATATTGCCATTATGGAATTTAGTTGTGGCATAGTGTTCGGCTACCTCCGCTCCGTCCTTATCCCGTACCGATAATCCCACCTCTACGGGAAGCAGGCAATTGCCAGACATGTCGACACTGGCATCAGCAGAGGTCTGCGGCGACAAACATTGCTTAAAGGTGGTGTTTGAGAAGGTGGGCACCACATCCCATGTTTTCAGGTTTTTCGACAGGTTCCATGGCAGGCTCGCACTGACGCCAAGCGGCCCCAGCTCAGCTTGCACGGCAGTTGTCACAAAAGCATTGACAGCAATATTTGAATTTTTGAACCTCTCATATACCTTTGTATCCTTGCCAGCTTCCTCTATCTCGGAGTTGTAGAGAACAGCATGACCTACCAACTCAGCGCCCATTTCACCACGAAGGCACACTTTATCAATGTCACTACTCAACACCGTCACGCCCAACTCTACGAACAAGCCCGCAGCAAGTGTGCCATCAATGGCACCCTCAACGTCGAACGATGACGAGGCCAAGCGCCCACCACAAGTCGGTTTAATAACGTTACGTTTCTTTGTACTGAAGTCGAATGCCGCCGCCGTAGTAAAACATTGCGTCCATGTGCTTGTCAGCGAAGCCACAAGAGAAGCTTTCAAGAACAGACCCGGTTTAACATAGAAGAAGACAAAAGGAGCAACAGGCTGTCGCACCCACTCGTTAGCCAAGAAATCGGAAGACCATTCCAAACCTCCACTAAACGCTATCTGTTCCTGTACGGTGATGTCGCCCGTGATGCAGACATTGAAATAGGTGCCTTCCTCCTTGTTGACAATCAGCGTACTGATAACATGGAATGATGGTGTTATATCTATGGACGACTGAGTACTGAACTTCAATGCGAGGTCACTACCAAACAGGTTCTTACCCAGCTCAGAGGAATTGCTCCATGACCAAGTGCCCAGTCTGAAGTCCTTGTTGCCATACGAGTCAATACCCCTCATAGGCACATAACGCCGTATATTACCACCCTCTTGATAGCCATAGGTAGAAGAAACATTATAGAATGTCTCAAACACATCTTCAAGACTGATCTGTCGGCAAGTCACCATTAGCCCACTGATTGAAACCACTTCACCGGCAAAGCCTGCGGGAAACTTTTCGTTCATCTCCATCGCAACTAACTTATCGCCAACGCAGGGCATAATGCCATTAGGAGTGGAACTGCTGAAGGTGATAGTCAACGGTTCCTGACTGCTACTGACAACGTAGGGCATCAGTTGGTCTGACAGGTTAATGACTCCCGGTTTGTACACCGTCTTAGGTTTTACGAAACTGACACTGTCAATCTGAGCCAGAGGAATCATGTAAACGCTATCTGCCGTATTAACAATCTGGGTGACTATCTCGTCATAATGGTTGCCGTCAGCATCTTCATAAGAGTATTCAATACTTTCTACCTCGTCTGGCAGGAATCCGATAATTTGTCCATTGTTACGATAAATAAACATGGTCTCACCAACTGTCTGAGACATGACGCTGACAGCAACGAAAAGTAGCAAAATAGAAAGGAAAAGACGGTTTTTCATCGCTTTGTAAATTTTGAAGTTCGACCGTTGACTTTAAGCAGATAGACTCCTGTGGGAATCTGAGAGAGGGAGAGAACGACATCACTGCCCTGACGATTGAGGTTTACAGGTACACGAATACCATTGGACTTATAAATGGCTACAGCATCGGAGGACTTGACGCCATGGAACACGAGTTGTCCATCACGGTACGTATAGGCTGCTTTAGCATTAGGAGTGCCGATACCAGAACCATCACCCTTATAGGTAAAGCGAAGGATGTCGGTCTTAGCATAGTCCATGTTGAGAACAGTGGAAGTGATGAGAACACGGTCGTTCTGAAATTTCACCTGCGGCTGCATATACAGCTGCACGTCGGTAGTAGTTCCGTCGGCATGGTGCAGTACAAGTGTTTGTGCAGCGGCATACGAACAGCCGAGCATAGCCGTTAGGAAAACGGCAAAGGATAATAGAATTCTTTTCATGTTATTGTTTATTTGGATTACATACGTTATTCCTTAATTGGGGGAACAAATTTCTTAATAGCCGCGTCACGTAAGAGTCTTTCTTTGTATGTTTGACTCCCTGCAAATCACGTAAATAGTTATACTCTCTGCGATGAATTCTATCCTTGTAGAAGAGCCAACTTATGAAGCACACTGAAAAAAGAACAGAAAAAATAATTATTGTACAACAGATTACTTCATTCTCCTGAGAAACACACGAACAGGGGTGCTTAATTGTCTTAATGATAATGTAAAAAAAATGTTTCATTCTATATTTTGGAACTTTAAAGGTTTCATGATTAAATGATGGCAATTAGTATTTGAACAAGTGTAAAGACTATTATCAAATAGTTAATTGCATGCTGCAAAATTGACATATATTCCTCTCTGACCTTTTCAAGCGTATCATTTATGCCAAAGGCATTATGTATCCCAGTATTGATATGGTATCTGTTAACGTCAAGTTCATATAAGATATTCCACAGCTTAAAGCTTCTTCTGATAAAAATGACAGGATTAAGATAACTCCGGTCGTTATGCTCTGTTTCGCTGGTCAGAATATTATTCATCAGAAAATGTATTTCTACCCCTTTTAGGAAGGTTGGGAAGAATTCTTCCATAACACCGGCAATACAGTGGCACTTGATGGACTCAGTTTTAATATGCCTTTCATCTTCGTTGTATAGGTCTTTTTCAAACTTTTCCTGCTGTACTTTGCACTCGTCTCGTCCTTGATTACTTCTAGTTATGATGAGACCATTCAGTCCACTTAGATATAAAGAGAATGTTTTGCGTGTAGACAGATCCACTTCGAAAGTATTATTAAGAGTGTGACTTGATACAAAAGAATAACCTTCGTCAGCCATAATAATACCATATAGTTCATCATTTGGACACTGACTTACGTCATTCGTCAATTCTACAAATGAATAACGTGCCCTGAAATCAATATCGTGCCGTTTGGCATAGGTCTGACATGCGTCTTTCCCTGCTATGTATTCTTGGAAAGAGCGAAATGGGCGACAACATGTTTTCAGTTTACCAGTAATACAGTTGAAATGCTTTCGAGTTGCACAACCCGCATAACCACATGGATGTTGCACTATCTCATATTCCGTTATCTTCACTGCCAAACGTTTATAGAAGATGTGTTTTAAGAGTATAATGTCTTTTGCAGTTATACTATCAAAACCAAGCACGGCAATATAGGTTGCAACGTTATTGTCAGCATTGATGTTATAAAGCAGTATCCCCTCGACGTCGATAGCTTTACCCTCAGGAGGTTGGTATGATAATTTAAAACGCGAGACAACGACATTTGCACACTTTGAATAAAGATTGTCCTCACGTATTCTACGATATGCTTGTTGTAAGCAATTCAACGCATAGGGAACGTACTTAGGCAGTATATGATTATTGTTAGCTATCAGCCCTTGAATACTACTCAAAACTGTTTCTTTCTCCGTCCGATAGCCCACTGAATCCATCAAGTCTGTCAAGGGAGCTTTTCTAAGATGAACATCCTTGACTTCTCTGGCGAAACACTGATGCCACAAGCTAAAGAAACTTCTCAAAGGTTTTCTTCCCTTGAGCCGACAAGGGAAATACATACTGAGAGTTCCACTATATATCACATCATTCATCCTTCAGATAGAACTATCATGCGGCACCTCTCGCTTGACTATTTATTTCGGATTAACTTATGATATAAAAAAGGCGTAGGTGACTGTCCTCTCGCCTACCCTGGCATCACAGGCCTTCGCATTGCCTCACTCACACAGGATAGACAACGCTCATCAGCCCACGCCAGTACGCATATATTATTGAATATAAACGCACCACGTAGACGCTTCGGTTGCCATCTGCCTGTTGTGAGTGTACGGATTTGCGAAGTTCGTGATACACAACGACAGACGTTCGAAAACGTCTTTTCCATATATAAGGTCGCCCGCCACCCACGCATGAGCTAACAAGCAACGTTGCAAAATTAAACAATTTGGGTGAAACATCCAAATTGTTTTGAACAAAAAAACGTTAAAAACTAAATGAATGGATCTTATAGAAAACTATATTTGTTACTTCTCGCGAAACCGTCAACACCTCATTGAAGGGGTGATATTTCTTAGGATAGGGAACATAAACAGGTCTTCAGGGATGGTTACTTTTTTTCACATACTTCTGTGCTCGGCTTTCTTGCATCCCTGTGGCCGCTCGGCACTTGCGTAATTAGCTGAAATAAAAAAGGTGTGCCCCTGTGCCTGTTTTGCTTGTTTCCCCTTTGTATATAGCCAATTTGAGGGGGCACACCATGCAAAAAAAACGTGCCCCCTATGTGCCCCCCTCCCCAATAACCATAAACATGCTCGGGAACAAGGACTGATTGTGTAGCAAAGAGGCAACATCCTTAATGCAAAACAAGTTGTTTTGCTTTCAAAAGAAGCATTCTTAACACCTCAAAGAATACTGTTTGACAAGGCAAAACAACTTGTTTTACTTCAAGAAGCATGCTTCCTGACTACCCTTCAGAGCCTCCTATTCCCCTTCATCAAGCATCTTCAGAACCGAAAGAAATGGCAAGCGTCAGTCGTGAAGGATGAGTGCCGACTGGGCACTAACCGTGATGCGCGGGCCAGTGACGGTTCCGAGACCTTGCTCGTTGATGACACCGTCGCAACAGACCTTGGTATAGGTGCCGGCGGGTACTGTGACTTCCTTGCTTTTGCTATTGGCGTTAAGAATGACGATGATGTTGCGCCAGTCATCACGACCTGCATAGTTCTTTAAGCGGAATGCCACGAGACAGTCGTCAGTCTGCAAAAACTCGAGATGCTTGCGCACCAAGTCGGCAGAACCGAGGCGGAAGGCAGGATGATGCTTTCTTAACGCGATAAGGTTCTTATAGTATTCGAACACATGCGGATAGCGGGCCTTATTCGACCAACAGAGCTGGTTGATGGAGTCAGGCGACTCGAACGAGTTATGTACGCCCTTCTTTGTGCGCAACAGTTCCTCGCCGCTGAGCATGAAAGGTATGCCCTGCGAGGTGAATACTGCGGTCTGTGCAAGAAGGTCGAGCTTTATAAGTGAAGAATGAAGAGTGAAGAGTGAATAATTTGCTTCCGCATCAGTCAGCGACGGGATGCTGGCCTTAAGGCGGTCAACAAGACACATGTCGTCGTGACAGCTAACGTAGCTGATCATCTGCGTGGGCTGCAGGGCGTAAGGCACCTTGGAGTAGTTCACCTTCGAGTAGTCGACCTGCGGATGAGCAATCATGCCAGCGATGCCTGCCTTCAGGCTCTCCTCCTCACCAGGGATGCCAGCAAGGAAAGCACCTTTCGTATCGTCGCTGAACGGACCGCGCAAGGCGTCGCGGATGTCGTCGCTGAAGGCAGCGATGCCCGGCATCTGCGGGATATTGGCCTTCATGCCTAATTGCTCGTTGGGCAGTGCACAGGCTCCGGCGCTCCAGCCTTCACCGTATACAAAGATGGTAGGATCAATCTCGTCGAGTGCCTTACGAATAGCGTTCATCGTTTCGATGTCGTGGCACCCCATGAGGTCGAAACGGAACCCGTCGATGTGGTACTCGTTCACCCAGTACTTCACGCTCTCAATCATGAAGCGGCGCATCATCGGCTTCTCACTGGCCGTCTCGTTGCCGCAGCCGGAACCGTTACTAAATGAGGAGTGAGAAGTGAGAAATGAAGAATGACCTGCGGCATCATTTTTCATTTCTTCATTTTCATTTTTCATTCCTAATTTGTCATTTCTAATTTTCCGGTAGTAGTAGTCTGGATACGTTCTCTGGAAGTTCGAGTGCTCAATGTCATAGGTATGGTTGTAGACCACGTCGAGAATGACGCAGATGCCCGCCTTGTGCAATGCCTCGACCATCTGTTTGAACTCACGGATGCGGCAGAGCGGATCGGTGGGGTCGGTGCTGTAGCTGCCCTCAGGCACGTTGTAGTTCACCGGGTCATAGCCCCAGTTGTACTGAGGTTCGTCAAGACGTGTCTCGTCAACAGAACCATAGTCGTAGGAGGGTAGGATATGTACGGCGTTGACACCAAGCTCCTTCAGATGGTCGATGGCCCACGGCTCTGTGAGTGCGAGGAACTTGCCGGGGTACTTAGCATCGGGACGGGCAACAGAGAAGTCTCGGTGGTGCATCTCATAGATGACGAGATCGGCAGGACTCTTGACGACAGGGCGCTCCTGATCCCAGCCACAGTCACTGGTGTAATCCCTGAGGATAGCGCCGCGCTTACCGTTCACACCGACAGCCTTGGCAAAAACGCCAGGTGTCTCTCCTCGACCGATGTCGAACGTGTAGAATAGGCCCTTCTGGTCACCCTTCACAGTAGCCGACCACAGGTCATCACCTATACACTGCATCTTAACGGTCTTCAGGGCCTTGCCCCCTACCCCATCCTTGTACAGACGCACTATCACTTTCTTTGCATCTTTCGGTGCAAAAAGCTTAAACGTCGTCTGATCAGACGAGTAGGTCATCTCATCGAAATGGAAGTCCTGCGCTGTCGCAGCCTTGGATGACAGCAGGGTTAGTAAGCTTGCTATAATCAATTTCTTCATTCGTTCAATTTGTGTAGTCCGTCTTCACTCGTTGTTTATAATCACTTGTTCTGTACCACGCCCTTCAATCCGTTCTTGGTGTAGTAGCCACCATTCTGGAAGTCAAGGTCGGCAGTCTGGCTGGTACCATCGTTGAAGATGATGCCCTCATTGGTACTCGACTGGGAGATTTTGTTGCCATCCCAACTCCACTTCCACACCTTGTTGCCATTGGCAGCAGTGCCGAGCAGGGAACAGTCGACGCCCGGCCACTGGTTGCCGGTGTAGTTATACTGCTTGTCCCAGCGCCAGCACTTCACGTTGCCCCATGTAGCGGGAGCCTCGAAGAAGGCACACGTCTCACCTGCAGCCACCGTGCAGAATGAAGGAATCTCGACCGGTTTCTCTGACTCCTTCTCCTTAACAATATAGGTACGCGAGATGGTGCCACTCTCTTTTCCGTCAATGACAAGACTGACTGTCAGCGTGTGGGTACCGACGGACAGTTGCAGTAGACTGCCGCTGCTAACGACATTATAAGATTTTTCGCCATCCAGCGTATAAGTAATCTTAGCATCGTCAGTTGTGCTAAAGGCAGCCAAGCGCACCTGCTGCACACCCTGATAGGTGCCAGAGGGCAGGTCAGCGTATGCCGTGTTCAGCGAACGTGGCAGGTAGTAGGTATAATGATAGCCCTTAATGGCCTTGGCCCATTTCTGGTTGTCTATGAACGACTCGTTGCCGCTGACGCTACCGACAGCCACCAGCAGTCGTTCCTCACCGTCAGTCAGTATGGTATTGATGCAACAGTTCTGTGTGGCCCTTACATTCGTATAGCTACTCTCGTTGGTGATGCCTGCCATTTTTCGGGCAGCAGCCATCGCCTTGATCTCCGATGGATAGGCCTGCCAGTGCTTCAGGAACACACAGGGTGTACCAGGCATTGCGAGCATGAAGGCGTTGGCAGCCAGCGTGTCCTTCTTCAACGGATCCTGTGCAGCGTTGCTGCGCTTCTCAGTGTCGTGGTTCTCGACAAAGGTCACGGCATAGCGACGGAACTTTCCACTCTGGAAATTGCTGTAGACCAGCGGCCAATTGCCGTCATTCTGCTGGTTCAGTCGGTCCCATTTACCGTTGTTGGCAGCATTACGCACCACATAGCGGAACTGGAAGTCAAAGGCTGCCGAAGTGGGTTGGTCGTTGACCTTCGTGCCGTTGATCCAGTTGCTGATGGTGTTCGAGCTGTCCCAGCATTCGCCCACACTGAACTCGGGCTGTGACGAGCTGTTGTACATAGCCGTAAACGAGGCCGAGTAACCCTTCACCATGTCGTAGCGGAAGCCTGCATAGCCCAGGTCGTTCTTTAGGAAGTCCAAATAGGCTTTCACAATGGTCTGCACGTTATCGCTCTTATGGTCCAGGTCGCGCATGCCGTCCCAGCCCTCGCCTGTATCGGTATTTTTCGATAGTTCATATCCATTCTGCGTGGCCCATGTCTTCGTTTTGCCACCGTCATCATTCGAACAGATGTCAGTCGACTTCATTTCGTAGACTGTACCCTTGTAGGTCTCCTTGGGGAAGTCTACCCAGTTCGAGATGTTCTTGCGGTGGTTGATGACCACATCAGCAATCGTCTTGATGCCCTTCTGCTTGAAGGTTGCAATGAGCGAGCGCAACTGCTGTTCGTTGCCGAAGGAACTGTTGTAGTTCTCAAACCAGTACAGGTCGTCATAGCCCATCGACGAACCGCCACAGTTGCCGCTCTGAGGCAGCCACACAAGGTCGAAGGTGCCAGCCAGTTCATCGGCCTGCGCCTCAAGTACCGACCACTGTGAGTCGTCGTACGAGTCCCAATAGAATCCCTGCAACATCACACCTCCATATTTGGCCGGCCATCCCTGCGTAGCTGAGAGCACAGGCTGCTGCTCGGTGGTGTCTGGTTTCTCCGTTTGGGTGGTGTCAGGTACAACCACATCGGGCTTCTTCTCTTCAGTCTTGTCGTCGTCAGAACACGCGGTGATGCCCATTGACACTGTGCCAATGATGAGCATCAGAAAATAGTAAAGTCTTGTTTTCATCTTTAGTCATTGATTATGGGTACAAAGATACAAAAAAAGCCGTACGGATTGTACCGTACGGCCTTAAAGAGAAAAATTGATTTGTGCAAACGTTTGTATTTTCTTTACTTCTTCGTGATGACGCAGTGAGCCTTTGTCTCGCAGAGCGGATAGAACTCGATATGGACGTCACCAGAGACGTTTACAGGAATGTTGTCGTTAGAGCCATTGATGATGTTGTCCATCGTACCGCCCCAGTTGCCGTCCTCGGTGTCCCAGGTGCCGTTGCCCTTGAACTTGATAACACCAGCCTCGGTGAAGGTGGCATCGCACTCCCAACAGAGCTTCTCGAAATTGTATTTCATCTCGACGCCATTGTCCCAGTCGTTGCCCACGGCGCTTCCTACGACAAACACCGTCTTGATAGGTGTGAGCTTGTAGGTCATATCGGCCAGATTGACATCTGCACGATAGAAGCCAGGAGCAGGCGTGATATTGCCAGAACCACCGTCATCAATCAGCGTTCCGGTCAACGTTGCTTCGTCGAAGGTGCCGGTACCATAGTTGCCCTGGCTCCAGTCGTTGAAAGCACCCGTGAACTTGAAGGCGCCCTTGCCACCAGACCAGTCGGCATCCTGTGCATAGAAGAAGCCTGTGTAGGTTCCGTTGCCGTCAGCACAGTAGAGCGGCTGCTCTTTGGAACCCCAGTCGTTGTTCACGCCAGCCTCCCAAATGTACTCGGCAAAATTAAGTGGAGTGATGGTGTAGGTCATCTCGGCCATGTTAATCTGGACACGGATGAACTTAGCAGTTCCATCAACCTTGAACGAACCCTCGTCAGAAAGCGAGCTGCGACGAGCCAACGTACCAGACAGTCCACTGTTACCGTTGCCCGAAGTAGTACCGTAAAGCTTAGACCAGTCATTGTCATTGGCAATAGCATCGCAAGCATCGTCGTCGCCAATTGCAAACCAGATGTCGCCGCCAGTGCCCTCAAGTACATAAGTGAAAACAGGATCGTCGGCTACGCTGGCATTGCTATGCGAGAACTTCTGTGCCTTCGACTTAGCTGACTCACCCCAGTCGAGCGGACCGCCAACGAGATAGTAATTATCGGCTACGTTGATAGGCTCGATAGTGTAGCTGTACTCCAGCATATCCAGCGTGATGCGAAGCTTCTTGGCACCCTTCACATGGAAGGAGTGGTCACCACCCAGGTTGTAACGGCGGTCCATCGTTCCCTTCAGGTCCTCGCTCTCGCCCTTGGTTCCGAACAGCTGAGTCCAGTCGCCGGCAGCAACTGCGTCGATAGCAGTGTCATCACCGATGGCAAACCAGCAGTCGTCACCACCAGCATCAACGATGATGGTGAAGATAGGATCTTCGTACACGTCAGCATCGCTGTGCTGGAACTTCTGCGTACGGGCTCCGTCGGCACTCCAGCCGCCGGCAGCACCGATGACATAGTAGGCAGGGGATATCTGCACCTTGTTCAGCGGGGTGAGCTTGACCGTGCGCTCTGCATAGTAGTTCTCACCGGGCTTTCCAACGATAGCCTCGGCATTACCGCCCGTAACAGTATAGAGGACCGTACGGGTATACATGTCAACAGTAGCCGGGTTGCGCGTGATGCCATTGAAATATGCTTCTTCCAGAACGCTCGGCTGCACCGTAATCTCGTTTGTTGCAGCGAGGCTGTTGGCATCGACAATGATAGAGTTGGCAAAGTCTGCATCCTTCGAGAATTCAACTTTAGCCTTAAGGATGGTGTTAGCAGGCATAGCGCCCTCCTTTACAGTAACCGTACCGATGGGGATACCTGCCTCTGTACCTTTCTCTTCATCAATGAAGGATGCGATGTCGATAGCCGTGGCCGTGCTGGTGGCTACGCTGACGTCGCTTGTCTGCAGCTTGCTCTCAGGGAGATTGGTCTGTGGCTCAAACACCGTTTCGAAGTCCTGGTTACAGGCCACGAGTCCCAAGCTGAGAAGAGCCATTGTATATAATCCAATTTTTTTCATCTTCTTATTCATTTGATTAAACTATCTTTATTGCTGACGAAATTATTGCAGTTCGAACTTAACGGTGTTGTTGTTCAAGTCGACAGTGATATCAAGTTTTCCACCAGCGAAGCCTGGGAATGACCATGAGCCCTTACCTGGCATACAAGGACCAGAGTGAGGAAGTGTGTAATCCTTCGACTTGTCCTCTGCTTGCTGGCCAATAGAGCCTTCAGGATCATCATCGCTGCCCCAACCAGTAAGCTTGCTATAGAAACGGAAGGTCAGGTCGCCTGCAGGCATCTCAATGACACCATGGTACAGACCACTACCAATCTCTGTTTCTTCAACGAACCAACCACCGTCAACGAGCGTCTGCTTGTTGCTGCCTGAAGGTTCTGGCCAACCACAGCAAGAGCCTATGACATAGAGCACGCCCTTGGTCGGAACATTGCAATAGGCTGCCATGTGCTTGAAGGTGACTACATTTGATAATATCTCCGTACCCTCTACCAAGCTCGCGGATGTGGTCTTGATGCTGGCGGCAACGCGCATGGCAATCTCGCGGAAGCCCATGTCTACATAGTCGTCTTCGGTAGCGAATCCGTCGATCTTACAGATAGCCTTGGCGATTTCCTCGCCACTGACATTAACGTTGCACGATGTGAAGCCGGTATCCAAATAGCCGTCAGCCCATTTTACACTACCATTATCCATCAAGCCAACCTGTACCTTATAGTTCACCACGGTATTCACGCCGTAGTCAGGCTGTGTCCAAGTAAGGTTCACTGCATTATCCGGCGACAGCTGGATATATTGGTCGGCTAAGGCCGGTGCGTTCACCACAAATGATGAGGCAGTATGGTTCGGTCCGAGAGTCGGGTTGTCATCGCGGTCGCTGTCGCAAGCCGTGAAGAGCGTGGCGAAGAGTGCCATCAGCACACCGATATTGAAATATCTTGCTTTCATAACCTTATTAATTTTCAATTTTCAATTATCAATTATCAATGATTTAGTATCCTGCATTCTGCACGAGGTTCGGGTTAGAATTCACATCGCTTGAGGCCAGAGGATACAGGTTGTACTTGGCATCAACGCCATGAGGTGTTCCAACGTTGCTGTTCATGCCCTTATGAGCCCAAAGGTAATCGCTTGAAGTAAGGAGGCCGAAGCGAACGAGGTCCGAACGGCGATAGCACTCCCAAGCCATCTCACGAGCACGCTCATCGAGAATGTTTGCCCTTGTGGGATTATCGATCTTGCCAACGCCAGCACGCTCGCGGATGTCGTTGAAACGGTCAACGCCTTTGCAATCAATTCCACCCAGCACCTGGCACTCAGCCAGCATCAGGTAGACATCGCCCAGACGGAAGATGGGGAAGTCAGTGTCGGGGAACGAGTTGGCACCGTCGATCATCGATCCGTCGGCCTTCAGGTTGGTGAACTTTGTGAAGGCATAGCCACTGGTGAAGTCACTAATATCGGTAATCTCCTTATTCTGTCCCTTAGTGAAGAAGGTGGCACGCTGGTCAGCGCTTTCGAACTTGTCGACAAACTGTCCGGTAACGCGAAGTCCGCCCCAGCCGTTGCCTCCGAGTCCGTAGTCAGCGTATGCCATCTTACCGCCCACCATGGCATTGATGATATAGGTAGTACCACCGTATGCCTTGGTGTTCTCATGATCTTGATAGACGCTGAAAATCATCTCATGGCCCAGTCCCAGGAACTGGTCGTTGTCTGCGCAGAACAGCTTTGGACGATCGGCAGCCGACTCCAGCTTGTAGCCCAGGTCAATAATCTTCTGGCAGTACTCGGCACACTCCTTATACTTTTCAGTACCAGTATAGATCTTAGCGTTTAGGTAGAGTTTAGCCAGAATCATATAAACCATACCCTTGCCGCAACGATACTTCTCCGGATCAGCGGGAAGCTGCTCGGCACACTCCTTCATGTCTTTTTCCAACCATGTGAACAGGTCGGCACGACTCTTCTGCTGAGGATTATCACCAGGCACCTCGGTAGTTTCGTCGGTGAAGGGCACACTGCCGAAGAGGTCGATGGCATGCAGATAGCTCAGGCCACGCAGGGCACGTGCCTCAGCACGATACTGTTGCAGCTTAGCATCGTTACTGCCAGAAGCATCAATGCGGCGTATCACCTCGTTACAGAGGGATACCTGATAGAGCACGCGGCTATAGCAGGCCTGGACAAACACGTCGGACGACGTCCACTGCAGACCGTGCAGATCCTTCAGCGTCTGGTCGTTCCAACCGATGACAGCCTCGTCAGTAGGCAGCTCCTGCAGGTTAAACAGGGCACGCAGATACTGGCCGAAGCCACCGTCGATACCCTCGATATCGGGGTCACCACTGTCACCATCGGCAGAACTAACTGAAAGTCCCGAATAGCACTTGGCCAGCAGTTGGTTATACATCTCCGTATCCGTCAGCACATTCTCGGGCGTATCCAGATTGGGGTCAATAGGTGTCACGTCAAGGTCACCGGTGCACGAAACGGTCATGGCACTGATGGCAAACATGAACAAACCTGTCTTTATGATGTTTCGTTTCATAGTTCTTCTTATTTTTCAATTTTTCAATTTTACGACTCTTCAATTCTTGAATCAGAAGTTAAAGCTTGCACCTACGAGGAATGTACGCGGGCGCGGATACATGTTATTGTCGATGCCATTGCCAACCTCAGGATCAACGCCCTTATAGTTGGTAATCGTAAAGACGTTCTGTGCGGTGAGGTTCACGCGTGCCCAGTCACAGATGTTGTAAGCCAGGGTCACCTTGTCGAGTTTCAGCCATGAAGCGTTCTCGACATAGTAGTCGCTGCGATACTGTGCCTGTGCGAAATTGCTGCATGTTGCACTTTCCACGCGGTTGCAGATGAAGTTGTTTGTCCACATGTCGGCCTTCATCTCTGTGTTCGAGGCAACGTTGTTATACACATAGTTACCCAGGCTTGAGCGGAGCGATGCAGAGAGCGTCCACTTCTTATAGCTCAACTCGGTGTTCAGGCCGATGTTCACGTCGGCATCGGGCTTATAGTACACGTAGCGGTCGTCGTCGGTGATCTTGCCGTCGCGGTTGCGATCAACATAGACGCCTTCCAGAGGCTTGCCAGCCTCGTCGTATACCTGCTGGAACACATAGAACGAGTTGATGGGGTTACCCACCTGCTGAATCTGGATGTGGTTACCAACACCACCGGAGATGTCGCCAGTCTCTACACCAAGATAGCTGGGATCATCGCTGGCCGTCAGACGGGTGATTTCATTCTTATTGTAGGCCACGTTCACGCCGATTTCCCAGCGCAGGTCCTTCTGCTCGATGGGCACTACGTTCAAGGCTACCTCGATACCCTTGTTCTCCATGTCGCCGACGTTCATCAGCAGGTAGTTAGTCAGGTTGGTACCAGAAGCCACGGGAACCTTGTTCAGCAGGTCGTTGGTAACGCGCTTGTAAACGTCGATGCTACCATTGATGCGGTTTCTCAGGAAGCCGAAGTCCAGACCCACGTTATAGGTCGTGGTCTCTTCCCACTTGATATTAGAATCGTAGCCCTTAGCGGTGATGGGAACGATGACGTTGTTGCCGAACATGTAATACGAACCGCCCTGATTGGTGTGGTAGGTAGCGATTGAAGGATAGTCACCCTGGTTGATGTTCTGTTGACCGGTGATACCATAGCCCAGACGGAGCTTCAGGTTCGACAGTGCATCGACATTCTTCAGGAAAGCTTCCTCGCTGATGCGCCATGCCAGAGCGACAGAGGGGAACAGACCCCACTTGTTGTTCTGGAAACGCGACGTACCGTCGTTACGCAGCGTAGCGGTGAGCAAGTAACGATCCATGAGGGTGTAGTTCAAACGTCCGTAGAACGAAACGAGATAGCTCTCGGTCTTGAACACGGGTTTGTCAACGGAATATTCCTTCTCGCTGCCGTCGTTGGCAATCTTCATGTCGGTAGTAGAGTTGTAGAAACGCTGCCAGCTGTAACCGCCCAACACGTCGAAGCGGCTCTTCAGCTCCTTCAGCTCCTTAGCGTATGCCAGATAGAACTCTAAGGTCTGGTCGCGGCGCAGCTGGGTGTACTTCTCCCAGGCACCTGTACCATTCTGGGTCTTGTCGTGGTAGGAAGTCTCACTCTGATAGTCGCTGACGTTCCAACCGGTAGTGGTAGAGAAGTCCAGACCGAGGTTCAGGTTTGCACGCAGGCCCTCAAGGAACTTGAACTTATAATCGAACTGAGCATTACCCACGAAGCGACGCACATAAGAGTCCTTGTTCTGCTGCTCCAACAGAGCCACGGGGTTCAGCGTCGACATGGTGTTGGGAGCACCGTTGCTCATCCAGTAGTGGAACGTACCATCGTCATTGTAGACAGGCTTCAGGGGGTCATACTGTACGGCAGCACCGATAGCACCCTCGTCGGCATACGAGTTATGGGTAAACACGCCCTTACCGTTCAGGTTGATGGTCAGACGGTCTTCGAGCAATGTCGGTGTGAGGTTCAAGCCCACGGTACCACGGCTCATGCCAGTAGTCTTCAGCGTACCGTCGTTGTTCAGGAAACCTGCACTCAGGCGGTAAGGCATCTTGAAGTCAAGTTCCTTAGCCACATAGCCACCAGCCACGCTGGCGTTGATTTCCTCTGAGAAAGCGGTGCGATAGATCTCGTCCTGCCATTTTGTGCTGGCGTTGCCAAGAGCTGCCACAGCATCGGCATTGCCGCCATAGTTGGCCATGAAGAAATCGCGGAAGGCGTCGGCACCGAGCACATCGACCTTCTTAGCCACGGTCTTCACCGAGGCACTCATGTCGATGCTCACGCGAGGCTTGGCACCTGCCTTACCCTTCTTCGTAGTAATCAGAATCACACCGTTCGAAGCGCGGCTACCATAGATAGCGGTGGCCGAGGCATCCTTCAGGATAGAGAAGCTCTCGATGTCGTTGGGGTTGATGGTATTCAGCACGTCACCACCCGAGATATCGGTAGAGCTGATGGGCAGACCGTCGATGACGATCAGAGGGTCGTTGCTGGCCGAAAGCGAAGAGCCGCCACGGATGCGAATCTTCGATCCGGCACCGGGAGCACCACTGTTAGTAGTAATCGACACACCCGGTGTCTTACCCTGCAACAGGTCAGCGGGAGAAGTGGCAAGACCCTTGTTCAGCTGGTCGGCCTCGACCGACATCACCGAACCGGTAGCATCACTTTTCTTCACCGTACCATAACCGATGACCACCACGTCCTGAAGAACAGTCTGGTCGTCAAGCAGCGTTACCTGTATCGACGGGGCAGCCTTAACGGTGGCCGTCTGATAGCCGATGTAGGAAACGCTCAGTGTCTGACCCTGGTCGGCCTTTAACGTAAAGTTACCGTCAAAGTCGCTCACCGTGCCCTGCTGAGCACCGGCCACCTTGACAGTAGCTCCGATAATGGGTTCACCAGTAGCATCTTTCACATGGCCTTTCACAGTAATCTGTTGTGCAAAGGCCCCCACCGTCAGCAGCAAGCCCACAAAAAGGGCGAGCATTCTTGACGGGACTTGAATGTTTACTTGCTTCATCATTACATTTTTAATTAGAGTTATTAGTTGTTAGTATTTATAGCCTCTGTTTCAACGTGCAAAATTAAATTTTAATCAACAAACTTGACATAAATTTGAATAAAAACCGTTATAAGGATAATGCAAACGTTTGCATCCATCGCGCGCGTATAAATAATTATGGTGCTGACAGGGGAATTAAACTTTTACTTAACTTTGCAATATGAAAGAAACGACACCACTCACAATGAAGGACATTGCCCGCGAACTGGGCATCTCGGTGGCCACTGTATCACGGGCACTGAAAGACTCACCACGCATCTCCGAGGAGCGCAGGCGGCTGGTGCAGCAGTATGCCCGCGAACACAACTTCACGCCCAACATGCTGGCCGAATCACTTCGCCACAGCCGTGTGCAGCCCCTCAAGGTCATCGGTGTCATCATGCCCGAGTTCGTGCACCATTATTTCTCCACCATCCTGCGCGGCATGGAGCAGGAGGCTTCGGCCCACGGCTACCGTATCATGGTGGCTCAGAGTGGCGAGCAGTATGAGCGCGAGGTGCAGCTATGCCAGTCGTTCTATGAAAACAAGGTGTGCGGTATCATCGTCTCGCAGGCAAAGAACACGCAGCGCTACGATCACTTCCAGCGGCTCATCGACCTGGGCATGCCGCTCGTCTTTTACGACCGCATCTGTACGGGAGTGAACGCCAGCCGCGTGGTGGTCGACGACTACATGGGAGCCTTCCATGCCGTACAGCATCTCATCGAGACAGGTTGCCGGCGCATTGCCTTCTACGGCACACAGATGAACATGGAGATAGGCAAGAACCGTTTCAATGGCTACAAGGACGCGCTGCTGAAACACGGGCTGCCTTTCCGCCCGGAACTGACACGCATCTGCGACAACCGCCACGATGCCGAGATGATGACGCCCGACCTATTCGACGGCGACGAGTATCCCGACGCGTTCTTTGCCGTAAACGACGACACCGCCCTCGGCATCCTCTACACCGTGAAGCGCATGGGTCTGCGCGTGCCAGAGGACATCAGCATCTGCGGCTTCAGCAACGGTGTCCGCGCCACGTCGTGCGACCCGATGCTCACTACCGTCGAACAGAATGGTTTGCGCGTGGGCGAGGAAGCTGCCAACATCCTCATCGGCCACGTCGAGGGCAGCCTCCCCCTTGACCACGCTGAGAAACGCATCGTCCGCACTAGGCTCATCCTGCGAGGTACCACCCGGTGATTTTTCCTGAAAACAACCTAGTTTGGAAGAAAAAGACAACTAAGACAACTTAGGACAACAATTATAACAGACAAGAACAATGATTAATATAAAGGAGCTGAAAACTCATATCTTTGATGTAGTAGGAGCTATTCACGAAGTCCACAAGGAACTAGGCCCCGGACTAAATGAATACTGTTACCAAGAAGGGATGGAATTGCAGTTGGCAGAGGCATGCATCCCATTTCAGCGCGAAAAAACCTTTCACCCATCCTATCATGGAAAAACGATGGCTGCTGAGTATCGTATGGATTTTATCTGCAAAAACGATATCATCATAGAATGCAAATCGGTAGCCGAACTGACAAACAATCATCGTGCCCAGTTATTTAATTATTTGCGATTAACCAAGTCAGCGTGTGGAATATTAGTAAATTTTGCTCCGGCATTTGCTACGATAGAACGTTACTTTTATGATAGCAGTTTGCAGGAAATACTCACCGTTGACGGTCAACGCACAAAAACACTCCGATAAATAAATAGTTGTCAATTCAATAAAGAGAAAGTTGTCCTTAGTTGTCTAAGTTGTCTTTCAAAACAAACAAAATAATCGTCTTATGAAACAAAAACCGAATCTATCCTTTTGGAATCTATGGAACCTGAGCTTTGGGTTCTTCGGCGTGCAGATAGCCTACTCCCTGCAGAGCGCCAACATCAGTCGTATCTTTGCCACACTCGGTGCCGATCCCCACTCGCTGAGCTTCTTCTGGGTGCTGCCCCCGCTGATGGGCATGCTCGTGCAGCCCATCGTAGGCACCCTCAGCGACAAGACGTGGACGCGCTTCGGACGGCGCATCCCCTACCTCTTCGTGGGTGCCGCCATGGCCGTGCTCGTGATGCTCCTGTTGCCCAACGCAGGCTCGCTGGGCCTCACGGTAGGTGCCGCCCTGTGGTTCGGTGCCTGTGCACTCATGTTCCTCGACACCTCGATCAATATGGCCATGCAACCGTTCAAGATGCTCGTGGGCGACATGGTCAACGAGGAGCAGAAGACCAAGGCCTACTCCATCCAGTCGTTCCTCTGCAATGCCGGTGGCCTCATCGGCTTTGCCTTCCCCTTCATCTTCACAGCCATCGGCATCGCCAACACGGCACCCTCGGGTGTAGTGCCCGACTCCGTCATCTATTCCTTCTATATCGGAGCCCTCATCCTCATCCTCTGCGTCATCTACACCACGCTGAAGGTGAAGGAGTGGTCGCCCAAGGAGTATGCAGAATATAATGCCGCCTCCGAGGAGAAAGAAGAGAGTGCCAACTGGCTCGTGCTGCTGAAGAAAGCCCCCGCAGCCTTCTGGCAGGTGGGTCTCGTACAGTTCTTCTGCTGGGCAGCCTTCCTCTATATGTGGAACTACACCACGGGAGCCATCTCCTCCACCGTGTGGGGAACGACCGACGTCACCTCAGCCGGCTATCAGGATGCCGGCAACTGGACGGGCATCGTCTTTGGCGTGCAGACCCTTGGTGCCGTGCTCTGGGCAATGGTGCTGCCACAGTTCCGCAACGTGAAGCTGGCCTACGCATTCAGCCTCGTGCTTGGTGCCGTCGGCTTCGCCCTGGTGCCCTTTGTCCATGACCAGTACCTGCTCTTCCTGCCCTTCCTGCTTATCGGCTGCGCCTGGGCGGCCATGCTTGCCATGCCTTTCGCCCTGGTTACCAATGCCCTGCAGGGCTACGGCCACATGGGTGCCTATCTGGGACTCTTCAACTGCACCATCTGCGTACCACAGATTGCTGCTGCCCTCCTCGGCGGTGTCGTCCTCTCGCTCGTAGGCAGCCACCAGTACAACATGATGATTGTTGCAGGCGTACTGCTCGTCGTAGGAGCTATCTGTGTATTCGGCATCAAGACAGGGAAGCAAGACTAAAGATTGTTGTTTGCTCATATCGCGAGTACCGCATCTTCATGCCGGGAATATTGTTTCGATTTTGCTGACGAAGGTCAGCAACGTTGCCGATGAAGGTCAGCAGTACTGCTGACCTTCGTCAGCAATTCGAAAGCATGCTCCTTTCATCAATTAAACCTGCTTTTTCGATCAATTAAACAGGTTCCACGAATATGCCAACTCCTAAAGAAGAACTGCTACGCCGAGGATTGCACCCCCATGATATCCAGCAGAACCAGCACCGTCGTGCTGACTGGCAGGACTATGGTGGTACTGGCCTGTATATGGTAACCCTCTGCATAGAAGGAAGACAGGGCCTTTTCGGACATTTGGAAGGCGATATAAGAGCCCAGCGCGACTCGGCAGCCTTCCCGCATATTGTTCCTTCAGCCCTTGGTCGTGCTGTCCTGGAAGAGGAACTGCCTAAGATACCCTACTATTATCCCCAGGTTGAGCTGTGGAAGGCGGCTCTCATGCCCGACCATCTGCATTTGCTCTTCTATATCAGGGAGCCCTTACCGCCAGGGAAGCATCTGGGCCACATTATCAGCAGCTTTAAGGGTGGCTGCTCGCGAGCGTGGTGGGCACAGCAGCAAGCACAAACGACCGCGACACAGGGGACCGCAGCTGACGCTACGGGAACGGCCGCCCCTGTACCCATCCCTGCTCCGACCCCTGTGCCCGCAGCGTCAGCTGCGGTTAAACGGCCACCTCTTTTCGAGCGCGGCTACCATGACCGTATTATCCGGCGGCCAGGCATGCTGGAGAACATCAAGCGCTATATGGCCGACAACCCGCTGCGCGCACTGATACGACGACAGCTCCCCCACCTCATGGAGCGACGTCTGCATCTGCGTGTCGGGGCTCACGACTATGCCGCTTTCGGGGCTCTCTTCCTGTTGAAGCGAGCTGAGAAGGAACAGGTGTTCTATCATCGTCGCGACAAGACCACAGGCCTTCCCACAGAGCTAACAGACAGCTACCGACAGCAGAGCGAACACCAGCTCAGCGAAGCCCGCGAGGGTGTCGTGCTCGTATCGCCAAGCATCTCGAAAGGAGAAAGCCTCGTAATAAAGACAGCCATCGATGAGGGTCTGCCCGTTATACAATTACAGAAGGAGCCTATTGAGCGCTATTGGAAGCCCGAGCGCCACCGTTTCGAGGCCTGCGCACGCGGCACACTGCTGATCCTGTACCCTCAGGAGCTTGATGCCGAAGTGACCGACTACGCCCGTTTCCACCGCTTGAACGACCTCGCTGCCGAGATCTGCGACTGCACCGACACCACACTGCTAAATGTCGGAGAATTCTTAGAACCCGGAAGCTCCGACCCGACCGAAGGTAAGAGGTAATGCCTTTTTCTTGCTGCCTTAGCTGAGGCGGAAAGTGATGGGTATCGTGTACTTTACGCGTACTGCCTTGCCATTCTGCATGCCGGGCTTCCACTTCGGCATGGTGCCGATAACACGGAGGGCCTCGGCATCGAGCTCGTCGGAGACTTTCTTTACGATTTTCGCGTTGCTGACAGAGCCGTCGGCCTCAACGATGAAGGTGACGATGACGCGGCCCTGCTTACCCACCTTATAGGCGGCTTCGGGGTAGTGGACGTTCTCGGCAAGGAACTTCATCAGCTCTGCCTGACCACCGATGAACTCCGGCATCTGCTCCACCACGTCGAACACTTTTTCGTAGGCGGGATCTACGGCCTCGGCAACAACGACCTCAGCCTCCTTGGTGCTATCCACCTTGGCATTACCTTGAGTCAGCGCCTTTTTGCCTTTGGTCGTGACGATGACCACGCCGTTTTTGCCTTCTTCGCCATAAAGCTCAACGGCAGCTTTGTCTTTCAGCACATCAATGTGGTCGATGGTCTTCGAGTCGAGGGCCAATAGCTGTTCTTTAGTCGATTTCTTCCCGTCAATAATGAATAGCGGGGCTTCTTGGCTGTCATCCTTGTCAAGGCAAATGATCCGGGCACTGATGGTGTCGGTCTCGCCAACTCCCATGACGACGTTCTCGCCCGTGAGGGTGCCTTCGTCGGTCTTCACCTCAATGGTCTTGACACCCATCTTTATCTGACCGTCCTTCCGACCTTTCTTCACCACCTTCTTCGGTGGCTGTTGGTAGACGTAGTCGTTGACGGTCTCGGCATTCAGGGCCAGGGCGATGCCCACGATGGGCAGCAGGGCAAGCAGCTTGAACATGCTCTTGCGGTTAGTTTTCTTATTGTTAAGCATCATAGTTATGCGGTTTTTAAGGGTACTGTGGGTAATGCCGTTAGCGACTGAGTACCCGCAGGCACCGACGGCTTTTTGGATAAGCAGATACTGATACTGACGCATATTGATGCCTTGAGAGAGTACCACTGCATCGGCCTCGTACTCATGGATGGCGCGCAGGTCTTGGCGCAGCATCCACATAGCGGGGTTGAACCATTGCAGGATGGTGAGCGTATCAACGAGGAGCACGTCGAGCGAGTGGTGCTGACGAATGTGTCCCCGTTCATGGGCCATGACGGCCGGGTCCGGACTTTCGTAATCTTTGCGGTTGAGCACGATATAGCGCATCCAGCTGAAGGGCGACACCTCTTTGTTGGTTACGCAGATGATGGTGCCGTCGGCCTGGGGATGCTGTTCGCTGTGACGGATGAGGCGCACCACCTGACCGACCGACCACAGCAGATAGCCCAGCGTGACAGCGACGCCAACGAAGAACACTGCAGTAAACAACGTCTCCCATATTGTCCCCAAAGAGGCCTCGGTAGTGACGTTAGCCACAGAAGCAGTCATGTCACCAACGGGGGACAAAAGGGGGGCTTGCGCTTCGACCACTACCGTGTGATGCATGGTGATGACGCAGAGCGGCAGCACGAACGAGGCCACGGCCGTCGTCAGCAACACCACGCGGTTCATGCGATGCAGTGTGTCGTGGCTGAGCAGCAGACGGTAGAACATATAGAACACCGCTATCAGCGTTGCCACCTTCAGGTCGTATATCAGAAACTCTACCATGCTTTATCCTTTCTCTATTTGCTCTATCAGTTCCTTGAGTTCTTCGACTGAAATCTTCTCTTCTTTAACGAAACTACTGACGGCACTGAGATAGGAGTCGTTGAAGTAGTCCTTGATGATGCCAGTGAGGCTCGACCGTCCGTATTCCTTCTCTGTCATTGTGGGGAAATACTGGTAGGTCGTGCCGTATTGTTTGTGGTCGAGGAAGCCTTTCTTCTCCAGTATGCGTACCGTTGTCGAAAGGGTGTTGAAGTGTGGACGTGGCTCGTCGTAATACTCCAGCAACTCCTTCACGAACATCGGTCCGTGCTGCCAGTAAAGGTCCATGATTTCCTTTTCTTTCGTTGTCAGTCGTTTCATATTATTCACTTTTCACTTTTCACTATTCACTATTCACTTTTCCCTTTTATTGCGTCTGTATCTGTATCCGATGGCAAAGTAACTAAAACTTTTAGTTATATCCAACTAAAACCTTTAGTTTTTAAAGATAATTAAGTAGTTTGTGCCCATTTTCTTAGTTGTTCACACAACTTGGCGCTGACTGCAACAACTTAGTCATCGGAAGTATGACCTCCCCTCGCTCGGCTTTGTCGCTTTCGAAAATCACGGAGAAAGAACTTTGGCTACGTCAAACTTACTTGGCACTCAGAAAAGCTCAAATACATTTGGCTTTTCCGTCGTTTTTTCGTAACTTTGCCGTCTGCGACAGCGAACTTACTCCGTCTCGGCAAAAAAAAGAAACGAGTTTCTTTGTTTTGCTCTCGACTTTTCGTAACTTTGCACCCAATTAACGATAACATCCTAAGACTACATGAAAAGAATGATTCTGACTACAGCCATCGCGCTGGCTGTCGCTGCGAGTGTTTCGGCAGCAGAAAACATCAAGGCAACGGTTCACGCCGACCAGGCAGGAGCCAAGATTAACCGTGAGATCTACGGACAGTTCTCCGAACACCTGGGTACCTGCATCTACGGCGGTCTCTGGGTGGGCGAAGACTCGAAGATTCCCAATATCCTGGGTTATCGCAAGGACGTGTTCGAGGCTCTGAAGGCCTTGAAGGTGCCTGTGCTGCGTTGGCCGGGCGGCTGCTTTGCCGACGACTACCACTGGATGGACGGCATCGGTCCGAAGGACAAGCGTCCATCGCTGCGTAACAACAACTGGGGCGGTACCATCGAGGATAACTCTTTCGGTACGCACGAGTTCCTGAACCTCTGCGAGATGCTGGGCTGTGAGCCTTATATCAGCGGCAACGTCGGCTCGGGTACGGTGAAGGAGATGGCCCAGTGGGTGGAGTATATGACCAGCGACGGCGACACGCCAATGGCTCGTCTGCGTCGTCAGAACGGACGCGAGAAAGCCTGGCACGTGAAGTACTTCGGCATCGGCAACGAGGCCTGGGGCTGCGGTGGCAACATGACGCCGGAATACTACAGCGACGAGTTCCGCAAGTTCAACACCTATCTGCGCGACTATACGGGCAACAAGCTCTACCGCATCGGCAGCGGTGCCTCGGACTATGACTACAAATGGACGGAGGTGCTGATGGACAAGATTGGCGACCGCATGCAGGGTGTCTCCTTACATTATTATACTTGTTCGGGCTGGAGCGGATCGAAGGGCTCGGCTACGAAGTTCGACAACGACCAGTACTACTGGGCATTAGGAAAATGCCTGGAGATTGAAGAGGTCATCAAGAAGCACAAGGCCATCATGGACGAGAAGGACCCTCAGTGTAAGGTGGGGCTGCTCGTCGACGAGTGGGGCACTTGGTGGGACGAGGAGCCCGGCACCATCAGTGGTCACCTGTATCAGCAGAACGCCCTGCGCGATGCTTTCGTGGCATCCCTCTCGCTCAACGTCTTCCACAAGTACACCGATCGTGTAAAAATGGCGAACATTGCCCAGATAGTGAACGTGCTACAGTCGATGATCCTCACCGATCAGGAGGGTACGGGCCACATGGTGCTCACGCCCACCTATCACGTATTTAAGATGTACACGCCGTTCCAGGAGGCCACCTATCTGCCCGTCGACCTGCCTACGGAGACCATCCAGGTGAGCAAGGCCTACTTCAAGGAGAAGGAGGGTGCCCGCGATGCTGGCTACCGTCCCTGTCCCATGCTCTCGGCCTCGGCAGCAAAGACCGTTGACGGCAGCCTCGTACTGGCCATTACTAACGTGAGCCTCGACAAGGCACAGACCATCGACTTCCAGCTCGACGGCTATCAGGCCAAGACTGTGAGCGGCGAGATACTCACCTCGAAGAAGGTTGATGACTTCAACGACTTCCAGCACCCTGAGGTGGTGGCACCCCAGCCTTTCAAAGACGCCAAGCTGAAGAAGAACACGCTCACCGTCCAGGTGCCCGCCAAGTCCATCGTGGTGCTAAACATCAAGTAAGGTATTATTAATTATTGATATGTACAAAAAACTATTCATCGCAGCAGCCCTCACTACAGCCGGCATTCAAGTGAATGCACAGACTTTGGCTACCGACTATAAGGGCACGAGTAACAACAACCCCATTAGCGCCAACATCTTCTGTGCCGACCCCACGGCACTGGAGTACAACGGACGTCTGTATGTCTATGGCTCTAACGACCATCAGCAGTTCATCAAGAATGGCAAGAAAGGTGAGAACAGCTATGGCGACATCAAGTCTATCGTGGTGTTCTCGACTGACGACATGGTGAACTGGACCTTCCACGGCACCATCGATGTGAAGAAACTCTGTTCGGGGTGGACAACGAATCCTTGGTATCAGGGCTTCGGGGTATCGTGGGCACCGTCAGTCACCTGGCGTCATAATGAGACCACTAACAAGGACGAGTTCTTCCTGTACTTCTGCAACAGCAGCCACGGTGTTGGTGTGCTGAAGGCGGAGTCGCCTATAGGTCCATGGAAATCGCCTCTTAACAAGCTACTGATTCATTACGACACTCCAGGTGCCAATGCGATGGGTACTAATGCCAATTTCGACCCGGGGGTAACCATTGACGACAACGGCGTAGGCTGGCTTTCTTTCGGTGGCCTTGGCCCGAGCACCATTATGCCAGAGGCTGCCCGCATAGTGAAACTGAAGCCCTCAATGACCGCAGTCGACGGTTCGGCTGTCAAGATTCACGCACCTTACCATTTCGAGGCCAACGAGCTGAACGTCATCGACGGCAAGTATGTTTATACCTATTGCTCAAACTGGGCTAATCGCAGCGACGCCGAATGGAACGCCTACAAGCAGGAACACGGCATCACAGCATCGAAGCCCAATGCTTGCACCATGTGCTATATGGTTTCCGACAACCCATCAGACCCCGACTCTTGGGTGTACAAAGGTGTCTATGGACCTCATCCTGGGATGGGAACGAACAACAACCACTCACACCTGCAGAAGTTCCAGGGTAAATACTATCACATATACCACGGAGCGCCCTTGATGGAGAAATGGAGGTCTGCCGGTGTCATAGAGCAGAATTGCGGTATCTTCCGTTCTATCTGTGTGAACAAGGCAACAGTGAACGAGGGAACGCAGAAGATCAGTCAGGTCACGACGAACCTCACCGGCGCCACTGCCATTAAGAACATGAACCCCTACGAACTGCAGGAGGCCGAGACCATGGCCAGCTGTGGCGGTGTCGACTACGAGAACTATACCAATATCCAGAAGAACACCTCAGTCAGCACGTTGGGCAACGACGCATCGAAAAACCTGCAGGTGAAGATGGCTGCTGGCTCGTGGATACAGCAGCGCAACTTAGACTTCGGAACGACGGGTGCCTCGAAGTTTATGCTGCGCGCCAAGGGAACCGGTACGCTGGAGATACGCATAGGCCGGCCAGGTGCTGCAGCGTCGGCTACGGTAGAATTCTCGTCGACTACGATGGAAGACCACGTCGTCGAACTTGATCCCTCACAGTTCACAGGAAACAAGAAGCTCGTTTATTTTGTTGTTACCGCTGCTACCAACGTCTACTTGGATGCCTGGCAGTTTACGGATGCAGGGGTCGATGGCATCAGCGAACTGAATAACAGCCAGCCGGTTATGCAGCAGAGCTACGACCTCTCTGGTCGTCGCCTGTCCAACTCCCGTCAGCATCGCGGCATCGTCGTCGAGCAGTATATCGACAAGAACGGTGTAAAGCACAGCCGCAAAAGCTTCTAACTATCCGAAACAATCGTCATCTGTTCTCTGTCGAATTAAAAGACTAAGCAAGGGGCTCCGCACATTCCTTCTGCGGAGCCCCTTGCATTTATTCAAACAATGGCTAATAGTATTTATTAACTCTGCAAACTTGCTAATACCAATAAAAAGCTGTATCTTTGCGCCACCTTACCAACTATATGTAATTACATCAACCAAATATGAAAAAAACCATTATTACTACACTGCTTGTCTTAGTCGCAATGACGATGACGGCACAAAAGGAGGTCGTGTGGGAGAAACCATCGGCCTTTATGGGAGCGTACAACTCCGAGTTTGAAATCACTAAGGTAGAGCTGACGAAGACAGAGACCGTGCTGCACATTATTGCCAACTACAGGCCTGGCAACTGGATTCGCTTCGACAAGAACTCGTTCCTGCTGACACCCGACGGACAGAGGTACGGCATCACGAGTGGCACGAAGACTAACGAGAAGGAATCCGACCTGCAGCTCGACTCGCTCTTCTGGATGCCCGAAAGCGGAACGGCCAACCTGGCGCTCCACTTCAAGCCAGTACCCCTCGACACCAAGGAGATGGACTTTTTAGAGAGCTATAATGAGAACGACTTCAAGTTCTGGAACATCAGCGACTCGAAAGTCAAGAAGGACGTAGTTGTTCCTAATGAATGGCAAAACGTGCAGTATGCCACGGATGAGACGCTGCCCGTCGCCAAGATTAATAAAGGTGTAGCCACGATTAACGTAAAAATGCTGGGCTATAAACGTGGTATGAACCTGACATTCTATGTGGGCGGCTTCACACCGTTAGGTTCCAGAGAGCGCTTCGACAAGACGTTCCCCTTTGCCGACGATGGTACCGTAAAAGTGGAAATTCCCCTGTGGCTGACGCGCCAAGTGAATGTCGGCGTTCAGGGATTGGCATTTTCTGAAATCGTCATCGCCCCAGGTCAGGAGACCAACATACTGATGAAGATAACAAGTGATAACAAGCCGTTCGTCGCCTTCAAGGGCTTTATGGCTAAGACCAACTTGGATATGGTCACAGCAGAAGAAGTATTTGGAGAGTCGTTTAACGATTTCAGTGTCTATCCGAAAGTAAAGGATTGTAAGACGAAGGAAGAACGCCTGCAGTGCCTGCAGGATATCTTCGACCAGCGCGTGGCTGCTGCTAAGAATGCGAAGTTCACTACTGCTGCGAAAGACCTGATCTGTATGGCAGCAGAGGAAGACTTCGTCAAATGGACACGCAATTTTGCATTTAATTATAGCCAGTTTGGGATAGATGACAACGGAACCGTATATTCCACTTATATGGGTCTACAAGAAAAGATAGAGAAGAACAAGGACCTGCTTACTCTTTCGGAAGAAGAACAGGCATACACCTGGAAGTATCTCAACGAGCCGGTATCGCCGTGCAGCTCGGTATTCTGGGATACTACGTTGAGTTTATACGACAAGAAAGCCATAGAAAGGAGCCCCTATAACAACGAGCTGAAATGTGTGCAGGCCGTTATGAATACTGAGAATGAGGGCTTTGTGGACTATCTTCTCGAAACGATGAAATATGAGGACTGCAAGAACGTCATCCTTGAGTATCAGGCAGAGCAGAAGCGCATTGCTGACGAGCTGGCAAACACACAGAGCGTGTTCTACCAGAAACTCGACGACGTAGCTCCTGAAAATATTCTACAGACCATCCTCGACCGTTACAAGGGCAAGACGGTGCTCATCGACATCTGGGCCACGTGGTGCGGTCCCTGCCGTGCAGGCCATGAGGTGATGAAGCCGTGGAAGCAGGAACTCAAAGGCAAGAACGTACAATTTGTCTATATCACCTCGCCCACTTCGCCACTGAAAACATGGCAGGAGATGATCAAGGTCATCGATGGCGACCACTACTTCTTGACAAAGGAACAGTATAGCTACATCCTTAACAAGTACGAGTCTGAGGGCATACCTACCTACGCCATCTACGATGCCCAAGGACAGCAGACCTTCAAGCACATAGGTTACCCCAACCTCGATGTCTTTAAGAATGAAATAGAGAAAACTTTAAAATAGAATAGCGTATGAAAGAGAATCGTTTGTTTGCTGCAGCTCTGATTGCAGCGGGTATCATTTGTTTAGGTTGGTTCCTGAAGGCTGGCATAGACAACTTTGTCAACAAGGACCGCCAAGTAACGGTAAAGGGACTGGCAGAGCGCGAGGTGCCTGCAGACAAGGTGACCTGGAGCATCGGCACGAAGGTAACGGGCGACGACCTTCCACAGCTCTATGAAGGCATCAACGTCCAGACGGCCAAGATCAAGAACTTTCTGAAACAGCACGGGCTCGATGACAAGGAGATTACCGTCAACCCGCCATCTATCAGCGACCTTGAGGCCCGTGAGTGGGGCGAGAACAACAGGAACTTCCGCTATATCGTCTCGACGACCATCACCGTTGCCACGAGCAAGGTAGAACAGGTGAACAAAGCCATCTTCAAGCAGGCCGAACTGCTGAAACAGGGTGTCGCCATCGAAGAGAGCCATGCTGACTACGAGTATGCCTCGTTCCAACAGATGAAGCCCGAGATGATGGCAGAGGCTATCAAGAACGCACAGAAGACTGCCGAGCAGTTTGCCGAGGCCAGCAACGCCCGTCTGGGTGATATTCAGAACGCAGGCCAAGGCCAGTTCGAGATTGACGACCGCGACCAGAACACACCGTACATCAAGAAACTGCGCGTAGTGACCACCATCACCTACTCACTGAAGGACTAACAGACAACCATGAAGAAACTAATATTATCGACCATAATGCTCGCCTTGGCCTGTCTGACCGGGGCTGCCCAAAGTGTGAAGACATGGAACGAGGTTGTTGTGGGATATAGCAATATTCAACACATCCTCACAGTAAAAAAAATATCGTTGTATGCCGACCGTACAGAGGTGTCGCTGTTCCTCAACTACCGCGCCGGGCAATGGATGAGCATTGCCAAGGAAACCTACCTGCAGGCAGGGGGACAACAGTATCAGGTGAAGGATGCCACCGTCATCAAGCTCGGTGAGCGATACACGATGCCTACAGACACCATGAGCTTTATGCTGACCTTCGCCCCCGTGCCACAAGACACCAAGATAATGGACATGATAGAGCCATACGGGTGGATGGTGATGAACATGCGTAACAGCGACTATGTGCCCGATGGTATCACCGACACCTACTGGCGCAACGAGGCCACGGGCGACTGGCTCATCGGCTTCACGCCCCAGCACGTCATCTATAATAATAAGGTATGGGACATCGCCAGTCTAAGTGAGAAGAAAGATGTCTATACCCTGACGCTCGCTGGCGGGCCCACCATCAAGGTCGACAAGATGAAGAAGGGCAAGCGCAACATGACCATCGGCAACGAAAAACCCATCGCTTGCAGCCCAATCACCACCGCTACCCTGCCCGACTATCCCACAAAAGACCTGCGCACGGGGTTTGTCGACAATGGCTACCAGGCCAACGACAGCGTGACCCTCATCGGCTGGCTGAAGGACATGCCCGAGCAAGCATGGAAGCGAGGCCGCGAGTTTGAGGTCAGTATCGATAATATCTTCTTGGATGACCAGCAGAAGTTCTACGCCAAGATGGACTCGCTGGGCCGTTTCACCATCCGCATCCCTGTCGTCAATACTTCGCAGGCCTACCTCGATTTGGGACGCTCGTCGGCTGATGCTGTTCTGGAACCCGGCAAGACCTATTTCTTCCTCAACGACTTCAAAATGGGGCAGAAGCTCATGATGGGCGACGACGTGCGGATGCAGAACGAACTGCTGACCTACCCCGACAAATGGAACTATGCTCGTATTGAGGGAAACACAGACGCCATGCAGTTCAAGGCTCAAATGGACAGCATCTGCAACGCGATGAGGGCGACATTGGAGGAGCACATCGCCATGCGACCCAACCTCTCGCAGCGCTATATCGACTATGTCAAGGGCTGCTACATAGCAGGACAGGGTGAATCGATGATGCAGGCCCGCTACGACCTGAAGCGCCAGCTGCCTAAGGAGTATATGGATTTTGTGACTACCTCGCTATGGCAGAAAGCATCTAAACCCTACTCCCTCCAGCGACCTTTCACCACCTTCATGCGTGACTATGTTGACCACATGTCTCAAAAGGATTATACTGTCCCTGCCGGCAGATATACCATCTATGTCAGCGACGGCATCTTCTCGTCGGTGCTCCGTAAAAACAGGAACGAGGGCAAGATCAGTATTTCTGACGAAGAGTTGGCCTTGTTTGACCGCTATGCCGAAAGCTATAAAGCCTTTTTGACCGACCAGTTCAAGGCACGTGCAGATGCTGGTGCAACGAGTACCGACGACATCTTTAACATCGACAGCGTGGCAGCGCAGCAGTTCAATCAGCAGGACTTTGTGCAGCAACGCAACGCCCTGTTAGAGCGCGAAGACATCGCCAAGGTGTTGCAGGACGAAGCACCGTTCTTCGAGTTATATAAGATTCAGCAAGTGTTCGACACACCAGATTCCGACCCAACCCTGCGTGACATCGCACTGGCTCACCATATCTACAGGCAAATCGACCAGACGCGAAAGCCGCTCGCACCTGCCATGAAGGATTTCTTCGAGCAACAGGTGAAGCTGCCCGCAGCCCTTGCTGTCGTGAATACAATCAACGACAAGTATGCCGCCCTCGAGCGTCAGGATTTTGCCAATGCCGCCAGCCTGCGTCCCTCTACCGATGTCGAGGGCATGAGCGACGGTGAGAAGATATTCCGAAAGATCATCGAGCCATACAAGGGACGTATCATCTATCTCGACATCTGGGGTACGTGGTGCGGACCTTGCAAGCGCAATCTCAAGGAGTCGTGGAAGGTGAAGGAGGCTCTGAAGGACTACGACATCGTGTATCTCTACCTGGCTAACCGCAGCAGCGATGAGTCGTGGAAGAACGTCATCAAGGAGTACAACCTCACGGGTCCAAACTGCGTACACTACAACCTGCCCGAAGATCAGCAAGCCGCCATTGAACACTACGTCGGCATCAGCGGCTACCCCACCTACAAGCTCATCGACAAGGAGGGTAACATACACGACCTACACTGGCTACACCACGAGGACTTAGACAGCTTCAAGGAAACCATCGACAAAATGAGCAAATAAATGGCATCAGTACGTCGACCCGCATCAGTTCAGCGGATCAACGTCGTAGTAGACTTGAAGGGAAGCATAGCGCTTGTCTGTCAGCATTTGCTGGGAGGCAAGCGCTAAATATTGGCGCACTTTCGCGAGATCGATCCCGTTTTCTAGTTTCAGCACGAGCTTGCGGATGCTGAGCGATTTTACGCGGGCAACCGCAGGCTTGTCGGGACCGAGAACCCGGCTGCCGAACCACTGGCGCAGACGCGAGCCAAGCTCTATGCCGGCCGTGTTGACAACATCATCCTTCTGGTGTTTGAGGTAGACATAGATCAGCCGGAAGTAAGGCGGATAGTTAAACTGTTGCCGCTCGGCAATGAGACTGCGATAGAAGGCCTGATAATCGTTGCGTACCACCTGATGGATAACAGACAGGTCGGGCTGCCGCGTCTGCAGGATGACGAGTCCTCGTCTGCCCTTCCGTCCTGCTCGGCCACTGACCTGAGCCATCATCATAAAGGCATGCTCGTATGCACGGAAGTCGGGATAGTTGAGCATCGAGTCGGCACTGAGTATGCCAACGACGCTGACGCGGTCGAAGTCAAGACCCTTGGAGATCATCTGCGTACCGATAAGCAGGTTGGTTCGCCCAGAAGAGAAGTCACTGATGATACGCTCGTAGGCTCCCTGGCTACGAGTAGTGTCAAGGTCCATACGGCTGATGCGTGCATCGGGGAAGATGTCGCGCACCTGATCCTCAATTTTCTCCGTGCCGTAGCCGCGACCCTTTAGGTCCTTGCTGCCGCAGGCTGGACAGACGGTGGGAATCTGATAGGTGAAGCCACAATAATGACAGGTAAGCGTGTTGGTGGTCTTGTGCAGCGTCAGCGAAACGTCGCAATGCTGGCAGCGCGGCACCCATCCACATTGATGACATTCGACCATTGGTGACCATCCGCGCCGGTTCTGGAAGAGGATGGCCTGCTCGCCACGGTCGAGGGCTTCGCGAACGCGTGACAAGAGAAGAGGTGAGAACGGCCCTCGCATCATCTTGCAGTGCTGGAGGTCCTTGGTGTCAACAACCTGTATCTCGGGCAGTTCGATGTCCTGATAGCGCGTGGTCAGCTCTACCAGCCCGTACTTGCCAGTGCGGGCATTGTAGTAGGTCTCGAGAGAAGGTGTGGCAGTACCGAGGAGGACCTTAGGTTCCAGTGTAGAGTGTAGAGTGTAGAGTGTAGAGTTTGCTACCGCTGTCAGTTTTGGTGCGGTAGCAAACTCTACACTCTCAACTCTACACTCTGTTCTTACGAGCGAAGCGAGCATGATGGCCACAGAGCGGGCATGGTAGCGAGGCATGGGGTCCTGCTGCTTGAAGGAGGTCTCGTGTTCCTCATCAACGATGACAAGACCGAGACGATGGAATGGCAGGAACACTGCCGATCGGGCACCGAGGATGACATCATAGGGACAGGTCGAGAGCTGCTTCTGCCAGATCTCCACACGCTCGGCATCGCTGTATTTCGAATGGTAAATGCCAAGCCGATTGCCAAACACGCGGCGCAACCGCTCCATCATCTGAACAGTAAGTGCAATCTCGGGAAGGAGGTAGAGCACCTGACGGTGTTGTTCTATCTCCCTCTGTATGAGGTGGATGTAGATCTCGGTCTTGCCACTCGACGTGACACCATGAAGCAGAGTGACGGGATGTTTCAAGAACGAAAAGAGAATCTGGTTGTAGGCCTCCTGCTGCGCCTCGCTAAGCTTTTTGATGAGTTCAGGATGCGGCTCGCCACCATGGTTCAGACGGCCTACCTCGACCTCATAGGTCTCCAGCATGCCACGCTTCACGAGCTGGCTCAGAATGGGGAGCGTAGTGCCGCTGTAGTTCAAGAGTTCGTCGCGTGTCACTTCACTTTTCACTTTTCCTTTATCACTTTCAGTCATGTCCCACCCCGATAATTGCAGATAGGCTGTGAATGCCTGCAACTGTCTGTCGGCACGACGCAACACATCGAGGGCCACATGCAATGCCTGCTCACTCTGGAACTTCGGTGTCAGACGGATATAGGTCTCAGTCTTGGGCCGATAGCCTTCCTCAGCCTTCAGGCCGCCAGGCAAGACCGCCTTGTAGACCTCGCCAATGGGCGACATGTAATAGTCGGCTATCCACGACCAGAGCCGATATTGCTGTGGAAGCAATATCGGCTCCTTATCCATGAGCAGGAGGATATCCTTTACCTGATAACCTTCCGGCTTGGTGTTGTGAATCTTCGCAATGACGCCCACATACTGCTTGCTGCGCCCAAAGGGCACCAGCACACGTATCCCCGGCTTCACCTCTTGTGCTATCGTCGTAGGAACACTGTAGGTGAAGAGACCGTCGAGCGGCAAGGGAAGTATGATGTCGGCATACACGCTAAATCAGAAGTAGTAGCATGCCGAGATAGTCCATGCCTTGGCCTTCGTTTCGTCGTTGGTAGTTGCAGTCTTTAGTGCATCCTTGAATGTTGCGTCAGCAGTTTTGCCCATGGCAATATTATAGGTGAAGCCCACTTCAAGATGGTCGGAGAGATAGATGCCGGCACCCAAGTTTATGCTGAACGACGACTTCTTCAACTGGAACGTATTCTCGTAGTTCTCCTTGTCCTTCCATTTGAACTCATCGTCACCGATATTGAATCCAAACTGCGGGCCGGCTGACACATAGATACCTGCTGCATCACCGAGTCCAAGGTTCAGTCGGGCATTGAGGGGAACAAGAATGCTCTTCTGTTGGATCGTCTCATCGTTCACCTTCGTCTCCCTTTGATCGTAAAGGCCGGCAATGTCGATACCCAGCCCTGTGATGGGAAGATCGACCTTGACAATGGGACCTGCAAACCATCCGAAACGGTTCTCTGCATCAAAGACACTCTTGTCAAACTTCATCTGGGTATTATTCAATCCACCCTTTACACCAATTTTCACGCCCTGTGCACTGGCGGGCATCACAGCAGTAACGGCCATGACAACCATCAAAACGAAAAACTTCTTCATAGTCTATCAATTTTTGGAGTTAAGGTAGTTAATGACGCTGGCGACGCACAGACATTGCACCCGACGACGATGAAGATGACTTTGGCTTGCTGCTCTTCGAGCGCGAAGCCTTCTCGGTCTTAGTCTTCGGTGTGCTGGTACGCTGTTTCTTCTCAGTCTTGGCAGCCTTCTTCGGATCGATAGAAGCAATACTATCGAGCGAGTCGCGCTTCTGCTTGTCACCGAAAATATTGTTGCGGAAAGCTTCCAGCTCGGCCTCGATACGACGCTGTTCTGCCGAGTACTTGGCAGTGTCACCATTGGCAATCTGTGCCAACGTCTTACCCAGACGGTTGGCGGTCTTGTAGATCTTACCCTTGTACTTGTTCAGTGTGAAATAGTCATCAAGGGTCATCAGCGCTGCATCGTTGATGTCGCTCGTCTTAATGGTCTGACGACTCAGGAATGGCTCCACGTCGCTGTATTTCACCCAGAACAAAGGATATTTCGAAGCATCACCGCCAAAGTCATCCTCGCGCAGCATGACAGGACAGAAAGCCTGTGGCTTGATGTGGAACGTGGTGTTGGCCTGGTCGTAATAGGCACTCTCCTTGAGATAGTACATCCTTACCTCTGCCGAGGGGATGTCGCTATTGTCGACCTTCAGCTTGCCGTCGGCCTCTTCATAGAAGATATGATAGTTGTCGAGTATAGTTTTCATTTCGACCTTCGCCGAAGCCTCGAGCACTTCGTTGCCATCAAGACGATATTCGTAGACAGGGATATAGCCGTTCAAGGCGAGCTTGAACACATATGTAAACAGGTTCATCTGCTTACCAATAGGCTCCACGGGATCGTAGAGTCCGGCATTTTCTTCCTCGCTGAGGTCGATTTCTCGGTAAATGTCGCGCCGCCACACCACGTCCTCGGGCATATCAACGGCCGTAGGATACATGATACGCATGCGCTCGGTCATACCTCCCTGCGCAGTAGTCTGCTGTTTCTGCTGTTTCTGCTGGGTCTCTGCCTTCTGCTGGCTGCGACGCTGCTTAGGCTGGGCGACAGCCGTAGCAATTAAAATATTCAAAAAGGCAAATATTAAAAAGCTTCGTTTCATCATGTCTCAATCCTATATTTTTATTAATCTCCTAATTTTTTAATTACTTCACGATGATTTCCATTGCACCAGGCAGAGTACGCTCGATGCCGTCGGGACCGATAGCCTTCACACGTGAGATGTAGAAGCGACGGTTACGCGTCAATTTGCGGAACGATTCCTTCTGACGGGCAGAGAACTTCGAGCCTTCGCCCACCATAGGGATAGCGTTACCCATGTTGTCGTAGAACACAGTCTCGAACGACACTACACGGAATGCGATGTCGAGGATGCCGTCATCGATAGCAGCACCGATACCATCGATATTCATCAAACTGGCCTTCGCCATGCCACCGCCCTTGAAACGGTTGGGATTGCCTTTCTCGTCCTGCATATCGATAAACGGTGTAGGATCGGGCAGCTTACGTACACGGAAGGGGAAAGAGCCCATCGTCTGTGAACGACCTGTATTCGTCGATGTCACGGTAATGATGGCATCCTGTCCAATCTTTGCCGGACGGGCAATGTACTTTCCTGGTCCTACGGCCTGTAGCGTACCGTTGGTCATCGTAGCCTGCACCTTGTTCAGAGGCACACCGGGCACCGACACGCTGATGGGGTTGTTGTAACCGGCATAGAGCATGCGGGTAAGGTCGGCCGAGACTGTGGCCGAGGGTTCCACAACAGTGTACTTCTGAGAGAAGTCACGGCGCAGCTTATCGCCGTTGCCATTGACGGTCTCGATATATCCGTTTAAGGTGAAGTCGCCTGTTCGTCCACAAACAATCTCGTAGGTGTTGTCGCGAAGCGTCATCTTCTTCCCTCCGATATAGATGTCGGGCACCTGCGTAGTATCGACGGCAGCCATCACAATCTTGGCCGAGAACTTATCGCCCTGTACGATGGTCTGCGAGTTGGGAATGACAAAGGCTTCAAGAAGGTTCACACGGATATCCTTCACGTCGATGTTCTGCACCAATGTGTGCAGCACTTCTTTCTCAGCGTTGCGCACGTCGCCCTGCAATTTCGACAAGATGGTCACCGCAGCAATGGCAGGCATCGACTCAAACTGTGCTTCCTGCCAGTTCTTTCCCTCCATACGGGCCTTACGGGGCACCTCAGTGGTCAGGTCGATGGCAATGCTGCGCTGTTTGGCTGTGTCGGGAATCATCTTCAGGATACGGTTGCGATAGCTGTCAATGGCCAACTTCAGAGCCTCACCCTTGCCACGACCGGGAGCCAACATCACTTGATTGCTGGCCTCAAGGTCTTCCTGACCTATCAGACTATCGGGATTGGCACCCTCGCCATCGGCTTCATAGGCAATGGCCTGCTTCAGCTCGGCAGCAAAGTCATAGAGTGAGTCGCTCATCTGCTTCACCTGCATGGCCTTTTCGTACCATTCCTTTACCTTTTGGGGATTGGCCTTCATCTGCTGCTCGAAAGCCTCGTAGATGGCCAGATTATCTTTCATCGAGTTCTCCGTCGTCCTACCAATGCTTTCGCCCACGATAAGGAAGCCGTTGAGCACCTCGTTCGAGACGTTCAGAGCCAGCATAGCCATCAACACCACATACATGAGGTTGATCATCTTCTGGCGCGGAGAAACGGGTCTTTTCTTAATTGCCATAGTTTCTAAAGGGTCTTATGGGGCTTATTGGGCCAATGGTCCTTTCGGCATATTGACAGTCATAGCCTCAATCATGCGGGCATAGATGCGGTTCAGCTCGGCTATCTGGTCTGCCATCTTGCGTGTCTGGTCGTTAATCTGATCGATGGTGCCAATCTGCTGGCTGGCACCCTTGAGCTGCATCTCATAAATCTTACAGATGCCGGTAAGCGTGCGGTTCAGGTTCTCCATTTCCTCGCTATCACGTGACAGGCGCTCACTCTGTTCGGCCACCTTATGCAGCATCTCGGTCAGGTTCTTCAGTTCGTCAACATAGTTGTTAGTAGCATCCTCGAGGTCGGGATTCATCTTCGGCAGTTCGGGCATGCTCACGCCGCCAGACATGGCAGCCACCGACGTGGCCACGTTTGCAATAGCCTCAGTGTCAACAGGAGTAGTGCCCAGCTCGTCGCTGGCTTCGCCTTGCTGCGTTGAACCCGCAGAACCACCACCGCCAAAGATGATGGTGCCACCACCGCCACCGCCAATGATGGTTGTGCCGCCACCGCCTCCGGCCGAAACGACCTGTTCGCCTTGTTCTGCAAGCGGTGAATCCGTTGCAACGCCAAAGCCTCCGCCTAAGACTGCCGGTCCAACGGCTGCGGCCGTCCTGGCGGCCTCTGCCTCGTCATCGAGCAGCACGTGCGTAGGCAGTTCCTTACCGTCCTCGGTCTTATCGAACGGACGGTCGAAACCGGCAATGAAGAACACAAACACCTCAGTACCCATGCCAAGGAACAGCCAGAAGTTGGCACCTGGCAAGTGGGTCAGCTTGAAAAGAGCACCGAGAATCACAATCGAAGCACCCCAGCTGTAGGCGTAGTTCATAAACGTCTGTCCGGGTACGCTGTCGAGCCACTTCTGCAAGCGGTAGATGATATTGAATTTACTATACTGTGTCATCGCTATATGTCGCTTATTGATAATTGATTAGATAGTAGTACCGCCTAAATAATGGCAGGCCACATCTTTGTTACTTATTTCTTTTTTGATGGCTTCACCGGTTTGGCTTTCTCGCTGGTAGTATTGGCCAGACTGCGCACGCAACGGAAACCGATATACGATCGCGGTTGGTTCTGGTACTCGCTGGAACGCCATGCAGAACGAATATAGCTCTCGGGATCTTTCCACGAGCCACCACGCACGCTCTTCTTTTTCAGACGGTAGGGATCTTCCTTGGCAGCATTGTAGCTGAGCTGCGGGTTCAGGTCGTTCATGGCATCGACACCAGCTTCGGTGAAGATGGTCGAGGTCCATTCGGCCACGTTGCCTGCCATATCATAAAGACCGTTGGAGTTGGCTGAATAGATTCCCACCTTGCTCGTTATCAAGTTTCCGTCCTTGGTGTAGTTACCGTTATCTGGTTTGAAGTTGGCATAGAAACAACCTTTTCCCGAAGCCACGTCGACATTGTCCCATGGGAACTCGTTCTGGTCCTTACCACGGGCGGCATACTCCCATTCAGCCTCTGTGGGCAGACGATAGCGCTGCACATAGCGAGCTGCAGGACCGAGTCCCTTAAGCAGGAAGTCGGTACGCCAGGCACAGAAGGCGTTTGCCTGTTCCCATGTAACTCCCACTACGGGATACTCGTTATAAGCAGGATTGGAGAAATAGTTGCGCATATACACCTCGTTGTCGGCATTGGGGAAGTCGTTGACCCAGCATGTCGTATCGGGATATATATTAATAATGTACGTGTTAAGAAAATCCCAGGGACCTGTGAGTGGACGGTTGATGGTCTGTCGCACAATGCGGCCCTCGTCATCGATGTAGGCCGTGTCCTTCGAGATCATCACCTGCTCATTGGGGTCTATCTGTATGTCGGTATTCAGGTTGCGCTCCTCGGGGTTGAGCCTGTTGCGGCGCAGGGCGGCAGCAGTGTAGTCGAAGATTTCGTAGCGATAGTTCATCTGACTGTAGTCCAGCATCTTCTCACCCGTGACAGGATTGGTCACATAGACGCTCTCCATGGCTCTCAGCTCATCCTCATTAGGCTTACGGGGCAGTGCTTTCTTCCAGTTCAGATGAGGAGTAACGGGGTCGCCGTTCTTGTCTTCCTCAATCTTGTAGGTCTCGTCACCGCCATAATTGGGATCGGCCAGGCGCTCACGGATAATGCTGTCGCGTACATAATAGACAAACTGGCGATACTCCGAGTTGGTAATCTCGGTATCGTCCATCCAGAAACCGTCGACCGAAATGCTCCGGTTTGGTGTCTGCTTACCCCAGAGAGAGTCGGTCTCTGTGATACCCATGTCAAGATGACCTCGCTTAACGAGTATCATGCCATAGGGTTCAGGCTCAGAGAAAGCACGACTGCTGGCACCTGTCAGTTCGCCGCCGTCGGAAGTGCTTGACTTACTGCCAAGACAACCTGTCAGGAAAAGTAAAAAGGTAAAAAGGCAAAAGGGTAAACACCATTTTACCATTGCCTTCGACCTTGAACATGAAAAACTACTCTTCATCATATTTTTATTCTTTTTCTTTTTCACTTCTTTACCTTTCAAAGGATTCTTACGCTCTGATGTCGGTTGCGTCCTTTCTTGAAAAGGTTCACATCGGTCTGATAGCCCAAAAAGAGCTCATGCGACCCATTGCCCAAATTAATGGCCGAGGTGTAGATCTCGTAGCTATAGCCCAGCATGATGCCTTGAAACAGGCCGCCGAGCATCACCGTTACCGAGTTGGTAGGGCTGTAGCCCAGTCCGGCATACATCACTTTCTGTTCGTGTGTGTACTTCAACCGGGCACTCACATCAGCACGATAACCCACCCCGTCAGTACGTGCGAGCACTGAGGGATGTATTGTAAGAAACGGATTTCTTAGCCGAATATTGCATCCAGCAGTGAAATAATACGTCTGAGTGAGGCTCAGTTCGTTGGTTTCGCCTAATTCAATGGTAGGAGCAGTAATGTGCTGAACCGAAAAGCCGGCATACCAATTACGGTGCTGATAGTACATACCTGCGGCCACATCAAGAGCTGTTCCTGTCACTTCCGACGTGGCGAAAGCGGGGTCGCTGCCCTCGTCCGTGTCAACTCCTGACCCGTTGAAATTCTCGCTCAGCATGCCTGGCTGTACACCGATGGCCAGCTGACCGCCCATCAGCTTCAATCGATAGGCATATTGCAACGATATCTTGCGGTGCGAGAACAAGCCTATCTGGTCGTTCAGGAACTGCAGTCCCGCACCATTGTAAGCTCCGGCAAAATAGAAAGGCATGTCGGCACCAGCATACATCGTGCGCGGATTGTGTTCGAATCCCGCCATCGTCATGTTATAGCCCACGGCAACATTCATTTTCTGCTGTTTGCCCACTGAGGCAGGATTAAAACTTGGTTCCATCGCCCAGTAATGACTGAACGACGGATCATACTGCGCCAGCACCCCAACATGGCCTGCCAGCAGCAGTGCTAACGTGAAAAGAATACGTCTAAACACCTTATTATAACGCGAAACAGCCCACATTATTTTGTAAACAGACTACTATTTCGCGCCATCGGAATCGGTATCCACTGCCTGCGACGCGTCGGCAGCGATGGCTATCTGGTAGCATTCGCGGCACAGAGGCTCATACTCGCCCGTCTCTCCCAGTAACACGCGCCGGTCGCTGGCCACCTTGCGGTGGCTAACGTAGGCCAGTGAGCCGCACTTCACGCAGATTGCATGAACCTTCGTCACATCGTCGGCTATGGCACAGAGGGCAGGCATCGGACCAAAGGGCACGCCACGGAAATCCATGTCGAGACCTGCCACAATCACACGCACACCACGGTTGGCCAGCTCGTTACACACGTCGACCAGTCCATTGTCAAAAAACTGGGCCTCGTCGATGCCCACCACATCAATGTCGCTCGACAGCAACAGTATGCTGGCCGACGAGTCGAGAGGTGTCGACGGGATATGGGTCTGGTCATGGCTGACCACATCATCTTCAGAATAACGTGTGTCAATGGCGGGTTTGAATATCTCTACACGCTGGCGGGCAAACTGTGCACGACGCATGCGCCGTATCAACTCCTCGGTTTTTCCCGAGAACATCGAGCCGCACACCACTTCAATTCGACCGGGGCGGTGTGCCTCCCCTGTAAGGTTTGTAGTCATATTTTCGATAAATGTACTGCAAAATTACAAATACGTTTTAAAAATTGCAAAGAAATGGGCTGTTTTTTTGACGATAAAGAAATTTTAACTATATTTGCCCACCAAAATGGGAACACTCTATATTGTACCCACTCCAGTGGGCAACATGGAAGACATGACGCTACGCGCCATACGCACGCTGAAGGAAGCTGACCTGGTGCTGGCAGAGGACACCCGGACATCGGGCATCCTGCTAAAGCATTTCGACATTCGGAATCATCTGATGTCGCATCACAAGTTCAACGAGCACGGTACATCGGCAGTTGTTGTCGAACGGCTGTTGGCAGGCCAAAATGTGGCGCTCATCAGCGACGCCGGCACGCCAGGCATCAGCGACCCGGGATTCTTCTTGGTACGTGAAGCCGTCAAGGCCGGCATCGAGGTGCAGACCCTGCCTGGAGCGACGGCTTTCGTTCCGGCCCTTGTGAGCAGCGGACTGCCCTGCGACCGTTTCTGCTTTGAAGGCTTCCTACCTCAGAAGAAAGGGCGCCAGTCGCGCATCGAGGCACTTCGCGACGAGCAGCGCACCATCATTTTCTACGAATCGCCCTATCGGGTGGTAAAGCTACTGGAACAGCTGGCTCAGGTCTTCGGCACAGAAAGGCAAGCCAGCGTATGCCGTGAGATCTCGAAGGTACACGAAGAGAGTGTTCGCGGCACCTTAGGTGAGCTGACAGCCCATTTCAAGGAGCACGAGCCCAAAGGCGAAATCGTCGTCATCGTGGCCGGCTGCAAAGAAAAAGAACCAAAAGACAAAACTCAGATTATATGAAAAAGATTCTATTCTTCGGCCTATGCCTCATGGCAATGGCATCGTGTCAGCAAGACAACAAGCAGGCACAACAGCTGGCTCTGAACCAGCAGCGTGATTCACTTGACAAGATCATTGCCCAGAAAGACAATGAGATCAACGACATCATGGGAACCCTGAACGACATTGAAGAAGGATTCCGCGAGATTAGCGAAGCAGAAGGCCGCGTGGCAGTGGCTAAACGCGGCGAGGGTGCCAGCTCGGCTGCACGTATTCGCGAAAACATGCAGTTCATCCAAAGCACCATGCAGCAGAACCGCGAGCTCATTGGCAAGCTGCGCCAGAAGCTGCGCGAGAGTACCATCAACGCTGACCAGCTGAAGCGCACCATCGATAACCTCACCACACAGTTGGAAGAGAAGAACGCCGAGCTTCAGAAGCTGCGTGCCGAGCTTGATGCCAAAGACATCCACATCTCGGAACTCGACGAACAAATTGCCGGTCTCAACGACAACGTTGCCACCCTGCAAGACGAGGGACAGCGCAAAGACCAGACCATCTCGACACAGGACAAGGAGCTGAACACCGCATGGTTTGTCTATGGCACCAAGAAAGAACTGAAAGACCAGAACATCCTGTCGAAAGGCGAAGTGCTGCAACAGAACTTCAACAAGGAGTACTTTACCAAGATCGACATTCGTGTAGACAAGGAAATCAAGCTCTACTCACGCTCGGCCGAGGTTCTTACTGCCCACCCGCTGAGCAGCTACACACTGGAGCGCGATGCCAACAAGCAGTACGTGCTGCGTATCACCAACCCTCAGCAGTTCTGGAGCACCAGCAAATACCTAGTCGTTGTGGTGAAATAAAAACCACTTCAGCAAGCTTACTGCATCATACAACAAGAGCCGCTGGCAATTGTCAACGGCTCTTGTTGTATCTATACAGATTATGACAACGAGGATTAGTTGTGCACCAGCGTACCTATCTCCTCGCCGTCCATCACCTTCTTCAGGTTTCCTACGACATCCATGTTAAACACATAGATGGGCAGATTGTTGTCCTGACACATGCAGATAGCCGTGAGGTCCATCACCTTCAGTCCCCGTGCGAGTACTTCCTTATAAGTGATAGCATCGAACTTGGTTGCCGTGGGATCCTTCTCCGGATCAGCGGTATAAACGCCGTCCACACGCGTACCTTTCAACATGACATCGGCCTCAATCTCAATACCACGAAGCGACGAGCCAGTATCAGTGGTGAAATAAGGCGATCCCGTGCCGGCAGAGAAGATACAGACATAGCCCTGCTCCATCGCCTCGATAGCCTTCCACTTGGTGTAGAACTCACCGATAGGCTCCATACGGATAGCCGTCAGCACCTTGTTCTTCACACCGACGGCACCTAATGCCGACGAGAGTGCCAGCGAGTTAATCACCGTAGCACACATGCCCATCTGGTCGCCCTTTACGCGGTCGAAGCCCTTCTGGCTTCCGCTCAGTCCGCGGAAGATGTTGCCACCACCGATGACGATGCCTATCTCGACACCCATCTCATGCACTTCTTTAATCTGCTTTGCATAGTCACTCAGACGCTCCGGATCAATGCCGTAGCCCTGCTTGCCCATCAGGCTCTCGCCCGAGAGCTTCAATAGAATTCTCTTGAATCTTGCCATAATTATGATGATCGTTATTATGTTATGACGTTATCTCGTTATTACGTTATTCCCCTATCACAAACTCCACCTCCTTGAACGCATACCGGTTGGTGTGACCATCAACATCACTAAGCAGCAGATGACCGTCATCCTCCACCGTCATGATCTCGGCATAGCACTCACCCCACGCATTACGGTAGCGATGAAAACCCTTGCGCCAATATAGCTGCGACAGGTAGCGCGTGCGAACCCCTTCCAAGTCGGCCAACTCTGCCTCGAAGGCCTCTAACAGCTCCTGCAAAAGTTCCTCCCTATCAAACAGGCATCCAGTCAGATTGGCCAGCGATATAGGGTTGGGGGCATCACTCACGAAGCAAAGTTGGTTCACATTCAGCCCTACTCCAATGATGCTGTCTTTAATCACACCGCCTCGCAGCCGATTCTCTATCAGGATGCCACAGAGTTTCTTGTCGCGGACATAGATATCGTTGGGCCACTTGACGCTGACTGTCTTCACATACTTCGAAACAACCTTCGCTATGCTGTTTGCCACTGCCATCGACACCACGAACTGCTTATTCACAGGAATATTCGCAGGATGAATCAGCAAGGAGAACAACAGGTTCTTACCCCGCTCACTCTCCCACGTATTCGTGCCGCAGCCACGGCCAGCAGTCTGGTAGTCAGTCCAGACGCATACATCACCGTCGACGTCCAACTCACGCAGATAGCGGTTGGTCGAGTCAGTATCGTTGACATGTATGATTTTCCATTTCACTTTGCAAAAGTACGAAAAATATTTCGTAACTTTGCATCATGGAAGAAAAAAATAAAGATGAACAATACATGCGCATGGCGCTGGCCGAGGCACAACGGGCCTTCGACAAGGGCGAGATTCCCATTGGTGCAGTAGTGGTGTGCAAGGGAAGAGTCATTGCCCGTGCCCACAACCTGACAGAGACGCTCATCGATGTCACGGCCCACGCTGAGATGCAGGCCATCACCATGGCAGCCAACGAACTGGGTGGGAAGTACCTCACCGACTGCACACTCTATGTCACCGTAGAGCCATGTCCCATGTGTGCCGGTGCCATAGGATGGGCACAGATTCCCCATATCGTCTATGGTGCGCCCGACGAGAAACGTGGCTTCCGGATGTACGCCCCGAGGGTGTTGCATCCGAAAGCCACGTGTATTGGTGGCGCATTAGAGGAAGAATGCCGCGAGTTGATGCAGCAGTTCTTCCGCGAACGCCGGTAAGACCGTTTCCCCTTACTTAGCCATCCTGACGTAACGGCCGTCCTTCTTCACGATGAAGATGCCACGGTTCGGTTCAGCATTTAGTCTGCGGCCATTCAGGTCGTAGATACGTCCCTCAGTTGTTCCTTCAGTCAGATCCATGGTGGTGATACCGTCAGGACTCTCTACCTCCTCGGGCGACTTGAGCAACTTCAGCTCGTAGACCACATCGTTGTCAACCAGTGCCGTACCGAAAATGGCAAGTACGTCGAAATACTTATCGGTGAAAACGGTCGGAACCTTGATATCCTTGATGGAGAACGAATTATACAGACGGGCACGCAGGTTTCCACCCACCGTATAGATACCATTGTCGCGCTCAAGCTGAACAGCCTCGACCAGCAACAGGTCGCAGAGGTCGGCATCGGTAACGTCAGTAATACTTACCTTACGGGGTTCTACCACGCCTCCCTCAGTCTTGCTGATACCGTCAACGGTAGTCACTCCGTCAACGGGAACGAGCACGGGCATGCCATTGCTCAAAGCAGATTTGCCAAAGAGAGTACCATTAAGCAGCTGACCTGCAGTAGCCGACAGCCCAGTACCACTCAGCATGATAGCACCCGAAGCATCGCGCAGGAAGAGGTCGGTCTTATAGGAATAGAGCACCTGTGCATCGGTCAGCACCAGGTCGGCCTCGCTGTTACTGGGCAGCGCCTTGAACTCAGCGATACTGCTCACCGAAAGACGGTCGCCCACGGTCACCTGACAGGTAGCCGTCAATCCGGTTTCTGCATCCACGACGCTGACGGTCGCCTGTCCGTTGGCCACAGCAGTAAGCAAACCATCGGCCGTAACCGTTACGGCTGCCTCGTTCGACGATGTCCAACTAAGGAACACATCAGCACCTACAGGCAGCACATCGGCAGTAAGCTGATAAGTACGATCCACCTCCATGTGGAGCGATTCCGGCAGAGCAAGCGAGGTAGCAGCGGTAAAGCTGGCTGCCTTCGGTGATTCGAGCAGGTACAGCTCGTCAATGACCTCACCATTCAGGACGTTGGTGCCATAGATGGCAGTGATGTCATAACGCTTTGTCAGGTCAGTGGGCACCTTGATGCCGGTAACGCCAAGCGTGTTAAAAAGACGGACACGCTTGTCGCCAAAGGTCATCCAGACACCATTGTCTTTCACTAACTGAGCTTTCTTCACCGTGACATAGTCGCTATAATACTGTGCTGAGAGCTGGCTCGAATGCAGTTCACGAGGTGCAGCAGCCGTGCCATCTACAATGACAACGCCATCGGCATTGGTCATTCCCTCGACAGCGACAAGCTGAGGCATGCGATTGTTCGTAGCCAGACGGCCATAGAGTGTTCCGCTGAGCATATCATTGCGTTTCAGGCTGATTCCTGTGCCACTGAGTGTGATACTGCCGGAAGCATCTCGCACATAGATATTATTGCCCTTGACATAAAGTACCTGGGCATCGGTCAGCTGCAACAGTGCTTCCTCGTTCTCGTCCAACTGGCAGAAAGCTGCGATATTGTCAGCCACGGGCATCTGCTTCACCATAATCACGCATTCAGCACTGACGTTATTGTCCGAGGTAACAGTGATAGTAGCCGTACCCTCGCTTACACCCGTGACCAGACCGTTGTCAGAAACCGTGGCCACAGCCTCGTTGTTGGAAGACCATGTGAGGGCAGGCGTAACTCCCTCAGGCACTAATTCCACGGAGAGTTTCAGGGTTGTCCCCACGCCAACGGTGGCCTTATCAGCCATCTTTATCTCTGTGAGCACATTCACGTCGTAGGTTTCAAAAGTAATCTTGCCGGCAGTCTCCTTGATGTTGCGCAAACCCAACATCGACAACTTTCCTGACCATGTCTTCAAGTTAGCAGGCGATGTGGTGTTGTTGATTTCGGTGACATTCTTAGTTCCAGGGAAGGGATCACTTCCATCAGCGTATGCTACGCCCTGATATTTCTTCACGCCACCAGCACGCACCAATTCATAATAGTTATGGTTGGGGTTGTTGTTCACGGTGTTATATTCCCAGACATAGTTGCTGGTCGAGTCGACACGGAATATCAGCATACCGTGACCAGGCAACTGAGCGTCCCACTTGGTTTTCTGACGGTTCTCAAACATAAAGAACTCCTTGTTCACACGTGTGTTCATCCGATAGCCGATATTGCTCTCGCTCAGGTTCTCAAGGGTGAACTCGCCCGGCTCACTGATCATTTGCGGCGTGGAAAAGCCCAGCGCATAACGTTCGAAGAGAGAGTAGCAGCAAGGTGTGCGACCTAAGTCGAAGTCGGTACCAGCAGCCATCACCGACCATTCGCCTGGATTATCGCTCTGTCCGCCACTCCCCTCATAGTCGGCATCATAGAAGTCGGGCAGACCCAGCACATGGCTGAACTCATGGCATATCGTACCGATGCCCTCAAGCACGCTCCAATTGTAAGTCTCATAGCCAAACAACTCAGTTGAGCAGGCATAGCGTCCCAAATAGACGCCATCCTTCATCACCGAGGAACGATTATATCTCATATCATACTGATGCGGCCAGAGATATTTTTCGTTGTTACCATCAACATAGGAAGGAAGACCGGCAAAGATAAAATAAATCATGTCTACGGTGCCGTCGCCATCGACGTCGTAATCACTAAAGTCCACCTGGGAATCGGCTGCCGTACAGGCATCAATCATGAGTTGCTGGCCATTGGTGGTTCCATTTACATAGGTCTGACTACGGTTCACCTGTACAGGTCCAACGATGTCAAACGTAGGACAGAATTCTCCCATGCTGTTATCGCGGAAGTAATCGTGTATACTTCCTGTACAGGTAATGGCATGGTCAATATAGCGCCGATTGGTGTTGTTATAGGGGATGTTAGTTTCGGTAGTACCTGTGTAGTTCTCCTGATTGACCATTCCCTCCAAGATTTCCTTGTAATTGGAGTATTTGAAGCTACAGTTGTTATACTCAGCGATAATAATCAGGCCCTTGAACTGGCTGTAGTTGTAGCGAGCCTTTTTCTGTTGTTTTAAGACCTGGGCACGCATCGTGCGGTTAGAGCTGCGCATCTGTTTCATCTCTGTGGTCATCTCAGGAGCTATGTTCTTCTGGATGCCACGAAGGAAGTCCTGCTCCGAGGCTGCACGCTTGTCGACATCATGGGCTATCACGTTGGTAGCCGTCAGCTGCCCGCCAACCTTCTGTGCATAGACATAGTAGCCACGGTCGTTCTTCACCACCGTATAGCCATCGGCAGTCGTGTTGTAGTGCAGATACTCGTCGCCCACCAGACGGATGCTGACGCTCGTTCCGTCGGGCTGCTTCATACTCACTGTACCCTTCAAGGCAGGGCGTGCCAACAGCGTTGCCGTTCCTAACAGCATCGCCATCATTATCATGGATAATTTCTTCATATTATTCGTTAATTCAAGATTTTTAGTGCGCAAAGGTACTAATTATTCCTGAATTGACCAAACAATAACAGAAAAAAACGGGGAAGCCGTTGTTACAGCTTCCCCGAATGAGATATAAATATGGTAAAACTATTTACTTCACAAAGAGCTTTTTGCCATTCTTCACAACCATGCCCTTGAAATTCTTGCCGACCTTCTGACCAGCGAGGTTAAAGGTGGTATTCTGGGGATGCATATTGCTGGCGATGGTCGTGATATAATCTGAACCACCGTTGATCTCATTAAGAGCGTCTTCCAGCTTGGCATTTCCCTGAAGCACGATAATGGGATCCTCAGACGTTGTGCCCTTACCCTCGATGTAGACAATTGCATAACGGCCTTCTACGCCAGTAGGCAGTGCATCGCAAAGAGGCTGCAAGAAGACTCGGCCATTACGGAACTCGATTCCGCTCTGCACTGATGGCTCAGCTTCCTCATAAGCCATATCACTAATCCACTCCGGAAGTTCGTAATAGTAGTTGTCAATGCCCTGATCGTCAATCCATGGATAAGCCGTATAGACAATTGCCACGCCTTCATTTTCTGAACCATATTCAGTAACAGTCTTACCATCAGCCGAGACCTGCAATACATTGAGGTTGGTATACTCAGTGCCTTCATTATCGTAACCTGTTGCCAAAACCTCGGAATAATCAAAGAGACCTGTAAAAGTTACATCAATGACTATCTGGCTCTGATACATGAAAGATCCAATTTTTTCTTTAGACTCATCAGCCCAAACAAGAATTTCAGTCTGACCTTCGAAATCCTCTTCATCTTGCGGAACAGATCCTAAGAAGTTCACGTCGACACCTTCCTGATCAAAACCAGTAATGACCATTGCAAACTTTTCGTTCAGTACAACAGGTTCGGTTACCCAGCTCCCGATCTCGTCCTGGTGTTCATTCTTGAACTCAAGAGAATAAATATAAACACTTCCTGTTGAAACCCATTTTGTGTTATAGGGTCCGCCAAGGTTTACCTGATTGGTAGCAGTGGCATAGAATCGGCCAAGAAGTTTGTCGCCAATCACTTCCTCGCCATCAACTTCCTCTACATTGTAAAATGACATAGTAAGTACTGCGTCACCAGAAAGAGGCTGGCCCATAGTATAGACAGTAGAGTGGGCACTGGTCAGATACAAATTGTAAGGACGCGGATAAATCTGAGAGAAACCGGCAATAACATAAGAGGCATTTTCAGTCTTGACAGAACCATTACCAAAAAGGTAGTTCGTATTATCGTCTGGCTGGCTGATACCCCATGCGCCACCAGTAACAGCATGAGTAGCATCAAAGAACACCATATCAGCAAGTGAGTCTCTCTGCATGGAGCAACCGAAATAGTCAGGATACTGATTACGTTGCTGTATATAGTCATCACTTGAGTTCACCCAGTTGTCATTGAGATTCTCAAGAGAATAGGTTATTTCTTTTTTACTGAGCACGGGGGCATCACCAAAGTTGTTATAGCCACTGGTTTGGTAACAGCCGGCAGAACCGAAATAGAAGTCACCGTTTTCTTCTGCATCCACAGATTCATCACGCCAAGTCCAAATGGTCTTGGCCTTATCCGTTGACTTGTTGTTGAATGTCAAATCGCCATAAGGAGGCAGAAGAAGAAGGGAAGCATAGTAATAGCTACCTTCAATTGATTCGCCAGCCCACATAGCGCAATCCGGCTTCGTGTAGTACACACCGTCAGCCTTGCTCTTGTGTGTCTTTTTCTTGGCTCCTATGAGGGGCTGATTAAAGTCACCCTTCTGCAAGAAATTCATTTTTTCCATCTTGGCTTTTCCGTCAAATGCCACCTTAACAGGCTTCTGTTGAGCATAGCTTGCGACTACTGCCATTGAAAACAGTACGGGTAATAAAATTCTTTTCATAATCTATAAAATTTAATTAAACAATATTCATTCAAAAATTATCTCAAGGTAAGTATTATCCATGTATTTGGATCCTGTACAGATGTCAGTTTGATGGTATTCAGGTCGAACTGAGTTGTAGCTGCACTTCCTGTGAAGCGCTGAGCAAGCAGATTCACAAAGTCACGAATCACTGGGAACAGTTCCATCAGCTTTTCGGAACTGTCTGAACTCGGGGTGTAGGTAATCGTTACATCCTCACCGTCTTGCTCTGTGGACAACAGATAATACACACTTGAGTTCTGGCGATTATAGTTGTATCGTAGACTCAATGCGACATTTCCTTCAGGATTGAGCATGAAAACGACGTTGCTCAGTGTGTATTTGCGAGCCTTCATGTCGTTATACATCTGATCGTAAACAGCCTTCACATTATCCGACATTTCAGCACTGCGTGAAAATTGCCAGCTCTTGTTCTGGCCAATGGCTGCGATAAAGAAACGCGACACAGTATCACCGCAGATATAGTACTGAGGATCGTCTACGCTCTCAAACACGTCTTTCTCCTTATTATACATAAAGTCCTGAACCGTCACGTCCTCTTTCACCTCTCTGACATCCCTGAAGCGCATGTAGTAGTTCTCACCACGTCGAGTTATCAGGTAAGGATTAAAGCTCTCATTGGCAATAGGATCACCGTCGTATGGATAAATGTTTGGCAGACCGTCTTCTGCGCCTTCCATCTTATAGATACTATCACCAAGGTGAATCACATTGAAGGTTGGTGTGTTAGAAGGAAAGATTTTATTCCTGAACTGGTTAATATCAGCCATATACTCGGCATAGTCCACACCTTCTTCAATAGGCGTGAGCAAGTTATACGTGCCACGCTTCTTGCCCTTCAGCATCATATAGCTGGCATCTTCGGGGGCCTCTACAACAATAAACTCATAGTCTCCGCCAAATCCTGTACCCGTTTCGCGGAAATCAGGATCTGAGAAGTAATGCATGTTAGTGTTGTAGCTGTTGAATGAGAGCACCGGGCCATTGTCGGTAATGACTTCCCAAAATGAAGTGGCTTCACGATACTCGCTGACATAACGACACTTCCATTCTGTATCGCCGCCACCAGCCGAACCCGATGACTCCAGTACCCATAAAGGCCAGTCGTAGCCCGACACATCGACGGTAAAGTCCTTGTTGAAACGGGTCAGGATAAGATAGCCCTTGCCGTTCGGTGCCTCGTCATCATAGGTAGGATAGTACTGCATAGCCCATCCGTTAGGCTGTGCTGTGAGTCGTGCCGAATAGAGTGCACTTGCTGCATTAAGGCGCTCAGCAGCCGAGGCGTTAAAGATGTCGTCTTCTTCATTCTTGCAGGATGAGAGACCGAATACTATTGCAAAAATCAGTATGCATGAAAATATTTTGTTCATAATGCTCGTCTGCAATTAGTTATTTGTTTTTATAGCTTCCTCATGAATCTTCTTATAATCTTCGATTTCTTTACTCAGATACTCGAAGAGCGTCTTGCTGGGATCGCCCTCGTAGGGTTGCGTCAGTCTGTTGACATATCCACCCCACTCATTGCGTACGAAATTTCCATTGGAGTCGGTCAGGTACTGGCGCGACTGCACCTCGCGTCGCAATTCGTCCAGATCGATATCCCAGTTGGTCTTCAGCCACGTACGAACCAAGTCCAACTTTGTCAGTATGACTTCGCGTCCGTCGATATTATCCCAGTGCTCACGGTCGTATTGCCAATTGCCCAAGGAGTCAGTCTGCACCCATCCGTCGGCATCGCGCTTGACGACCTTTCGTGCAACCTTATACTCATAATTTGACAGTTCGTGCAGGTAGCCAATAGTATCAATGTCGTATTCCGTCTTGCGAGTGGTCTTCACCCATTTGCCGTTTTTTTCTTCGTAGTTCCAGAACAAGGAATCATACTTCTCCGCGGTCATGTCGACATCTTCCCAATCGTAGGAAGCAGACTCAAGCAGGTTGTCCCAACGCTCCTGTGTATAGGTGACATAGCACGACAGGACTTCCACCCAGTCCTCACGGTTGGCCGATGAGCCGTAAGGGGTGACAAAACCCAGTGAGCACTGCACGGAGTCATGCTTATCGTTCCACGCTGCATCATAGAGCGCAGACGACAGCAAGTCGAAAGCCGTAGGACGCTGATAGGTCTGGTCGAGGATATGCGCAAATTCGTGGTGCATGGTGTGGAAGAACAGATTGTTCAGTCCGTTGGCACCCTCAATCTCGTCGACGTTCAGTTTGTTGGCTTCCATGAGCGTAATTTTCACGCCACCTTCAGCCACACCCACTGTACGTGAGCCGTCTTCATTATAGGCAGGCGAACCAATGACATGGATAATACGCGGAGCATACTTCTTCAAGAAAACTTCCTTCTCACCAGCCAATTTGTCATAGACATCAAGCCAAAGATACTTAGTCAATATGGCCAAATCAACACTTTTCTCATATTTGGCAGGCACCAAGTTCTTCTGCATATCGGCACCTACGTCCTCCATGCGATAAATGTACTTCATGTTGTAGCGTTCCAACATGTGCTTCTTGATGAAGGTATCAAGCGGGAACGTACCTAACGTGCGATCCAGCGGTTTGTCCTCAGCAGGGAAGATTGTGGGGCCAAGTTCGTCCTCTGAACACGCAACAAAGCTATTCACACCGACATAGGCCAGAAATACAAAAAGCAGAATATTCAGTTTCTTCATATTATGTGTCCTCCTTTCTTTAATCGTTTTCTTCCATTTCTGTCAGGTAATGGCCGGGAACCAACACCTTTTCGGTCGACACAGAGTCGACGATAAGCGGGCGAGAAGGCTCCAGACCCGAAGCGATAGCATCTTGCGGCACTTCGAGTGCACGGCGCGGATCATTCCAAGTCAAGGTGTACTTCACGTTGTTCAGTCCGTATTCGTGGGTATATTCCATACCCCATCGTTTCAAGTCAAAGAAACGCATACCTGTAAAGTTGGTCTCATAACGGCGGAAGTAGTTCAGACAATTCATGTAGGGTACGGCTTCGGCAGGAATTACGTAGTCGGGACTCATGTTTGTCACGAAGTTCCAGTCATCGAAGCAGTTGTAGTTAGTGGCAGTCTTGCGGCTGAACCAACTATTGAGGATGGCTTCTGTAATCACCACCATTCCGCCATTGGCTGCATAGCTCTGCTTTGTGCTCGCAGAAAATTTCTGCATGCTCTCGCTATAGGTGGCGATATCTTGGAAAGCTTCTTTGTACATGCCTTTCATAATCTCGGCTTCAACACGTTCAAGCAGAAGTTCTGCATAGGTAAATTCGCGGCGAATAGTGTGGGCATATCCAATACCAGCCACCTTATCGCTATACTGGAACTGCTCACTAATCCAAGCTGGATAGTAACTGCCATAGCCATTACCGCCCAGCCCGCTGACAAAGATGGAGGGATTGGCTACCCAGCGGGGCCACATAGGCGAATTGTGATAATAGAGAGCGCGAGCCACCAAACTACCCTGTCCATAACGGTAACGGGCCTTACGCAACACTGTCGAATAGGTATCTATGAGCATGATGTTGCTATAGATAGCAGGATCCTGCCAGACGTTGGCATAATCGCTCAGATAGGTACAGTCGTCAAGCGGTGAATAGTCAAACATACGGGTAAGCAGCACCTCGTTGTTAGTCCCCAGTACTGCATTAGCGTGCTCAATAACTTTATCCCACTGACGGGTAAAAAGATAGAAACGCGCGGCAAAGGCATGGGCAGCATTGACATTGAAGTGCCATTTTGGCTTGTCGTAGTTCATATCGCTGACATATTTCAGTCCTTCTTCCAAGTCTGCTTGTATGCGCTTATAGGTTTCAGTAACGTTGCTTCGGTTGTAATTGTCGTCAACAGTTATAATAGGCTCAGTAACGTATGGCACACCAATATCGGCCTTGCTCAGCTCATCGTTTTTGTAAGCCTGCGAGAAGCAGTTCACAAGGATGAAGTGACTGTAAGCACGGATAAGCAGGCCCTCAGCTCGTGCAGCGAGGAACTTGCTGTCAAGGGTTGCGCCCTCGGCCTCCAATTTGTCTAATGCCTGCAAACCTTCGTTGACAGAATTGATTGCAGCATAGAATCCCGTCCAAATAGAGGCAGGAGTATCACTTGAGGTAGATGATTTCACTGGTTCGAAACAGAACATCTCGTCATCCTGACGGCCTGACGACGTGAGGTTGTAGTGGGTAGGTTCCTGCTTAGCCTGTGGACTGGCTGGCAGGTGCACCGAGTTGAGGTCCATCACGTTATCGCTCGATAATTCGCACACCCAACCATAATTAGTATCTGGATAGGATGCCCTGAAAAGCTTGATGACCTTGTCTACGTTGTCAATAACGGTGCGCTCATCAGGTTCCTTGTCAAGAAAGCTGTCCGTACAACCGACAAGGAGCAAAGAAGCAGCAGTGCATAAGACAAAGCCACACACTCCTGCTATTACTTTATTATTTATATCTTTAGTCATAACTATCTATCTTCAATAAAAAATAATCAAATAACAACACTTTAGATACCCAAGCGTACAGTAAACGTAAACTGCTTGGAGAGCGGCGTTGCTACACCTCCCGAGTTGACGAACTCAGGATCCTGTCCGTTCAGTTTCTTATCGGCATAAAGCAACATCAAGTTAGTGGCATCGAGCTTTAACGAAGCTGAGTTAAGGCCTATCTTATTAATGAGCTGGGGCTTGAAGTCGTAAGTAAGCGAGATATCCTTCAGACGAACAAAGCCGCCATCAGCTACACGAGCAGTAGAGTAGTTGTATGCGTTGTAAGCATACGACAGGTAGCGGTCGTTGTAATTTTGACGAACGGAAGCGATAGCAGGTATATCGGTTTTGTTTTCGTCGCCAGGCATCACCCAACGGTTCTTGAACTCCTTCGGCATGGCAGCCAGGTCGCTGTAGCTGGCCGAGAATACGGGGTCGAGACGCAGCTTATTGCCAAACGAATAGGTGATAAACACGTTCAGACGCCAGTTCTTCCAACGGAACATGTTGTTCAAGCCACCCGTAATGGTAGGCTCCGACGGACCTTCATAGACCAGATGGTCAAGGCGCTCATACTCCTGGAAATAGACATCACTGGTAGTCACATTTCCCTCCTCATTGATGACCTGAGGAATACCCTCATCGTTCAGTCCCACGAACTGATAGGAGAAGAGTGCACGGTGGGGATAGCCTTCACGTGCATAACCGTTACCCGACACAAGGTCAATGGCACGCGATACTGACATCAGGTCGGTAATCTCTGTGTAGTTATAGGCAAACGTGAGGTCAGTGTTCCACTGGAAGTCCTTCTGCACAATGTTCTGCGACGAGATGGTAGCCTCAACACCGTGCGACTTCATCGAAGCCACATTGGCATACTGACGACCGGACAGCTGCGAATAGTAGTAGCCCATAAGGTCGTAGTTGTCACGCCAATAGAAGTCGGTGACCAAGTTGATGCGGTTCTGCAGGAATCCCAAATCTACGCCGAGATTGAACTCATGCTTCTTCTCGTAGGTCAGGTCCTTGTTGGCCAGGCTCGACTGATAGAGTGCCACCTCCTGCTGGTCACCCTGCGGACGCCACATGTTAGTAGAGCGGAAGATGGCCTGAGCGTTCGAGGCAGCGGTCTGCTCACCCACGAGCGAATAGCTCAGTCGCAGCGTGGCGTGAGAGAAGGCACCATTGGTGTTCATCATCATCTTTTTGAAGAATTCCTCCTCATGTGCATTCCACGAAGCCGATACGTTCCATGTGGGCAGCCAACGGCTCTGACGACTCTTACCCAACTGGTTCGAACCGTCGTAACGGGCTGTAAAGTTGGCCGAGTAGCGACCCTTATAAGAGTAGTTCACATTACCAAAATAGGCTAAACGACGGTTAAAGGAACGCGAGAAGGAAGTCAACTCGGTACCCTCTTCCTTTGCCTGCTTGTAGAAGTCAGGAGTAAGCACCTGCAGACGGGCCTCATTGTAAAGCACTCCATAGTTCTGCTTTTCAGATGCATCATAATCAGCACGATTGGCCTCCATACCTGCCAAAGCACTGAAGATGTGTGTCTCCTCCCCCTTTACACTCCATACATGGTTATAATTAGCCGTAAAACGGAAATCCAATTGTTTCACCTCGTTGGTATTCAGAATATTGATACCGCCCTGCTCCATCACCGATACTGGCCATGAGTTGGGTTTATCGGGATCCGAATAAAGGTAGGGATTAGAATACATGATGTTCGGATTGTTCACACCAGCGCGGTAAGCCTCGGCCTGGTTCGAACCGTCGAGAATTATATGTTCACGATCCGAGCGGTTAATACGGTAGCTACCTAATGCGTTCAACGAGAGGCCCTGAATGGGTTTCCACTCCAACTCGCCCTGGAACTTGGTATCCATCACGTCGATATCAATGTAGTTATTGTCCAGCTCTTGGAAAATACTAAATGGAGCGTAGTTACGGGTATAAATCTGATCAGGATCCAGCGTGCGAGAGGTATTCAGCGCATAGCTGAAGGGGTTGATGTCGAAATCGCGGCTTACGGCACCACTCACCACGTCAGTACTCTGGTTTAATGTACCAGGTGCCTTTTGATCACGATAACTAGTATTTGTACGCAACGTGGCAGTCAGGTTCTTCGACAATTTGTAAGAAGCGTTGATGTTGGCCGTGTAGCGTTCCACCTTCGAGTCCTTAGTCCAACCCGGGTCGATCATGGCTGACAAAGAAGCATAGAGCGAAGCACGATCTGTACCCGATGACACGCTAACGGAGTGGGTCTGCATAATGTTGCTGTTGAACAGCAGGTCGAACCAGTCGGTATTGCGGAACTCAGCCTCGCGCAGATAGTTGTTCATAGCGGCCTCGGTGTGGGGCAGGTAGAAGTCACCCGTTGCTTCATTATAGAGGTTCATCAAACCATACATCTTGCCATAGAGACCTGCAGACGAGGCGTTGGCCACCTGCGAGAACTCCAGCCATCCCTTGGCGGCCATCTCCTTGTAGATACCCATCTGCTCCTGCGAGTTCGAGATGTTGTAGTCGCGATAAGAAGGTTTCAGACGATGGGTGAACTCGCCCGTATAGTTGATTGAGCTGTGGCCCTGACGGCCTTTCTTCGTAGTGATGACCACCACACCCGACATCGCGCGCGCACCATATATTGAGGTAGCGCTACCATCCTTCAAGACTTGGAACGACTCAATGTCGTCAGCATTCAGACCGGCAATAGCATTCGAAATCAGTGTTGTCGCGTCGCCCGATGACAAGTCATCAGCATCGACGTTGACGGCATCCTCCATAATCACACCGTCGACCACCCAAAGGGGACTCGACGAGCCATAGATAGAGGTAGCACCGCGCACGCGAATCTTCGGAGCAGTACCGAAGGTGCTACTGACGTTCTGCACCGACACACCGGCAGCACGGCCTTCCAGCGAGCGGGTCACGTCGGCCACACCGTCGAGCTTGGTCTGCTCGGCATCAATCTTCGTTGTGGCACCCGTGAACAGGCGCTTATCCATTTTCTGAATACCGGTCACCACCACTTCCTGAACGGTGTGGGCATCGCTCTTCAGCGTCACCTTCATGCCGTCCTTAGCGGTCACGGTCTGCGTAACCATTCCAATGTAGCTGATGACCAGTTTCTTGCCCGACGGGACATTGACTGTAAACCGTCCGTTCATGTCGGTCTTTGTTCCTTGTTTAGTGCCCTGAATCAGGACTGTCGCTCCAATACAGGGTTCGCCGTTATCCTCGAACACCGTACCGGTAACTTTGTTTTGGGCCAATGCTGCTCCTATGACGAGGAACAGACCGACCAAAAGCATTGTTAGTCTTTTCTTCATAGATACTCTCTAATCGTTATTATTTTTTATTCGTTTTTTCTACTGTGGAGAGCCGCTTTGCAGCTATGGTTAAGGTCACTTCCACACACACTACAGAGGTGAAAAGTATCTGCATACTTCACCAACAGCCCGCAAAGGTACGACTAATTTTCGAAAAAAACAAATAATTTTTTCAAAAACGAACAACAAACCCGTATTTTTTTACATTTTGTTAGCAGGAATACCGATTTTTACACCAATAGTCATTGTCCTCCAAGGCGTTCGAAGAAAGCAATAACGTCTTCCCAAGTCTTGAAGGTGTCACTACCGAAGTCAATCCGTGTAGCCATAGCACCATCGGTTTCCTCGATCTCTATCAGGTAGTCACCGTAGAGCAGGTGGCGCTGGTTGGTAAACACGGTATGTCCCCATGCCGGCACGCCCATGTATTGGGCCAGCCAGCCAGCCGTCTCGGCCATCGTGGCAGGACGTACTGAAGAGGCGGCGGAAACGAAATAAACCTGATAATGCTCGATCAGCATGCGCACGGCTTTCTGCGACGAGCTGAGCGGCTGACCATAGCTATCACTAAGTGTCTCTACGCCAATATATATGATGGGGCGCTCACGATGTTCCTGACGGTCATCTATCCAGCGAACTACGGGTAGCACGGAGTGCATGAACGAGCGGTCGTTCATGCGGTGCTCACCATGGAAGCTGACCGACTGTGGATAGTGCTGTTCAAACAGTTCCTGCGTATGCACCAGTGGATCCTCGTCACCGAAGAGTCCAAACACACGGCGTTGCTCCTCCGCATCGATTCCCACGAAGTTCTGCTCCGTGGTCTGCCGGTACTCCTTTACGAGCGGCTTGTCCACGTAGAACTCCTGCACGCCATCCTCTCGGGGCGAGAAAAACTGCTGCTTGCCCGTAAGGCCATGACTCTGCATGGTATCGGCAATCTGGAAGGCAGGATTGATGAGGATACGGTCAAAGCCCCGCAACTGTTCGGCATACATGCCGCCCATCGACGTGCCTACAATCAGGTCGGGCTGCTCTTCTTTACAGATACCCTGCAACAGGGCGAGGGCATCAGCAGGATGAAGGGGCAGGTCGGGGGCCAGCACCTTTGCCTCAGGGAGCACTTGTCTGAGCCTCGTCACCGTACCCGACTGTCCCGACGAGGCGAAGCCGTGGACGTACAGAATCTTCTTTCCCGCAAACAACTCGGGATACTGCTTGATGTATTGATTTTCCATAACCGAATGCAAAGATAGCGAAAATCTTTCAGACTATCAAATAAAACCATAAGAAAATCGCCATTATCATTGATATAAATCAATAAAATATCGACCTAATAGTAATAGATTGAAAAAATATTTGGCGTTTTGGTTATTATTCGTAACTTTGCAACGTGTTTTTCATAGTATTAGATTTAAGGTTAACAAAGGTTGGGTCGCAGCGGCGACCCTTTTTTTGCTTATGAACAACACTGAAGTACCCCGTCTGCCCCACCCGCTCGTTGCGTCCATCCCGTTAGTGGTGCTCATCGCACTGCTGGCGCTTGTCATTACGCTCTTCGGCAGCGACTCGCTGAGCGGAGGCAGCCAAGTGGCACTGATCATGGGCATGGCCGTATGCATGGCCATCTCCATGCTATGCTACCACACTTCATGGAAAGCATTTGAGGAGCGCATCAAGAAGACTATCGGCGACATTGCCGTGACGCTGCTCATCCTGTTGTGTGTGGGCATGCTTGCCGGCTCGTGGATGGCCAGTGGCGTGGTTCCCACGCTGGTCTACTACGGTGTTCAGATCCTCTCGCCCCAGTTCTTCCTCGTCTCCACCTGCGCCATCTGCGCTCTGGTATCACTGCTGTCAGGCAGCTCGTGGACCACGATAGCCACTATCGGCGTGGCTTTCCTCGGCATCGGAGAGGCATTAGGCGTCAGCGAAGCGTGGACGGCAGGCGCTATTATCTCCGGAGCCTACTTCGGCGACAAGATGTCACCGCTGAGCGACACCACCATCCTTGCCTCCTCGGCTACAGGTACCGACATCTTCCGCCATATCCGCTATATGATGTTCACCACCGTACCCACCATCCTCATCACGCTCGCCATCTTCTTTGTGGCTGGCCTGGGCTTCGGCTCCGAAGCCGAGATGCACGTGGGACAGTACACAGAGGGTCTCACGCGCACGTACAATATTTCTATATGGACGCTGCTTGTGCCCTTACTCACTGGCGTGCTCATCGCCCGTCGCGCCCCTTCGCTCGTCGTGCTCTTCGTATCCAGCATCCTTGCAGGCATCATGGCCATCATCCTTCAGCCCCACATCCTCTGCGAGATAGGCGGCAGCCATTTTTCCACTTATCACTCTTCGCTCTACACCTTAATCCGTGGCCTTGCCATCACCTACTACGGTGCCACTGGCGTAGAGACAGGCGACGCTGCGCTGAACGAGCTGGTGTCGACAGGAGGCATGACCGGCATGCTCAACACCATCTGGCTCATCCTCTGTGCCATGTGCTTCGGAGCCGCAATGGTTGCCAGCCGCATGATTGAGAGCATCACACGCTTTATCCTCGGCTTCGTACGCAGCCGCGTGAGCCTTGTTTCGACCACCGTAGGCACCGGGCTCTTCCTTAACATTACTACAGGCGATCAGTTCATCTCCATCGTGCTCACGGCCGACATCTACCGCAAGGCCTACCGAGACGAGGGCTACGAGTCGTGCCTGTTGAGCCGCACCTGTGAAGATGCTGCCACCGTCACCTCTGTACTCGTACCGTGGAACACCTGCGGCATGACCCAGAGCACCGTACTTGGTGTCCCCACCCTCACCTACCTGCCCTACTGCTTCTTCAACCTCCTCAGTCCCCTGATGACAATATTTGTGGCTGCCATCGGGTGGAAAATCACTCGAAAGCAGCCACGGTAGCCTTTCTCCAGTATTGACGTTCAGTTAATCTTATAATCCAAGGCTTCAGTGCGCTCAATATAGTCTATGAGCTGATGGCGCACGTCGACCATCATATTCTTCGAACGCAACAGTACGTGACACTTGCCTGTACTGTCGTGCAGCTGGAAGAACAGCTTGGTCTTTCCCGGGCTCTCGGCTACAAGTTCACTCAGCTCGGCTACAATCTGGTCGTTCAACATGTTCTGATCGGTATTGATTGAAATGGTGATACGGTCGATGGCCTTGTCCTTCACCGTCTGCAGATACTCAATGTTCTGTACCTTCAACACCTTCTGGGTACTGTCGCGGAAGCGCTGCTGCAACTTGGCTGTGATATAGACCGAAGCACCCTCGGTGAACATGCCGTTCCACCGTCCCCAGTCCTCGCCAAACATGGCCAGCTCGCCAGAACCCTCGAAATCCTCTATGGTAACGAAGCCGCAAGGCTGTCCACGCTTGTCGAAACGGGTGCGCACGGCGGTAACAATACCTCCAAGGATGACATCGTCACGCCCATCGAGCGAGGTGACGTCGGAAATATCCTGACACTTCGCATTGCAAAGGTTGTCGAGCACTATCTTGTATTCGTCCAACGGATGAGCCGAGAGATAGATGCCCACGAGGTCTCGTTCCTTGTTCAGTCGTTCAATATCGCTCCATCTCACGTCGGTCTTCGGCACCTGCGGCGTGGCGATCTCTACGCTGTCGAAACCGCCGAACAGCGAGTTCTGAGCCTCGTTCTTCGCCTGCTGGTACATCTGTCCATATCGTACCAAGGTATCAAGGAACATCTCGCCCTTTGAATTCTCGGCAAAGAAAGCCTCGCGACGGATGCCGAAACCGTCGAAGCCGCCACTCAGCGCCAACGACTCATAGGCCTTACGGTTCACGTTTGCAAACGAGACACGCTGGGCAAAGTCGAAGATATCCTTATAGGGTCCGTTCTCCTCTCGTTCGTGGATGATGGCCTCGGCTGCACCGTCGCCCATGCCCTTGATGGCCGCCAGCCCGAAGCGTATCTCGCCCTTCTTGTTCACACCGAACTTCAGGTACGACTCGTTCACATCGGGACCCAGCGTGGCGATACCCATCTGCTTACACTCGTCCATGAGTTTCGTGATTTCCGTGATCTGGTCGCGTCGACGCGTCATGATGGCAGCCATGAACTCAGCGGGATAGTTGGCCTTCATGTAGGCCGTCTGATAGGCCACCCACGAGTAGCAGGCAGCATGCGATTTGTTAAAGGCGTAGCTGGCGAACTTCTCCCAGTCGGCCCAGATCTTGTCGAGGATTTTCGGATCGTGGCCGTTCTTCTTGCCGCCCTCGATGAACTTGGGTTTCATCGCGTCAACGATGTCCTTCTTCTTCTTACCCATGGCCTTACGCAGGGCGTCGCTCTCACCACGGGTGAAGTCGGCCAGCTGACGCGACAATAGCATCACTTGCTCCTGATAGACGGTGATACCGTAGGTGTCCTTCAGGTACTTCTCCATGCAAGGAATGTCGTACTTGATTTCTTCGCGTCCGTTCTTACGTGCAATGAACTGCGGGATGTAGTCCATGGGGCCCGGCCGGTAGAGGGCGTTCATGGCAATCAGATCCTCGAATACCGTAGGATGCAGCTCACGCAGGTACTTCTGCATACCAGACGACTCAAACTGGAACGTACCAATGGTGCGACCCTGCTGGTACAGCTCGTAGGTCTTCGGGTCGTCGATAGGAATATGATCCAGGTCTACGTCAATACCGAGCGTCTGCTTCACGTTGGCACATGCCTCCTTCAACTCAGAGAGCGTCTTCAGTCCGAGGAAGTCCATCTTGATGAGTCCCGTCGACTCGATCACGTGGCCGTCGTACTGTGTGCAGTTGGTCTTTGTGTCCTTGAAGTCAGGGTCGTCGGCTGTGCTTACAGGCACCCAGTCCGAGATGGGGTCGCGACAGATAATAAAGCCGCAGGCATGGATGCCCGTACCACGGACGGTGCCTTCGAGCATCTTCGCGTACTTGATGGTATTGGCCAGCGCGGGGTCGGTCGAGGCCTCGGCCTCCTGCAGCTCACGCGTACATTTGATAGCATTGCCCAGGTTCATCTTCATGCCGTCAGGCAGACGGTCGGGGATAGCCTTGCACAGGGCGTTAGAGATGTTCAGCGGCACCTTCTCCACACGGGCCACGTCCTTGATCGAGTTCTTCGTGGCCATCGAGGCGTAGGTGATGATGTGGGCGCAGTTCTCGTGGCCGTACTTGTCCTCGACCCACTTCAGCACCTTGCCGCGCCCATCGTCGTCGAAGTCGGTATCGATATCGGGCAGCGATATACGGTCGGGGTTCAGGAAGCGCTCGAACAGCAGGTCGTATTTCAGGGGGTCGATCTTCGTGATGCCCAAGCAGTAGGCCACCACACTGCCGGCAGCCGAGCCACGTCCAGGTCCCACCATCACGCCCAACTCGTCGCGTGCCGAGTTGATGAAGTCCTGCACGATGAGAAAGTAGCCGGGGAAACCCATCGTCTTCATAATATGCAGCTCGAAGCGCACGCGGTCGTTCACCTCCTTTGGCAGTGGATCTCCATAGCGCTCCCTTGCGCCGGCGTATGCCAGCTTCGCTAAGTAGTCGGCCTCGAACTTGATGCGGTACAGCTTGTCGTAGCCGCCTAATTTCTGTATTTTTTTCTCGCCCACATCGGCAGGCATCGGGTTCTCGCCGTTCTCGTCAGTGGTAAACTCGTCGAAGAGCTGCTGCTCGGTAAACTTCTTCCGCCACTCCTCCTCCGTACCAAACGACTCGGGGATGGGGAAGAAGGGCATGATGGGGTCATGGTCTAAGGAGTAGATCTCGACCTTGTCCAGTATCTCCAACGTGTTTGACAAAGCCTCGGGCACGTCGGCGAAGATCTCGTTCATCTCGGCCTTCGTCTTGAACCACTCCTGCTTCGAGTAGAGCATACGCGTGGGGTCGTCAAGGTCCTTGCCCGTTGAGAGGCAGAGCAGGTGGTCGTGGGCCTCGGCGTTTTCCTGGTCCACGAAGTGTACGTCGTTGGTACATACGAGCTTGATGCCGTACTCGCGTGCCAGCTCAATGAGCACCTTGTTGGCCTGCTGCTGCATGGGAAACGTCTCACGGTTGGCTCGCTGTGCCGGGTCTTTCACCTCGTGACGCTGCAGCTCCAAGTAGTAGTCATCGCCGAACACGCGGTGATACCACTCCACAGCCTCGCGGGCACCCGCCATATCACCGTTCAGTATCTTCTTCGGAACCTCGCCGGCAATACAGGCCGAGCAGACGATGAGTCCCTCGTGGTAGCGCTCCAGATCCTCGCGGTCGGTACGGGGACGCATGTAGTAGCCATCCGTCCACGAGTTCGACACCAGCTTGATCAGGTTCTTGTAGCCCTTGTAGTTCTTTGCCAGTACGATGAGGTGGTAGCCGCTTTGGTCCTCGCGACCGCGTCGCAGCGACTTCGACCCATAGCGCGACACATACATCTCGCAACCGAAGATGGGCTTGAAAGGTTCCAACCCCTCCTTCTTACGGTCTTTGTTCACGCCTATGCAGATGTCGTGAAACTCCTTGATACCGAACATGTCGCCGTGGTCGGTCACGGCCATGCCCTTCATGCCATCCTTGATGGCCTTGCTGACGAGGTTCTTGATCTTCGACTGTCCGTCAAGGATGCTATAGTAAGTATGTACGTGCAGGTGTATGAAGTCTTCCATTGAGCTGTGATTATTGGGAGTGCAAATTTAATCCATTTCCCTGAATTAACCAAATATTTCGACCAGTAAGGTTGAAAAAGCCACCAACCTGCCCGATTATCTACTAAATTCACATAAAAAAGACTACTTTTTTCTATAATATAGTGGCCATTCGGAGATTTTTGACTACATTTGCATCGTTATAAAACTGTGAATATGAGACGAACGGAAGTTGTAAACCAAATAAGTAAGGCGATTCGCGAAGTTGCCCCTACTGCGACGGCTATACTTTATGGTTCGGAGGCTCGTGGCGATGCTCGTGCGGACAGCGACATTGATGTGCTGATTCTGCTCGACGGCGACAAGCGCGATCTGAAACGCGAGGATATGTTGTCTGGAGAACTTTATGATATAGAGCTTGCGACGGGAGTCCTTATCAGTCCGATGATTATGCTTCGCAAGCAATGGGAAAACAGACCGTTCAAAACACCGTTCTATGTTAATGTAATGAACGAAGGGATAAGAATATGATTTTCCACAAAGCTGACCAAATAGTCATAGTCCTCCAAGTCTTTCTTCAGGCTGTCGGGCGCTCGACCTAAGGTCTCTTGACACCGAAGGGACGCAAGAACGGCGGCATTTGCGGCCAGAGTGACGAGGGCAAGAATCGCGATTATAATAGTTTTCTTGTTCATGATTTATCTGTTTGCAAAAAATGAGCGGACAGTCCCCGTGTCTGTCGGTCTATCCGCTCATTTTGTCTTTACATTCTTTATCTTATCGATGGTCGTTTCAGCAGAATCATGTCGCGGAACATGAGGCGAGTCTCTAACGGGCCGTCCTTTTCGACATCCCAATTGCGATACTGCATCTCCTGTTCGAGGGAAGAAAAGAACAGGTTGAGGCCGTTGCGTTGGTAGAACTCAAGCAGGTGCGGCTCGTCGTAGGCATCGACGATGAGGTGACGGCAACCAGACTTGTTGCTGGCTGAGGTGAACCATCCCATCACGAAGTCGATAATCTGAGGACCGAGGTGCTGGCCTTTGTACTTGACATCGACACCAAGTTGGGCGAGGAGGATGGAGGGATAGTTGATGAGCCCCTTCTCGTGATGCACCTCGCGGCCAATCTTCTTCTGGCGGGCATTAGGCAGCCGCTTGGTGAAGATGCTGGCATTGGCAACGGTGAAGCCAGCAACGATGTCAGAAGGGCTGTCGGGCAGACAGAAATAGTATGTCTTGCCAAACAACTCGTCCTGGTAGTCTTGTGCTTCGTTATGGAAAAAATCATTCACAGACTTCCGACCGCAGTCGAAAGCCTGGATGTTCAACTCTGGTGTACCCTGAGGCACGAACTTGAGATCAACGATATTCATATTCATGCACCTTTTCTCGCCATGCCAAAGCTGAAACAAGTTTCGCTTTGGTCATTTGGCTTATCGAAAACGTTCATTTCTGCAGGATGGGTGAGCGTGCTATCAAGTCTTTATATACATCCTCAAAG
>JAFZIL010000021.1 GCA_017554385.1 Prevotella sp. | reverse complement strand
GGCTACAACGAAAAGAAGGTGCGTAGTCAGTTTGATTTGGGCAGTCCATCCAATATGGTGCGTCTTCGTGATGCCCTTATCGAGCGTGATCTCATCTATTCAGAAATGCGCCAACTCTATATTACAGACCCTGTTTTCTCCCTTTGGTTTAGGCAGCGTTTTTTGTAACATCATGTAACGGAGGGACTCTTCTGATATATGCGGAATTTCCTGATTCATGGCTATCATAACGTGGAGGAAGATTTGGTATGGGAGGCCATTTCTATAGACTTGTATCCTATCCGTGAGAAGATCGTGAAGTATCTCGAAGAAACAAATAATGAATAACCCTTTAAAACAAAGAATTGCCTATGGGCTGAGATATAAAAAGGACATATAGGATGAACATCCACTTTTAGATTCTTGTTCTCGAATATCGCCAATATTTAGAATTGTTTCAAGAACTAAAGTAGATTGTTCACGCCAAACGGCGTGGGCATTTACTCGTTTAAGAAACAATATATCATTAACGTCTATGCTACTAAGTTAGGCTTCGACAACTCAGACATAGCTACAGCAACTCTCTGTTGGCTCGACACAGAGCCAAAAACAGAAGGAATGACCAACGATATTGCTACAGCGAGAGGAAATGCAATTTTAATCCAAAACCACAACGGAACATTGGATATTATGGGGGTACAGGAAGGAGCGACAATTAGTGTCTATACACCATCTGGTATGATGGTCGGTTCAGCTAAGGTTTCCGGCACATCAACATCTATTGGAACAAACCTCTGCTGTGGCGAAATCGCTATCGTCAAAATTGGAGACAACTCCGTGAAGGTCGTGATGAAATAAGGGAAACGTGGGGGACTGCCTCTTGACCTATCATATTAACAATCAGGGCGGGAATCCAGAGCCGAAGAAGTCGGCGTGGATTCCCGCCCTGCATTTCTTAACCTATATTATACAGTTACGCTCGTCCGCATCACGTCAAGTACAATCCTGTAAAGAGGCACATAAAGAAGTTAATGACCATTATGAACGTATCGTACAACGAGTTTGGCGGGAAATCGACTGTTTTTGCCAAAAATGTTTCCCCGACAAGAAGTTTTTTTGCTTTTTATTCGCCTATTCCAAATATTTTTGCTAATTTTGCGAACGTTTTCAAGTACTAAAAACATCAACAACAAATAATACATTATTTTATGTCACAGATTACAGGACACATTTCCCAGATTATCGGCCCGGTGATTGACGTCTATTTTGACACAAAGGGTCAGGATGCTGAGAAAGTGCTGCCGAAGATTCATGAGGCACTACGTATTGACCGTGGCGAGGGCAAGACGCTCGTCGTTGAGGTGCAGCAGCACATTGGCGAGGACACCGTGCGTTGCGTAGCTATGGACAACACCGACGGACTGCAGCGTGGTCTGGAGGCAGTTCCCATGGGCTCACCCATCGTGATGCCCTCGGGCGACCAGATCAAGGGTCGTATGCTGAACGTGATAGGACAGCCTATCGATGGTATGAAACCGCTCGACATGAAGGGAGCCTACCCCATTCACCGTGAGGCTCCTACGTTTGAGGAACTATCGACGAAGAAAGAGATTCTTTCTACGGGTATTAAGGTGATCGACCTGTTGGAGCCTTACATGAAGGGCGGTAAGATCGGTCTGTTTGGCGGTGCCGGCGTGGGTAAGACGGTGCTCATCATGGAGCTGATCAACAACATTGCCAAGGGTCACAACGGATTCTCGGTATTTGCCGGTGTAGGTGAGCGTACCCGTGAAGGCAATGACCTCATCCGCGAGATGATTGAGTCGGGTGTTATCCGCTATGGCGAAAAGTTCCGCAAGGCTATGGACGAAGGCAAGTGGGACCTTTCACTTGTCGATCCCGAAGAGTTGAAGAAGAGTCAGGCCACGCTGGTCTATGGTCAGATGAACGAGCCTCCTGGTGCACGTGCCTCGGTAGCCCTGAGCGGACTGACGGTAGCCGAGGGCTTCCGCGACGGTGGTGGCAAGGACGGCGGTGCTGCCGACATTCTGTTCTTCATCGACAACATCTTCCGTTTCACGCAAGCAGGCTCTGAGGTGTCGGCTCTGCTGGGTCGTATGCCTTCAGCAGTAGGCTATCAGCCTACGCTTGCCTCAGAGATGGGTACGATGCAGGAGAGAATCACCTCGACCAAAACGGGTTCAATCACTTCAGTGCAAGCAGTTTATGTACCTGCCGATGACCTGACCGACCCAGCCCCTGCAACCACATTCACCCACTTGGATGCTACTACGGTGCTCGACCGTAAGATTGCCGAGCTGGGTATCTATCCCGCCGTGGATCCGCTGGGTTCAACCTCGCGCATCCTCGATCCGCTGATTGTCGGCAAGGCACACTACGACTGCGCCCAGCGTGTGAAAGAGATACTGCAGCGCTACAAGGAGCTCCAGGACATCATCGCTATCCTCGGTATGGACGAGCTCTCCGACGAGGACAAGTTGACCGTGAACCGTGCCCGCCGTGTACAGCGTTTCCTCAGCCAGCCGTTCTCCGTAGCTTCGCAGTTCACTGGCCTGCCTGGTGTGATGGTGCCCATCGAAGAGACCATCAAGGGCTTCAATGCCATCCTCGACGGCGAGGTCGACGACCTGCCCGAACAGGCATTCCTCAACGTGGGTACGATAGAGGATGCTAAGGAGAAGGCCAAGAAACTACTCGAAGCAGCGAAGGGATAAACGACTACGGATAAAGCGAATGAAACGAATTAAATGAGTACATTTAGTGCAATTCGTAGTTTAAAAGAATAGAGTTATGCTGAGTCTGAAAATTGTTTCTCCTGAAAGGATAGAGTTCGAAGGCAAGGCTGAGAGCGTGAAGGTGCCTGGCATGATGGGTAACTTTGAGATTCTCACCAACCATGCCCCTATCATCTCATCGTTAAAGAAAGGCATCGTCGAGTACGATGGTAAGCAACTTGAGATTATGGGTGGATTTGTGGCCGTGCAGAAGAACGAAGTGTCCATCTGCGTGGAGATTTCGGAAGATTGAATATTGAAGATTATAAATTGGAGATATTTCTTTCCGTCCTCTTCTTCACACTGTTAGGAGTGACCTACGTGAAGGGCTACGACCTCGTAAAGGCGAAGTCACCTGAGCACCTGCCTCAGTTCTATATGGCAATGGCAACCATACGTATGGTGCTTGTCCTCACAGTCATTGGTCTCTACACATGGTTCGCCGACAACAGAGATGATGCCATCCGGTTCGCCATTATATTTATAATAATGTACGCGATAATGATGGTGGTGACGCTCTCAATGAGACATTGAAGATTGACATTGAACATTGACGATTAGCTGCGTTCAGCAACTATGATTTATGAGTTATGAATTTTGAATTGAAAATCAAACAACTGCTTTGCACGATGCTGTTGCTCTTGGTGCTGACTCCAGCGGCAAGGGCAGCCGACTTCTCGGCCAAGGAGGTGGTGCTTGAGCATATCAAGGACTCGCACGAGTGGCATGTCTATGGCGAGGGTGAAAGTGCAGTGGTCATCCACCTGCCTGTCATTGTCCGCAGTTCCACGGGATGGCATGTATTCTGCTCGTCGCAGTTTGAGCACCATGCTCACGACGGTCTGCGCCACGTGAAAGCCGATGCTCCTGCCGATATACAGGGACTGGCCATTGCTACCGAGGGCGATCATGCAGGCAAGATTGTAGAGGACGGTTCACCTGTTCTCGATCTTTCCATCACTAAGACGGTGGCCGTGATGTTCATCAACGTAGCCATCCTGCTATGCTGCATCCTGTTCAGCGCCCGCTGGTACAAGAAGCGCAAGGCATCGGATGCTGCTCCTGGCGGTTTCGTAGGTTTCGTTGAGATGCTGGTGATGTATGTGGTGGACGACATTATCAAGCCAGGCGTTGGTGAGGGCTACGAGAAGTACGTACCCTACCTGCTCACCTGCTTCTTCTTTATCTTCACCTGCAACGTGATGGGACTTATCCCGTTCCCACCAGGTTCGGGAAATGTGACCGGCAACATAGCCGTGACGTTCTTCCTGGCCCTCTGCACCTTTATTATCGTGCAGTTCTCAGGTAACAAGCATTACTGGAAAGACATTTTCTGGCCCGACGTGCCCGTCCTGCTGAAGGCTCCCGTCCCCCTGATGCCTGTCATCGAGTTCGTGGGTATCTTCACCAAGCCGTTTGCCCTGATGATCCGACTTTTCGCCAACATGATGGCAGGACACGCTATCGCCGTAGCAATGCCCTGTATTATCTTCCTTGTGGCGTCAATGACAGCAGGTGTATTCTTTAGCATGAGTGCCGTGAGTGTCATCATGGCCATCTTCATGATGTGCCTCGAGTGTCTGGTGTGCTTCATCCAGGCAATGGTGTTCACACTCCTCTCATCAGTATTCATCGGTATGGCAAGGGCCGTGCCAGAGGGACATGAATGAGAATTATAAAATTATAAAATTAAAGAATTGAAGAATTAAATAATTAACAATTTAAAAACGTAAAGATTATGATTACAGCATTATTAGCAGCAGAAGGTGTTGCAAAGTTGGGCGCCGCAGTAGGCGCAGGTCTCGCAGCTATTGGCGCAGGTATTGGTATCGGTAAGATTGGCGGTTCGGCCATGGACGCTATGGCACGTCAGCCCGAGGTAATCAGCAAGCTGATGACCAACATGATTATCGCAGCAGCCCTCATCGAGGGTGTGGCCCTGTTTGCCGCCGTGATTGCATTCATGTGTCTATAAGATATTTACGATTTGACAATTTACAATTTACAATTGATTTTTCAATTTCATTGATTTCTCAATTTGGCATCCGCCAACTTAAATAGTAAAATGTCATAAATCGTCAAATAAATTGTAAATCGTAAATTAGTAAATCGTAAATCAAAAACATTCAGTCTATGGATTTATTGATTCCGAGTACAGGCCTGTTGTTCTGGATGTCGCTGACATTCCTTGTGGTGCTGTTCATCCTATGGAAGTTCGGGTTCCCTGTCATCACAAGCATGGTGGCAGAGCGCAAGGCTTTCATCGATGATTCACTTCGCAAGGCACATGAGGCGAACGAGAAACTGGCCAATATACAGAAAGAAAGTGAATCCATCTTACAGGAGGCACGCGAGAAGCAGGCTCAGATACTGAAAGAGGCTGCCGACACTCGCGATGCCATCGTTGAGAAGGCTCAGGACAAGGCCAGGCAGGAAGGTGCCCGTCTCTTGGAAGATGCCCGTGTGGCCATTGACCAGGAGCGCAAGGCAGCCATTGCCGACATACGCAAACAGGTAGCCACGCTCAGCGTTGAGATTGCCGAGAAGGTACTCAAGAAGAACCTTCAGGGCGACCAGGCGCAGATGGATCTCATTGACCATATGCTGGATGATGCTTCTAATATTAAATAAGGTACGCGTATGGATATAGGAGTCATATCGGTTCGTTATGCAAGGGCACTGCTCAAGAGTGCCACCGATGCGAAGGTCGAGGATGTGGTCTATCAGGAAATGCAGCTTCTCGCTAAGAGCTACGTTGAGGTGACACAGCTCCGACAGACGATAGACAATCCCATGCTCTCGAAAGACAAGAAGGAGTTGCTGCTTGTCACCGCTGTCGGTGGTGATAATGCTTCCCCCTTGTCTAAGGCCTTCATAGCCCTTGTACTGAAGGAAGACCGCGAGAATATGGTGCAGTTCATGGCCAACTCTTACGTCACGCTTTACCGCAAGCAGAAGAACGTCATCCGTGGTAAGCTCACCACCGCCGTGGCAGTCGCTCCCGAGACGGAGCAGAAGATGCGCCACATGGTGGAGAGCAAGACTCAGGGTACAGTGGAGTTCGAGACCGAGGTGAACCCCGACATCATCGGTGGATTCGTCCTTGAATACGATACGTTTCGCATGGACGCCAGCGTGAAGTCGAAACTCAACTCGATTCTAAACACACTAAGAAAATAGGCGTTATGACGTAATCACGTAATAACGAAATAACGAAAAAAGAACAAACAATGTCAGATAAGATTAAACCAAGCGAAGTCAGTCAGGTCCTTCTCGAGCAGTTAAAGGGAATCGCAGACGGTGCACAGTTCGATGAGGTAGGTACCGTACTGCAAGTCTCCGATGGCGTGGCCCGTATCTATGGACTACGTAATGCAGAGGCCAACGAGTTGCTGGAATTCGAGAATGGCACGATGGCTATCGTGATGAACCTGGAGGAAGACAACGTCGGTTGTGTGCTCCTCGGCCAGACGTCAGGCATCAAGGAAGGCATGGTAGTGAAGCGTACACGCCGCATCGCCAGCATCCGCGTAAATGACAATATGCTCGGCCGCGTCATCAACCCACTGGGCCAGGCTATCGACGGTAAGGGTGACATCGACCTGAAGGACTCATTTGAGATGCCGCTTGACCGTAAGGCACCTGGCGTGATCTATCGTCAGCCCGTGAAGGAACCGCTGCAGACGGGTCTGAAGGCTGTCGACTCTATGATTCCCATTGGCCGTGGTCAGCGTGAGCTCATCATCGGTGACCGTCAGACAGGTAAGACTGCCATCGCCGTCGATACTATCATTAACCAGAAGAGTTTCTATGAGGCTGGCAAGCCTGTATATTGTATCTATGTGGCCATCGGCCAGAAGGCATCTACCGTTGCAGCCCTCGTGCAGACGTTGAAGGAGCACGGTGCCATGCCTTACACCATTATCGTAGCCGCAACGGCTGCCGATCCCGCCGCCATGCAGTACTACGCGCCGTTTGCAGGTGCCGCTATTGGCGAATACTTCCGCGACCGAGGTCTGCCCGCACTCGTCGTCTATGACGACCTGTCCAAGCAGGCAGTGGCCTACCGTGAGGTGTCGCTGATTCTGCGTCGTCCCTCTGGCCGTGAGGCCTACCCCGGCGATGTGTTCTATCTGCACAGCCGTCTCTTGGAGCGTGCTGCCAAGATGAATGAGCAGCAGGAGGTTGCCGAACAGATGAACGACCTGCCCGAATGCATGAAGGGTCATGTGAAGGGTGGCGGTTCTCTGACTGCCCTACCTATCATCGAGACGCAGGCAGGCGACGTGTCGGCATACATCCCCACGAACGTGATTTCCATCACCGACGGTCAGATCTTCTTGGAGTCAGACCTCTTCAACCAAGGCTTCCGTCCCGCCATCAACGTCGGTATCTCCGTATCTCGTGTGGGTGGCTCGGCACAGATCAAGTCAATGAAGAAGGTGGCAGGTACGCTGAAGATCGACCAGGCTCAGTATCGTGAGTTGGAGGCTTTCTCGAAGTTCTCTTCCGATATGGACGCTGTAACCGCCATGACCCTCGACCGTGGACGTAAGAACAACCAGTTGCTCATCCAGCCGCAGTACAGCCCCATGCCCGTAGGCGAGCAGGTGGCCATACTCTACTGTGGTGTGCACGGTCTGATGCGCCAGGTGCCTATCGACAAGGTGCGCCAGTGTCAGGACCAGTTCCTCGACAAGCTGCGTACCCAGGCTCCCGAGGTCATTGAGACGTTGGCTGCAGGAAAGATTGACGACGAGACAACCGGAAAGATTGAAGCCGTCATGGCTGATATTGCCGGAACGTATAAGTAATGATTTACAATTTGACGATTTACGATTTACAATTGATTGATCAATTTTGTAGATTGTGCAATTTATTTGTACTCGCATAGAGAGGGAATCGTCAAATTGCTAAATGGCAAAATAAATTGTAAATTGTAAATTGTTAAATTGTAAATTCCAGAGATGCCCTCATTAAAAGAAATCAAAGGCCGCATTGCCTCCGTCAACAGCACGCGCAAGATTACCTCTGCCATGAAGATGGTGGCGAGCTCAAAGCTGCACCATGCTCAGGTAGCTATCCAGAACATGCTACCCTACGAGACGATGCTGGAGCATATCCTGAAGTCGTTTCTTGCTGCCGAGGCTGAAGCACAGACCGTCTACGATCAGGAACGACCCGTGAAACGCGTGGCGTTGGTAGTATTCTCCAGCAATTCGTCGCTCTGCGGTGGCTTCAACTCGAACGTCATCAAGATGATGATGAACGCTGTTGCCGGACTGTCCGAGGAGTTAGGTGAAGAGAATGTAGAAATCTACCCCATAGGCCGTAAGGTAGCCGAGAAAGCACGTAAGCTGGGTTATCAGGTAAAGTGCGATCTGGCCGACCTTGTAGACCATCCTAACGTAAAGCAGTGCATTGACCTCGCTATGGAACTGGGAAAGCGCTTTATCGATGGCGAGATTGACAAGGTGGAGATTATCTACCACCACTTTAAGAGTGCCGGTTCACAAATCCTGACCAGCAAGACATTTCTCCCCATCGATATCGAGACAGAGCTGGAGCGTGACCATGAGCGCGACCTCACGTCAAATATCGCCACGAAGAAAGTACAGGACTATCTGAAAAAGAACAAGCGTGAGCGTGAGAGAAAAGAGGACGAGGTACATCCGCTCAACGATAATTTCATCGTAGAGCCCGACATGGACACCGTACTTTCTATGCTCATACCCAAGCTTGCACATCTGATGCTCTATACAGCCTTGCTCGACAGTGTTGCCTCGGAGCATGCTGCCCGTATGGTGGCTATGCAGACTGCTACCGACAATGCCGATGAACTGTTGCGACAGCTGAACCTGCAGTACAACAAGAGCCGTCAGCAAGCCATCACCAGCGAACTGCTCGACATCGTAGGAGGTTCGGTAAACAACTGATTGCTACCAGCAAATCCCTAAAGGGCACAGGGGAAGCATCGTCTTTCCCTGTGTTTTTTCTCGATTATACATTAATTGTCAAAGTTTAAGCAATCCATTGACTGAGAAACATATAGTACTGGAAGAGATCGACCCTGTAGTGTTCTACGGAGTCGGGAATGCTCATCTTCAGATGTTGAAAGCGCTCTACCCCAAACTGCGCATTGTAGCACGTGACAATGTGCTGCGCGTCCTTGGCGATGAAGAGCAGATGACCTCGTTTGAAGAGAGCGTGGAAAAAATGAGACTTCACGTCCTGAAATTTAATTCACTGAAAGAAGAGGATATCCTTGACATTATCAAAGGTAAACGTACACGCGATGACGTTCCCGACGGTGTGGTATGCTACACTATGTCCGGACGCCCCATCAAGCCACGTTCCGAGAACCAGAAACGGCTGATTGATTCATATATGGAGAACGATATGGTCTTCGCCGTGGGACCTGCTGGTACGGGAAAGACCTATCTGAGCATTGCACTTGCCGTGAAGGCGCTAAAGGAAAAAACTGCCAAGAAGATTATCCTGTCAAGGCCTGCCGTGGAAGCCGGAGAGAAACTGGGCTTCCTGCCTGGTGACATGAAGGACAAGATTGATCCTTATCTCCAGCCGTTGTACGATGCCTTGGAGGACATGCTTCCACAGGTAAAGCTCCAGGACATGATGGAGAAGCATCAGATTCAGATTGCTCCGCTGGCTTTTATGCGCGGACGTACGCTCTCCGATGCTGTGGTCATCCTTGATGAGGCACAGAACACAACCCCGGCCCAGCTCCGTATGTTCCTTACCCGCATGGGATGGAACACGAAGATGATTATTACGGGCGACACGTCTCAGATAGACTTGCCTCGCTCACAGAAGAGCGGACTCATAGAGGCATTGCATCTGCTGAGTGATATCGAAGGTATAGGTGTCGTCAGGCTTGACAAGACCGACATCGTCAGGCACAAACTGGTGACACGGATCGTCAATGCCTATGAGCAACACGACAAAGAACTGGCCAACGAAGAATAGTTGCCAGTTCTTTTTTCCATTCTAAAGAATAGTTATTCGTAAACGGTAGGGTCAGGAATGCCCGCCTCGGCCAAAGCCTCTTTGCGTTCCACACACGTTCCACAGCGTCCACAGTGTTTCTCGCCACCTTTATAGCACGACCACGTTTCGGCATAGTCGATGCCGAGCGTCTTTCCTCTGGCAGCTATCTGTCCCTTCGTCAGGTTGGTGTATGGCGACAGCAGCGTGATTCCTGGATACGTTCCCGTACGGGCAGCTTCACTGAAGGCCTGCACAAACTCGGGCCTGCAATCTGGATAGATGGTGTGGTCGCCTCCGTGATTAGCCATCATCACATGTTTCAGTCCGCGACTCTCAGCCATGCCTACTGCCACGCTGAGCATGATGCCATTGCGAAAAGGAACTACCGTCGAACGCATGTTCTCATCGGCATAGTGACCCTCAGGGATGGAATCACTGCCCTGAAGCAGCGAACTCGTGAAGTATTGTCCCATGAAGGCAAGCGGGATGATGATATGCTCAATGCCCAGCCGTTCGCAATGCATACGGGCAAAAGGAATCTCTTTTGCGTTATGGTTAGAACCGTAGTCGAACGACAAGGCCAGCGCAATGCGCTCCTGATAGTCATATAGCATGGTAACGCTGTCCATGCCTCCACTCAGTATCAAAATCGAGTCTTTCATCAAGCATTTGGCTTCTGATGTATTCATTTCTTTCATATCCGTATTATCCGTTTCGGGTACAAAGTTATAACGCTTTTGTCATAACAACAAATATTTTTGTCGAAAAAGTGAAAAAACTCTTTGTCATCTGATTTTTTTTTCTTATCTTTGGCGAATAAATCCCAAAGATTCATTCCTATGGCAAATAAAAGATCACTGAAAAAGGCTATTAATGCCATCTGCGAGGAACTGTTCGCCGAGTGTGTAGCAGCTTCTCTCTATGGTGCAGAAGACCACGAGGACAACGCCAACGCCCTGCTTCATTCCATCATCAGAATGCAGAGCGACTTCATCTGCCGTGTGTCTCATCCAGAACCAGGCATGGCGCAGAGTAAATATTTTAAGGACTTGCGTGAGAAGTTTGCTGCTCAGGTGAGTGAAATCATTGACCATATCAACACGCTGTAAATGTGGAGGAAGATTAGCAACTACTTGTTGTACAAAAGAATGGGATGGACAACGGAGGTTACAGAAGAACATCCCGACAAATACATCATCTGCCTGGCTCCTCATACCAGCAACTGGGATTTCATCATCGGGCTTCTCTATAGTCGCGCTAACGGCATCAAGAGCCATTTTCTCATGAAGAAAGAATGGTTCTTCTGGCCTCTTGGACCTATCTTCAAGAGTCTTGGTGGCATTCCCGTCTACAGACAGAAGCATACCAGCATGACCGACTCGATGGCTGAAACAGCAAAGAAGCAGCAAGAGTTCCATCTGTGTATCACCCCCGAGGGCACCCGTTCGCGCACGGAGGAATGGAAGAAGGGGTTTTATTTTATTGCCTTGAAAGCCAACCTTCCCATCCTTCTCTATGGCCTTGACTACGAACGCCGACTCATTCAGTGTACCCATACCATCCACCCGACAGGTGATCTGGAAGCCGACATGCTTGAAATCAAGACCTACTTCAAGGACTTCAAGGGAAAGATTCCGGATAACTTTGCAACTGGCTTGTAGCCAACTAATTAATAACGAGATATTCATGAAGGATAAAGAGCGCGTTTTCCCATTTTGTACCATTTTGGAAAACTACCGATGGACTGTACAAATCAGTTTATCACTCATTATCCTTCATCTTTTTATCATTGGGAGCCAAGCCCAATCCACTACCTGGGACGACATCGACAATGACGTGATGCCGTGGGTGAGAAACGCCTCTCAGCCCAGTACCACCACGCACGGCCTCAATGGCCGACATCTCTCCGTATGGGCAAGCCACGGCCGTTACTACGATCAGCACACGTTGAGTTGGGAGTGGCAACGTCCTTCGCTGTTCTGTACCAACGAGGACCTGTTCACGCAGACCATCGTCGTACCCTATCTCATCCCGATGCTCGAGAATGCCGGTGCTGTGGTCTTCACCCCGAGAGAACGCGACTGGCAGCGCCATGAGGTGATTGTCGACAACGATATGGCAGCATCTCTCATCAGTTATCAGGAACAGAACTACCGTCATACGTGGAACGATTCACCCGACAAAGGATTTGCCTTCCACGAAGGCGACTACCACGATGGGGAGAATCCTTTCGAGGCAGGGACGGCAAGGATGGTGGAGACGACCCGTTCCAAATCCAAGCTCTGCACGGCTACCTATCAGCCCAATCTTCCCGAGGACGGACGCTACGCCGTCTACGTGAGCTATCAGACGTTGCCCAACAGCGTTGACGATGCCCATTATACCGTATGGCATAAAGGTCAGAAGACCGACTTCCTCGTCAACCAGCAGATGGGCGGCTCCACGTGGGTTTATTTGGGCACCTTCGACTTCGAGAAAGGCTCCAGCCACCGGAACCGCATAGTGCTGAGCAACCACAGCTCGCACCAAGGCGTGGTGACTACCGATGCTGTGCGCTTCGGCGGAGGGATGGGAAACATAGAAAGAGGAGGACGCACCAGCGGCCTTCCACGCTGTCTTGAGGGTTCACGCTATTATGCGCAGTGGGCTGGCATGCCCTACGAGGTCTACTCCTCCAAGCAAGGCAATAACGACTATGGTGACGATATCAACAGCCGATCGCTGATGACCAACCTGCTTTGCGGTGGCTCTGTCTATGCACCTGACAGCGTGGGTCGTCATGTACCTATCGAACTGGCACTGGCCATTCATAGCGATGCCGGCCACACCGACACCGGAAGAGGTGTCTACGGCACGCTGACTATCTGTACCACCCATTTCGGTGACTCCCTGCTTGCTGCAGGAAAGAGCCGTACCATGTCGCGAGAACTTGCCGACCTGTTGCTTGACAACACCACCAAGGACCTGAAGGCCGTCTATGGCGAATGGACCAAACGCGAGGTCTACGACCGCAACTACTCTGAGTCACGCAATCCCCTCGTGCCTTCAGCCATCCTCGAGACCATGTCGCATCAGAACTTCGGCGACATGCGCTACGGACAGGATCCCAACTTCCGCTTCACGCTGGCCCGCTCTGTCTATAAGACCCTTCTGCGCTATATCAGCGAGAAACACAACCGTTCGGCTGTGGTGACACCGCTGGCTCCTACCTCTTTCAGGATTGAACTGGACGAACGTCACGGTGAGGCTCGTCTTTCTTGGACACCTGCCGAGGACCCGCAAGAGCCGAGTGCCTATCCCAACGGCTACATCGTCTACACCGCGATGGGTAATGACGCGTTCGACAACGGTGTTCACGTCAACCACAACAGCTATTCCGTACGCCTGCGCCCAGGTGTGCTCTACAGTTTCCAGGTACGGGCAGCCAACAAGGGCGGCATCAGCTTCCCCACCCAGACCCTCTCGGCATTATACACGCCAGAGGCGAAGCACTCGGTGCTCATCGTCGATGGTTTCCACCGGCTCTCCTCGCCTGCCATCAGCGGACAGGGCTTCCGGCTCGACGTTGACCCTGGCGTCAGCTACGGACGTACCTGTGGATGGCTTGGACAACAGCAGGTGTTCGACACCAACCGCCTCGGTGCCACCGATTCTACCGGCCTTGGCTTCTCTACCGACGAGCTGGCAGGATGTTTCATCGCGGGCAACGACTTCAACGACGTGCGCCTCCATGCCGAGGCCATCCAGTCGGCCATGAAGTACAACATCGCCAGTTGCTCTTCCGACGCCGTGCTGCAGATGCCGTTACAGGACTTTGCTGCCATCGACTTAATGCTGGGTCTCGACTATGACGACGGCCATAGCCTTGTGCCCTACAAGGCGCTTACCGCTGACGTGCAGCAGGCCATGCTCATTGCTACTGAACAAGGCAAGTCGCTCCTTGTCAGCGGAGCCTATATCGGCACCGATGCCACCACTGCCGACCAGCAAGCCTTCTTAGAGCGTCTGCTGAAGTGCCGCTTTGCTGGTCAGAACCAGTCAGCGTCGGGCATGGTTCAGGGCCTCGGCATCGAGTTCGGCTACCATCATCTCCTGAACGAGCAGCACTATGCTGCCCATCATACCGACGTGCTGCTACCCGCAGGCAACAGCGCTTTCAGTGCGATGGCTTACGGTGACAAGAGCAGTGCCGCTGTGGCTTACGACGGCAACGACTATCGCTGCCTGACCATGGGTTTTCCCTTCGAGTGCATCAAGGAGCCAGGCAAGCGGAAGGCCATTATGCAAGGACTCATGAAATTTCTAATTAAATAATCAATCACTCTAAATCTAAAGACTATCATGGCAAAAATCCAAACAAACGCATCCGGAACCCGAACCATCGAAGTGACCGACCAACACTTGCAAACCATCGAGCGTTACCAGCTGTTCCGCGATCTCATCGATTCAACAGGCTATGTCGACGAAGAAGTGCTCGACAAACTGAAGCTTAATATCCGCTCGCTACTCGAGTCGGAATCGGTTACCGACAAGGACCTGCTCGACCTCTGTCTCGACGTGGTATATCACCCCAACATGAAGGCCTACGGACTTCAACAGCTCGTATTGCTGTTCATCAACTGGAAAAACCAGTCAAACGATAACCTCGGCACGACCAAGCGGGCCTTTCAGGGAACACCGTTTAATTAGTTAAGAGTTAAGAGTTAAGAATTAAGAGTTATCGCTACGCGAGTAAGAATTTTGAGTGAAGAATTAGTGGAGTATAGACTGACTGATTTTCTGCCAACGACGAAGAAGGAGTTGGAGCTGCGAGGATGGGATGAGGTGGACATCATCCTGTTCTCTGCCGACGCCTATGTCGACCACCCCTCGTTTGGTGCTGCTGTCATCGGCAGGGTGCTGGAGAGTGCCGGATACCGTGTGGCCATCGTGCCCCAGCCCGACTGGCATGGCGACTACCGCGACTTCAAGAAGCTGGGACGCCCGCGCCTCTTCTTCGGCATTGCCCCAGGCTGCATGGACTCGATGGTCAACAAGTACACCGCTGCACGTCGACTGCGCTCTGAAGATGCCTACTCTCCCGACGGGCGCCATGACATGCGACCTGAGTATCCCACCATCGTCTACACCCGTATTCTCAAGCAGCTCTATCCTGACGTACCTGTGGTGCTGGGCGGTATTGAGGCATCGCTGCGCCGACTCACCCACTACGACTACTGGCAGGACAAGCTGCGCCCCTGCATCCTCTGCGATAGCGGAGCCGACCTTATCATCTACGGCATGGGCGAGAAGCCAATCGTCGAGTTGGCCCGACGATTAGACGAGGGCGAGCCAGTCAGTCATATCCGTGACATTCCCCAGACGGTCTACCTCGCCAGCGATGTTACTCCCACCCCCGACGACATCGTGCTCCACAGCCACGAGAAGTGCCTTGCCGACAAACGCTGTCAGGCCGAGAACTTCCGCCATATTGAAGAGCAGTCGAACATGATGCACGCCAAGCGTCTGATACAACCACTTTTTAGTGAAAAGGGAAAAGTGAATAGTGAACAATTTGCTAACGCAACAGGAACAACCGCGGCAGCACGCTCGGCCGAAGGACGCTTGCAAGGCAAGAACTCTACACTCTACACTCTACACTCTACACTTGCTGTCGTTGTCAACCCTCCCTATCCCCCCATGACCACAGCCGAGCTCGATGCTTCGTTCGACCTTCCCTATACGCGACAGCCGCATCCTAAGTACAAGGGCAAGCGCATCCCGGCTTTCGACATGATCAAGCACAGCGTCAACATCCATCGAGGCTGCTTCGGAGGCTGTGCCTTCTGTACCATCTCGGCCCACCAGGGGAAGTTCATCACCTGCCGCTCCAAGGAAAGCATCCTCAAGGAGGTGAAGCAGGTCATCCAGATGCCCGACTTCAAGGGCTACCTCTCCGACCTCGGAGGTCCCTCGGCCAACATGTACGGCATGCACGGACGCAACCTCAATGCCTGCGAACGCTGCAAGCGCCCCAGCTGTATCCATCCGCAGATATGCCCCAACCTTGATACCAACCACTCGCAGCTGCTTGACATCTACCGCGCCGTCGACGCCCTGCCGGGCATCAAGAAGAGCTTCATAGGCAGTGGTGTGCGCTACGACCTCCTACTCTACCGCAGCAAGGACGAGGCTGCCAACCGTGCCGCTATGGAATATACCCGCGAACTCATCTGCCGACACGTCAGCGGACGACTGAAGGTGGCTCCCGAGCATACCAGCGACAGTGTGCTCATGCTCATGCGCAAGCCATCGTTCAGCCAGTTCCACGAGTTCAAGCGTATCTTCGACCGCATCAACCGCGAGGAAAACCTGCGTCAGCAAATCATCCCTTACTTCATCAGCAGCCATCCCGGATGCCATGAAGCCGACATGGCCGAGCTTGCTGTGCAGACCAAGCAGCTCGACTTCCAACTCGAACAGGTTCAGGACTTTACGCCTACCCCTATGACCGTCTCTACCGAGACCTGGTACACAGGCTATGATCCCTACACGCTCGAACCCGTCTTCTCGGCCAAGACACCTCGCGAGAAGCTTGCCCAACGACAGTACTTCTTCTGGTACAAGCCCGAGGAACGCCGCAACATAGAGCAGAGCCTGCGTCGCATCGGGCGTCCCGACCTCATCAGCAAGCTTTACAATGGTCCTCAGTCCCATAAGTCCCATGAGCCCAATAAGTCCCATGAGCCCAATAAGCCCCATGAGCCTCATAAGTCCCATAAGCCCCAGTCACCCTATGACCATCATCGAACAAGCCCTCATCCCCAAGAACCCCGCGAAGAAAAGCGAGGACGGCGTCGTCGTCACCCCTGACTATATCGCCGTCATCGACGGCTCTACCTCGAAGGCCACGCGCCGCTACAGCCTCTTCAGCTCCAACGGACGCTATGCCATGCAGATCATCTCCCGCTACATGCGCAAGGCGAGCAAAGACCTCACGTGCCATCAGTTCTGCTCAGGAGCAACAAGAGCCATCGCCCGCCACTACCGCAAGTCCCGGCTTCCCTACCTGGCCGACCATCCCGAGGAGCGACTCACCGCTTCGTGCATCGTCTATAGCCGTCTGCGTCGCGAGATTTGGATGATTGGCGACTGCCAGTGCCTCGTCGGAGGTGACTACTACGACAACCCCAAGCCCTACGAACAGGAGCTGGCCGAGCAGCGCGCCGCCATCATCCTGGCCAGCAAAGAGCCCAAGGAGCATTTCCTCGTCGACGACACCGCCCGTGCTGCCATCATCCCCCACATGCTCGAGACCATGAAGCATCAGAACAACGGCTACAGCGTGGTCGACGGATTCCCCGTCGACGAGCGCCACGTCCGCATCATCACCCTCGACTTCCAACCTTGGGAGATCGTACTTGCCTCCGACGGCTATCCCTTCCTTGAGCCTACACTCGAAGCTTCAGAGGCCCGACTGGCACGGCAGAAGGCTGAAGACCCGCTGAACATCGGAGCCTTCAAGGCCACAAAAGCCTTCATGCAAGGCAATAATTCGTTCGACGACCGCGCCTACATCAGATTTCGTGTCTGAAAATTTGGCTGTTCGCAAAAAAATGCCTACCTTTGCACCCGCTAAAAGCAAAAATCATTCTGGTTCCGTAGCTCAGCTGGATAGAGCAACAGCCTTCTAAGCTGTGGGTCTTGGGTTCGAGTCCCAACGGAATCACTTTTTAAAATCCGCAAGACACTGATTAACAGAATCTTGCGGATTTTTACATTAACCGAATGCACTACATTTGCACCACTGAATACTATTTCACTTTAATCCCATTCCCTACTTTTCTATCTTAATAACCCATTTACCTTCCTTGCGACCACCTTCGCGAGTCTATATCTATTAATAATGTGTAATTTTTGCCTATTATTGCTTAATTCTCCAAAAGAATTTGTAATTTTGTAGCTTAGAAAAAAATGCAAAAGAATACAATGGAACAGAACGTGGAATTAGGAAAGCGAAATCTGATTATTCGTCACCTCGGTCCTATCCGCTCAGCAAACATCGATCTGAAGAATGTTAATGTCGTTATAGGTGAGCAGAGCAGTGGTAAAAGCTGTTTGCTTAAGACAGCATGTTACTGTACTTGGGTGGAAAAGCGTATTGAGATTGAGCAGGGTACAGAGCGTTTTAATCATGGAGATGCCTTTATCCAGCAGTTGATTCAATTCCACAAAATGGATGATTTCGTTAGCGAAGATACCGAGATTGCTTATGAGTCAGACTACATGTGTTTTTCCTATACTCACAAGCATCGCAAGTTTAGTTTTGAATGGAAATCTGGTCGCTGGAAATATCAGCGTTCCAAAGTGAGTTATATTCCGTCTGAGCGCAATCTTGTAGCTGCTATACCCAACTGGTTTCAGGTAAAGTTCGACGGTAATAACATTCAGGATTTTATGGCCGATTGGGAGGATGCCCGTAAGTCGATGACTGCTGGGTATGAGGTACTTAACCTCGGTGTATCTTACTACTATGACCCCACGAATAAATCAGACAATGTGCGCATGGGTAATGATAAGACCATGAAGTTTACAAATTCTTCCAGTGGTCTCCAGTCACTTATTCCCCTACTGGTGCTTTTAAGTTATATCACAAGTGAAAAATATCGTACGAAAGATGCCGGTAGTTTTGGGAAAAACAAGGAAAGAGGACAAGTTCTCAATGCACTTACGAAATACTACATTGAGCATCAGGATGAACTCCGATTGCTTATAGGTGCCGGCAAAGAAGAACGCATGATATGGGACGACGGTTTTGGCAATACGCAGTACCATCAAGAGGCTTTTGATTTGCTCGAAAGAATTTCTGAGCAATTCATTACAACCCACCATTGTGATATATTTCTTGAAGAACCAGAACAAAATCTCTTCCCTCCCACACAGGGGGTGCTCATTCAGTTTCTGATGACCCTAGCCGAAGGCCGTCATCACAATCGTATTTTCATTGCCACCCATAGTCCTTACATCTTAGGTGATATGTTAGAGCGAACAAACTATGACTTTGGACTTTTCTATATTCAGCCAAACGGTGATGATGGTATGTCAGAAGTGAGACAGGCTACAGCGCAAGACATACAGGAAATTTACGAAGACGGTGTCGATGCATTCTTCAATATAGAGACTTTAGGCCATGAGTAACCGATGTAATGAAATCATGCCAGAATGCTTTGTGGACACCACACTTATCAGCATTCTTCTTGGTAATGACGTTAATCACAATAAAGGCTGTCCCTCTGTTGCCAAGGAAATGAAAACAGGCCGTTTTTCCGATAATTTTGCTGTAGGAATAGTAGATAATGACAAGCGTAAGTTGGACTATTTTGAACAATTTCTATTGATTGTAGAAAGTCCTCTACTGCATTTATTTCGCCACCCCAAGAAACCTCATTATCTCATCAAAATCGGAGATGAGAAAGAGGCTATGGAAACCTTCATTCTCACCTGTGCTAATGACGCTGGTATTGACCTTTCTAAGTATGGTTTGAAACCAGACCTTGAGAGCTTGAAAGTAAAGACCAAGTCAACCACGTCTGTGGATGACCCCCAACTGAAATTACTCTTTCGGGATCTTTCAAAGACGGGGGAAGTAGCACGCCTCAAAAGCATCCTGAAGTATTTGAACGAGAAGCAATATCAGGCCAACGACGAGGAACTGAAAGGATTTTTCTGAGAAACAAGCCATGTACTATTAAAAGTCCTTTTCTGTTATCAGAATGAATTCCATAAATATAGTAATTCCATCAGAAAATACTATCATACTATCACTAAACACACATAAACGACTCACAATCAGTTTATTATCTTTGTGATAGTAAAAGTGATAGTATGATAGTAAGTTTCTTGATGCGCTCCATGAGAGCCTTAAAGGGCTTCTTCGACACATGCATCTGGTTATGCTGGTCTCTTCTTATCAATGGCAGTTTCATGTCATTATACTATTTAAGATCATCATCCATTATGAGAGTTTCTCAAAAGAAAACCATCGGTTTCCAAAGTAGAAACCATCGGTTTCTCCGTAAGAAACCATTGGTTTCCAGTTTAGAAACCACAGGTCGCGGATGTTCTTCTGCTGCAGCAGAGACGGAGGGCGCTCGCCCCTCATGTCCATACTGCAAAGATACTAAAAAACAATCCAATTTTGCAAGCTATTCCCGAAAATACTATCATACTATCACATTTACTATCATTCTGTAACATATTTTAAATCAAAATATTAACAACTGAAATGATAGTATGACAGTAAAAAGTAGACATATCAAAATATATAAAAATCGTAAATAAATAAGTGGGTATGATTTTAACTAAACACGAAGAAACGAAGAAAGGAAGATTATTTCACGAGAACGAAAAACTTCGTGTCTTCGTATCTTCGTGTTCCATTAATTATTTGTACCAAGTTATTTATTTATCATCACATAATAACTGAG
>JAFZIL010000020.1 GCA_017554385.1 Prevotella sp. | reverse complement strand
TATTGTCTCAAGAGAGGATGTGCCGTCCTGATGGATAATCAGCGCCTGACCGGCAGGCAGTTCCTGAACATCCTCGCAGGTGAGGTCGAAGGTTGTCTGCAGCACAGCACGCTCGCTGGCAACGGCAATCACCTCGTCGTCTTTGTAGAAGAAGGCGGGACGGATGCCCCAGGGGTCGCGCATGGCAAACATCTCGCCACTGCCCGTAAGGCCGCACATCACGTAGCCGCCGTCATAATCCTTCATGGTAGTGCGCAGCACATTGCCCATCTGCACGTGCTCCTCAATGTAGCGTGTGATATCCGTATTCTCCAGGCCTTTCTCTTTGGCCTCTACATAGCAGCGCTCCACCTCACGATCCAGACGGTGTCCCATCAGCTCCAGGGTGATGTAAGAGTCGCTGTAGATACGGGGCGACTGGCCTTGCTGTACCATCTTGCCGAATATCTCGTCTATGTTGGTCATGTTGAAGTTGCCGCACAGACACAGGTTCTTGGCCCTCCAGTTGTTACGACGCAGGAAGGGGTGCACGTACTGCAAGCCGCTCTTTCCTGTGGTAGAGTAACGGAGGTGTCCCATGTAGAGCTGAGACCCCCACCAACCTCCCCGAGGGGAGGCTTCCTGAGCATCATCCGCTCCCCCTCGGGGGAGTTGGAGAGGGGTTACCCTATCAAATATCTCTGTTATGGCATCCTTGCCCAGCGCCTTCTCGCGCAACATATATTCCGTTCCTACGGCAGCATTCATATTCACGCAGGCAATACCCGCACCTTCCTGGCCACGGTTGTGCTGCTTCTCCATCATCAGATAGAGTTTGTTCAGGCCGTAGGATTTTGTTCCGTACTTATGCTCGTAATAGCTTTGGGGCTTCAGTAGTCTTACCAGCGCCACGCCGCATTCATGTTTCAGCTGTTCCATATTCTTCTTTCTTTTCTGGCCGGCTTTATTTCAATTGTCGTTATAACGTTATATCGTTATTCCGTTATTTCGATGCCGGCCCTTTCGTTATTACAAGATGCTGCATGCCTTCACGAAGTTCATGAACAAGGGGTGCGGATGCAGTACCGTAGAAGAGTATTCGGGGTGGAACTGGGTACCTATGTACCACTTCTTCTCCGGAATCTCTACTATCTCTACCAGATTTGCGGTGGGATTGATACCCACGCACTTCATACCGTTCTGCTCGTACTCCTCCTTGTACTTGTTGTTGAACTCATAGCGATGCCTGTGCCTTTCCTGAATCATTGATTCCTTGCCGTAGGCCTCAAAGACACGGCTACCCTCTTTCAGCTCACACTCATAGGCACCCAGTCGCATGGTACCGCCCATCTGGGTGATGTTCTTCTGCTCCTCCATGATGTCGATAACAAAGTGAGTTGACGAGTTGTTAGAATCTGCACCCAACTTGTCTACTTGTTTACTTGTTAACTTGTCAACTTCTGCAAATTCAGCACTATTGGCATCCTTGTAACCCAGCACGTTGCGGGCAAACTCTATCACCATCATCTGCATACCCAGGCAGATACCGAAGGTGGGGATGTCATGGGTGCGGGTGTATTCTGCTGCTATAATCTTGCCCTCTATACCACGCTGACCGAAGCCGGGACAAACAACGATGCCCTGCAGACCCTGCAGCTTCTCGGCTACATTCTGCTTTGTAATCTCCTCGCTGTTCACAAAGTGCAGCTTGGCCTTCACATCGTTGTAGATACCAGCCAGATTCAGGCTCTCGCGGATACTCTTGTAGGCATCTTGGAGGTCGTACTTACCAACAAGGCCGATGTGCACCTCGCGGGTAGCGTTGCGCTGCTTGTCCAGGAAGTTGTGCCAGGGCTTCATGGCAGGTGTCTCGCCTACGGGGATGCCAATCTTACGCATGATGGCGGCATCAAGGCCCTGCTTCTGCATGCTGACGGGTACCTCGTAGATGCTGGGCATATCCTCGCTCTGCACCACACATTCAAGGTCCACATTACAGAAAGAAGCCACCTTCATACGCATGCTGTCGTCGAGGTGGCGTTCGGTACGAAGTACCAAAATATCAGGCTGGATACCCATTCCCTGCAACTCCTTAACGCTATGCTGCGTGGGCTTGGTCTTCAACTCGTCAGCGGCTTTCAGATAGGGAACGTAGGTCAGATGTACGCAGACAGCGTTGCGACCCAACTCCCATCTGAGCTGTCGGATAGCCTCCATAAAGGGTGCACTCTCAATGTCACCAATGGTACCGCCTACCTCTGTGATAACGAAGTCGTATTCTGTTGACTCGCTAACTTCTGAGCGAAGCATTCTTCTCTTTATCTCGTCGGTGATATGTGGCACTACCTGAATGGTCTTACCCAAGTAGTCGCCGTGGCGTTCACGGTCTATTACCGTCTTGTATATACGGCCTGTGGTGATGCTGTTGTTACGAGTGGTGCGGATACCCGTAAAGCGCTCGTAGTGACCCAGATCCAGGTCAGTCTCGAAACCATCCTCCGTTACATAGCACTCCCCATGCTCGTAGGGGTTCAGCGTACCGGGGTCGATGTTGATGTACGGGTCAAACTTCTGAATAGTGACCTTGTAGCCGCGTGCCTGCAGCAGCTTGCCTATGCTGGCAGAAATAATTCCCTTGCCAAGTGAAGAGACAACGCCGCCTGTAACAAAGATGTAATTGGTTTTCATTATCTTGCTGTGTTATTCATTATCAATTTGCATAATTTCGCCGCAAAGGTACGTCGTTTTGGTTAAATTTCAAACTTATTTCAAACAAAAAGATAAATTATTTTGATTAAGATGATATATTTAACACAAATTACCCCCAATAGGCTATAATATAATTATAAAGTTGTCCTACGGAAACACATTTTCAGCTGTTATCCTTTACCATATAGACAAAAAAATCTACCCCTTTATACACTCACTTGCTGCAAAAATTTATACCTTTGCCCTGCATTTCTTAAGGAAAGCACACAGTAACATGTTTCTGAAGACTAAGAGTATGAGAAAAAAAGCACACAGGCTCACATTTCTGAGGGCCGCAGCACTTATGATTCTTGTTGCATCCACCGCCGCCAAGACGTGGGCGCAGAACTATTTCGACGAGAACGGCGGCTACTTTGGCCCCACAGAAGAATCCCCCCAATATGGCGGCGCCTACTACACTGGCAACTACACCAGCCCCTTCAAGACCTATCTGGGCAAGACGGATGCAGAGATTCAGGCCAAGCTGGACGAACTATGGAACCACTACTTCAAGGGCGGATATAATCAGGTTATCTATTATGAATCCGGCAGAGGCGAAGCCTACATCAAGGATACCGGCAACAACGATGTCCGCTCGGAGGGTATTTCTTATGGCATGATGATTTGTGTGCAGACAAACCACAAGGAGGAGTTCGACAGGCTATGGAACTGGGCAAAGGCACACATGTGGACCAAGTACGGCGAATGGGACGGCTATTTTGCCTGGCAGAACAGCACCGCCGGTGTGATGAAGGACCGCAACAACTGCCCCGATGCCGAGATGTATTTCATGATGGCCCTGCTCTTTGCCGCCAACCGTTGGCACGATGCCCGCTACATGCAGGATGCACAGTACATCCTGAGCAGATGCTGGAAGAACGGCTCCGGATCGCTGTTCAACGAAGCTTATTACATCATCACCTTCCAACCCTACAATGCCTGCACCTTCTCAGACCCCTCTTATGACCTGCCGGCATACGTGGACCTCTTTTCCAGATGGACAGACACCAACAAAGACAAGTGGAAGAATGCCACTACAGCCACCCGTACCCACCTGTACAAAAGTTCACACCGCACATCGGGCCTTTTCTCCGACTATAACAACTTCGACGGCACACCACACTCAGAGAGCTACAACCGCAATGCCGTCAAATACATGTATGATGCCGTTCGCTGCGCCATGAACTTCGGTATGGATTACTACCTGTTCGGCGTGGATGCAGAGCGCCAGCAGGTAATGGCAAAGAGAATCATCGACTTCTTCGAGGCCGACGGATACTCACATGCCAGATTCAACTGGGACGGCTCAGGGCCCAGCGAATCGTACACTCTGGGACAGGTGGGAAGCAATGCCGTAGCATGCTATGCCCTGATGAGCACACCCGGATACGAGGACATCATCCGAAAGAACCTCAGGATGGCATGGGACGCAAGACTCATGACAGGTCAGTATCGCTACTACGATGGCCTGGTGCATTATCTGTCCATGCTGCACCTCTGCGGAGCCTTCAAGATATGGAAGCCGGAGAAGGAAATCCCCACCCGTTATCAAAGTCAGTACCACTCCATCATCACAGGCATAAAAAGCCCCGCCACCTTCTCAGATAGCAGGGCATGGTACACCTTGGACGGTGTCCGCCTGAAAGGCAAGCCCACCTCAAAAGGTGTCTATATCAACAACGGCAGGAAGGTCGTTATTAACTAAAGACTGAATCCTACGCCGCAGAGCATATAAACCTTGCCGCTGTCGGGGTTGGCATTGAGACCCACAAAGACGGGGAGGTGGTACTTCTCCTTAATAAGAAAATCCTTGGTGGCCTTCAGTCCTACATTGGTGCAGGCAAAGCCGGTGGTACCGTATGAGGTAGTCGCCCAGGGCACAATGCCTACGCTACCTTCCCAGTCGAGACCTGCCAGGGTGAAGGGGGCAATCAACTCCAGATAGCTGCTGTAGGCACGCTTCAGGCTGTTGTTCTTACCATCATCGCCGGCAAAGTTGGTGTACCATGTAGCAGAGAGGAACCCGAAGTCATAACCGATGTATCCTTCCCAGATATGGGTGGTCTTGTGCGCCTTGTACTGGAAGTAGCTGCCGTCTGAGAACCAGTAGTCGGTCAAACCCACCGTAAAGCCCTTAGTGCTATAGCTGAGGGTCAGATCCAGCTCCTTGGTATCCTCGGCACGAGTGATGCCTACACTCCCCCAAGCCGACAGGCTCAAACCCTTCCATGATGCGCCAAGGGTAGGTTGCAACGATACATTTCCCAAATCCTGACCACGCCAGATGTATTGGTTTACGAGGTCAAGGCCCAGATTTGCCTCCACTTTATCTTGTGCAGAAAGGGTTATTGATACTGATAATAGTGTCACTAGCCCTATGATGATAGAGCCTCTTTTAGATATAGTTTTCATAAGATTATTTCTTTAAATGATTAATAATTGGGGGATATTTTTAACAAAAACCATAAAAACCCCTCTTCCGATGTTTTTGCTCTTCGAGCATCAGTGCCGACGTCATGGCTCTGTGTCTGTGAGCAAGCTCACACACAAGCCCTGACATCATCACACGTTGCTTCGCAACTTAAGACATCTCCAGAGGAAAAACACCGTTCCGCTTCGCTCCACTGAAAAACAGCTCATGGGAAAATAGGTTTTTTAGCCCGAAGGGCGGGGTTTTTCCACTCATGAAGGCTGAGTTTTGGTACAAAACCGTAGTGGTCTGTTGCCATGTGCGAGAGCTTGCTCTCAGGCACAATGGTAACGGGGCAATACGATAGGGCATCGCCCTCAGCCATCACGAGTGGGGTTTTTAATGTTTTTTTCTACATTAGAGGGACCTAATTATAGCAAGTCTCTCCATGCTCGTAGATATCCAGACCTTCATCCTCGATGCGGGCGGGAACACGCAAGCCATGAACCTTCTTGATAGTATAGAAGAGGATGATACCGCAAGCAGCTGCCCAGAGGTCAATGATGAGGATACCGAACAGTTCGGCTCCGAAGAAGCCCCATCCATGTCCATACAGAGCACCGTTGCTGGTAGAGAGCAGACCTGTCAACAAGGTTCCCAGGATACCGCAGACACCGTGAACAGAGCTGGCACCAACGGGGTCATCGATGTGCAGTACATGATCTATGAACTCGATGGCGAATACCAGTACCGTACCGCAGATAAGGCCGATGATAACGGCACCTACGGGAGATACCAGGTCGCAACCGGCTGTGATACCTACAAGGCCTGCCAGCACGCCGTTCAATGTCAGAGAGAAAGAGGGTTTCTTATATTTGAGCCAGGTCAGGAACATTGTTGCCACACCACCGGCAGCAGCAGCCAGGTTAGTTGTCAGGAATACATGACTGATGGCTATGCGGTTCACCTCGCCAGAGGCAGCCAACTGAGAGCCGGGGTTGAAACCGAACCAGCCGAACCACAGGATGAACACACCCAGGGCAGCCATTGTCAGAGAGTGACCGGGGATAGCACGACTCTTACCGTCCTTGCCGTACTTGCCACGACGGGCACCCAGCGCCAAAGCACCTATCAGAGCCAAGACACCACCCACGCTGTGAACGATGGCAGAACCGGCAAAGTCATGGAAGGTGTCGCCGAAGGTTGTCATCATAAAGCTGTCGACAGCATCGTTGCAGAGCCATCCGCCGCCCCACGTCCAGTGACCCTCTATGGGGTAGATGAACAGCGAGATCATGGCGCTGTAAATAACGTACATCGAGAACTTGGTGCGCTCTGCCATGGCACCGCTGACGATAGTGGCAGAGGTCGCGCAGAAGACGGTCTCGAAGATGAGGAAACCCTCAACGGGCAGATCGCCCTTGTAGAAGGAGAGGTCGCCCCAGTTAGGCAAACCAACGAAGCCTCCCAGCGCATCGCTTCCGAACATCAGGCCAAAGCCTACAAACCAGAACAACAAAGAGCCGAACATAAAGTCGACAAAGTTCTTGAACAGGATGTTTGCCGTATTCTTACTGCGTGTAAAACCTGCCTCGCACAGCGCAAAGCCCGGCTGCATAAAGAATACCAACATAGCAGCCAACAACATCCATACAGTATCTAGTGATAATGATAAAGTATCCATAATAAAAGACCCACCCCCATCCCCTCCCTCTATGGAGGGGAGCGATTGACGCCTGAGAGCTATAGGGTCATTCTTTTAATGTTAATGAATTGAATCTTATAAAGGCCCTCCCCATAGAGGGGGAGCGGGGAGAGGGTCTTCTTACTTCTTATCTCTCAGCACCGTGTCACCATGCTCACCCGTACGGATGCTCCATGTGTCAATCATTTCGCTCACGAAGATGCGACCGTCGCCAACCTCGCCCGTGTGTGCCGTTTCTATGATAACCTTGATGGTAGGCTCCAGGAACTGGTCGCGGCAGACAATGGTTATTGCCACGCGCTCTATGACATCCGTAGAGTACTGCACGCCACGATAGATGCGTTCCTGTCGGCTCTGGCCAATGCCGTGTACGTCGTGATACTCAAACCAGTCGATGTCCGAGCTGAGCAATGCTTCCTTCACATCCTCAAACTTCGTCTTTCGGATAATTGCTTCAATCTTTTTCATACCTTAAAGTGTTAATTAATGAGCGTCCTATTGTCACATTGCAATGATTTCGATGCAAAGGTATAGCTTTTTGTAACTATTCTGCAAATATTACTTGCTTTTTGTATTGTTGCAAATACTTTTTGTTGACATAAATCAAGAAATATAACCATACCACCTTGCATTTTGCAACCAAAACACCAAATCGGGCTGCAAAAGGATGCAGCGTATGGATAAAAAAAAAGAGAGCTTCGGGCCCTCTTTTCCTCTTATATCAACATTCTGGTACGTTTCCGGTATTCCTCATAGCCGGGTTTGTTCTTCCGTTGCCGCCGCTCCATCATGGGAATGCTCACCAGCAGGAAGAGGGCACTCATTGCCACAGGGCACAGGATGCACCAGTCAAGGCCTCCCCCTGAGGCATACATCACCCAGACACCCCACCACATCAGCATCTCGCCAAAGTAATTGGGATGCCTGCCCTTACGCCACAGGCCCACATTGCAGTACTGACCGGGATGCGCATTACGGAACCTATGTATCTGCGTATCGGCAACCAGCTGAATGGTAGCCGCCGCTATGCTTATCAGGAAGCCGCACCACAGCACAATACCGTTGTACTCGGCACCGCCAAACAGTTTCCACCCCGGCAGCATGGCAAAGAACACCAGCACGGTAGGCATCATATTCAGACCCAGGAAATTCGTCAAGTGGAACAGCAGGGGCGGTTGCGACTCGCGGTAGCGTGTATAGCGCCAATCCTCGTACCCCATCCCGCGGAACGTATAGGCCCAGTTACCCGTCAGACGGGCTCCCCAGCACCACACAGCCACCAGCAGCAACACCACCGGCAGCATGAATACCCCCTTATAGATAGCCCATGCCGTGAACATCAGGGGTGGTGCCACACTCCAGTACGGGTCGTAAACCGACACATTCCTGAACAGCAAGCCAAAGCCCCACACCACAATGGTAGCCACCACATCAGCTGCCAGCAAAGCCCACAACTCCTGCACGCCGGATTGCAAAGCTACAAAGACAACACACCCCACCACCATTGCCAGCAGGTAAACAACAGCTATGATCACAAAGCTAAGACTTCTGGATAATCCAATTTTCATTATTTCATTATTTCATTTTTGCATTCTTTCATTTCCACTTCCGCAAAGGTACAAAATAAAGCTGTACCTCCTACCAAAATCAGATAAAATATAATGCGTTTGCCTTGCTTTATGTCAAGAAAAACAAGAGAAAAGTTACCAAATTTAGACAAAATGCTTGTCCGGAATAACAAAATGTATTAACTTTGCGGCGGCTTTGCTACGAATAGAAAGCGCAAACGCTATAAACCAGTCAATATGACACAAAAGATACACTTTACCAAGATGCACGGGGCAGGCAACGATTACATATACGTTGACACTACCTTATATAATATTAAAGACCCCGCAGCAGCAGCCATAGCATGGAGCGACCGCCACAAGGGCATAGGCTCGGACGGCTTGGTGCTGATAGGCCGCTCGAAGATGCCGGAAGCGGACTTCACGATGCGCATCTTCAATGCCGACGGCTCGGAAGCCATGATGTGCGGCAACGCCAGTCGTTGCATAGGCAAGTATCTTTATGAAAGGACCCACCCCTGGCCCCTCCCTGTTATGGATGGGAATGGTTACAAAGAAACAACAATAAGACTATTGACCCTGTCCGGTGTTAAGATACTTCACCTCCATATTGTCAATGAAATTGTTGAATCTGTAACCGTGGATATGGGAGAGCCTGTTTTTGAAGACGAAAGGCTCTTTAACCCAACTATAGATCTCCCCGCCCTAAAGGGAGGGGAAGGGGGAGGGTCCCTGTTCGTCAGCATGGGGAATCCCCACTTTGTAATCTTTACCAACGACACCGACGAGGTGGAGCTGAAAGGAAAGGCATTAGAGAATCATGCCGCTTTTCCTGAACGTTGCAACATCGAGTTTGCCGAAATGCGTCCTGACGGCATCCGAGTGCGCGTTTGGGAACGCGGCAGCGGAATAACCCAAGCCTGCGGAACAGGTGCCTGCGCTACGGCGGTGGCAGCCTGCAAGACTAACCGCGCAGGAAGAAAGAGCCGCATCATCATGGACGGCGGCGAACTGGAGATAGAATGGAACGAAGCCGATAACCATGTCTATATGACAGGGCCGGCGGAGTTTGTGTTTGAGGGAGAGATAGAAAGTGAAGAGTGAAGAATTTGCTTCCGCTATTGACAATTAAAAAGGATTATGAAAATTAATGACCATTATATGAATCTGGCGAGCAACTATTTGTTCGCAGATATTGCCAAGAAGGTGCAGGCCTTCAAGGCTGAGAACCCCGAGGCGGAGGTGATAAGCCTGGGCATAGGCGATGTTACACAACCGCTGTGCCCCGCTGTGGTAGAGGCCCTGCACAAGGCTGCCGATGAAATGGGACAGAGTGCCACCTTCCGTGGTTACGGTCCTGAAAGGGGCTACGACTTCCTGCGCAACGCCATCGTAGAGAACGACTATCGTGCACGCGGCATAGACATTGATGCCGACGAGGTATTCGTGAGCGACGGTGCCAAGAGCGATACAGGCAACTTCCAGGAGCTGCTGAGTGAGGACTGCGTGGTAGCCGTAACAGATCCCGTCTATCCCGTCTATGTGGATTCCAACATCATGGCGGGTCGCCGCATCGTGAAGCTGCCCTGCACGGCAGAGAACGGCTTTGTGCCGGCATTCCCCCAGGAGCACGTGGACGTTATCTACCTGTGCTACCCCAACAACCCTACGGGTACGACACTCACAAAGGAGCAGCTGAAGGTGTGGGTGGATTACGCCCTGCAGCACGATGCACTCATCTTCTACGATGCTGCCTACGAGGCTTTCATCCAGAGCAAGGATGTGCCCCACAGCATCTACGAGATACCCGGTGCCAAGGAGTGCGCCGTGGAGTTCCACAGCTTCTCTAAGACAGCCGGCTTTACGGGTGTTCGTTGCGGCTACACCATTGTGCCCAAGGCATTACCCGTACCCCTGAACCAGTTGTGGAGCCGCCGCCAATGCACGAAGTTCAACGGCACCAGCTACATCAGCCAGCGTGCCGCAGAGGCTATCTACACCCCCGATGGCCAGCAGCAGATACGCAGCACCATCGGCTACTACATGCAGAACGCCAAGCTGATGCGTGAGACGCTGACCCAGATGGGATTCACGGTTTATGGCGGAACAGACGCGCCCTACATCTGGGTAAAAACACCCAAGGGGATGACCAGCTGGGAGTTCTTCGACTGGATGCTGCACTCCGCCCACGTGGTTTGCACGCCCGGAGCAGGTTTCGGTCCCAGTGGAGAAGGATACGTCAGATTGACTGCCTTCGGAACACACGAGAACACGGAAAAAGCTCTTCGCCGAATGGCGAATAGGCTTTGACATTGAACATTGAACATTTAAAAAATATGAATCAGCAAGGATTATATAGCGAAGCTTACGAGCACGATGCGTGCGGCGTGGGAATGGTTGTAAACATCCACGGAGGAAAGAGTCACCAGCTCGTCGATAATGCACTGAAGGTGCTGGAAAACATGGAACATCGCGGAGCTGAGACGCGCGACAAGACTGGCGACGGTGCCGGTATTATGTTACAGATTCCGCACGAGTTTATCCTGTTGCAGGGTATTCCTGTGCCTGAGAAGGGTAAGTACGGAACAGGTCTGGTATTCCTGCCAAAGGACGAGAAGGCGCAGCAGGAGATTC
>JAFZIL010000019.1 GCA_017554385.1 Prevotella sp. | reverse complement strand
GGTCAGTCAGACGCAGGAGCTGATCAACGATGCGGAGTATGGACTGGTGGGCGGCCTGCAGACGATGGAGGTCACAGCTGGTTATAAGCTGAAGATGGAGGAGGAAGCCATAGCTAATTTGACTGGTAACTTTGCCGACCCGTCTGCCACAACAGTTCAGCTGTATAAGGGCTGGAACTGGATAGGCTATGTACCGATGGTGGCCCTGCCCGTAGAGACGGCACTGGAGAACCTGCAGGCTACGGCGGGTGACAAATTGGTGTGCAAGGACGAGTTTGCCGAATATGACGGCAACGCGTGGGTGCCTGCAGGCATCATGATGCAGCCGGGCGAGGGATATATGTATAAGTCGGCAAAGGACGTGGCATTCAAATACAGTTCTGCCACTTCAGCACCCTCAGCCAGTCGTCTGTCACCATCCACCTGCTACCAGTCACTATCTCAGTCACCCTGGCAGTATGATGACCATCGCTATCCCGACAATATGACCATCGTGGCTCAGTTAGAGAATGTCGAGAGTCAGGTGACGGTAGGTGCTTTCTGTGGCGATGAGTGTCGTGGTGTCGGGCGTTGGGTGAACGACAAGCTGTTCATCAGTGTGCAGGGCAGTGCCGGCAACGACGAGATGATCAGCTTCCGTTGCTACGACAGTACGACGGATGACATTGTACCTATAGCCGAGACAATCGTCTTCGATGGTGACAGCCACGGTTCGCTTGCTGCTCCCATCCGTCTGAACCTACAGGGTATCGCTACTGGTATTGATGCAAATGGTATTTCCGGTACATACGATGTCTACAGCACCAGTGGCATGCTCGTGCGGAGGCACGTCACCTCCTTGCGTGGTCTTGCTCCAGGTGTCTATCTCGTGAGAGGTCGCAAGGTAGTGGTGCGGTGAACAACAGACAGACCGACTACAAGTGCAGCGTATGGCCCATGCGCTGCTGCTTGGTGCGTAGGTAGCGCAGGTTATACTCGTTAGGGGTGACCTCGATGGGTACGTTCTCAACAATCTCGAGACCGTAGGCTTCGAGACCGACGCGCTTAACGGGGTTGTTGGTCATCAGGCGCATCTTATGGACGCCGAGATGACGCAGCATCTGGGCTCCGCAGCCATAGTCGCGCTCGTCGGCCTTGAAGCCGAGACAGAGGTTGGCATCGACGGTGTCATAGCCTTCTTCCTGGAGCTTATAGGCAGCGAGCTTGTTCATCAGACCTATGCCCCTGCCTTCCTGCTGCATGTAGACGATGACGCCCTTGCCTTCCTGCTCTATACGCTGCATGGCCCAGTGGAGCTGTTCGCCACAGTCGCAGCGCATGGAGCCGAGGATGTCACCCGTCATACATGAAGAATGTACGCGCACGAGGATGGGCTCTTCTTCCTTCCACTCGCCCTTGATGAGCGCGAAGTGCTCCTGTCCGTTACTTTTCTGACGGAAGGGGATGATGCGGAAGTGGCCGTATGCGGTGGGCATGTCGGCCTCGACACCCACCTCGATGAGCGACTCCTGTCGCAGACGGTAGGCGATGAGGTCCTTGATGCTGATGATCTTCAGGCCGTGCTCACGGGCAAACACCTGGAGCTCGGGCAAGCGAGCCATCGTGCCGTCGTCGTTCATAATCTCCATCAGCGCACCGGCGGGATAGAGTCCAGCAAGTTTGCACAGGTCGACGGCTGCCTCGGTGTGTCCGCTACGGCGCAGCACACCGTTGTCCTGGGCATAGAGGGGATTGATATGGCCGGGACGTCCGAAGGTCTGGGGCGTCGACGTTGGGTCGGCAAGGGCACGGATAGTGGCGGCACGGTCGTTGGCCGAGACACCGGTGGTGCAGCCTTCGAGCTTGTCGATGGTCACGGTGAAGGGCGTACCCAGCACCGAGGTGTTGTTCTCTACCTGACGGGGCAGGTCGAGCTCGGCACTGCGGCTGAGGGTGATGGGTGCGCAGAGCACGCCACGGGCATGCTTCAGCATGAAGTTGACCATCGCGGGCGTTATCTTCTCGGCAGCGCAGATGAGGTCGCCCTCGTTCTCGCGGTCCTCGTCATCGACGACAATGACAAACTTGCCCTCACGAAAATCGTCGAGAGCCTCGTCTATGGTGTTCAATCTCAGTGGTTCCATAAATATCATTCAGCGTTCATGTGTTCAGTGTTCAATCATCATCCTCGTCCACAGGCAGCATTTCGGCCTCTGTCTTGAGGTTGCCTAACTCAATGAGTTGGGGAATGAGTTTCTTGTTGATGCGGATAATGTTCTGCAGGTCTCGGTACAGACGGAGACGGAAACGTATCATGCGGAAATAGAAGAAGATGCCCGTGGGCAGGAACAGTCCGGTAATAATGTTTAGCCACTTGCGCTGGAAAGGCCGCGTATGGGCATGGGTGGCGATGACTGGGTACTGGTTGAGCTTCATCAGCACATACTTGTTGCGAGTGAATGCGAGATCCTCAATGGCTACCTCGAGTACGTTGTTGATGTTCTGGATGTCGTTGTCGTCGCCAGGACGGAAGAATACCTTGATGGGGTTGGGCCACCTGACAAGATGGTGCTCCTCGGAGTAGCGGTCGATGGATATGCCTACATTGGTTAGCATGTCGGCATCCATGAGGTACTTCGGCTCCTCGATGAACACTTCCTTCATCGGTATGTTTCGCTTCATTCGCAGTCCCAGCAAGCGAATGAAGAACTCCCTGTAGGCATCGTAGTTGAACACCACTGAGTCTTTGTTGGCCTGATAGGTGAAGAACACGGCCAGCGGTGCCAGCACCATCGTAGCAATCCACTTGCCGAACCATATAGTCCACTCGTTCTCACGGGCCATACGCATACCGGTGTTGTCGAAGATGTAGTAGACAATGAACACCAGCACCGAGATGATGACCGGTACGCCCAGACCACCCTTGCGGATGATGGCGCCAAGGGGAGCACCGATGAAGAAGAAGATGATGCAGGAAAGGGCCAGCGTGAACTTTCCTATCATCTCAATCTTGTGCAGACGTGACTGCTTGTTGACATAGTCGGTCCACTCGGACTTCAGACCGGTCTCAGCAACAGCGCGTTTGGCTTCCTGCGTGGCAATCTTGAACAACTCGATTTTCTTCTCGACAGCCAAACTGTTATAGACAGAGTCGATATTAGTGCCTCCTGAGGCTATTTTACGGGCAAGCTTCAGCGAGTCGTCGCCCGTGAGATGAGGCATGTAGAGCGTGGAAAACTGCACCTCGGCGAAATAGGCATGTCCGAGACTGTCAATATGATGGTCGATGCTGTCGGCATCGTGGGTCAGCTGCCTGATGCCCTTGGCCTGTGCACTCGACGTGATGCCCGTCATATCCATGTTCAGGCTGTTGTCGAAGTCAAGCAGGATGTGCTTCTCTGCAAATATCTCACGCCGGTAGGGCACCTCGGCCGAACCTCCGATGTCCGACGAGTTCATGTTCTCAAACCACTCGCCGCTCCACAGCGTCAGCAGCAGGTGCATCTTTTCTTCCGTCGAATGCATCATGCCCGAGTCGGCAAGAATGATGGCCTGATCCTCGAACGAATTCGACTGCTGGTAGATCATTATGCCATAGAGCTTACCCGTTGTCAGGTCTTTCTTCTGCACATAGATGTTCGAGTTGGGAATGCCGTCGTAGAAGATGCCTTCGGGAATCTCAAGCTCGGGGCTGGCTTGCTTCATGGCACGCAACAGCATGAAGAACTTCTGATTGGCCAGCGGCCCTATCACATCCTGGAAGAACAGCGACACGCCCGTAATCAGCAGGACGATAACGATGAGCGAACGGAAGGCCTGCATCAGCGAAACGCCGGCGGCCTTGATGGCAGTCAGCTCTGACGATTCGCCCAGATTACCAAAGGTGATGAGCGATGACAATAGGATAGCCAGAGGGAAAGCCTGGGGCATAAGCATCAGACCCATGTACCAGAAAAACTGAGCCAGTACATCGAGCGACAGACCTTTACCTATCAATTCGTCGACATAGCGCCAAAGGAACTGCATCATCAACACAAACTGGCAGATGAAGAATGTTCCCACAAATAGCAGTCCGAACTGCTTGGCTATGAAGACGTCTAACTTCTTTATCCGAAACATCTTGATTATTTAGCGTGCAAAGGTACGCAAAAAACACCGCACTGCAAAGCAATACGGTGTTTTTTAAGCATTGTTAGCCCTTTAGAAGCCACTTGACTGGTGCAAACGCTCCAGATTGCCGTCCCAAAGCTCATGTAAATCCTCGATGTCTTCCTCTGGAGCATAGTCCACCACACAGAGACAAAGATCCTGGGTAAGCTCGCTGTGTCCGATGCGCATCTCCCAATAGGCCACCGGGTCGTCTTCATCGACCCAACGCAACCGAATGTGGCTGTTCTTCTGCCGTTCAACAATATTGGCATGAAGTGTATGATGCTCGCCGTAGGGACTTCCCCACGTCAGACTCAGCACACCATTCTCTTCCTTCACCTCGTCGGCAAGCCATCTTTCCAAACCGTGGTCGGTGCTCATCAGCATCCATAGCAAATCAGGCTTTCCTGCATTCAAAGGGTACTCAATATCTAATCTTCTTTTTTGCATACTTGTTAGGCTTTTACAAATTCATTAGGTGACAATCATTCTGATTTGGTGGCAAAATTACAAAAAAGTTGGCAGTTTAGACATGTTAAGGCATATATTTTACCATCTGTTTTGTTAAATATATCTAATTTTGAGGCGTTTTTGGCTGCTTCATTCTTCATTTCTGAAATTTAGTAGTACTTTTGCACCCGCTTAACAGATGATGGCGGGATAGCTCAGCTGGTTAGAGCGCATGATTCATAATCATGAGGTCGCCGGTTCAATCCCGGCTCCCGCTACAAAAAAACGAGTTACAGAGATGTAGCTCGTTTTTTTGTTTGTGAACAATGTGCAAGTCATCTGCGATTACTTGCCGATGTACTTGGCAATCATCTGGAGGCATTTCTCCGCGCTGACGGGCTTGGAGAGGAAGTCGTCGCAGCCGGCTTTCAGGGCCAACTGGCGGTCGCTGTCGAATGCATTGGCTGTCAGTGCCACTATGGGCAGGTCGGGGTGGGCTTCCTTGATCTTGGTGGTGGCCTCCAGACCGTCCATCACGGGCATCTTGATGTCCATGAGAATGAGGTCGATGCCTCCCTCGTCGGCAGCCTCGACGGCTTCTTGTCCGTTCTTTGCACGCTTGAAGAGGTAGTCACGCTTCAGGATATAGGTCATCAGGATGTAGTTGCTGTCGTTGTCTTCTGCTACTAAGATTGTCTTCATGATTTCTGATTTTTATCGGTATCTTCGTTAATTTGTTACAAAAGTAATGCTTTTCTTCGGAAAACGCTTGCCAAGCCCAGACTTTTTAACTAATTTTGCAAAAGAAAGCAACTATTATACCAATATCAACGAACTATTCACACAATGAATCTGAAAACTTTATCTTTTGCCCTTGCTCTCACAGCGTCGGTCTCGGCACAGGCCCAGCACGTGATGGACGTGAACGTGAAGAAGCTTGGAGCTCCCGTGCAGTCGACAATGTACGGCCTGTTCTTTGAGGACATCAACTATGCCGCTGATGGCGGTCTGTATGCCGAACTGGTGAAGAACCGCTCGTTTGAATTTCCCAATCCTTACACGGGATGGGACATCTCTGGAAAGGTCATGTTGTTGAGTGATGGCCCGTTTGAGAAAAATCCCAAGTGTGTACGTCTGGCTCCGTCGGGTCACAACGACAAACACACCATGATTGAGAACCACGGTTTCTTCGGCATGGGCGTGAAGGGCGGTGAGGAATACCGTTTCTCTGTATGGGCACGAGTACCTGGTGGCGGTAATGCCAAGCTGTGGATTGACCTTGTAGACAATGCTACCATGAACGACGACCAGAAGCTGGGCAACACCAGCGTAGATGTGAGCGGTAAGGAATGGAAGAAGTATACGGCCATCATTAAGCCCAAGCGCACTTTCGACAAGGCCCATCTACGTGTGTGGGGCGACAGCAAGGTGACTACCGATGTGGATCACGTGAGCCTGTTCCCCGTCAAGACCTATAAAGGACGTGAGAATGGCCTTCGCGAGGATCTCGCCAAAGCTTTGGAGGATGTGCATCCGGGCGTGTTCCGTTTCCCTGGAGGCTGTATTGTAGAGGGCACCGACCTCGCAACCCGTTATCAGTGGAAGAACACCATCGGCCCCGTCGAGAACCGCCCGCTCAACGAGAACCGCTGGCACTATACCTTCACTAACCGCTATTTCCCCGACTATTTCCAGACCTACGGCCTTGGATTCTTCGAGTTCTTCCAGCTGTGTGAGGACATCGGTGCCGAGCCGCTTCCCGTGTTGAGCGTGGGCTTGGCCTGCCAGTTCCAGAACGGACTGGATGCACATGCAGGGATGGACGAGCTGCAGCCCTTCATCGATGACTGCATCGACCTGATAGAGTTTGCCAATGGTGACCCTGCAACTAACAAGTGGGCGAAGATTCGTGCCGAGATGGGACACCCCGAACCGTTCAACATGAAGTTTATCGGTGTGGGAAATGAGCAGTGGGACACCCCCTACTTTGACCGCCTGAAGCCCTTTGTTGAGGCTATCCGCGCCAAGTATCCTTCTATTAAGATTATAGGAACGAGCGGCCCCGACAGCGAAGGCAAGATGTTTGAGAAGGGTTGGGAAGCCATGAAAGCCCAGAAGGCCGACCTCGTCGACGAGCACTTCTACCGCAACGAGGAATGGTTCCTCGGCACGGCTCCAAAGGACCGTTATCCAAACTGCGGTGCCCTGCGCTACGACAGCTACGACCGCAAGGGTCCGAAGGTGTTTGCAGGCGAGTATGCCTGTCACGGAAAAGGCAAGAAGTGGAACCATTATGAGACTTCGCTCTACGAGGCTGCCTTCATGACCTCGCTGGAGCGTAATGCCGACATTGTGCACATGGCCACCTATGCACCGCTCTTCGCTCATGTAGAGGGCTGGCAGTGGCGTCCGGACATGATCTGGTACGATAACTTGCGCATGTTCAAGTCGGTTTCTTACTACGTGCAGCAGATGTACGCCATGAACAAGGGTACGAACGTGCTCTCACTGCTCATGGACAAGAAGCCCGTGGCCGGTCAGCAGGGTCAGGACGGACTGTTCGCCTCGTCGGTGTTCGACAAGGTGTCGGGCGAGGTTGTCGTCAAGGTCATCAACACCTCGAAGCAGGCTCAGAACGTGCAGCTGAACCTCATCGGAATGAAGGGTGAGCGCACGGCACAGACCCTGACTTTGCAGCATAACGGTTCGATGGACGATGAGAATACCCTCGACCAGCCGGAGAGAATCCATCCCGTCAGCGGTACTGCACAGGTAGTAGCCGGGAAGAAGAACGCGGTGCTTACCGACGACGTGCCCGCTATGTCGTTCCGACTGTATCGCATCAAGAAGTGAGTTAGAGGGCCTAAAAAGACCAATGTTAGAGAAAATAACGGTATTTTTGCATGAATACCGTTATTTTTTCGTATCTTTGCACCCAAATGTGCAAAAACAATGGCAGTAGCGAACATTATCAGCGGTGATTCCGCACAGAAGCAGTTCTCGTTTGAGGTGCTCCCTCCACTGAAGGGGACGGGCACCGAGCGGCTGTTCGCCGACATCGAGAAGCTGTGCGAGTTCAATCCCGCTTTCATCAATATTACGACCCACCATAGCGAATACATATACAAAGAGGTGGGCGACGGACGCTATGAGCGCAGTCGTGTGCGCCGTCGTCCGGGCACTATCGCCGTGGCCGCCGCCATCCAGCAGCGATTCGGCGTGACGGTGCAGCCGCACGTCATCTGCAGCGGTGCTACCATCGAGGATATCGAGTACGAACTGCTCGACCTGCAGTTCTTAGGCATCCGTGACCTGTTGCTGTTACGTGGAGACAAGGCGAAGGACGATCCGACATTCCGTCCCACGCCAGGCGGTCATGCCCATACCACTGACTTGATACGTCAGGTGCAGCGTTTCAACGATGGCTTCTTTTCCGATGGGACACCTATCAAGAACCCGGGGCCGAAGTTCGATATCGGTGTGGCCTGCTATCCGGAGAAGCATGAGGAGGCTCCAAACATGGAGATGGACATGCAGTACCTGAAAGAGAAGCAGGACCTGGGGGCACAGTATGCTGTGACCCAGCTGTTCTTCGATAACCGGAAATATTTCGCGTTTGTGGAGAAAGCGAGGGCGATGGGCATCACTATCCCCATCATCCCCGGCATCAAGCCGTTAGCCAAGCTCACACAGCTTACGGTGGTGCCGAAGACGTTCCACTGTGATATTCCCGAGCCGTTGGCCCGTGAGATTGTGAAGTGTAAGACCGACGACGATGCCCGCCAGTTAGGCATTGAGTGGACAACTGAACAGTGCCGTGAGCTTTACCAGCACGGCATCTGTGACATCCACTTCTACACCATGGGAGCCGTAGGCTCGGTGGCAGAGATAGCCCGCCGGCTGCTATAGGCTATATGCCCTATGATTCCCATAAGCCCCATTATCGCGTAAGTTCCATGAAGCTATCAGAAGTCATCGGTCAGGAAGAGATTAAGGAGCGCCTGCTGCAGATGGTCAGTGAAGGCCGTCTGCCGCATGCCATCATGCTCTGCGGACCGCAGGGCGTAGGCAAGCTGGCACTGGCCGTGGGCTTCGCGAGCTATCTACTGGGTGAGGACAATGCGATGGTGCGCAAGCTGGAGCATCCAGACCTGCACTTTACCTATCCCACCATCAAGCTGCCGTCGATGGGAGCTGACCATAAGCCAGTGAGCGATGACTTCGCCCGTGAGTGGCATGAGTTAATCATGCAAGGTCCCTATTTCAGCATTGACCAGTGGCTCACGGCTATGGGAGCCGAGAACCAACAGGCTATCATCACTGCCGGAGAGAGTGACGAGCTGGTGCGCAAGCTCTCGCTGAAGTCGAGCCAGGGTGGCTATAAGGTGAGTGTCGTCTGGCTACCCGAGCGCATGAACATCGAGTGTGCCAACAAACTGCTGAAGCTGATTGAGGAGCCTCCCCAGCAGACGGTATTCCTCATGGTATGTGAAGAGCCGGACAAGCTTTTGGAGACCATACGAAGCCGAGTGCAGCGTATCGACGTGAAGCGTCTGCCGGCTGAGACGATGGAGAAAGCACTGGTAGAGTGTAGGGGCATTGACGAGCAGTCGGCACACCGCATCAGCCGACTGGCAAACGGCTCGTGGCTGAAAGCTCTGCAGGAGCTGCAGGTGGGAACGGAGAATCAGCAGTTCCTCGATCTCTTCATCTTGTTGATGCGACTGGCTTATCAGCGTAAGATCAATGAGTTGAAGAAATGGAGCGAGACGATGTCGGCCTTCGGACGTGAGAAGCAGAAACGCTTCCTCACATACTTCCTGACGCTTATCCGGGAGAACTTCATGTTCAACTTCCAGCAGCAGGAACTATGCTACATGACGCAGGAGGAAGAGAACTTTGCCCGTAACTTTGCCCGCTTTATCAACGAGGACAATGTGATCAGCATCTATGAACTGGTCAATCGTGCCTACCGTGACATCGGACAGAACGCCAATGCGAAGATCGTATTCTTCGACTTCGCCCTCCAGATGATTGTGCTACTCATCCAACGGAAATGAGCCCCACAGGCTCCATGAGTCTAATAAGCCCCATGAGCCTAATAAGCCCCATGAGCCCCAAAAGAATATAAGTCCTATAAAAAATAATAACAGCAATGACTGAAAAACAGAAAGAACACGAGATACGTACCGGCTGTGACCGCGGACTATGCCGCGCTGCCATCGGTCGTCAGGACCGTCAGCTGAATACCTATGACTGGCTGGCCGACGTGCCGGGCAACGCCGATACTACCGATCTGGTGGAGGTGCAGTTCAAGCATACCCGCAAGGGCTACTATCACAACGTGAACAACCTGCCTCTGAAGAAAGGCGACATTGTAGCCGTAGAGGCTAATCCAGGACACGACATCGGTGTAGTGACACTCACTGGACGATTGGTGAAGATGCAAATCAAGAAGGCTAACCTGAAGTCGGAAGACGATATCAAGCGTATCTACCGTCTGGCTCGTCAGATAGACATGGACAAGTATCGTGAGGCAAAGGCCCGTGAGCATGAAACGATGATTGAGAGCCGCGAGATAGCCAAGGGACTCGACTTGAAGATGAAAATAGGCGACGTAGAGTTTCAGGGTGACGGTCAGAAGGCCATCTTCTACTACATTGCCGACGAGCGAGTGGACTTCCGTCAGCTGATCAAGGACCTGGCAGCAGCTTTCCATGTGCGTATCGAGATGAAGCAGATCGGTGCCCGACAGGAAGCCGGACGCATAGGTGGTACAGGACCTTGCGGACGAGAACTCTGTTGTGCCACGTGGATGAAGAATTTCTCAAGTGTCTCGACGGCAGCTGCCCGTTTTCAGGACATCTCGCTGAACCCACAGAAGCTGGCTGGCATGTGCGCCAAGCTGAAGTGTTGCCTGAACTATGAGGTGGACGACTATATTGAGCATGGCCGCCGGTTGCCCAGCCGCGAGGTCATCTTGCAGACGCTCGATGCCGACTACTTCTTTTTCAAGAGCGACATTCTTGCAGGACTTGTCACCTATTCCACTGACAAGCGCATTGCCGCCAACTTGGAGACAATCACTGCCGAGCGTGCCAAACAGGTGATAGAGATGAACCGCAAGGGCGAGAAGCCCGAGTCGCTGCAGCCAGACAACCAGACTAAGGAGGCAAAGGGACCCGTCGACCTGTTGGCCGATGGCGATATCCATCGCTTTGACAAGTCTAAGAAGAAAAAGAAGAAGAAGGCTGCTGCTAAGACTGCCCAGAAACCTTCGAAGGCAGATGCCCAGAAGTCAAAGGACAATGAAGTGAAAGAATAGCCTCAATGAAGTATAGGAATAGCCTATTAGTATTCATTCTTACGGTTGCACTGGTCATGGCCGGTTGCAACCGTAAGACCATATACAGCCATTACGAGCATACACCTATCTACGGATGGGAGAAAACCGACCACCTGTCGTTTGTGCTCTCACCTGTTAGGGACAGTGGCACATTCCGTGAGGAGGTGGGGCTGCGCATCAACGGTGCCTATCCTTTTATGGGGCTGACGCTGATTGTGGAACAGCAGGTGTATCCGTCTGGGGTGAGGCGCAGTGACACTCTCTCTTGCAAGCTGGTCGATGCCGATGGTACGGTACAGGGTGAGGGCGTCAGCTTCTATCAGTATCGCTTTCATCTTTGCAACATGAAGCTTGAACAGGGTGACTCCCTCCGTGTGAGCATCCGCCATAACATGAAGCGTGAAATTCTGCCCGGCATCGCTGATGTCGGAGTCACGCTTACGAAAATCAACTGATCATTATTCGAAGTAGAAGGTGAGCACAATCATCTTCGTTCTTACGTCTGAGATGCTGCGGGCGTAGGGGAGCTTGTTTACATCGCGCAGTTCGTCAATATGGTTCTTGTCGAGCACGTTGGTCAAGCCGTAGCAGAACTTCAGTTCGGGGATGAGTTTGAAGAAAGGCAGGTAGAAATCGCAGCCTAATCCTATCTCGAACATCAAGTCTTGGCCCTTCAGTTGTACGTAATCCTGGTCTTTACCGGAAAGGTTCAACATGGGGCTTACGCCGGCAATGACATAGGGACGGTAGTTGTTGAAGCGCTCGGCGGCGAATTTCAAGTCGATGGGTACTGAGATATAGGTGTTCTTCAGGTCTTGTGTCTCGAATTTGGGTTCACCGTACTCGTTCAGTTCGTTCAGGTTGCGGAATACTAAGTGCTTCTGTCCGAAGTGCATGGTGGGCAGAACGCGAAGGGAGAAATGACGGTTGATGCGCAGGTCGGCCAGCACGCCGACGCTGAAACCTGGATTCCAGTTGTCTACATCGCACAGCACATTGCCGTTCATCACGCCCCCTTCGGGCAACTCGAAGGTCTGGGGGCCAATGTTGGTCATCTCGGCATCCTGCATGTGTACTCCCAGACTGATGCCGAAATGCAGCATGCGGAGGTCTATGTATGGCTTGTTCTGGACTACGCGTTTCTGTGCAGCCATAGGAATGGTTGCAAACAAGGACAACAGGATGATAGGTATCCATTTTCTCATAACTATTAATAATAACGCAAATTCAGTTAGCTTATTATGTCGGGGGTTATTTCGACATTGTATAAATTGCAAAAATAAATACCAAATTTTGGGTATTATTCGGAAAAAGTCATTACCTTTGCATCATCAATACTAAGTATTTAACCCTTTAAAAGATTAAGAATTATGGCATATGTAATTGGTGACGACTGTATCGCATGCGGTACCTGTCAGCCTGAGTGCCCCGTGGAGGCTATTTCCGAGGGCGAGAAGTACGTGATTGACGCTGATGCTTGCACCGAGTGCGGTACTTGCGCAAGTGTTTGTCCTTCTGAGGCTATCAGCCTTGGCTAATCTCTCGAGGTTAGGCTTCATAAACCAAAAACACGAGGGCTCCGTAAAGGAGCCCTTTTTTTTGTTTCTATTTGTAATTCTTGTTGATTTTCGCGTCGCTTCAGCTTTCTTCCTGGAAGTCAACGTATTCGCCTTCACCGTCGTCGAAAATCTTACGTGTTGCCTGGTTGGGATCACGGTCGTCTATAATCGTTACTCCCTCCGATGTGCGGGTGGTACGGTATTGTCTGAAGTCGTTGCCCGTCTGCTGCTGACTGCTTCTGGATCTGCTTTCGCTGCGCTTGAAGTAGTCTTGAGAGAAGTTGTGCTTGTTCTCCTGTCTATGGTATTTCTTCGACAGGCGTTCCACTTCTTCGTCGGTGAAGTCGCCTCTCATGTATTTCCTTACCCTAAGCCATACGCGTAGCATCATGTAGAATACAACCATGACAACGGCTGCGGCAAGTGCGAGAATGATGATGGGTATTCCAATCAGGAGCTTCATAGGCTTGCAGTGATAAGATAATGTTGATTGTTGTTTAGTCCTGCTTGGTTGGAACGGTCTTCTTCCTGGTGATGACCGAGAGTATTACGTACCACGCAATAACGACGGCTATGCCTTTGATGCCCAGTACGCCCAACAGTAGGACTGAGGTGATGATGAAAATGTACTTCACTTCGTTTCCTTTCCATCCCCAGTGCTTGAACTTCAGAGCGAAGAGAGGCAGCTCAGCTACGAGTAGCCAGCAGCTCAGTAGTATCAGTGCAATCACTATATATATATAATAGGTGGGAAGGGTGTATGGCTCGAACGATTCTTTGAAGTTCATCCACTCGATGAGTGAGCCCCAGAACAGTGCGTTGGCAGGCGTAGGCAGTCCGATGAACGAGGTGGTCTGACGTTCGTCAAGATTGAACTTGGCCAGTCGCAATGCCGAGAATGCTGCAATGAGGAAAGCAATATAGGGGAGGAAAGTGAGAATTGATAGTTCGGGATTGAGAGTGGACAAATGAGTGTCCAGAAAGTGGAACACAATGGCGGAAGGTGCCACACCGAAGGTGACGTCGTCGGCCAGTGAATCGAGTTCTTTGCCGATGGGGGAGCTGACACCCAACAGTCGTGCCGACATTCCGTCGAAGAAGTCGAACACGGCACCGATGACAATCCACTGCAGCGCCAGAGTGTATAGCCCTTTGAAGGCAAAATAGGCAGCGATGCAGCCCGAGATGAGGTTGCAACAGGTGATAGCATTGGGGATGTGTTTCGTCATAGGTAGAGGGGAGATGGTGGAGAGATTAGGGGATTCTTGCGATGACGGTTTGATCACCGGTGGTAGCCTGTCCCATCTTCACTGATGGTGTAGAGCCTAAGGGCAGATAGACGTCGACGCGTGACCCTAACTTGATGAAGCCCAAGTGTTCGTCAATGTAGCAGTCTTCCTCTTCCGAGGCGTAGGTGACGATGCGGCGTGCCATAGCACCGGCTATCTGCCTGACCAGCACCTCTTGGCCGTCGGGTGTCTCGATCATGATATCTGCATGCTCATTTTCCTCGCTGGCCTTCGGCAGCCAGGCCTTGTGGTAGTTGCCGTCGAAATGCTTGACGAACTTCACCCGTCCGTCAACGGGGAACCAGTTGGCATGTACGTTCAGTGGACTCATGAAGATCGAAATCATCAGTCGACGGTCGTGGAAGTAAACGTTCTCATCGGTTTCTTCGATGACAACAATCCTTCCATCAGCGGGTGCCACAACAATTTTCTCAGTGTCGCCATTGAAATAGCGTATGGGACAACGGTAGAAGTTCAACATCAGCAGCCATGCTGTTCCGAAGATGGCAATGAAGATGGCAAAGGGTATGACATTGTCAAAAGAGCGCCAGAGGATCACTCCGATGGCAATGATTGCAAATAAGGTGTAGAGCAATTCTTCCGTGCCCTCGCGGTGTATTCTTATCTTCTTTAGTTTCTTGATTCTCTCTCCCATGATTAGGTTTTTGTCTTTTTCAACTTGCAAAGGTAATGCTTTTTTGTCAAATAGCAAAGTTTTTGGGCTTTTCTTTGCCGTTTTGTCCTTATTTTAGTGTAATTACCTTTGTTTGCGAGCCTATTAGGGGTGATGATACTTTAATTATCATGCTATTCTGACGATTACGGTAGTTTGCTTTCACATAGGCCACCAAACGTCCGTTCAAGGTATGCAGCCTGTTCTGTGGAAGCATGGCAGGAGCACGTCGCGGAGCATGGTTGTTCTGTATGTTTCCGTTCTCTATGCCCAGCAGTGTGCCACCTTCGATGCTGACCGTTATCTCGTTGTCAGCCTGTTTCACAATGTGCCCTTCCTGGTCTGTCACTTCGACGAAGACATGCACCACCTCGTCTTCATCCCGTCTCACTGTGTCTTTGTCGGTACTAATCTTTAATGCCTGTGGACGCCCATTGGTCCATAGGTCGTAGGTAGCACCGTTCGATGCCTGACAGCGCAGGTGTCCGGGTTGGAACGGCAGGTCCCAGTAGATGATGTCGCTTTGTGGGTCGCGCTGTGGGGTGGCATCTACAGGTTTGTCGTTGAGTATCAGCTGGGCTGACGGAGCGTTGGTATAGCACACCACACGCACCCTTTCGCCCTCCTCATAGTTCCAGTTGTCGGGTGCATAGGTCGACACCATGCTATTGCCGCGTCGCCGGCCGATAGGGTAGGAGCCTATGTAACATGTGGGTTCTGTACTCCAAAGTGCTGCGCGATACCATCCCATCGGTTTGCGCTGACCGGCGAGGTCGAGCAGTCCTGCACTGGAGCCACGTGCGGGCCAAATACCGCTCTCGCCCAGATAGTCGATACCCGTCCATAGAAACTGTCCGAAGATGTGCGCATTGTCGCGTGTAGCCTTCCATGCGTCCAGGTCGTGACGGTTCTCCGAGCCGTAGATGATGCGCTTCGGATATTTCTTGTGGTCGGTGTCGTAGCGGCTTTCGGTGTAGTTATAGCCCACAATGTCGACAGCTTCGGGGTAGGCCGTCTCGTTCGACATAACTACACCTGCCAGTGCTCCCGTTGTGGGGCGTGACGAATCGATGCCTTTCACTATTCGTGCCAGTCGCTGGGCGATGATGCCTATTCGCTCGGCATTGGGCTGCTCGGGCTTATAGCCGCCATACATGGGCTGGGTGATGCTGCTGCCGTCGAGCACGGGATGCGAGTATGGGTCGTTGGGATAGTCAACCTCATTGCCGATGCTCCACATGACCACTGAGGGATGGCAGCGGTCGCGGCGCACCATGTCGGCCACGTCACGTTCTATCCATTCGTCGAAGTAGGTATACGAACCTTCAAATCCCGGTACGCCCTGGTTCCAGCCGCGCAGCCATTTACGTTTGGGAAACTCCCATTCGTCCGATGCCTCGTCCATGACCATCAGTCCCAACTCGTCGCACAGGTCGTAGAGCAGGGGGGCATGTGGGTTGTGGCTCATGCGGATGGCGTTTACGCCGATATTCTTCAACTCTATCAGACGTCGCCGCCATACGTCTGCCGGAACTGCGGTGCCCAGCACGCCGGCATCGTCGTGCAGGCATACGCCTTTCATCTTCATCCATTCACCGTTGAGGGCAAAGCCGCGGTTGGGCGAGAAGTCGAGTGTGCGCAGTCCCACCCTGACTTCTGAGCTGTCACCGTTGTCCAACTGCGTTGTGAGCCGATAGAGATAAGGACTGCTAAGCGTCCATCGCTGTGGGTTCTTGATGGTTAGCCTGACGGCCTTCTTCTCTTGCGAACCCATATTGGTCTTTGTTTCAGCTACGATGGTACCTTTGGCATCGGTTAGCCTGACGATGGCCTGCAATGAGAGCGGTGACTTGTTGCTGCGCTCGTCCGTGGTCTCCACGTCGACCTCTACGACGGCATTCTTCTGGTTGATGCTCTTCAGTCGCCAGGCGGTGCCCCATTGTGCCAGATGTACCTCTGGTGCTTCGACGAGCCACACATCGCGATAAATGCCCGACCCTGTATACCAACGGGCATCAGCCTCGTCGCTGTGGTCAGCCCTAACGGCCAGCACGTTCTCCGTGTTTCCGTTTTGTAGCCAGGGCGTCAGGTCGTAGAGGAACGAAGCAAATCCGCTGGGCCTCTTGCCCAACAGATGCCCGTTGATCCACACCTCAGAACGGTGGTAGACGCCTTCGAAATAGACGTAGTACCGCTTTCCTGCCTTCGGGCTCAACTCCAGGTGCTTCCTGTACCAGCCGATGCCGCCAGGCAGATAGCCCTGACAGCTACCTTTGTCGGGCGACATGGGCTGCTCCACGCCCCAGTCGTGGGGCAGCGTGACGCGTCGCCATGAGTGGTCGTCGAAAGCTACAGCCTGCATGTCTTGCTGTTCACGTATGTTCCAGGCTGTGTCCACCCGCATAAAAAGCCATCCGTTGTTGATTTTCTCGGCATGGCCGAAAGACACCTGAGCCCATGCCTTAGCCGATAACAAGAGCAGACAAAGAAGTAAGGGAAAGGTCTTTTTCATAAATCTATAGTTTGGTTCTGTTATTGGTATCAATGCTTGTCGCATTGATTCTTTTTTAGTAATTCAGCCCCTGTTTGATGGCAAACAGGGGCTGAATGCGCGACCGGCAATACTTCCGGATGAATATATTATTTGCGATTGATTGACGCTTTCTTGCGCTGGTCGTGGTCGAGGATGATCTTGCGCATGCGCATAGATTTCGGTGTCACCTCTACCAGTTCGTCCTCTTTGATATATTCGAGGCACTCCTCAAGGCTCATCACGGTCTTGGGGATGATGCGTGCCTTGTCGTCGGTACCCGAGGCGCGCACGTTGGTGAGTTGCTTGGCCTTGCACACGTTGATAACGAGGTCGTTGTCGTGGACGTGCTCGCCGACGACCTGTCCGAGGTAGACATCCTCGCCCGGATCGATGAAGAACTTGCCGCGATCCTGCAGCTTGTCGATGGCGTATGCGTAGGCGGTGCCGGTCTCAAGGGCAATCATCGAACCGTTGACGCGGCGCTCTATCTCGCCCTTGTAGGGCTGATACTCCTTGAAGCGGTGGGCCATGATAGCTTCGCCCTGTGAGGCGGTGAGCACATTGGTGCGCAGTCCGATGATGCCTCGTGAAGGAATCAGGAACTCAATATTTACGCGCTCACCCTGGTTCTCCATCGATGTCATCTCGCCCTTACGGCGGGTGACCATGTCGATCATCTTCGATGCAAACTCCTCAGGCACATTGATGGTGAGGTCCTCGATGGGTTCGCACTTCACACCATCTATGTTCTTGTATATAACCTGTGGCTGCCCTACCTGTAACTCGTAGCCCTCGCGACGCATGGTCTCGATGAGCACGGAGAGGTGGAGCACACCGCGACCGGATACAATCCACTTGTCGGTAGCATCCTCAAACGGCTCTACCTTCAGTGCGAGGTTCTTCTCAAGCTCTTTCTCCAAACGGTCATTGATATGTCGTGAGGTGACGAACTTTCCTTCCTTGCCGAAGAATGGCGAGTCGTTGATGGTGAAGAGCATCGACATCGTGGGCTCGTCGATGGCAATGGGCTGTAGTGGCTCGGGGTTTTCTAAGTCGCAGATGGTATCGCCAATCTCGAACTTGTCCAAGCCGATGACAGCACAGATGTCGCCACATTCTACCTGGTCGGTGCGCTGGTGACCCATGCCGTCGAACGTGTGCAGCTCCTTGATCTTCGTCTTCTCCTGTGTACCGTCGCGGTGGCTGAGCGTCACCTGCATGCCGTCTTTCAATGTGCCACGGTGTACGCGACCCACGGCGATGCGGCCTGTGTACGAGCTGTAGTCGAGCGAGGTGATGAGCATCTGCGGTGTGCCCTCTATCTGCTGAGGGGCGGGAATCACTTCGACAATCTTGTCGAGAAGATAGGTGATGTCGCCGGTAGGTGTGTTGTAGTCCTCACCCATCCAGCCGTTCTTGGCTGAGCCATAGACCACGGGGAAGTCTAACTGGTCCTCGGTGGCGTTGAGCGAGAACATCAGGTCGAACACCATGTCGTAGACCTCTTCAGGACGGCAATTGGGTTTGTCGACCTTGTTTACCACTACAATGGGTTTTAGTCCTATCTGTAGGGCTTTCTGCAAGACGAAGCGAGTCTGCGGCATCGGCCCTTCGAAAGCATCGACAAGCAACAGACAACCGTCTGCCATGTTGAGCACGCGCTCTACTTCGCCGCCGAAGTCTGAGTGTCCCGGGGTGTCAATGATGTTGATTTTGGTGCCTTTCCAGTTGATGCTTACGTTCTTGGAAAGGATAGTGATGCCTCGTTCGCGTTCGAGGTCGTTGGCGTCTAATACCTGGTTGCTGAGGTTCTGTCCCTCGCGGAACAGGTTTCCTGCCAGCATCATCTTGTCCACGAGCGTCGTCTTGCCGTGGTCAACGTGCGCTATAATCGCAATGTTTCTAATGTCTTGCATGTTCTTTTTCCGTATTCGTCCGGGTAGTGCCGGCTTAAATCGGGTGCAAAGGTACGAAGAAAAAATGAGAAAACAGGAATGAGTGGTGAGAAAATAAGATGAAAAATGAAAAAGACGGGAAAAAAGGCCATACTGTTGTCCCTAAGGCCGCAATTTCCTGCGGTATTCCTGCGGTGTGATGCCCGTCAGTTTGTGGAACAGACGGATGAAGTAGTTCTGGTCGCTGAAGCCCAGAATGAAGGCTACTTCTTTCACTGTCTTGTCGGTGGTATATAGCAGTAGCTGTGCACGCTCTACCTTCTTCCTGTTTATATATTGTACGGGTGGGAAACCGAACTCGTGTTTGAACAGGCGGATGAAATAAGGTTTGGTGATGCAGGCCACGTTGGCAAGTTGCTCAACGCCGATGTTGTCGCTGATGTGTGAATGAACGTACTCCAGCACCCGCTTCATCCTTTCGTCTTGTGTCCATACCCGGGGCTTGGCCTGACGGATGAAGTGTGACATGATCATGAGCATGGCACCGCGCAGCTCCATCTTCTCCCACAGGGCCATGTCGCGGTAACGCTGTACATAGTCCGATGTCTGTGCCGATGTGTCGTAACTGTTTGGGTCGCTGTGGGGCAGGCGTGCCTCTGGCAGACGGTTACAAAGATGTCTGAACAGCTGTGCTGCCACTTCGCTGCCTTCTGCCTCTATGGGCAGTTCGTAGACTTCCTGGAGGTTCATCTCGTTCTTGAATCCTTCGTAGATGTGAAGATAATAGTGTACGAACAGACTGTGACATTCGTAGGAATGGACGGTATAGGCTGGTATGAAATACAGGTGGTGGGGCAGTAGCCTGATGTCATGCTCAGCCAGATGAATCATGGCCTCACCTTCCAAGACGTAGAAAATACGGATGAATGGGGAACTGACATCCTTCCAGTTCCAGTCGGCATTGTGCTGCGCACGTCCCACGTTCAGCAGCATCAGGTTCATCGACTCTATGGGTATCTGTACCATCGTGGTGCAAAGGTACAAAAAATAAATGATAATTTTGTGCTATTCTTGATTAATTTTTTGAAATCCTTGAAACGGAATTATTTCGTACCTTTGCACCGTGAAAGAGAATCAATCGCAAATTACACAGATTTTACTGACTAAATCAATTAAAAAATGAAAAGGACAATAGCAATTTTCCTGGCTGCATTTGCTATGACAGCCAGTGCACAGAATGCCGATGTGACCGTGAAGACTGGCACGTATGGCAACGACTGGGAGTCGCTCAGCGCATGGGAGTGTCCCGAATGGTTCAAGGATGCTAAGTTCGGCATCTGGGCTCACTGGGGACCGCAGTGCCAGGCTGAGGATGGCGACTGGTATGCCCGCTTTATGTACTACGAGGGCAGCGGACAGTACAACTACCACGTGAGCCACTATGGCAACCCGAAGGACTTCGGACTGAAAGACCTCTGCAACGCCTGGAAGGCCGACCAGTGGAACCCGCAGGAGTTGGTAAGCCTTTACAAGAGCGTGGGCGCCCGCTACTTCATGGCCTTAGGCAACCATCACGATAACTTCGACCTCTGGAACTCACCCTATCAGGAGTGGAACTCCGTGAACGTCGGTCCGAAGAAAGACCTCATCAAGGGTTGGAGTGATGCCTGTAAGGCCGAGGGACTGCCCCTGGGTGTGTCTATCCACGCCTCGCACGCCTGGACATGGTTGGAGCCTTCACAGAAGTACGACGGCAAACTGACCAAGGCCGATGGTACCGGCAAGTGGTGGGAAGGACTTGATCCGCAGGAGCTCTACGCCCAGAATCACGCCCACTCTACGGGCTGGGAGAATAGCGGCACCATACACAGCCAGTGGGACTGGGGCAACGGTGCCAGCCAGCCCTCGCAGGCCTACAAGCAGAAGTTCCAGAACCGTGTGTTGGAGCTCATCAATGACTACGATCCCGACATGATCTACTTCGACGACACGGCCATGCCGTTCTACGGCTGTGATGACCAAATAGGAAAAAATATCCTTCAGCACTACTACAACCACAGTGCCGCTGAGCACGACGGCAAGCAGCAGGTGGTGGTAACGGGCAAGCAGCTCACCGACCAGCAGAAGGGCTATATGCTCTGGGACGTGGAGCGTGGCATCCCCGACCGTCCGCAGGAATCCTACTGGCAGACCTGCACCTGCATTGGTGACTGGCACTATAACCAGAATACCTATAATAATAATGGTTATAAGAGCGGTGCTACCGTCATCCGCATGCTCATCGACGTGGTGTCGAAGAACGGTAACCTGCTACTTTCCATCCCTGTGAAGGGCAACGGTACCATTGATAACAAGGAGCGTCAGGTGTTGGCCGACATCAAAGCCTGGATGGATATCAACAGCGAGAGCATCTATGGCACCCGCATGTGGAAGACCTTCGGTGAAGGCCCGTTGGCCGAGGCTGCCAACCCCATGAACGCCCAAGGCTTCAACGAGGGACAGGCCTACTCGGCACAGGATGTGCGCTACGTGGAAAAGGACGGAGTCGTCTATGCCACCATCATGGCTTGGCCCGCAGCAGGTGACTTCACTTTCAAGTCTTTCTCTATTGCTGAACCATCGTATATCGGCGAGGTTGACAGGGTAACACTTCTTGGTGGCGGTGATGTGCAATTCACACAAGACATCAACGGACTGACCGTTCAGGTCCCCAGCACAAAGCCTAATAATATTGCCCCCGTGTTCCGTATCACCTTCAGACTCGACGATCGCACCCCCTACGAAGTGCTGCAGTCGCTCATCAACGGTGTTGAGTCCTATATCCAGAACGCTGCGCTATCTGCACAGCCCTACAACACCGGCAAGCTCAGCCCCAGCAAGCTCGACCAGCTGCGCGCAGCCCTCACAGCAGCGAAAAGTGTGCCCGTCGGTTCTGCCGACGAGGTGAGCATCTCTGCCCGCGAAACCCTCGCCGCTGCCTACCGTCTGTTCATCAGCGATGGCATGAACAAGGGTGGTGCCTTCAATGGCGTCATCGAGGCAAACCTCACCACGCAGTACCTTGTCGAGGCCAGCGACTTCACCCGCTCTGCCGGTGGCAACAGCCGCTTCGGTGCCCCCAAGAACTGGACGGTTGAAAACTTCAACATCCCCAACGGCAACGATGGCACGAAGCAAGGCCTTGACAAATACTCTGGTCGCGAGGCCCTGATGCTTGGCGTTTGGAACGATGCTGGCAGCAACACCTCCGGCAATCTTGCCAACGCCCGCATCTACCGCAAGATCACCCTGCCTGCAGGTAAGTACTACTTCGGTGCTGCCTACAACACCACTTACAATATCAACCCTCAGGCCTATATGTTCGTCAGCAAGACGCTCTGCAACACGGCCGACATTCCTGAGCAGAGCATCGCCTACTACGGCATCAACAACTGTACGGGCGACCTTAGGATACAGGGCCTCTATTTCCAGCTCGACGAAGAGACCGAGGTCTACATCGGATGGCAGGCTAACCTGCTTAACGGCTCATCTACTCAAGAGTTCCGCGCCGAACAGGTAGCCCTTTACTCTCCGAAGGAGGCACAGGAGATGCACTCTGCAGACCACGGCTGGCAGCAGATTGATAACCTTCCCGAGGATGTGAGCCAGTATTTTTTTTCGATCTACGAGTACGGAACTGACATCGGTCTCGTGCTCGGCACCGGTAACAAGCAAGGCAACGCTTATCAGACCCTGTGGTATGAGTCTGATGTCTATCCTGAAGTGAACAAGAACGCCCTCTTTATCTTCGATGCCTTTGACGCCAGTAACTACTCAGGTGCTAAGGGCGAGAACCTCAAGTGGCTTATCATCACCAGCGCCGGCTATCCCGACATCTGTCTGCAGTCTAACGACAGTCCCAACAACTGGAACTACCGCACTGAGAACAATGGCGAAGGTTGGACTGACCGTGCCTACGTCAGCGCCTCCTACGCCACTGTGCCCGGCGGTTCTGCCGCCGGCTGGACAATCGCCAATAACAAGGGCGGCTCATTAGGCCGCTACGACGGCACCGACGAGATCAGCGGTGATGCCACGGGCGAGAACATCGGTCGCTACGACTTCTACGCCATCCTGCGTGGCAACTATGTAGCTGCCGTCGAGAACATCGACAAGGCCTCAGAGGAGACCCCCATCGACATCTCCTACGTCATCACCAACGCCGACGCCACCCGCTACAACAACTTTCACGCCAAGCAGCCCATAGGTTGGACGCTCTCGCAGGACGATGCCTTCGAGTGTGAGTACGCCAACTACCTGCCCACCAAGGTAGGCAACAGCTATTTCAACAAATGGCAGGGCAGTGGCAACCTCACCGATCGCACCATCAGTCAGCAACTCTCCGGACTGCCCAGCGGCAAGTACCGCATCTCCGTTCGCACCAGCAGTAGCGTCATCCATCAGGGGGCCTGGCTCTTTGCCAACAGCGATAAGACCGACATGACCACCGTCACGAGCGATGGAGCAGTGAGCGTAGAGACTGAGATTACCGATGGTCTGATTACCCTTGGCGTTGAACTGAAAAACTATCAGAGCAACGACTGCAAGTTCGACCACTTCACCCTTGAATACCTGGGCGACCCCAACATGGTAGACGGCATCAGAGATGTCACGCCCCTCACTCCTTATCACTCACCTCTCATCTACGACCTGCAGGGCCGTCGCCTTAGCCGTCCGTCGAAGGGAATAAGCATTGTTGATGGCAAAAAAACGGTCATCAAGTAGTAAAGGAAAGCTCATGCAGCTCTTCTGAAAGGATTATTATTCCGAATCGCTTGGCGGTTCGGATTTTTTTTGTATCTTTGCACCGTGAATGTGCCCTGCATTCCTTTCTGTATAGTCGTTCAACTCAAAGAATTACGATGGCAAAAGACCGTACATACATCAGTTTCGATTGGGCCCTGAAACGCCTGCTGCGCGACAAGGCCAACTTCGTTGTGCTTGAGGGTTTCCTCTCCACGTTGCTTAATACAGACATCAAGATCCATCGCTTGTTAGAGAGCGAGGGCAACAGGGACCGAGACGACTCAAAGATGAACCGCGTCGACATCTTGGCAGAGAACACTGCTGGCGAACTGCTGCTCATTGAGGTGCAGGGCGAGTCGGAGTATGCCTATTTCCAGCGCATCCTCTTCGGTGCGTCGAAGCTGGTCACGGAGTACATCGACAGCGGAACGAACTACGACAACGTGAAGAAGGTCTACAGCATCAACATTGTCTATTTCGATTTGGGGCAGGGCAAGGATTTCGTCTACCACGGAAAGACCGACTTTGTAGGCATACACGAGCACGATGTGCTGCAGCTTTCCACCTTCCAGCGTCAGCAGTTCGGTGTAGACGAGGTTTATCAGCTTTATCCTGAGTACTATATCCTGAAGGTAAACGACTTCAACCGCTGGTCGAAGGTGCCATTGGAACAATGGATTTACTTCCTTTCCACCAGCGACATTCCTGAAGATGCCGATGCGCCCGGATTAAAGGAGGCTCGCGAAAAACTGTTGTTCTCGCAGATGAACCGTGAGGAACAGGCCGCCTATCGCCGTTACTTAGACGACCGCGTCATATTGGCTGATCAGATTTTTACAGCCAAGGGCGAGGGACGCTTGGAGGGACGTGCAGAGGGTCGTGAAGAAGGTCGTAAAGAAGGTCGTGAAGAAGGTCGTGAAGAAGGTCAGCAGTTCGAGAAATTGCGGACAGCCCGCAAAATGAAAGACGACGGGATGCCTGTTGATCTGATTGCCAAGTACACAGGTCTAACCATTGAGCAGATTAACAATCTGTGAACTTATGCCCGATGCCTCTTATGGACACTGAAAACAATAGCTTTCATCGATAAGAAACAGAGTTTGTAGAGAACAATTAATAGTAGTAACTAACAAAAAACGTAAAACAAGAAACAGACTGAAGAATAGACATCGGGATGAGGCCGCACCAGGTACGGCACTCCCAAGAGGGAACTGAGACCAGCATTTTTAATCATCAACAACAGAAACGAAATGTGCGTCGCACTCCCGTTCGTCACTTTATAGATACTTGAGCTTTCTGCTCTTGTCTCTCTCTAATCGAATACCGCCAAATATTCACGCAGAGAGCAAGCAGTTCAGAAGGTTCACGTCCATTGGGCGTGAACTGTTCTTGCTTGTTTTGCGTAAGGTCACTTGGCGGTAACCAGATTAGAGAATAAGCATCGGATGGTTGCACGCCTTTTTCGTTTACCTAACAAACGAAAAAACATGAAACAACGACAACTCCTTAAGACCTTATTCTCCTTGGTCGTCCTCCTGCTGTGCGCCGTTACCCTGCACGCCCAGGAGCCTTACGCCGTACTGAGCGATGACAACACCGTTCTCACCTTCTACTACGACACGCAGAAAGCCGAGCGGGGCGGCATGAGCGTCGGGCCGTTTAAAAAGAACACTGTAAGTTGGTACGGGCAGCATTCCACTATTACTACCGTGGTGTTCGACCCCTCGTTTGCCAACTGCACATCGCTCACCAGCACCGCCTGTTGGTTCTATGGTTGCTCAATGCTGACCACCATCACAGGTATTGAGAATCTTAAGACCGACAACCTGACGGACATGAACCGTATGTTCTACAAATGCTCCGGCCTGACGAGCCTCGACGTGGGCGACTTCAAGACCGACAACGTGACGGACATGAGTCTCATGTTCTACGACTGTTCCGGCCTGACAAGCCTCGACGTGAGCGGCTTCAGAACCGACAATGTGAAGGACATGGGCTGGATGTTCTCTGGCTGTTCCGGTTTGTCGAGCTTAGACCTAAGCAACTTCAAGACCGACAACGTGACGAACATGACCGCCATGTTCCAAAAATGTTCCGGCCTGACGAGCCTCGACGTGAGCGGCTTCAGAACCGACAATGTGAAGGACATGGGCTGGATGTTCTCTGGCTGTTCCGGTTTGTCGAGCTTAGACCTAAGCAACTTCAAGACCGACAACGTG
>JAFZIL010000018.1 GCA_017554385.1 Prevotella sp. | reverse complement strand
TTCACTCTTCACTCTTCACTTTTCACTTTTCACTCTTCACTTTTCACTTATAAAAGTGGTGAGAAGAGACGTGCCAGGCCTTCGAGCAGACGAATGCGGAACGTAGGATGCATACGATGAGAGAGTTTACTGAGTGCTACGGAGTGTTGCTCGTCATCGAGGAAGATGTTGCGCATGCGCTGTGCTACCTGCTCGTCATAGAAGAAGGTGTTCGCCTCGAAATTGTTCTCGAACGAGCGGAAGTCGACGTTCGTGGAGCCGCAGGTGCATACCTTGTCATCGCAGACCATCAGCTTAGAGTGGAGGAAGCCTGCCTCGTAGAGCGACACCTGTATGCCAGCCTCCTGTGCCTCGCGGAGATAGGAGCGACATGCCCACTCGGTGATGCGGGCATCGCCCTTGCGGGGGGCAAGCAGTCGCACGTCGACACCTGTCTGTGAAGCCGTCTTCAGGGCAAAGAGCACAGGGTCTGTAGGGAGGAAGTACGGCGTCTCGATATAGATGTAACGCCGTGCCGACATGATGAGCCGCACGTAGCCCTGCATAATCTCTGGGTAGGGTGAAGTCGGGCTGCTGGTGACAGTTTGGAGCAATGCACAATGCTCAATGCACAATGTACTATCATTTGAATCCTTCGCCCGAACGGCGCATTGATAATTGATAATTGATAATTGCGAATTGCTTGGATAGTAGTTCCGGTTGCTGAGCAGGGTGCGGTCAACGAAATACCAGTCGATGAGGAAGGCACGCTGGAGGGAGTAGACACCACGGCCTTCGATGCGTACCATTGTGTCGCGCCAAGGCATGCTACCCGTTCCCTTGCTCTTTATCCCTTTCACATAGCGCAGGGCGATGTTCATGCCACCGATATAGCCCACGAGACCGTCGATGACTACAATCTTTCGGTGATTACGGTAGTTGGCCTTGCTGGTGAACGACGGGAAACGCACGGGCAGGAAAGCCTCAACCTCGATGCCCGCCTCGCGCATCTGTTCGTAGAAACGGTTGCTGACGCTCCAACAACCCACATCGTCGTAGATGACTCGCACCTCTACACCCTCGCGAGCCTTCGCCATCAGGGCATCAGCGATGAGCCGGCCTAACGCATCGTCCTCGAAGATGTACATGTCAACATGGATATGGTTGCGGGCATGGGCAATGTCACGTAGCAACATGGGGAAGAACTCATAACCGCTGGTAAGCAGTTCCACCTTATTATTATTAAAAGGCAACGAGAAACTCTGGTTGATAAAGAGGTCGATGATGGGCTTGTATTCTCCGGGCAACTGCAGGTCTTGCTGTTCAACAAAGCCGAGCATGGAACGCTTAGTCAGCTGGTCGAGCGAGCGTCGCCCCACCATGCGCTCACGTCTTGTGTTCACGCCAAAGAACAGGTAGGCAACGATGCCGATGACGGGAACGAAAAAGATGACCAGTCCCCATGCCATCGTCTTCACGGGCTGACGGTTGTCCATGATGACATGGATGACCACCCCGATGGCAATCAGTTGGTAGAGCAGAAACATGATGTTGAGCCAGGACATGGGGTTTGTGAGCTATGAATTATGAGCTATGAACTATGAATTATCAACTATCAACTATCGTATTCCTACTAACTTATGGGTTTGCAGGGAGAGGCGCCACTGGGGGTGCTCCTTGATATACTCAATGCACAGTTGCAAGATACGGGCATTGCGCCCGGCATCGCCTGTGTCGCAAGGCTGGAGATATAATAAATGAGGAATGAGAAATGAGGAATGGGAAATGATTGCTGCAGGATCTGTGTTTTCATCGAATACCAGTTTCAGTTCGTCTGGTTGGCGAATCCATTTCTCATTTCTCATTCCCCAGTTCTCATTTACTTTTGGTGATACCGTCAGCCAGTCAAGGTTACGGGGGGCAGGGCGCGTACCGTTACTCTCCATGGCCACCTCATAGCCGTGCTGGTGGAGCAGGTCGACGAAGGCTTCATCGACTTGCAGCGTAGGCTCACCACCCGTGAGCACCACGAAGCGGGAAGGCCAGACGCTGATGGCATCGACAATCTCCTCGGCACTCATCTCACGATAACTGTCGAACTCGGTGTCACAGAACGGACAGCGCAGGTTGCAACCTGCAAAGCGGACAAACACAGCCGCACGTCCTGTGTTGCGCCCCTCGCCCTGCAGCGAGTAAAAAATCTCATTAACTTTGATCATCATCGATAACATAGGCAGCAATGTTTCCCTCACTCTCCTGCACGGTGGCCTTGTAGCATTGGGGAATCTGCTCCACACACCAGCGGGCAATGTTCTCAGCCGTGGGGTTGAAGGGCAACACGTCGTTCAGGTTCTGGTGGTCAAGACGGTCCTTGATGAGCCGTTTTATCTCCGTGAAGTCCACGACCATACCATTCTGGTTCAGTTCGCGGGCTTTACAATAGATGGTCACGACCCAGTTGTGGCCGTGCAGTTGTGAACACTTGCTCTCGTAGTCGAGCACCAGCCTGTGGCTGGCCGAAATCTCAATCTTTTTCTGAATGTAGTACATAGTTCCGTTTTAAACAATGAGATCGCTGCCTAAGCGCTTGGCCAGGGCGTCGCGAAGCTCTTTGGTTTCCTTATGTTCTTGTAATAGTTGCATTGCTTGTTCAGCACTGATGCCGGGCTGCCGCATCTGCTGTAGGATCTGTTTTAGCCGACTCTCTATCAAGTCGAGCCGGAAGTCCATCATCAGATGGAGTACCCGCTGGCGTAACGAGCCCTCACGGGGCTGTACGACAAAACGTCCTGCCAACTGATGGCGGTCGATGACCAGGCTGGTGGCCAGCCTACTGATGTTCATATCCGGATGGCCAGTAAAGTATTGCTCTGCCTTGAATCCCTCCTCACCACTATGGGCCACGGCCTCGCTGAGTATCTGGTTGTGCAGCTCGTTGGCAAAGCGGAGCCCGTCCTGACTGAGGTCGAAGTCGATGTACTGCGCCACCGTGAGCGACACATGTCCACCGTCATCGGTCTCCACATCCTCAAAAATCACCTCCTCACCATGGCGCACAATCTCGCGAACCAGCAACAACTCCACCTGGGATAACGGATGTGTAGTGATGGGACGACTCTCAAACCTTGGGGTACTGACAGTAGGATTTACAGAGTATTGTCCATTCTCCCGACCTTCGGTCGCTTGCAAGGCAAGGACTCCACTTGCCCCCCCATTAACTCCACTTGACTCCCCATTAACTCCACTTGACTCCCCATTACGCTCCCTCTCCTTCCGCTTCTCCTCAATGTTCTGTCGGATATACTTGTTCATCTCGGCAATGAGCGTCTGCTCCTTCATGCCGATGCGAAGGGCAAAGTCGGTGAGATAGGTAGAGCGCAGAATCTGGTCGGGGATGACCGAGATGCTCTTCACGATGCCGCCAATGCCCTCGCTACGCTTCACGGGGTCGGTGACGTTAGCCACCGTGAGCCTTGTCTTGAAGGTGATGAAGTCCGTCTGGTTCTTCTCGATATAGTCCTTCAGCTCCTGCGACGAGTGCTTGCGGGCAAAGGAGTCGGGGTCGTCTCCATCAGGCAACAGCAGCACCTTGATGTTCATGCCCTCGGCAAGCAGCATGTCGGTGCCACGCATGGCAGCATGGATGCCCGCCTCGTCGCCGTCGTAGAGCAGGGTGATGTTACTGGTGAAGCGGTGAAGCATGTGTATCTGGTGCACCGAGAGCGCCGTACCGCTGTTGGCCACGACATTCTCAATGCCCGCCTGATGCATGGCGATGACGTCGGTATAGCCCTCTACCATGAACACGCGGTCTTCCTTCACGATGGCTTTCTTGGCCTGAAACAGTCCGTAAAGCTCGCGCTCCTTGTGATAGATGTCGGAATCAGGCGAGTTCACGTATTTCTGCTGCACGCCCTTCGTACGCGAGTCCAACAACCGACCACCAAAGGCGACCACCTTTCCGCTGATGTTAAACCATGGGAAGATGACACGGCCACGGTAGCGGTCTATTAACTCTTCACCCTCCTCCTGCCTCTTCTCAAAGCATAGTCCTGTCTTTACTAAGAACTCGGCCTGATAGCCGGCCTTCAGAGCCTCACTGGCCATCGCATCGCGACGGTTCAAGGCATAACCCAACTGGAACTTCTCAATGATGTCGTCGCGGATGCCACGACTGCGGAAGTACTGCTTACCGATGGCGATGCCGTCAGGGTCGTTAAGCAGCGTACGGTGAAAATAGTCCTTCGCCCACTCGTTCACGATGAACATCGACTCGCGGGCGTTCTGCTCCTGCCGTTCCTCGTCGGTCAGCTCCTTCTCTACAATCTCGATGTTGTACTTCTTCGCCAGCCAGCGCAGCGCGTCGGGATAGGTCATCTGCTCGTGCTCCATGAGGAAGCCGGCAGGCGTACCACCCTTGCCACAGACAAAACAATGGCATATATTCTTCGCAGGACTGACCATGAACGACGGGTTCTTGTCGTCGTGGAAAGGGCACAAACCCTTATAGTTCACGCCGCTCTTACGCAGCGTGACGAACTCCCCTACGACGTCCACTATCCGTGCCGCGTCGATGATTTTATCAACAGTCGCCCTGTCTATCATAGCTATAATCGGCTGCAAAGGTACGAAAAGTCGAGGGAAATGCAAAAGAAAAGCTTGTTTTTCTTTTCATTTCCGAGACGGAGATTTCGAAATAAGTTTCGCTTGGCTCGTCCAAGAAGTTCGGTGAAGCCAGAGTTACGAAAAAAATGTGCACATTCCGGGTGGAAACGTGCACATTTTGTATGCCTTGTGCAGGAAAAAGCAGGTACTGAAAAAGCTTACATGGCCAGCTTCACTACTTTGTCGCCTGCTTTGACTATATAGGTAGCACCGCGCTCCACGCTGAGCATCATCGTACCACCTTCGGCCACACTGGTGGAAAGCAGCTTGCCATCGATAGCATAGACATTTACGAGGTCGCCCACCTCTGCATTCTTCACCACAATACTTCCGCCCGAAGCAAACACGCGCACCATGCTAGCGCGAGCATTGCTCACGCCATCCTGCATCCGCTCGAACGAAACGTTCAGCACGGCATTATCAGAGATTGCGGGTGTGGTGAATACGCCGTCCACCAACTGCTCAGTCACATCCATACCGTTGTACGACACGCTGTTCACCGTCCAACCTGCCTCGGCTTCGGGTTGGAGCTTGAAGACAGAACCAATGGCGACGGGCATCTTCACAAGACCGCCCTGGGCCTGAACAATGCTGAGATAGATGGCCTCAACAATGGGCTCGATGCTAAAGAACTGACCCCAGATGGCGTGGGCCTTATAGTCGTTGAGGCCGGAAGAGGGGACATAGACCGTGGCGTCAAAGTAACCGAACGCCTGGTCTTCGACCTCCGGCACGGAAGGATTCTGCACGGTGATGCTCTTCAAGGCTTTACATTCACGGAAAGCACGAAATTTTACATCCGTCAGCTTGTTTCCCATCTTGACTGTCTCCAAGTTGGTGCAGTCCTCGAAACAATAGCTTGGAATGACTTTAACGCCATTACCGATGTTGGCAGTAACCAAAGCCGGACAACTATTGAACGCACTGGCCCCCAAGACGGTGACACTGTTGGGGATACTGATACTCTTCAGCTTCTTGCAGCCGATGAAAGCATCCTCACCGACAACTGTACATCCGTCGTTGATTTTAACAGCTGTAATGTTGATACAGTCACGGAAGACAGCACCACCCATCTCCTCTAAGTTGCTGCCCAGTTCGGCACGTGGCAGCGAGGTGCAATTGATAAAGGCCTGCCCCTCTAACAAGCGGATGCTGCCCGGCCAGTTGATCTCGCTCAGGCTGGTGCAGTTACGGAATGCACGGAAGCCTATCTGCTCCACCTTGTTTCCCACTTGCACGGACTCTAAGCTGGTACAGTCTTCACAGAAATAGTTCGGAATGCGCTTCACGCCATTGCCGATGGTAACGGTAACCAGGGCAGTGCAGCCGGCGAAAGCACTGGCTCCCAAAACCGTGACACTGTTGGGGATGCTGATGGTCTTCAGCTTCGTGCAGCCAACGAAAGCATCCTCACCGACAACAGTACATCCGTCGTTGATCGTAACAGCAGTAATGTTGATACAGTCACGGAAGACAGCACCACCCATCTCCTCCAGGTTGCTGCTCAGCTCGGCACGTGGCAGCGAGGTGCAATTGATAAAGGCCTGCCCCTCTAACAAGCGGATGCTGCCCGGCCAGTTGATCTCGCTCAGGCTGGTGCAGTTGCGGAATGCACGGAAGCCAATCTGCTCCACCTTGCTTCCCACTTGAACGGACTCCAAGCCGGTGCAGTCCTCAAAGGCATAACTGTCAATGCGCTTCACGCCATTGCCGATGGTAGCAGTAAGCAGGGCCTTGCAGCCGACGAAAGCACTGGCTCCCAAAACCGTGACACTATTGGGGATGCTGATATTCTTCAGCTTCGTGCAGCCGTTGAAAGCATCCTCACCGACAACGGCACATCCGTCGTTGATTGTAACAGCTGTAATGTTGATACAGTCACGGAAGACGGCACCACCCATCTCCTCCAGGTTGCTGCTCAGTTCGGCACGGGGCAGCGAGGTGCAATTGATAAAGGCCTGCCCCTCTAACAAGCGGATGCTACTTGGCCAGTTGATCTCGCTCAGGCTGGTGCAGTTGCGGAATGCACGGAAGCCAATCTGCTCCACCTTGTTTCCTATTGACACCGCAGTAAGGTCTGTACAGTCCTCAAAGGCATAACTATCAATGCGTTTCACCGTATAGGTCTCACCCTGATTGACGACGGTAGCAGGAATGCTGACACTACCCGTATATTTCGACACGCCCGACGTCACCGCAACTACCTTGCCCGCCTGGTCAGTAACAATATAACTAATGCCGTCGACCACGAAGTCGGCTGCATTCACGCCCATTGCCGAGGCAAAAGCCACTAGCAAGGCGCACACACATTTTGAAAGGAGGTAAGAATGTTTCATAAGTCTTTGTTTTGGGTTGTTAATAATAATTGAACGATCATCCATAAATAAACAGATGCAAAGATAACCTTATTTCTGCTACCATCCAAGTTTTTTTGACTTTTTTTACCTACTAGAATGAAAAACCAAAGAAAAAAAAGCGACCAATACGGCATCGTTCCACCATCAGTATTTCCTCTTACAGCAAAACAACTTGTTTTACTTCTCAACGGAGTATGTTTTCGTTTCCGAAGCAGTATTCTTTGCAAACCAAAACAACTTGTTTTACTCTCAGATTCCTATTCCCTCCCGCAACGAACGAGCGTCCTTTGCTTTGCTGAATGTAGGTACTTCTTCGAAAAGCGAAGCGGCAAAGCCGGGTGCATTGAGCAATTTATCGCTTATTGAAGTTCATTGACGAGTTTCCACTCCCGTGGCGTGAAGTCGGCGGTGGATGGCTGATAGGAGGTGTCGGGCATATACCACCAGAACTGGCTGAAATACTTCTGCAGCTTCTTGTTCTTGAAAACATAGCCGCGATGGGCGTATGGCAGATTCTGTAGGATGCGCTCGCGTTGTGATATCTTGTCTGTCTCCAGCAAGTAACTGCCAGGCATGTAGGCATCGCTGCGGTCGTAGAAGGTGCCCAGGATGAAGTGGTCGTAGTTGACGCGCTCGGCCGACTGGATGGTCATGTTGGCATGGGGGCTGAAGTTCTGGGCGTGCCACTCCACGGTGCCGTTGCGGAGGGTGAACTCCGTACAGGTGTCGTCCCATTCCTTCGTTTTCCGCACCTTGCCGCTGCCCTCTGTCACAATGAATGAGGAAGCGCTGAAGAGCGAGTCGGCCAGAAAGAAGTGCTTGGCGGTATTAGTTGCCTTGATGCGCAGGGTGAAGTCGTCAATCTGCTTGTTAGCCCAGCGCATGGCAGGCTTTAGCCAGTAAGGAACCTCGAAGGTGCGCCCCACGCCGTAACTCATGCGGTAACGGTAGGTGTGATGGACGGTGTTCCGGCCCGGCAGGAAGCGTGCCACGAAATAGTAGGCGTAGGAAAAAGGGGTGAGACTGTCGGTCTGCTGCGAGTAGAGCAGCGCGTTGTGGGGCAGGTCTTCGCCGTCCCTCATCTTCACCTCGCCGTAGGCTTTCCATTTTTTCAGGTCGAGAGGCTGGAAGTCGCAGTCCACGTCGTATTCCGATTTCACCACAGCATTCATATAGGTCAGTGCCTCACCGTTCATGCAGACCGTGAAGTCTGCGATGTAGGGGTGTATGCCCTGCGGACTGAACGCCACGGTGTCGTTGTAGGGAGCATTGGCCTCGAAGCCCATGACCACCGTCTTCATCGCGCCCCGGTTGTCCAGTTCGTATTGCACATCAACACTGGCATAGCCGTCGTCGCAGAGGCTGATAGTCAGCACCTCCTTCGTCAGTGAGATGCTGGTTTCCTGCACGGGGACCAAATGATTGCCGTTCACATAGAACACACCGTCGTTGGCCCTAACGAAAGTGACGCATAATGTCATCATGGCGACTGTGGCCATTACTAGAATCTTTTTCATATTTATTGGTTTTTACTCTATCTTTCCGGCCAGACGCATTCGGACGGCGGCGGGGGTCTTAGGGGCGGTGATGTCGGCCGTGTTCACCTGCTGCTGCTCGCCGTCGATGTTGAACTGAAGGGTGGCACCGTCATTGCGCACGTCGATGGTGACGTTAGCACCCATCACCAGCGGCAGGTTCACGTCGCCATGACCGCCGGGGAAGCCGCAGAGCACGGGGATGTTGTAGGCCTTCAGCAGCTCGTGGAGCATGGCCTCGACGCTCACGTAAGTGAACTCCTTGCCGCAGTCGGTGAACTCGCCGAGGACGATGCCGCGGCAACGGTCGAGCACGCCGTTCATCTGGAGGATGCGCATCTGGCGGTCGATGTTGTGCATCGACTCCTCCACCTCCTCGACGAAGAGGATGA
>JAFZIL010000017.1 GCA_017554385.1 Prevotella sp. | reverse complement strand
ATATTTTATTCATTCCTTAGTAGGGGTTAGAGACTACTAAGTTACTGAAAATCAGACACTTGACCAAATTTTATTAGTTATATAACGTTAATGTAACTCATTGATTTTTAGACGATTAAATGTAAAATTAACTAAGTATTGATAATTCTAACCCACGGATATATTCCAACGTATCCCGAGCCTTGTCAGCATTAATACAATATCTTTTCCAGCATGGTAATTCATCAGTTGGAAGGTTCTGGGCATGAAAAAGTTCAGCCATCTGTCCGTTTATGCTCATCAGCAGGCGGAAGTTGCAGTCAGCGGCAGTAGTGTCGGCACAATCTATGGCTTGCTGGTAGCACTCGAGTGCCTGAGGAGCCTCACCCTTGTCGCGATAGGCGCAGCCAAGGAGATAATGGGCACGGGCGCGTTGGTTGGGAGTACCGTGGCGGTCGTAGTAGTGGGTGGCCTCGGTAAGGATACTGTCAGAGGATGCCAGGGAGATATAGCCGCGGTTCATGGAATCGGCCTCGGCAAGAACCAGTTCCATGCGCATCTTCTCGCCGCCTGTACAGGCAGCGAGAAGTAGTAGCAGGAAGAGGCTGACGCTACATAATCCTATATGTCCTCTTGGGGCGTTCCACATCGTCGAGGCTGTCAAGGAGGGTCTGCCACACACTGCCAAACAGGTTTTGCGTCGTTATTTCTTGCTCAGTGTGAGCTGGAGCTTGCCTACGAAGGCTCCGTGCTTGCCGTTCTGGTCGACGGGAACAGGACGGCCAGACTTGTCGTTGACATACTCAAGGCCCTGCAGATAGGTATGGGTGTGACCGTCGAGCACGAGGTCGATGCCGGTGGTCTCGCGGATGACGCGGTCGCAGGGATAGTCGCTAACCTCCCAGCCGAGGTGAGAGAGACAGATGACTGCGTCGCACTTCTTCTCCTTCTTCAAGAGATCGACCATCTGCTGTGCCACCTCGGTAGGGTTGAGGTAGACCAGCGGACCGTAGTTCTTCGTGAACACCAGGCCGTCGAGCTTCGGGCAGAGGGCAAAGACGCCGATCTTCAAGCCTTTGCGCTTCAGGATGATATAGGGCTTGACGATGTCTTTCAGCTCGGTATCGGCAAAGTCGTAGTTCGAACAGACGATGGGGAACTTACAGAGCCGGAACAAGCGGATCATGTTATCGAGACCGAAGTCGAACTCATGGTTGCCGATGGTGGCGGCATCGTAGCCCATCTCGTTCATCAGTTCCACCTCGACATCGCCCTGGAACATGGTGTAGTAGGCCGAGCCCTGCGAGAAGTCACCACTGTCGAAGAGCAACAGGTCGGGGTCGATGCGGCGCTCCTCGTTGATGAGTGCCATGCGGCGCAGGAAGCCACCGCGGTCGGCCAACATCGTGTCGGCCAGGTTCTTGTTCAGCGGCTGTACGCACGAGTGGGTGTCGTTGGTATGCAGGATGGTCAGCGACTTCTGTGCTACACTGAACGACAAATGGAAAATGACAAATGATAATGCTATCAGTAAACGACGTGTATTCATTGGTTAGGGGGAGTTAAGGGGAGTTAGGGGAAGTTAAGGGGAGTTCTTATTTCTCAATTCTGATTCTTCCTTCCACCTTCGAGTCGACGGTGAGGCCTTTTGCCTGCTGCTCGCGGAAGTAGTTGATGATAATATAGCGGGAGTTGTTCTTTTCCTCCTTGGGCGAATTCAAGTCGGTGCCTGCCTTGAAAGCGGTAAGGCCGTCGTTGCCCTGTGCCAGGTAGTCGATGGTGGTGATGCGGTAGCTGCGGGCGGGATCGATCTCCTCGCCGTTGAGCCGGGCAGAGACAAGCTTCAGGTCTTTAGAGAGGAGCAACTCCACACCGCGGCTCACACCCTCGCCACCTTTGGCTGCTATCTGACTGAACAGATGCAGCACGTTCTCGCCCGAGAGGCTGATGAAGCTGATCTTGTTTTCGAAAGGTGCAACGTCGAGGATATCACCGTAGGTCACCTTGCCCTTCGAGAGGGCAGCACGGATGCCTCCGACATTATAAATGGCAAAATCGGGCTTCTCGTTATAGTCCTTAGCGGCCCACATGAGAATGTCGGGCAGCAGGTTAGAGAGATTGCTCTCAGGGCGCTCGGCAACCATGTCACAGGCCACCGTGCCCACAACGGGCCCCATGACCGAGTCGACCTTCTGCTTAAAGGGAGCAAGGATGGCTTCGCCTTGTGCTATGGGTTTGTTGTCGTAGCGACTATCGACGACGATGCGCTGCTTACTCACGCCAGCCACCTGATAGTGGGATACACAACTGCCGAACAGGAAGATGATCAATGCACAATACGTAATGCACCGCTCGGCCCGCAGGGACGCTTGCCAAAGCAAGAATGCAGAATTAGGGTTAGTAATATGGTTCTTTTTCATAGAAGATTATTTTTCTGCAAAAATAGTGATTTTAATCCATAGTTGGTTACATCTTCCTTATAAAATATTCTTAAAAAACATTAACGACAGGTCACTTTTCACTTTTCACTTTTCACTTTT
>JAFZIL010000016.1 GCA_017554385.1 Prevotella sp. | reverse complement strand
GCGACGGATGACGCGCCACTGGCGGAGGAGCCAGGTGGCAAAGATGCTGACAAGCAGGATGATAATGACGGCAGCCCAGATGATGATGGTCTTGCGCTGGTTCTCGGAATTAATCTGTGCTATCTCCAACTTCTGCTCCTGATCGTGGTAGCGGGCTGCATACTCATGGGCCTTGCCCTTCATGAGGCTATCGCTGAGTTGCTTCGAGAGGTCGGCATAGCGGGTCTGGTAGTCGTAGGCTTCGACGTAATGGTTCTTGGCATGGGCGGCAATAGCGCGGGAGCGGAGAATGACGGCATAGTCCTCGTTCAGTGTATCGGCAGCCATGCGTCGCGCTATTTCTGCGTAGGTAGCCAGAGCATCGTCGTACATACCCAAGGCCATCTGCGTCGGGGCTATCATGCGTCGGGCCATGAAGGTCTTGCCATAGTCGCTCTGGTCGAAAAGGGCAAGGTGTTCTTTGGCCTTCGCCTTCTCATTGATCATGGCGTTGGCTTCGGCCATGAAGCCGTTAGCCTGTGCGCGGCTGAAGTCCATGTAGCGGTCGCGGTCATTGGGATGATCGCTCCACGAGAGGCGGTAGCTGTCCTCAGCGTAGTCCTTGGCGTGCTGCTCGTAGTGGTCGAGACGGTCGAGAATGCGCTGTCCCAGGGTAATGATCTCATTGTAGCGATGCAGCTCGTTGAGGGCATTGATCTTACGTTTGCAGGCAACGACAAAGGCATCCATGCGGTCGATGCTGCCGGGAGCGTCGAGGTGGCTGATAGCTTCGTCAAGCTTGGCGAGTCCTTCGTTCTCCTGCCCCAGATGCGTCATTACAAAACCAACGTCGGCCTCACTGCGCCAGCGTTCTGTCTCCTGGCCTTGTTTCTGACAGAGTTCGGCCTTCTGTGCAGCCCAATGCATATATTCCTCGTAGTCGGGCTTGGCACGGCTGGTTGCAATGAGCAGGTCAAGGATATTCTCCTGTTCCGCAGCGTCGTTGCGTACGGAGTCGTGGCCGAGCAGTTCCTTGCAGATGAGGATGGCAGAGTCCTGACGCTGCTCCGCAAGAAAATCACTGGACTCTCCGTCACCGACTGGATGAAGCAACAATAAACCGGGGCTTTTTGAAATTACATGGAGTCTGGCTTATTGCTATGCCATGTAATGCTTGATATGGGGAGTAGATGTATCTTTCCTCCTTTGCCGTCTGAAGACATATTCTTTTCGCTCTGCAAAGGTAAATCGCTGTTTCCGAATGGCCTCGGTATTCAGTACGGATTCCGTGAAATCTTCCTTTCCCTTCTGGAACGAGTATTTGACGAAATTCGCACCAAAGCTTCCGACTGCCTACCGTCTTCATCAACCTTTGTGTGGCAGCGTGAAAAGAAAAGTCCCTGACGGCAAGGAGCATAAAAGCTCTAAACCAAAGGGAAAAAATTAAACTTCAAAACATTTATAGTTATGATTTATTCAAATTTTACAGGCAGAGTTGCCAAGGATGCAAAGTTGGTTGATGGTGTAAACGGACAGTTCCTCTCTATGGACTTAGCCGTTAATGACTTCTCAAAGGGTGAGGAGGTGACGCAGTGGGTGAGAGTGCAGACCTCAGATCCGGCTCACATTAAACTGGTGCAGTATTTCACCAAGGGTAAGATTCTGACCATTCACGGCAATATCAAGATTGACCAATGGGAAGGCAAGGACGGAACCCCAAGAGCACAGCTTCGTGTTCATGCCAAGAACATCGACTTCTTGAATATCGGCAAGAAGCCTGTCACTGACAACAATGTGCCTGATGCCCCAACTGACACTCCCAAGGAAAAGAAGGACGACCTGCCATTCTGAGCAATGAAAGGGGATAGGTGCTAAAGATGTGCCTATCCTCTTTTTTCGTCTTCATAAAACGGTTGACAGTTGAAAACGCTTAAGCATTCTCAACTGTCAACTCTTTGAAAGACAGTCATTCTGGACGTTTTGAGGAATAAACCAACGCCCATTTATGGCTATTGTTCATTCTTCATTTCATGATTTCTCTTATCTGGTTCGTCAATATAGCTTTCAAGGATGCGGATGTACTTATCCATGAAATATGCTTGTTTCTTATAACGCTCTATTATTTCTTTCTGACTTTCTATGGTGTTATCCTCTATGATTCCACGACTGTAAAGTCCGGCATGATAAAGTGCCAATAGCGATAATCCCGATAATAGGGTGAATACTGTGGTGTCATAGAATCCAAACAAGTAGAAACCGCCAGCTATCAGTATGACAAACAAGGAAATGAAAGCTATGCTCTTAAAATCTTTTTTCATAGTTTCATGCAATATTAAAGTTCGACTTGTTTTGCTTTGCCAGTTCAAGAGCCTTGTCGGCATTGACTACAATCTTTCGGCCTACCTGGGTGACGGCATCGTTGATGATACCGCTTTTCTTGATACGGCTGGCCGTCGGAATACTACAGCCGAATATTTGGGCGATACCGGCAATGCCGTAAACGATATGTTCTTCTGTCTTTGGCTGGTTGATGGGAAGCTGGTTCTGTGCGCCAGATGTAATACTTGTAATGAGGAAAGCCAGTTCCTCGCCGTCCATCTTGCAGATGGGAGTCTTAAGCAGCTCTGCGAGCCTTAATGAATCATTTGTTGTCATGTCTTTGATATTATAATTGTTATTATCCTGATGTCTGCGATGGTCTGTGAACCAAATCGCGGTGCAAAGATGTGATTTAGCGAGTGTCAACGAACTCGTTCGATTGGCTGAGCGTGAGCATCTTCGCCGTTTGCGACGGCAAAGATAGACAATGTTCATCAAACAAATGGTCGGTTGAAATACTCCTTAATTCAACCGACCATTATTTAAGTTCTGTTAGTGCTGTGAGCCTCACGCCTCCATTGCTGCAGCTTGGAAAACCTCTATGCCAAGACACTCTTCAATCTCAGAGATCGTCTTGAACGAGAAGTTCACCTTGCCAGACAGGATCTTGCTGACATATTGTGGGCTGACCCCAAGCTTCTCAGCAATGTCGTTGCGTGAGAACTGGTTTTCCTGCATGTAGTCCATGATGGCATAGGCTACACGACGGGAACGCTTCAGCCATGATGCATTCTCCTGCCTCCACTTCGCATCGTCAACAAATGTGGAACGCTCGCCTGACTGGTGAGCCTCCAGAAACTGTACTGCTTTTGACTTCATATACTGTCCTCCTCTATCATTGATATAAAACTGTCTGAATCGAATACGCCATTGCTGGCAAGATACTGGCGGCACTGGTTCAGCTTGTCAAGTTCCTGCTGGGTATGACTGCGCTCCTGCATGGTTCTTGTGAGCTTGATGGCTCCACCTGTAACTACGAACACGTTCTTTTCGAGCCGGATGGCATAGACACGAAGCCAACTTGCGTGTCCTGTGCGGTTCCAGTTCCTGGCTTTCTCTCTGGCCAACTCGCGGATGGTCATATCAGAAGAACTGAGCGGCAGGAACAATTCATCAAGATTATCCGTGTAGGGTATCTCCAGAATCAGCCTTTCCAACTGCTCTGCATCATCAATTGTGTCTTCAACGGCCTCGCTGATTCTCTCGATATGGAAGAACTCCTGAAGGTCGTCCTGGTTTTCAAGAAAGAAATCCCATAGATATTCTGCATCGTTCCACTTCTGAAACAGTGCTGCCAACTCATTATAGGGCTTGTTCATGTCTCTCACTGCCCAAAGATGATCTTTTCCGTCTATGATACGTTCAAACTTCATATGCGCTGCAAATTTAAGTATTATTTTTGAATTGTGCAACTTTTAAGTTGCGTTTTTTAATGTTTTATATGTCTTTATTAGCAAAGATGGCCGTCCAATGGTCGATAATTGACCGAGCCTGTTGCCATTTCTTTCCCTTTGAGCCTAACAATTTGGGATCTGCCATCAGTTCGTGATAGCGTCTCTGCGGGACATCAGGGCCACCAAGCGGTTTTGCGACCATTGCCTGCAAAGCCCGATGGAAGGCGATGTAGTTACAGGACTCAATATGCTCTGTCTGCCGAAGAGCGTAGAGGAGGTAGGCCAGACGTGAGGCTCCAGGATTCTCATATAGGTCTGTTTGGGGAGTCCGAACAGTCCGGACAAAAATCCGAACCGTTCGGACAAAAGTCCGGATGGTTCGGACGAAGGCAAACAGCCCCTGTCAGGACCCTCAACAGCCGCTGTACGACGACATGCCCAGCATCGAGCTGCTCGCCGTCACGCTGAAACGCTGTGGGTTCCGCAACGGGAAAATAGCAGGACAGAGAGTATGGTACGCAACACCAAATGAGATAATAAGGAAAGTTGTTGGTGTAGGATAGGTGGCGGATAAAATACAGATAATTCGTTTGCAACTTGCTGAAAATCAGTATTTGGTGTAGGATAAGCGGATATTTAGCGATGTTATAATGGTATGGACAGGGATTTTTCAATAATCCCATAGTCGTTACCTAAACGAAAAGAGAGGCCGGGTTTCGTCATTGCTCTTATAAAATGATGAATTAAGCATTATGCATTCATTGCAAAAGTATTATACTTTCAGTATCTAAGTGCCATACTTACGAGTCCTAAACACCATACTTTTGTCAGTGACAGATGACGACCGTCTCACCACCACATAGTCACAAGCGAAGCGGCAAAGCCGAGCGCCAGCGTCTCGGTATCGATACTACTGCCGTTATCGATGGAAAGACCATTTCTTTCGCCTACCCTATCAGTAACGACATGACCGGCAACTACCATTATTGTGCAATTGCATACGTTGTATCTGCCAATTCGTACGTTTTCGCTCATTATCTATACGACGTTCAAAATCAACATCCCACGTTGTTCCTTCTGGACACTCCCTGGAAATAATACTGACTGCGTATGGACGCATCGCATCCAAAAACAGGCCAAGACCTCGTTGTAGTTTCTCTCTATCCATAGTTTTATTTGTTTTTATTTTGTTTTATCAGAATAAATAATTATCTTTGCAGCAGAATTGTAAGTAGTGATATTATACCGTATGAAGAATTTATCCATAAAGATGATTGCCTCGTAATGTTTAACCGAGTGGCGCAACAAGAGTTTGCGACCTCTCATAACATTCGAGGTTATATGGGAAAAAGTAGAAAGCGTACACCTGTTAGTACATGGTGTTGTTGCAAATCTCAGAAGCGAGGCAAACAGATTTGCCACCGCAAGTTTCGTCGTATTGAGCATGTATTTATACATTCTCGCCTTTATGAAAGACTCCCTTTCAGACAATGGGAAATTGTTTGCCAGTGGGACTTGGGGGGAGATGGAAAAGCCTATTGGGGCCATTCTCCGAATGAGGAATGGTATATCAAATTGATGCGGAAATAAACAAAAACTACACATAAGTCATTCTATTCTCCAAAATCCAATGAGCCTTCCTGGTGCTGGATTGCATCCTTACACTTCTGTCTCAGCATTTCTGCACTCGACAACAAGCCTCTAACATCAGCCAGATCTTTACCATCAGGCAGATGACCACTCAGGAAGTCTAACACTCGCCATTGTGGAGCATCGCTTTGTGGACACAGTTCACGCACAAGTTTATATAATAGTTCCTGATTACCACCACGATAGGCCAACATCATTCGATGTACCTGTGATATCATGTAGTCAGCATAGCAGTCTATCTGGTTGACATCTGGTGCGTAGGCGTAAAGGATTCGTTCTACCTTCTCAGGTTGGATGATGATGAGTTCAAGGAAATGATTGATACTTACCGCCTTGGTCTGCGCGAATGCAGCTATAATGAGGCTCACAACTGGATTTATGGTGCCATTGCCTTTGCCGAGGAAGCAGGCATTGAGCCTGACAAGAGTTTTAAGATCACCCAATACATGCTTGAGGAGGACAATGACAACATACCGCTCATCGAATATGACTATGGTAAGGAAGGCAAGCACACTCTCGTCGCTCACAGCCGTTTAGAGGCGAGTCGCTATTTGCCATTATTAGAAAAGAATCTGGGAAAGGGCAACTTCGACTTCATCCTAAATGCTGATGATGACTTTGATGAAGATTTGGATGATGACCTGGATGACGATGACTTTGGGCACTCGAAGCATTAAGAGCTCATCGGCTGAACATCCTCCCCTCATACAAAACCCCTTCCTGGCAGTCTGCTCTTTGCCAACGATGGGATCCATAATACTCTTAAAAAAAAATGCTCCCTCATCATCGTCTTTTAAAACATATAAAAATCAAAATAAAGTTTGGTCATATCAACCAAAAATGGTATTTTTGCAAAACCAGAATATCAACATAGAGAATGGGGAAAACAAGGAAAACATTATTACTGACGGCAATGCTGGCAAACGCATTGGCTATTAGTCAGGCAAAGGACTATAACATCACCGACTATGGGGCAAAGAGCGATACGACTGTGCTCAGCACGACAGCCCTGCAGCGGGCCATTGACCTCTGTTCGGAGGCTGGCGGCGGAAGAGTGGTTGTGCCTGCGGGTAGCTATAAGATTGGCTCCATAGAGTTAAAGAGTCATGTTCATTTGTATCTGGAACATGGAGCGACGCTTTATGGCAGCACCCGTCTGGAGGACTATCGGCCCATGAAGTCTGGCTATGTGTCGCTGCGCACACAGAGCACTACCATCCAGCTGATCTATGCCGACGGCGTGAAGGATGTAACGATTGACGGACAGGGAACCATCGACGGACGGGGTAAGGCCTTCAAGAAACTGACGTGGAACGACGAAGGCATCACGCGGCCCCACCTGCTGCGCTTCATCGAGAGTGAGGATATCACTATTCGAGACATCACGCTGAAGAACAGCGGATGCTGGATGCAGCACTACCTGGCTTGTAACCGTCTGCACATTGACGGCATCAGTGTGTTCAACCGCAACAATTACAACAACGATGCCCTCGACCTGGATGGTTGCCATGATGTCATCGTGACTGGAATGATTGCCGACTCCGACGACGACGGCATCACGCTAAAGTCAACCTCGCCCAGACTCTGCGAGAACATCCGCATCTCGGACTGTGTGGTCAGCAGCCATTGCAATGCCGTGAAGTTGGGGACAGAAACCAACGGTGGCTTTCGCAACATCAATATCAGCGGCATTGTCGTCAAACCGAGCACCGACCAGTCGAGCCAGTTCTTTGGTGCACCGTCGAAAATAGGCTCGTCGGCTGTATCGTTAGAGATTGTAGATGGTGGCGTGATGGAGAATGTCAGCATCAGCGACATCACCGTTGAAGGTACGGAGTCGCCTATCTTCGTGCGTCTGGGCAATCGTGGGCGTGGGTACAAACTCAAGAACAAGAACGGTTCGCTTAGCGGCACTCACAACGATGATACTATCACCGAGCTCGAACCGATCGACCATGTGGGGCGCATCAATGGCGTAAGCTTAGACAATATCCATATCCGTAATGCCGGTGCTATGGGTTGCAGCATTACGGGACTGCCTGGACACCCCGTGGAGAATGTCAGCTTGACGAACATCACCCTGCACCACAAAGGAGGTGTCACCTTGAAAGACTTGCCTCACATCAACGACACCATCAAGGAAGAGAAAGAGAAGGAATACCCTGAGGCCACAATGTGGGGCAACCTACCCGCCAAAGGTTTCTTCGTGCGACATGTCCGTAATATTCTGTTTCAGAACATCCAGGTGCAGACCGAACAGCCCGATGCCCGTCCAGATTTTATACGCATTGACACGGACGACATGCGCTGGGGCGATTAAGGCGACGGCACTTATATCAATCCTATTTTGAATGTCGATTTCTCTGACCCGGATGTCATTGACACAGAAAATCAGCATTAGAATGTGAATAAGCCGTCACGATTCCTATTCCCAATAGTACGAAAAGAAGTGATATATGAGAGATAATTTGTGTGATAATCATCCCATCAGCAGATCGTTCTGCTGCAGGGGGTCGAAGGCCTCGGCACTGACGCACTTCAGATTCTTCTGTAGCTGGGCGGTAGAGCTGGCACCGACGAGTACCGACGTAACGCCACGCTGGGCCAGAATCCATGCCAAGGCCATCTCAGCGAGAGTCTCTCCGCGCTGGCGGGCAGTATCGTTATAGCAACGCAACTTCTTGAGCAGTTCGTCGGTGAGCATCTCCTGACGGAGGAACTTACCCTTCGACATGCGCGAGTCCTCGGGGATGCCATTCAGATAGCGGTCGGTAAGCAGACCCTGGGCCAAAGGCGAGAAGGAGATGAAACCCACGCCTTCGTCGTGGCAGAGGTCGAGGATGCCCGACTCCTGCGGCTCACGGTCGAGGAGGTTCAGTCGGCCCTGATAGATGAGACAGGGCACGTCGCGCTCCTTCAGATACTTGAACGCGAAGCGGGTGGCATCGAGAGGCCAGCGCGAGATGCCCACATAGAGTGCTTTTCCGCTGCGCACAATGTCGACGAGAGCCTGGAGCGTCTCCTCAAGGGGCGTCTCGGGGTCGTAGCGGTGACTGTAGAAGAGGTCTACATAGTCTAAGTGCATGCGCTGGAGCGACTGATCGAGCGAAGCCATGAGATACTTGCGCGAACCCCAGTTTCCGTAGGGACCGGGCCACATATCGTAGCCCGCCTTCGTCGAGATGAACAGCTCGTCGCGATAGGGACGGAAGTCATCGTCCATCAGTCGGCCCAGGGTCTCCTCGGCCGAGCCGTAAGGAGGACCGTAGTTGTTGGCCAGGTCGAAATGGATCACGCCGTGGTCGAAGGCGTAACGGGTAATCTCGCGCGAACGCTCGTAAGAGTCCACTCCTCCGAAGTTATGCCAGAAACCTAAGCTCACGCGTGGCAACAGCACGCCAGAGTGTCCGCAACGTTCGAATTTCATTCCCCCGTCGTAGCGCAGGGGATCAGCAAAATAGTTCTCCATCGTTTTCAGTAGTTTGAAATTTCACGGACAAAGGTAGTGATTTTAGTCGAAACGACAAAGCATTATTTCAAAAAACAAAATAACGCAACAAATATGATGCTGTTTTGCCTTATTATTTGTACCTTTGCCAGCAAATTCAGATTTATGAAGATAGGATTCGACGCAAAACGTATCGTGCGCAACGGCACGGGATTAGGAGCCTACGGACGCACGCTGCTGAACGACATGGCACGTCTGAGAGACGATGACCTGGAACTGTTGCTCTATGCACCTGACGAGGGACGCGACAACCTGCGCTGTCAGATGCAGGTGGGGACGAACATGCGCTTCGTCTATCCAAATTCTCAATTCTCCATTCTCCCCAAGTCCTACTGGCGCACGCATGGCATCGTCAGCGACCTGCAGCGCGACGGCGTAGAGCTGTTCCACGGACTCTCAGGCGAACTGCCGTTAGGCTTGCGCCGTGCAGGCATTCCTGGCGTGGTGACCATCCACGACCTGATTTTCCTGCGCCATCCGGAGTATTACCACTGGATAGACACAAAGATCTACGCCTGGAAGTTCCGCGCCACCTGTCGCGAAGCTACGCACATCATCGCCATCAGCGAGTGTACCAAGCGCGATATCATGGAACTGGGTGGTGTGCCCTCCGAGCGCATCGAGGTCATCTACCAGAGCTGTCAGCCGCGTTTTGGCCAGCGACTGACTGACGACGTCGCTGCCGAGGTGAGCCACCGTCTGGGCCTTCCCTCCCGCTATGTGCTCAGCGTGGGTTCCATCGAAGAGCGCAAGAACCTGCTGCTGGCCGTGAAAGCCCTCCCGATGCTGCCTGCCGATGTGCATCTGGTGGCTGTAGGCAAGCATACACCCTATGCCGACGAGGTGGCCGACTATGCCCGTCGGCATCAGCTGGACCACCGTCTGCACCTGCTCCACGGCATCAGCGACCACGACCTTCAGGCCATCTACCAGCAGGCCCGGGTGTTCGTCTATCCTTCGCGCTACGAGGGCTTCGGCATCCCCATCATCGAGGCGGTGTTCAGCCGTCTGCCCGTCGTAGCTTGCACAGGTTCCTGTCTTGAGGAGGCAGGCGGACCCGATAACCTTTATGTCAGTCCTGACGATGCCGAGGCTATGGCCCACGCCATCACCGAGCTACTCCCAGAAAGCGAAGGCCGCGACGAACGCATCCGTCGCAGCCTCAACTATGTGGAACGCTTCCGTGGTAGCGACGTAGCCTCACAGGTCGTCGACCTCTACCGTTCTATTCTTTATTAGACAGGAGTGCAGGAGTTCACTCTTTTCACCTGAGTATCTCTTCCAGCAGATCCTTGTGTCTGCCTGGCAACACGATGTGGTGGTTGCCTATCGGGTTGTTCAGGAAATAGGCCGTTTGCGACGGGTCGTCGAGCTCTATGAACTGCTGCGTACGGCACAGGTCGGGCTCGGCCTGGTTATAGAGCAGCCTGCCCTCGGCCGCGAACCAGCGCGACAGGTCGCCAGCCACCTTGAAAAGCGTCACTGGTCCCTCCTTCATATAACCGCGGATGGCCACGCCAATGCCCGACTCGAAATGAGTGTCGAGCTCGTAGCGCTCCACCATGTCGAGCGGGATGGTGCAGTGGGCCATGAGGATACGCCCCGAGACGGGGTCGATGGTGGCGGGGTTCGACTGGAAGCCCGACACACCCAGAGCTGAGCGTCCAATCATCATCGACAGCATCGCAGGCACGTCGCCCTCGCAGCCAGCCACGTAGCCCTCAGCATTCAGGCGTGCCAGAGCCACACAGCCCGTATTGTAGACCTTGCTGAGCAGGTCGAAGCAGCGAAGCGTGAAACCCTGCAGACCGTGTTGCTGCACCAATTTCTTCAGGGCTACATAGATTCTCAGAGCTCCCGGCAGCGATTTCTTCACCTCCTCAGAGGCCTGTATCTCTGGTGCCGCACCTGTCTCGGTAGTGGCAATCGTATCGATCAGCTCCTGCATACTGATGTCCGTCAGCTCTATGCCAAGTCGCTCCTTGAGCACCTCGCGGTCGGCATGGCTCGAGATCAGCCAGTCCGACGGCTCGCCTATCACGCCCAACCGACAGCCACGCAAGTCCATACGGGCTTTTCCCGCCCTGCGCAGCAGTTCTATGCGGTAAGCCACATACTCGCGGCTACCGTGAATGATCTCACCCTCCAAACCCTGCTGCCTAAGGTACGACAGAATCTCCATCGAGGCTGCCAGCGAGTTGCTCTTGCCCGATGTGAGCAGACGGAACGGCCTGCAACTTTTCGCCTTCAGCTCAGGCAGCAGACGGCGGAAGATGCCCTCCGTGCCGCCCGTGCGTACATAGATAAGGTCCAGCGCATGACTGCCATAGTCGGCAAAGTCGCTGCCCCTCATGTCGTGTTCCAATCCTAGATTCCCCAGGAACTCTCGGGTTGCGGCTGCCACCACCTGCGGGTCGTGCAGCTCGCTCGTCAGTGTATAAATAGCTGTGTCCATAGTGCAAAATTAATACTTTTTCCTGAACAAACAAACAAAACCGAGATAAAATGAACAAACTCATAGTATAGGACTTCGAACAGGTCGCCCCCTACTTGTTCCTTTTGCGGTTTACATATTTCTGGGGCTTGTTCCCGTCGGTGACGATATATACGCCTCCATTGGCTACGGACGTTTCGTCCACACGCCGGCCTTGCAGGTCATAGACAGAACTGCCCATCTTCGGCTTTCCGCCTTCCATCTCTGCAATACCAGTTACCTCCCCTATATGCAGTGCGAAAGGCTGCTGCATCGAGCCTATCACGTCGGCATGGAACGGCTCCTGCTCCTCGGCATCCATCACCTCGCCCGTCTCGCTGTTCATGGCGCGGAAGACGATGCGCTCGTTGCCGGTGCCGTAGACGTTCATCATGAACACATCGTCGCCCATGGCCTGTGCTACGCCACGGCACTCGTCACCGCAGAACGCGCCAAGCACCCATTCGCCGGCATTGGCTACGCTTCCACCCACGTTGAGTTGGGCAATGACGCCCATCACGTTCGGGTACTTCCGTTTGTCAACCGTCCAGTCATCGGGGAATTGTGCATTAAGCATTAAGCATTTTGCATTGTGAATGCGACTACTGCTCTGTGCCGTAGCGTTGTAGAACAGGCTCTTATCGCTCATCGAGCGGTATATGTATCCCTTTCCGGGCACCATCTCCGTGAGCGTGCCCGTCCACTGTCCATTGGTATAGACAGCCATTCCGTCCTGACCTATCAGCAGTTCTCCCTCCTCGCTCTCTGCAAGGGCCAGTGCCTCGCCAGGTGCCATCGTATGAGCCATTGGATAGCCGATCCAGTTCCAGCCACGGTAGAGCGGAACAGGCTTGAAGGCAGCATAGAAAAGCTTACCACCAAGCTGTACATCACTCGATCCTGCCATCTGCACCTTGTACATCTGCGTAGGCAGTAGCTCGTCAAGGTTACCCACATAGCCAAAGTTCGTGTCCTTGATGGTCTCTTCTGTCTGTCCGACAATGCGCAGGGCATTCGGCTTCAGCGCCTCTACCGACAGCGCATCGTTCTGATTCTGCGATATCCAGTTCCAGCCCTGAGCCAGCTCCAGCTTGGTATTGGTGTCGTTCTGTGGACCGAACAGATCAAGTGTGTACTCGCGTACCGCCTCCTTCTGCTCCACGTTGCCCGCAGAGTCGGTCACAACCACATAGAAGCCATGGTCGATGCCTTCGTAGATGCGAACACTTGCCGTTGTGTCTATACGCACATTTTCCGCAGCCTTGAACCAAGCAGAGCCTTGTCCATACTGCACATACACGTCATAACGCCAAGGCCCGCTCAGTTCGTCGCTTGCTTCGATGCTCACGCTTGCGATAGAGTCGTTCAGCATCTTCACGTCTGTTACGTGACTTTCTGGAGCGATACAGTCAATCGTATTCACCCAAGTAGGCGTCATAATAACATCGTTCTGGTCGAACACGATGCCCGCACGATTCTTCACTTCCGTTCCATGTACCAGTCCTGGCTTTAGACTGATGTCGAACATCACTTCACCCATGCCGTTTCCATTGTGGTTCACAGGAAGTACGCCCTGCATCACGTCATCCGTCGGCTCCATCGTCATCGGGTCGAGGCTGCTGATATGCCACTTCGCAATACCCTTCTGCTGGTCAAACGTTCCCTCCACCTGTGCAATGGCATTGATTTCAGGCCGCATATCGATGGTCGTCACAAAGTTCTTGTCACCATTCAGCTCCGCGCTCTTCTCACCAATCTTCACCCGTGTAGGCGCAAATGTCGAAAGGTCGAACTTCGTGGCATCCAGCGTGTCGGTCACAACAATTTCGTGGGCAGAAGCCGTAGCAAATGCAGGGTCATTCTCAAACTCTATCCTATAGTAAACATCCGTCAGCCCGTCCTTCACGGCGTGGCTACCAGATTCTGCGGTGTAGCCATAGATGTCGTTGGGGTCGAGAGAGGTGACAGGATTAGCACTTGCTTGTGCATTATTCGAGTTTTCAGGAGGACTGCAACCAAAAAACTCATTCCAAATATTTTCATTGCCATCTTTGTTTCCATACCGAGGATTTGCACAGGGATCATCGTATCTTTTCCTAACCAATGCTAAACGACTCCATTCCTTATTGGAGGTATCAATTTGTAATCCCAACTCAACATATACCTTTTGAGTAGTTTTTACTTCAATGACAAATACCTCTGTCATATTTGGGCGAATGTCAGGAACTATGCACTGCCAATATAGATAGGGATAGTCCGATACAATACTGGTTCCAAGATATTTGTTGAAATAGCACAAGTCGCCAGAAATAATCTCTTTCTGAGTCATCAACGCGGCAAGGCTTTCTGTAAAGTCTTCTCCAACATAATTTCTGAAATCATTACCCATATCATACCCATTCACAACTATTTTTGTAAGACTTGTTGAATCGGGGGAACAGATATAGATTCCGAGAGGTACGCCGTAGGCAGTTGAATTACCCTTGTTGTGTACTTTGAAATAATACTTGTTACTTGTTCCAAGCAGGAACTGGGAGGCATAAGAGACACTGATATCAAAGGCCATATCCACAGCCTCCTCCACTTTGACGCATTTCTCTACAGTAAGTTCGCCTTCTTTGAAATGGAAAACGGCCTTGTATTGACCGAGTGCAACATCTGTAAAGTCGAACTTCACACATGTAGTGGTATTACTTTTATGACCAATCTCCACTGACGTAATGGTATTGCTGCCCAGAACGAGGTCGACAGATGTTAGTTCGTCATAACCATTGCCGTCAAAGGTAATAGTTGAGAAACCACTATTACCAACAACGCTGACATCTTGTCTCAATACTGCATAACGGTCGATGTGCTCATAGTCGATGCTGATATCTTCGCCTTGCGTGGCAGTCACATCGTGCAGCGCCAGATAGAACGTGCCGTTCTCCTCAGCATGGCATCCGCCCCATTTCACCACCTCAGAGCCGGAGGCAGCATAGACCTCCTTGCCCGACGGCGAGAAGAGCTGAAGCGTGGCGGCGATGTCGGTCTTGAACGAGAGGCTGTCGCCCCTTTCTGCCGTCACCTGATACCACTTGATTTCTTTCTCTTCCGGCCATGCCGTAGTCTCGCGGACACCCGACTCCAACTCCTTGATGACACTGACATCCTGGCTGACGCTGTAGTCGGCATAGTCCTTGACGGCATCGGTGAAGCGCATGGCGGCATCGTAGAAGCGCAGGTGGATGGTGTTCTTGGCATAGACCTTCGGCTGGCCGCTACTCGTGTCGAACTGGAACAGCGAACTGCGCAACGGGCGCGACTCCACAGGCAGCAGCGACATAAGCTGCAACGGGTTCACTTTCTGCGGCAGGGTCACGGTCTTGGCCTCGTTGATGTCATCGTCGTTCAGCCAGTACTGGTATTGTCCGATGGCATTGCCGCCAAGAGGCATCTTGATGAAGAAGCGTGTCTGAATCTTCGTATTGGTGCCACGGTCGTTATAGAGCATATAGCTGATGTGGTGCAGACCGTCACTCAACTCCGACATGTCAAGGTCGAAATGGTATTTGCCATTACTGCCCATGACGGTAGCATCGGTATTGAAGGCATCATCGTCGATAGCATATACACAACGCATATCGCCCAACTCTTCGGTAGTGGTGACGCGCATAAAATAAGAGGTGTAGCTGCTGCACATGGCTCCGCTCGGCGTGACGGCTTGCAACTGGATGCGATGCAGGCCGTCGGTAAGGTCTTTCATGTCAAGATCCCAGTGGATGATGCCACCCTGTATAGGTAGCTTTTCAATATGACGCAACTGACCATCTACGGAGCAGATACAGTTCAGCATATCACCCTCCGACACCTGTGCCGTTTTCAGGAAGAAGCTGGTTGTAGATGCCGAAGCGGTGCCGTTATTGTTTACGGCCTGATAGTGGAAACGATGGAAACCGTCAGAGAGCGACGTAGCATCGACCTCAAACGTGCCGTAGGCCGCTGGTGCTTCATGAATATATGTTTCCTCGTCGAACCAGTAGAAGCCCTTCATCCTGTCATCGACCATTGGTACCTTCACAAAGTAGGTGACAGTGGGTAACGAGATACCTCCTTCATCTAACGCCACCACATAGTGAAAGGAATGGAAACCATCGGTAAGGGTCGAAGCGTCCACATCGAACGAACCTTGCAGCATGGGTGAGGTCTGTGGCTTGCCAGTCTGATTGTCAAACCAGTAATAGGCTGTAGATTGCTCCGACAGCTTTGCAGTATGCATAAACAATTGCGTCTTGGGTAGGCTCTGCCGCCCTGCACTATCGCGTACCATGATATGGATAGTGTGGAGCGACTCACTCAGTCCCGACGCATCTGCCATCATCTGCCAGCTATCTGTCGGTGAGGTCACCGAGTGCAAAGATGCAAGGTCATCGTCGAACCAGTAGTAGCAACTGTAGCCTTCTGTCTGTCCCCTTGCCAAGCCGTGCAGGCAGAGCAAAAGGAATGTCAATATATATTTTCGCATAAGCGTACTCGTTTTTGTTTAACAAAAGTAGTATTCTCATTAGCTGCAAACACTTGGAAGCGTTGCCTACTATGTCACTCTGCGGCCTTCACCTCAATATCTACGCTCAGCTTGCCATCGGCAGTGGTCTTGGCTGCCACGTTGCACTTTGTAATCTGTGGGCTAAGAATACGGATGTCCCAAGGCAGATTGCCGCCATATTGACCTATCTCCGTACCATCATTACCAACGTATTTTTGCTTGGCTTCGTCAATGAGTTTACCACAATCTGAAAGTCTGCCGTTTGGATTGGAGGCGAACATTGCCTCCCATTCTTCTCTTGAAACACACTTATTTGTCGTGCTGGACATATTTTTAAAGGGATCGTAGTAGTGACTCCAGCCCACACAATAGGATGCCATATTACAATAGTTCGTTAAAAATTCAACATACGGCGTAACGGCTAAGCCGCGCAGCCAAAGAGTTCTTTGAAAATGTGATTAATTAAAGTTTGGTTCGGTCGGTATCGGGATGCGTCAAAAATTCGTTTCGTCAGGAACGTATTG
>JAFZIL010000015.1 GCA_017554385.1 Prevotella sp. | reverse complement strand
TTTGTACGCTCGGCATGAGCAATGTCTAACGGGTGCAAGTCCCGAGTGAGCCCTAATAGCGGGAATCACATAGCCAATAGCAAGGATGTCCGTCGCGAGGCGGAATCTGAAGGAAGCTGGCGGCAAACATCTGGCCTGACGGACAGAAACTTCATAAAAGGCATATGACTGCGGATGAGGTTGCAAAACAAACTAAAGTCCAATAGCTATTCGGAGCAGTCGGTGTAAATGAAGCAGGTATAAGATGGAAAGTCATTGCTCTTATCCGAGGAGGTCTCATGGACGCTGTGAGTAGATAAAACCCTTAGAAAGCAGCGTAGTAACAACGAACCGTGAGAAGTCAGCCGATGTCATAGTAGCGGAGCGGTCGATAACGCTCCGCGAAGGACTGAACCTACATTAAGCGATTAGTAATTGAAAGTTACCGTATGAAAGTAAGAATGCAGAAAACAGTGGCTGAAGCCAATGACTGCCCTCAAAGAGATAGGACGGAATCCGACTGGTATGAGGGAGTGCAGACCTTTATGTGGATGACTGAAGACAACATCGTAGAAGTGACATTCGACAAGGAGCACCTGTTGGAGGCCATTCTCGACCCTGTGAATCTCAACCGTGCCTACAAGGCAGTGATGAGGAACAAAGGGTGTGGCGGTATCGACAAGATGTCATGTGATCAATTGCTCCCGTGGCTCTTGGCCAATAAGGACGGTCTGATACACTCCTTGCTGGACGGTGGCTACCGTCCGAATCCTGTCCGACGTGTAGAGATACCGAAGGACAACGGCAAGATGCGCCTTTTGGGCATACCGACTGTGGTAGACCGACTGGTGCAGCAGGCCATCAATCAGGTACTGACCCCCATCTATGAGAAGCAGTTCTCTGACAGCAGCTATGGCTTCCGTCCGAAGCGTGGTTGCCATGACGCACTGAGGGGAGCGCAAAAGATAGTCGATGAAGGCTACAAGTACGTAGTCGACCTCGACCTTGAACGCTTTTTCGATACGGTGTGTCACAGCCGCCTCATAGAAATGCTGAGCCGCACGATAAAGGACGGCAGGGTGGTCAGCCTTATACACAAGTATCTTCGCAGCGGTGTCATCAATCGTGGTCTGTTCGAGGCGAGCGAGGAAGGCACTCCGCAGGGAGGCCCGCTAAGTCCGCTGTTGAGCAACATCATGCTCAATGAACTGGACAAGGAACTTGAACGGCGAGGACACCCCTTCGTGCGATATGCTGACGATGCGATGATATTCTGCAAGTCCAAGCGGGCAGCAGAGCGAGTGCGTGACTCGATAACGGAGTTTATCGAGAAGAAGCTTCACCTCAAGGTGAATAGGGAAAAGACCGTCGTCTCATACGTGAAAGGTGTGAAGTATCTTGGGTACTCCTTCTACGTACAAAACGGCAAGTGCCAACTCATGGTACATCCCAAGTCAAAGGCGAAGATGAAGTTAAGGCTGAAAGAACTGACCCGTCGAAGCAATGGCTGGGGATATGACAAGAGGAAGCAGAAGCTTGCCGAGTATGTACACGGTTGGGTAGGGTACTACCACCTTGCGAACATGAAGCGATTCCTTGAAGAAACCGACGAGTGGCTTCGTCGCCGCATCCGCATGTGTATATGGAAAGCATGGAAGAAACCCAAGACGAAGGTGGCGAACCTCATCAAGTGTGGCATTGGCAAGCACCAAGCCTACATGTGGGGTAACACCCGTCTGGCGTATTGGCGTATAGCGGACAGTCCAATCCTACATACTGCCATCTCCAATGCCAGTCTGAAATTGAAGGGATATCCCTGCCTGTTGGATTCATATCTCGAATGGCATCCAAAGTAGGAACCGCCGTATGCCGAACGGCACGTACGGTGGTGTGAGAGGTCGGTAAACATGAAAGTAGGAGATAAACACCTACGATTAGTGTTTGCCTCCTACTCGATTGAGCCTCTTGTCGGATTCGAACCAACGACCCCGAGATTACAAATCACGTGCTCTGGCCAACTGAGCTAAAGAGGCGGGTGGGCAAGCGGTCTGCATCGCGCCGCTACAACCGAGTGCCTTTGCTACGTTCCCGTCCTGGAGGATTCCTCAGGAGCTGGCCGTACAGGACTTGCCCATGTTGCTTCGCAAGATGGCGAGCTTCTGCTGCGCTCAGCAAAAAGCGAGCTTTCTGCCTTCGCTGGCAACGAACCTTGCCCATATTGCTTCGCTAAAAGCGGCTGCAAAGGTACACAACAAAAAGTAGAATGAAGAATGAAGAATGAAGAATTAACTGGATTTTAACTTTCTTTTTGAAACCAGTGCTGTTTATGTGCGGGAAAATGAGTAATTTTGCACCCGAATAGCGATTGAAGAGTATAAGGACTGAATAACATTTTCGAGCACATTGACACCTAACGAATATCAACAAATGAGGGCTTTTGCCCGCTACGACGGTTTTAAGCTTTTTGTTCTCTGGCTTCTTAGTTTCATCCTTTACGTGGCTGGCCTGAAGTCCCAATTGCTGGGGATGATGGCTATGATCTTCGCCATGGTGACACCTTTCGTGTCGTTGCGGCAGGTGCGTAACTATCGTGACGTAGCACTGGGCGGCACCATCTCCTTCCGCCGTGCCTGGGCCTACGTGGTATTCCTGTTTTTCTATGCCAGCCTGCTGTTCGCTCTGGCGCAATTCATATATTTCTCCTACTTGGACAAGGGCTATTTCATGAGTGAGATAACGCAGATGTTCAGCGATCCCGCCACGGCGCAGGCCATGCAGCAGTTGGGAATGGGCCAGGGCTTGTCACAGGCTTTGGCCGAGCTGAGCCGGATGCGTCCCATCGACCTGGTGCTGAATATCATGACATCGAACCTGATGATAGGTCTCGTTATAGGTCTGCCTATCGGTCTGATTGCCCACCGCAAGGGCGAATCCCTGCCCCCGGCTCCACCTCAGGAAGAGCACACCAAGGGTTAACGGTTATTACTTATTGCTTAACGGTTATTGAAAAAAATGGATATATCTGTTGTCATCCCTCTTTATAATGAGGAAGAGTCCATCGGGGAGCTCTACAAATGGATAGAGCGCGTGATGAACGAACACCACTTCAGCTATGAGGTCATCTTCATCAGCGACGGTAGTACCGACCGTTCATGGGAAATCATTGAGCAGCTACACCAGGAGTCGTCCTGTGTGAAAGGCATTAAGTTCCGCCGCAACTACGGAAAGAGCCCCGCCCTCTACTGCGGTTTTGCCAAGGCGCAAGGTGATGTGGTCATCACGATGGATGCCGACCTGCAGGACTCGCCCGACGAGATTCCTGAGCTCTATCGCATGATCAAGGAGGAGAAATACGACCTTGTGAGCGGCTACAAACAGAAGCGCTACGACCCCATCTCGAAGACGCTGCCCACGAAGCTCTTCAACGCTACGGCCCGCAAGGTGAGTGGCATCAAGAACCTACACGACTTCAACTGTGGTCTGAAAGCCTATCGGCGCGACGTGGTGAAGAATATCGAGGTGTATGGAGAGATGCACCGTTACATCCCCTATCTGGCCAAGCAGGCCGGCTTCGACCGTATCGGTGAAAAGGTGGTGCAGCACCAAGCACGCAAGTACGGCACGTCGAAGTTCATGGGCTGGAACCGCTTCGTCAATGGCTATCTCGACTTGCTCACGCTTTGGTTCCTCAGCACCTTCGGCAAGAAGCCCATGCACGTGTTCGGCTTCTTCGGGTCGCTGATGTTCTTCATTGGCTTCGTGGCCTTTGTCGTAGTCAGCATCAGCAAGTTCCTGGGCAAGATCTATATTACCGACTCACCCTATTTCTACATCGCCCTGACCATGATGGTTTTAGGCACACAGCTGTTCCTTGCCGGTTTCGTGGCCGACCTCGTCAGCCGCTCGTCGGCCAATAGGAATGACTACCAGATTGAAGAAGTGATAGGTGATAAATAAATATGCTTGTGGCAACATGTAAAACAGTTTTGCCAAGGAGTTAGAATGAAAAAGAAATTATTGGTGAAAGTGATGCTGCTGGCACTTATCACTTCTTCCTGTTCCAGCATTGACTGCCCGGTGCAGAACACTGTGTCCACGCAGTATGCCATCCTTGATGCCAGTGGAGAGGCCAGCCCGTTGACCGACACGCTCTACATCTGGACGAGGCGTGCCGACGGGCAGGACACGTTGCTCAACAGACTGACTGCTTCCAGCACGTTTTCGCTGCCCATCAGCTATTCGCATCCTGAGGACACCCTCATCTTCTATATAGTAGACAGCTATCACCAGCAGACGCTCGACACAGTGTTCCTGAAGAAGGAGGACATCCCGCATTTCGAGAGTGTAGACTGTGCCGCACACTTTTTCCACCATCTTACCGCTGTGCGCTCCACGCACTATGGCATTGACAGCATTACCATCGCCAACCCGCATGTGAACTATGACCAAAGCTATACGCATCTCAACATCTTCTTCAAGCAGCGCTATTAGACTACGGTCATGGTTTGGCAAGCTGCTGACTTTATCATTTGTCATTTGTCATTTGTCAGTTAGCGCAAGCGCCCAAGGCTTCCTGAAGTGGCAGGCCGACAGCATACCGCTGTTCAGGGGGGTGGCCATAGGTTTCGACATGGCCGGAGCCGCTCAGCGTGTGTTGGGTGACTACGGACAGTATGAGGTGATGGCGCGTGTTAACCTCCACGACCAGTACTTCCCCACCGTTGAAGTGGGCTATGGTGAAGCTAACCATGAGGATGATATCATCACCGGCATCACCTACCAAACGAAGGCACCCTATTTCCGCATTGGTGCCGACGTGAACCTGCTGAAGAAGAAACACACCGGCAACCGCGTCTTTGCTGGCCTGCGCTATGGCTATACGTCGTATAGCGTTGACATCTCCCGACAGCCCTTCCCTGATCCCGTCTGGAAGTGGAGCACCAGTTTTGGCGTTAAGGACGAGCGCTGCTACCAGCACTGGGCCGAGGTGCTCTTTGGCATCGAGGCGAAAGTGGCAGGTCCGTTGCATTTGGGCTGGAGTGTACGCTATCGCCGCCGCATCGCCCACAATGACGGCATCACAGAGAAAACGTGGTACGTGCCAGGCTATGGCACGCAAGAGAGCACTCGACTCGGCTATACCTTCAACCTCATCATTGATATATGAAAAAGAATTCACTCTATTGGCAGGTCCCCCTGCTGGTTTTTCTTATTGCTGGAACATTCTATATTGCAAGACAGAACAGGAAAGAGAGACTGGCCGAACAGCAGCAGAACGCCTACCAGCGTGATGAGGGTCAGGTCTTCGGTACCTTCTATCATGTCACCTATCAGGCCACAAGCAGCCTGAAAAGCAGCATAGACGAGGCCTTGGCAGAGGTGGACGGCGAGTTCTCGATGTTCAATCCCAACAGCACCGTCGCTGCCATCAATCGCGGTGAAGACCCTTTGCGCAGCAGTATGTTCGAGGAAGTCTACCGACTGGCGCAGCGTGTGAGGGACGACACCCACGGTGCCTTCGATATTACCGTGGCCCCATTGGTCAATGCCTGGGGCTTTGGCTTCAAGAACGAGCAGCTGCCCACACCTGAACAGGTGGACAGTCTGCTGAAGATACGCAACCAGATGGATTTCAGTGCCATTGCCAAGGGCTATGGCTGTGACATGGTGGCTCGCGCCTTGGAGGCTCACGGTGTAAAAGACTATATGGTTGAGATTGGCGGTGAGGTGGTGACGCGCGGCCTCAATCCGCAGCAGCAGGCGTGGAAGATAGGCGTAAGCAAACCCTCTGAAGATGCCCTGCCGCAGGATGGCAATGAACTGCAGGCAATCCTCACTGTCAGCGATGCCGCGATGGCCACCAGCGGCAATTATCGCAATTTCTACTACAAGGGTGGACGCAAATATGCCCATACCATCGACCCTCGCACGGGTTATCCTGTGCAGCATGAACTGCTCTCTGCCACCGTTTTGGCACCCCGCTGTGCTGTGGCCGATGCCTACGCCACCGCCTTTATGGTCTTGGGACTCGACAGCGCCCGTCAGGTGTTGAAGCTCCATCCCGAGATGCAGGCCTACCTCATCTACACCGATGCCGATGGCCGCCTGACCGAGTGGCACTCGCCCTCCTTGCAGTTCACCACCCCATAACCCCACTTTCCTCCTGAACTCCTGAACTCCCGAACTCCTGAACTCCTCTACTCCTTTACTCCTTTACTCCTCTACTCCTTTACTCCTGAACTC
>JAFZIL010000014.1 GCA_017554385.1 Prevotella sp. | reverse complement strand
GTCCACTTTAAAAAGTCCACATACTGCCGCAACGGGAGGCGCAGCCACTCCCCTCCCTTCAAGGGGAGGGGTGGCCGAAGGCCGGGGTGGGGTCTGTAAATATCAGACAGCGAGGAATATACAGACCCCACCCCTGCCCCTCCCCTTGAAGGGAGGGGAGTGGCTGCGCACAGAGTCCGTCTCAGATTTCTCATGTTCGGACTTTTTAAAGTGGACTCAATAATGTAATATGCCTTACTTTTTAAAGTGGGCTCAATTATCATACTTTCATTGTCTAAGTGCCATAGTTACGTGTGCTAAACACCATACTTTTGAGAGGCATCCATGCCACTTGGTGACGATAGTGACGATAAATATTCTAACTTTTATATAAAGGAAAACATTTAGCCTTGGGGATAAATAATTTCCTATAAGGGAAAGTTGCAAAACCTAACGTCACTATCGTCACCGCCTCGTCCGTCAGAAGGGTAATTCCGATTCCTTCCACGTTGTTTCCAGAGCTGTTTCCTGCTTTTCTTCAGCCATGGCGAGAGTGGCCTGTAGCTCGTTTGGGGGAATTTGATAGACCTCATAGAAACCACCCAGCTTGGTATGTATCCGCTTGAATCCCAGCTTTGGCATAGCCAGGGAAATCTTCCGCGTACTCAGTCCACGGCCCACTATGCCGCCATTGATGTACTGGGCTATCGAAGCCGCGTTCATCAGCGTGATTTTCTCGTCGGCATGTGGCGGGCGCAGACGGGAGCGGATGAGCTGCTCCTCGTCGCTCTCAATGCGGAAGGCCTGGTTCTGACGCTCCACGATGCGCTGTTCGTCGGCATCGAACCAGTAGCGGAAGCCCCGCCGCAGCTCGTCGCGCAGCTGGGCATAGAGCTGGTCGTAGTCGATGCCCCACTGGCGGGGATCGTCAATGTGCGTCACCTTGTGGCAGAGCCAGCGACGGTTGCCCGTATCGTCCGAGAGGAAACGCTGCTGGTTGCCCGAGCCGCAGAACGAGGCCAGGCGGTGCTTCTCCTCGCGGAAGCGGGCATAGGGCCGGCGTTCCTTCACCTTCTCCGAGGTGGCCAGGGCTTTCAGCTCCGAGATGTCGCGCGGGTTCTGCAGGTCTATCTCCTCAATCTCCACCAGGCAGTTCTCGGCTAGTGCCAGGTGGTCGTCCTTCGACGAGAATGAGTTGTGGGCGTTCTCCCAGAAGTACATGCGCAAAGGTGGGGGCAGCAGGTGGCGGAAGAACGTGGTCTTGTAGATGCCTTGCGAGCCTATCAGCACGAAAATCTCATGGTTCGTTGACAGGTCGCTCATCCAGGTGGCCACCATGGCGACCAGCCATTTGTGGAGGGACCACTCAAAATATGAGGAAGCCTCCCCCGCTCGACCTTTGGTCGCTTGCTCTGGCAAGAAACCCTCCCAAGGAGGGGATGTCTGGTTACCTGATGCTGCGAAATGTTCGCGGGCGTTATCTATCTGAACATCCCTCCCTTCGGGAGGGCTTGGGTGGGCTTTTCTTGCCAGTTCCTTCACACGGTCCTTCCCGTCCCATCCGGGCAGTGCCTCTATGTACTCACGCACGGGATGGTAGAGCCGCGCAAAGTCGGAGTGCAGCACGTCCATCACGTCGTTTTTCAGCACGCGCTTGCCTGTGTCTGCCGCCATCTGTGAACGCATGGAGCAGACCACCCGCTCGTCCAGTTGTTGCCAGTCATAGTTACTGACCCCACCCCCGACCCCTCCCCTACAGGGGAGGGGAGTGCCTACGGGTAGGCGAGCTCCGCTCGGGAATGTGCCTACGGAATCCCTGTGCGCAGCCGTTCCCCGCCCCTCAAGGGGAAAGGCTACGGAATCCCTGTGCGCAGCCGTTCCCCGCCCCTCAAGGGGAAAGGCTACGGAATCCCTGTGCGCAGCCATTCCCCGCCCCTCAAGGGGAGGGGTCAGGGGTGGGGTCTGTAATATTCGATACATCGACATGTCCGTCACCACATTGTAGATGACCTCTACGTGCTGCCTGAGCCACTCGCGAATCTCAGGCAAGGTGATCATCGATGTTTCTTTTGCCTTGCGCCCTTGTCGGTTCAGCCGCCATGTGCCGTGCTCGTTGGTCTTACGGTAGCAACTGCGGATGGTACTGTCACGCTGCTTCGCGTCATAGTCGCTCCACTCCTGCGAGGCCCACCCGAGCAACTCGTCCAAGTCCACGCCGTAGCGGTTCATCAGAAACGCTGCGTGCATCACGTAGTCGTGATGATGCCCGCTCTGGTACACCATTCCCTTGCGCTGCAACGCCTGCTCCACCTTGGGCCATGCATCGTCTACGGTCACTTGAAAAGTGCCCGTGGGATGTTCACGCCGTGGCTTTCCCTTCTCGTTCTTCCCGTCGAAATTGGCCGTCAGGATCTCCGCGTCAGAAATCACAAACGGCATAGCCTCCCAGTTCACATACACCTGCTCGTCATGGGCCAGTCCGCATAGCCGCGAGTAGTCGCCACACTGCTCGTCGTACTCATGACCAGTCAGCTCAGCATAGTACTGGTTGCCTTTCAGGAACGCAGCCCGCCAGGAGGTAGCATCGAGACGTAGCGACATTCCCGAGCGGAGCTCGCCTACCCGTAGCCTTTCCCCTCCCCTCGCAGGGGAGGGGCCAGGGGTGGGGTCTGTGGCCTCACGCTCATAGCGGTATATGATTCGTAGCCCCTCTCCGCTCACCGTGCGATATACCATTAGCGTATGCGGGTCGGCCTTTACCTTTTCAAAGGCCTCGTCAAGTACAGAGTAACCACTCCCCTCGCCCTTAAAGTTCCCCTCTCCCTTTGGAGAGGGGTTAGGGGTGAGGCTATCAATATCTACAAGAGCCAGCCCAGTGAATCCCAATATATGCGCCGCCTTTCGTCCGTTGCCGTCGAAGAGCACCGCCACCGAGACGGCCGGTAGCTGTTTCTGCTTCAGTTCCTCGTCGGCTTTCGCCTTGCCCAGCACCGCCATCATCTTGCGGTAGCTGTCGGTCTTGCCTTCCACACTGCTGTCATAGCGTATGAGCCGCAGCACCTCGTCCAGCGCAGCCGTCACGCTGACTATAGAGAGCAAGTTCTGGAAGAGGCTCACCCGCTGTTGTTGTAAAAGTTGTTTTTGTGTCATAATCTCCAGTTTTGTTGATTCTGCCACAAAGGTACAAAAAAAGAAATTGCCCGCGAGGGGCAATCGGTTCGGGTAAATAGTCGGGTAAAAAAGTCAAGCGCAGGGTTAATCGTCTGGTAAAAAAACGGTCTCTTCGCTGGAACTTTTGCTGTCGGAAAAGCGTCGGGTATAAAGTCAGTCCCGCCCTTCGAGCAGTTCCTTGAACCGCCTTGCTATCTGTTCCATTCGGTCGTAAGGCGTCCGTTTCTTCATCAGTTGTGAATCATAGGTCCATTTGTCAAACTGCTTGTTGAACAGCGTCTGACTGATGTTCTTCACCGACTGTTTACTATAGAGCAGCCTCAGTTGCGCAGGCACGACCCTGAGCACCCAGGAGTCGAAGCCGTCGAAGTCATCGTCGGCAAACTTCCCAAAGTCGCTGAGTATGCGGAACACCGCTTGCCAGTGGCTCTGTTGGCAGAAAAGTGGTTTGCCAGGTCGCCATTCCTCTGCCATCAGTTGCTCCAGACATCGGCAGATGTGCTCGTCTGAGATGTCAGGCTTCCTGCTGCCTTCCGTATGGTTCCCTACAGGGTGGCTGTCACCCTTTTGGAACATTTGGCTCATACTCATGAATCCATACTGCAACATGCGCGTCAACTCCATGTCGCGTTCCACGCTTTCCTGTCGTTTCTGCTGATTGTCCCTGAAGAAAATATCCTCTACGGCCTTCTTCGTGGCAGCCCAACCCGGCAAGTCCGAAAGCACACTGTCCAAAGCCTCGAAGTCACGCTGTGCCGTCTCCCTGCCATACACTTGCAGTTTGCGCATGACGATGCCGACCACCGTTTCCTGGGTGATCATCAGCCCGCCGTCGGGCCTTGCTCGTGTATGTTGCTGCTGAGTCATAGCGATAAAAAGTCTGGCTTTCATTGTTTCTCCTTACGTCAATAATCGTCTGATAATCCCTGCTTCCTAATACAGTGGCATCCGCCACTATCCGTGAAGAATCTCCGAGAAAAACAACACGTATGCCGCCGCCAACCATGCCACGGGCCGCCCTGCTACTCCGTGCAGTGCGTGCCGCTAAAATCGTTATGGGCGTCATTGTCAGCATCATCGTCTTTTTTACCTCCTCAATTCTTGAGCTTGTGTAATACCGAGTGCAAAGGTACTACATATTTTCCGAATAACAATACGTTTGCCTAAAATTTTTTTTCACTACCCGAAATAGGGTGTCCAATCTGATGTCATGCTGATAAACGAATCCTTAATAATCCTGTTCTTCCTCTCCCCCGTAGGCTTCCGTGCCTATGGTTTCCTGACTGCCGATGGTGAGCTGGCGCAGGTCGTAGTAGGAGCCGTTGTAGATGTTGAAGTCGACGTAGCCCTTGATGCCTGGCAGTCGCCCTACGTCGGTGTGCTGCCAGAACTTCCACTGGCCCTTGTACTCCACGCTGTCCACGTAGTAGTGGGCAATCCAGTAGGGGTACTGGTCGAAGACCTCGTCGCTGAGATAGCGCATCTTGAACTTGTAGTAGGTGTAGATGATGGGCTTCACGCCGTAGTGGTCCTCGACGATGTCGAGCCACTGGCGCACGCTGCTCCTGAACTCCTCGTCGCTCTGCTTCCGTGGCTTGTGCTCCACGTCGAGCACTGGCGGCAGGTCGCCCTTCTCCAGTCGAACCGTCTTGATGAAGTAGCGTGCCTGCTCGGCAGCAGTAGAGTGGACGCTGTAGAAATGATAGGCTCCGCGGGTGAAGCCGTACTCCAGCGCCTGCTCGAAGTTTTCATGGAAGTTCGGGTCGGTACGGTTGGCACCCTCGGTGGCCTTGATCATGACAAAGCGCACGGGACACTTGTTAATCATGCCCTGGTTGCGCAGCACCTCCCAGTCGATGTCGCCCTGATAATGGGATATGTCGATGCCGTGGATTTCATAACCGTCGGGCATCGACACATATCCATAGAGTGCCTTCCAGCGAAAGCCGAAGGGCGAGACGAAGAAATAGTAGAAGAACCACACGTAGCCCGCTGCCACAGCAAGACCACCCAGCCAGTAGGCCCAGCGAGGCATTTTCTGCAGCAGGCGCACCAACGGGCCAGGGCGCTTGCGGCGCACGGGGCTCGTCAGTCGCTTTCTATTCTTGGTTTTACGCGTGGTTGGCATCTACGAATGTAGAGTTTAGAGTGTAGAGTGTAGAGTTTGCTACCGCCCTTGATGGCTGCGAAAAGGGACAGCGGTAGCAAACTCTACACTCTAAACTCTACACTAAAGAAGACTATTTTGCCTGCTCCAGTGCGAGCGTGCGTGTCGGCTGGTCGCAAACCTCGGTGGGTCCCCAGTACTGGATGGGGCCGGGATATACGTAGGCCGTCTTGCGTGCCCACTCGTCGCGGTTGGCGGCAAACTCCTTGAAGGGAGCACCGTCGAGCTCTACGAGTGCCTTGCGGATGACGGGCTTCATCTCGCCGTTGCGCTTCTCCATGTTCATCATCATCGTGATGGGCACGCCGCCTGCCTTCCACTCGTCGGCAGGAGCGGTGGTGTTCTTCACGATGGCCATGTAGCCGGTCTTGCCGGCAGCGATGAGCTGGGCGGCACTGGCTCCAAGGGCGTAGCAGTAGTCGGCATCGAAGTTCGAAGGAGCGGCACAGCGTCCCTCGTAGCCGAAGAAGTGGTGCTGGGTAGAGAACTTGCCTACGAACGTGCCCTTCTTCTTCATCTTCTCCAGCTTCTGGGCAACCATCGTAGAGAGCAGCTTCTCGGTCTCGATGAGCGATACCTGCACGTTGCCGTGGGGGTCGCGGTCGAGGGCGAGCTGACGGGCCACACCTACGGGCAGCGAGTTGAACACGGCAAGGTTCTCCTCGGTGAGGTGGCTCTTGGCAAAGTCTACCTGCTCGTCGCGGCTGATCTCCTTGGCCTCGGGCATAGCCAGCACGTCGTTGAGCTGGGCAATGAGCTTCTTGATGGCGGGGATGAACTCGATGACGCCCTCGGGGATGATGACGGTACCGAAGTTATTGCCGTCGGCAGCGCGCACGGCCACTGCATTGGCGATATAGTCGACGATGTCGTTGAGCGACATGGCCTTAGCCTCGACCTCCTCGCTGATGAGGCAGATGTTTGGCTGCGTCTGAAGTGCGCACTCAAGGGCGATGTGGCTGGCCGAGCGGCCCATCACCTTGATGAAGTGCCAGTACTTGCGAGCCGAGTTACAGTCGCGCTCGATATTGCCGATGAGCTCTGAGTAGGTCTTGCAGGCGGTGTCGAAGCCGAACGAGGTCTCAATCTGGTCGTTCTTCAGGTCGCCGTCGATGGTCTTCGGGCAGCCGATGACCTGCACACCGTAGTTCTTGGCAGCATAGTATTCGGCCAGCACGCAGGCGTTGGTGTTGGAGTCGTCGCCACCGATGATGACGATGGCCTTGATGCCAAGCTCGCGGATAATCTCAAGACCCTTCTCGAACTGCTCGACCTTCTCAAGCTTCGTACGTCCCGAGCCAATCATGTCGAAGCCGCCGGTGTTGCGATACTCGTCGACAATCTCCTTGGTCAGCTCCATGTAGTTGTGGTCGACAAGACCACCAGGGCCGAGGATGAAACCATAGAGGCGGTTCTCGGGGTTGAGCTTCTTCACGGCGTCGAACAGGCCGGTAATCACGTTGTGACCGCCAGGAGCCTGACCACCACTCAGAATGATACCCACGTTCATGGGCTCGTGCTTCGTCTCCTCACCGGGAACAAACTCTACGAGCGGCATGCCGTAGGTGTTGGGGAAGAGCTGCTTGATCTCTTCCTGATTGTCGACACTCTGTGTAGGAGCACCCTCCTGCACCTTTACTGCACCCTGCAGGCCGCGTGGCAGCTTAGGCTGATAGGCGGCTCTTGCCATCTGCAATGCACTTTTTTCCATAAATCTGTTTTGTTATTTAAAAAGAATAAAATCCGGACGAATGTTAAATATGGCGCAAAGTTACACATTTATTACGAGAAAACACCACGTTTAGCACTTTTTTGCACTATAATGGGGAAGACTGCAAAGTCGAGGTGTCAGAACTGGAAGTAGATGAAGGGTTGGATGGTAGAACTCTTCACCTGAATGACCAGATAAATGACAACAGCCATCACAAGGGCACAGAGGAAGACGCCTCCCCTGCGGAGCACACCGATGAAGGCTTCCTGCCAGCTGTCGGGCACGAAATGGGTGAGATAGCCGAAGGCGATGAGCCCGAACACATAGACATAGCCCTCGACAACCTGAGAGAACAGTTCGGGATGGAAGTTGGTGAAGATGCAGTCGAGCATCGTCCAGGCATCGCCGAAGGTATGGTTGCGGAAGAATATCCAGCAGAAAGCCACGAAATGGAACGTCAGCAGCATGGCCGCAAACTTGCGCAAGCCGTGACTGCTATAGCTACGGTCGTGACGGAAAATGTTGGTACGCAGCCACTTGTGCACAGCCAAGGCCACGCCGTGCATGCCGCCCCACGCCACGAAGTTAAGGCTTGCTCCGTGCCAGAGGCCGCCAAGCAGCATGGTGACAATCAGATTGAAGTATGTACGCACGCGACCCTTGCGATTGCCGCCTAAGGAAATGTATATATAGTCGCGTATCCACGACGAGAGCGAGATGTGCCAACGGCGCCAGAAGTCGGTGATGCTCTCGGAGCGGTAGGGAGCGTTGAAGTTCATGGGGAAGCGGAAACCCAGGAGCAGGGCGATGCCAATGGCCATATCGCTATAGCCGGAGAAATCGCAGTAGATCTGCAGCGTATAGCCATAGACGCCCAGCAGGTTCTCGACACCGCTGTAGAGCGAGGGATTGTCGAAGATGCGGTCGACGAAGTTCAACGAGATATAGTCGCTGATGACGGCCTTCTTGAACAATCCTGTGGCTATGAGACAGACACCTCGGGCAAACATGTCATCGGTGATCTGCAGCGGACGGCGTATCTGAGGGGCAAAGTCGCGTGCACGAACAATAGGGCCAGCCACCAACTGCGGGAAGAACGACACGTAGAAAGCATAGTCGAGCAACGACGAAAGGGGTTTCAGGTCGCCCCGGTAGACGTCGATGACATAACTCATCGACTGGAACGTGAAGAACGAGATGCCCACGGGCAGGAAGATGTCGTAGGGCTGGAAATTGCCGCCCACCATCTGTTCCCACATGCCGCAGAAGAAGTTGGTGTACTTGAAATAGCCCAACAACCCAAGGTCGACGAGCAGCGAGAGGGCCACAAGTGCCCTGCCAGTGGTTTTTCTGTCTTTCAGCTTGTAGATGCCTGCGGCAATGAGATAATCGCTCAGCGTAACGACCGCAAGCAGGAAGAAATAGAAGCCGCTCGACTTATAGTAGAAATAATAGGAGAAGGCCGTGACAAAGAGCAGACGCAAGGTGCGCGTATGCTGCAACATCATGTAGAGGAAGGCAAACCCCAGGAACAGGAACAGGAACAGCCCGCTGCTGAAGAGCATCGGCTCGTCAGGATGATAGGTCAGCTGGTAGATGATACGTTCAATCGTCGATTCCATAGATGCACAAATTGTTCATTGTCCCGTGTAATGGTCGTAGCCCTCCATCAGTGCGTCGTAGAGCAGCCGTGCCAGCACCTTGCCTCCGGAGTGGGTCAGGTGGGTATAGTCTTTGTTGGCCAATCCCTTGTCTACCAGCGCCTTCATGCTCTCGCGCCCGCCCATTGCCTGGAAAAGGTTGAAATAGGCCACACCGCAGTTGCTGGCCAATATCTGCTGATAGGCCACCAGCGACTCCACACCCAGCATGGTGCGGATGCCGGCAGCCGTGCGCTGGTCGCGGTCGGGCATGCTGACAATGAGCACCGACGCCTGCGGATAGGCGGCACAAAGATGCTCCACTGCCTCCTGCATGCGCTTGATGTAGGCTTTGTAGTTGGCTGCGTGGCTCTTCTCGTTGGCTACATTCAACCCGAAATGCAGCACAATCAGGTCGTAAGGACGCAGACGGGCAAAGTCGGAAAGCGTCGACTGCGGTATCTTGGCAATCGTGTAGCCAGCCGAGCCACGCATGCTGATATTGTCGAGGATGACTCCATGCCTGGATTCGAGAGCCATACCATAGACATAGCTCTGGTCGGAAACCTGGTTGAACTGATAGCCGACGCCACTCATGCCCGCACTTTCGTAACGCAACACCTGCACCTGCGACGAACCTTCGGCATACTGGGTGCCGATGGTGTCGGCATCGGCAAAGGTGGTCACGCTCATCCCGCCCTCTGTACGGAAGAACAACGATGCCTGCTGCCATCGACCTACATGCTTGCGCCCGTTGGTGCCCGATGCCCAGGTGCGGGCATTCTCATGGGGAACGAAATAGCGCTGAGCTATTCCTTCAACCTTGTGGCTATAGGGTTTCTGCACCACTTCAAACTCCTTGAAGCCCACGCCCTTCACCTTCACAGTACGCCGGAAGCCCTTCAGACGGTCGGTACAGTCGACCCACCCTACCCCGCTGCCGCCGAAACGATCCTGCAACAGCTCGCGAAGGTCGGCTGTCACAATGTCGCCCTCGACAAACGAGTCGCCGTAGTAGGCAATGCGCACCACCTGACGGGATGCGGCATGCGACAGCTGCTCGTAGAAATGGGCCATTCCGCCAGAGGTGCCCTCAGAGTAGTCAATGATCAGCCCTTCGTCGGCCAGCTCGTTCTCAGCGTCAGGCTTCTGTCCTTCGGCCACCTCGCCGGTTGTCTGTTGCAAGAGGCTGTCACTATCGGCTGCCTTTCTTGCACGGATAGGCTTTGGAGGAACCGGTTTGGGAATGACGTCAATTCCGTCGCGCTGCTGATAGACCTCGGGAAGCACGTCGCTGAGCACATTGACATGACGCAGCTCTACACCGTCGATGACAATAGTGGGTAGCAGATGCATGGCCAACAAAATGCTGACCACAAGACCCGCAAAGATAAAGGTACGTGCTGTCTGGTTCATTCCTCTCTGACGGTAATGGTAAACTCGTCGAGTATCTCTATTCCTTTCTGGGTGCAGATGCCACGCAGCGTGACAAAAACAAGGTTGTGGAAAATATGTTCAAGCGAGTATTCGCCATACAACTGGGCAGAAATAACATGATGGGTCATGGAACTGAACAGCTGAGTAACAAGCTCATAGTCGAGGTCGGAACGGAAATAGCCCTCGCTCACACCACGAAGCAGGAAATCGACGAACTGTTGGTGCCGCTCTTTCCTGTCCTTCTCCAAAAAGCCAAGCACACGGGGATACTTTTCCAAGTCGGAATAGAATAAAGGGGAGGTCTGCTTGAACTCAGCAACCCTCTTCTCATACAGCTTCAGAATCATGTCCATCACCGTAGGACAGGAATCCATCATCTGACGGTTTTCAGCATCCTTCGCAGCCTTGTAACGCTTCACACCCTCGAAGAGCAGCAACTCTTTGTTCTCGTAGATCTCATAGAGCGTGCGCTTCGAGATAGACAACAACTGGGCAATGTCGTCCATCTTCACCGCACGGATGCCCTTCTTTGCAAAAGCCTTCATGGCGGCTTCCACAATGCGTTCGCGCAGCGACTGCCTGTATGTGGTGATATTCTTTATTTCTTGCATAAGCATGTAATTCGGGTGCAAAGTTACTAAAAAGATTAAAAAACCGTCACGTTTTCACGGAGATTTTATTAATTTTGCACGCCAAATACAGTTTTATATTTACACGTATCATGGTAAAAATCTCGAAAGAGGCCGCACTTGAGTATCACGAGAGCGGCCGACCAGGAAAAATCGAAGTGAAGCCAACCAAGGCTTATCGTACCCAAACCGACCTTTCGCTTGCCTATTCGCCCGGCGTGGCCTATCCCTGCTTGGAGATTCAGGAGAATCCCGACGCAGCTTACCGCTATACCGACAAGGGTAACCTCGTGGCCGTCATATCGAACGGCACCGCCGTCTTAGGGCTTGGCGACATCGGCGCCATGAGCGGCAAGCCGGTGATGGAGGGAAAAGGCCTGTTGTTCAAGATATATGGCGGCATCGACGTCTTCGACATCGAGGTGGCAGAGAAAGACCCAGAGAAGTTCTGCGAGGCCGTAGAGCGCATCGCACCCACCTTTGGTGGCATCAACCTTGAGGACATCAAAGCACCGGAGTGCTTCTATATCGAGGAGCGACTGAAAAGGACACTCGACATACCAGTCATGCACGACGACCAACACGGCACCGCCATCATCAGTGCCGCAGGATTGAAGAATGCACTCGAGGTCATCGGCAAGGACATCACACGCGTACAGATCGTCGTCAACGGTGCCGGTGCGGCTGCCATCTCGTGCACAAAGCTCTACATGGCCCTGGGCGCACAGAAGGAGAACATTGTCATGCTCGACTCGAAGGGTGTCATCTCTGTTACCCGTCAAGATCTGAACGACCAGAAACGTTTCTTCGCCACCCAGCGTCGCGACATCAGCACCCTGGAGGAGGCCGTGAAGGGCGCCGACGTGTTCGTGGGATTATCGAAGGGCAACGTGCTCACACAGGATATGGTGCGGTCAATGGCCAAGGACCCCATCATCTTCGCTTTGGCTAATCCTACACCTGAGATTACCTACGAAGACGCGATGGAAGCACGTCCCGACGTACTCATGTCCACGGGTCGCACCGACTATCCCAACCAGATCAACAACGTCATCGGATTCCCCTACATCTTCCGCGGTGCCCTCGACGTTCACGCCACCGCCATCAACGAGGAGATGAAGTTGGCTGCCGTACATGCTATTGCCGACCTGGCAAAGCAACCCGTACCCGACGTGGTGAACGATGTCTACAAGGTGAACAACCTGAAGTTCGGACGCGACTACTTCATTCCGAAGCCCGTTGACCCCCGCCTCATCTCAGAGGTATCGGCAGCAGTAGCAAAAGCGGCTATCGACAGCGGTGTGGCAAGGAAGAAAATCGAGAACTGGGACGAATACAAGAACTCGCTCTCAGTATTGCTCGGACAGGAGACAAAGCTCACGCAGAAGCTCTATGCCACTGCTGCAGCACATCCTCAGCGGGTGGTCTTTGCCGAGGGCGTACACCCAACGATGCTCAAGGCTGCCGTACAGGCAAAGAGCGAAGGCATCTGTCAACCAATACTACTCGGTAATGACGAAGTAATCAATAAGTTAGCAAAAGAACTTGACCTTTCACTTGAAGGCATTGAAATCGTGAACCTGCGCCATCCCGACGAACAGGAACGCCGCGAACGCTACGCCCGCATCCTCACCGAGAAGCGCCAACGCGAGGGCTATACCTTCCAGGAAGCCAACGACAAGATGTTCGAGCGCAACTACTTCGGCATGATGATGGTCGAGACGGGAGAGGCCGACGCCTTCATCACTGGTCTCTACACCAAGTACTCGAACACGATCAAGGTTGTCAACGAGGTCATCGGCATACGACCCGAATACAAGCACTTCGGTGCCATGCACATCATCAACTCGCCCAAGGGAACACTCTACATAGGCGACACACTGGTCAACGAGAACCCCGACACCGACACACTCGTCGACATAGCGAAGCTCTCGGCTACTGCCGTACGCTTCTTCAACGAGAAACCCGTCATCTCGATGATATCGCATAGCAACTTCGGCAGCTCTGTCAGCGACGGTGCACTGAAGGTGAAGGCCGCTGCTACGAAGATGCACGAGCTTTATCCCGAGCTACCCATCGACGGAGAGATGCAACTGGGCTTCGCACTCGACCGTGAGCTGCGCGACGAGCAGTACCCCTTCACCCGTCTCTACGGCAAGGACGTGAACACGCTCGTCTTCCCCAACCTCACATCGGCTCGTTCCAGCTATAAGATGCTACAGATGCTCGATGCCGACGTCGAGATCATCGGCCCCATCCAGATGGGATTGAAGAAGGCCATCCACTTCGTAGACTTCGGTGCCTCGGTGCGCGATGTAGTAAACATCACAGCCGTTGCCGTCATCGATGCCTATGTCGACAAGATCAAGAGCCGCATCGCAAACAGGGTTTGAGATTTGAGGTTTGAGATTTGAGATTTAAGAATTGATGCACAAAGTGCTATTGTCACTGGCCGCAAACTGCGACCAAGAAAAGAATCTGGACGAGGCGCGCCAACGCCTCGAACAGGTTCTTTTTTCTTTATCCTTCAGCCGGGAGCTATGGACAGAACCCATCGGTGGTAAACGACCCGACCCCTATCTGAACCAGATTGCCAGAGGCGAAACCACACTTAGCGTTGAACAACTGCAGCAATGGTTCAAGCAAACAGAAGTAGACATGGGACGCACTGACCAAGACAGGCGCGAGGGAATCGTGCGTATTGACATCGACCTGCTGCAATACGACGACAAGCGTTTCCACCTGAAAGACTGGGAACGCGATTACGTGAAAGCACTGCTTTAGTGCTCGCGATTCCATAATGTGGAACGCGTGCTACGATTTTTTTACCATTTCTTTTCCGACTTTGAATATTTCTTTGTAATTTTGCAACGAAAATCTTAACCGAGAATGGCAAAGCCATAGTCATCGGCACGAACAGGCATATACACATTATTAAATATATTATGGCGAAAGCATTGACAACAACCGATTTCCATTTCGATGGACAGAAGAGCGTATACCACGGTAAGGTGCGCGACGTTTACGACATTAACGATGACCTGTTGGTTATGGTAGCTACCGACCGTATTTCGGCCTTCGACGTGGTGCTGCCAAAGGGAATTCCCTTCAAGGGACAGGTACTCAACCAGATTGCAGCCAAGTTCCTGGACGCAACAACCAACATCTGTCCGAATTGGAAACTGGCCACTCCCGACCCTATGGTGACCGTAGGACTGAAGTGTGAGGGTTTCCGTGTAGAGATGATTATCCGTTCGATACTCACCGGATCCGCCTGGCGCGAGTACAAGAACGGCTGCCGTGAGCTCTGCGGCGTGCGTCTGCCTGACGGCATGAAGGAGAACGAGCGGTTCCCAGAGCCCATCATCACACCCACGACAAAGGCCGACGAGGGACACGACATGAACATTTCACGCGAAGAAATCATTGCCCAAGGACTGGTATCGGCTGAGGACTATGCTGTAATGGAAGACTACACCCGCAAGATTTTTGCACGTGGACAGGAGATTGCCGCAAAACGCGGGTTGATTCTTGTGGACACGAAGTACGAATTTGGCAAGCGCGACGGCAAGGTCATTCTCATCGACGAGATTCACACCCCCGACAGCAGCCGCTACTTCTATGCCGACGGCTATGAGGAGAAACTGGCAAAGGGCGAGCCTCAGCGCCAGCTCTCGAAGGAGTTTGTACGCCAGTGGCTCATCGAGCACGACTTCATGAACGAGCCAGGACAGGTAATGCCAGAGATCACCGACGAGTATGCCGAAAGCGTCAGCGAACGATACATCGAGCTCTACGAGCACATCACCGGCGAGCACTTCGACAAGGCCTCAACAAGCGAAGACCTGGCATCTCGCATCGAGAAGAACGTAAGCGCATATCTGAAAACCAGATAAACTAGTCATACTGGAGATACTAGTCATACTAGAAACACCAGAAAAAAGATGTACCAGCAGGAGGAGATAAAGCCCTATGAGGCCGGTGGAGAGAAAGCCGCACAGGTTGAAGCGATGTTCGACAACATTGCCCCGACCTACGACACGCTGAACCACCGGCTGTCCTGGGACATTGACCGAGGCTGGCGCAAAAAAGCTATCAGGCAGTTAGAGCCTTTCAAACCACAGGCAATACTTGACATTGCCACAGGAACGGGCGATTTCGCTATCCTTGCTGCACAGATGCTAAAGCCAAAACAACTCATCGGAGCCGACATCAGTGAAGGCATGATGGCAGTGGGCGAGCAGAAAGTGGCAAAGTTGGGGTTGCAGGACATCATCTCTTTCGCAAAAGAAGACTGTCTCGCTCTCTCCTACCCCGACGAATCGTTCGATGCCGTGACAGCGGCTTTTGGCATCCGCAATTTTGCCGACCTGGATAAGGGACTTAGCGAGATGTGCCGAGTGTTGCGTAAGGGCGGACACTTGAGTATCGTAGAACTGACGACACCCGTCTCATTCCCCATGAAGCAGCTCTTCCACATCTACTCCCACACGGTACTTCCCGCCTACGGTCGAATCATCTCACGTGACCAAAGCGCTTATAGCTATCTCACCAAGACCATCGAAGCCTTTCCACAAGGTGAACGAATGGTTGACATACTGGAACAAGCAGGCTTCCAAGAAGCCACCTTCCGCCGACTTACCTTTGGCATCTGCACAATGTATTTTGCAACCAAATAAAAACGTTGATTATGGATAAATACGGACTCATCGGCTACCCACTCGGCCATTCTTTTTCCATCGGCTATCACAACCAGCGTTTTGCCGACGAAGGCATTAATGCCAAGTACCTGAACTTCGAGATTCCAAGCATCGATGACCTACCAGCGGTGCTCAGCCAAAACCCCGAGCTGAAAGGACTCAACGTAACCATCCCTTATAAAGAAAAGGTGATGCAGTTCCTGGATTATGTCAGCCCTGAAGCACGAGCAATTGGTGCCGTCAATGTGATTCGCGTGGAACACCAAGGGAAGAAAATCACGCTCAAAGGCTATAACAGCGACGTCATCGGCTTCACCCAAAGCATTGAACCCCTGCTCGAAAATTACCACAAGAAGGCGTTAGTGCTGGGTACGGGAGGTGCATCGAAAGCTGTCAGCTATGGTTTGAAATCACTGGGATTGGAAACCGTCTATGTAAGCCGCTATGAACGCCCGGGTACAATTCAATATGCCAGCATTACGCCAGAAGTGGTACAAGAATACAACGTCATTGTCAACTGCACGCCACTGGGCATGTTTCCCAAAACCGAAGAGTGTCCGTCGCTGCCATACGAGGCTATGGACGAAAGGAACATCCTCTACGACCTGATCTACAATCCCGACGAGACACTATTCATGCGCAAAGGTGCAGAACGTGGTGCCACCGTGAAGAACGGTCTTGAGATGCTCTTGCTACAGGCTTTTGCTTCGTGGGAGTTCTGGAACGGTAAAGAATAAAGTTCTAATCCTATGGCAAAAGCATCAAGTGCAACGAAGATCATGCTTGGTACGGTGGCAGCCTTTGTCTGCATCGTAGCTGGAATGACGGCAGGCTCCAACTCGGGGACGATAGATGCAGCATGGGAGTTGCTGTCGATGTTCTGCGCCATTTTCATCCCGCTTTGCGTGGGAGGACTTGTTGCCGATAAAAAGAAGAACAAGGAATTAGAGGGAAGACAAAAGGAGAAAACCTTAGCCCTTCAGAAGATTGCAGGCAAATACAATCAGACAGTTTATCTGTTAGAACAAAACTACAAGAAAGAGAAGCGCGACGTAGGACTCTTCGGTGGCAACAAACTCAGGAGAAAATACGAAGAGCTGTACAACGAGAACAAGACGGCCTTCAACAATGAATGCAACGACTATCTTGCTTCCTTAGCTGAAGAGACACCTACTACCAGACATTTCAAGAAATACTGGAAATGGATCATCGGTGCAGGGCTGACATTGCAGCTGACCTGCTGCGCATACGCCGTAGGTTCCAGTTCTACCGAAGAAACAGCAGCGGTGACGAGCAGAACAGAATCGGGAGAAGATACCTACTGGAACGCCCAAAACATCCCCATTCCTTACCTGACCGATGCTACGCGCTACGTGTCGAACCCAGACAATGTGGTTTCGGCTAATACCGAGATGCTACTGAACCAGTGGTTCAGGAAGATGGAAGACTCGTTGCGTATTCAATCGGTCGTTGTGCTGGTGAACCGCATTGAGAACGACGACCCTTTCCGTATGGCTCAGGACATAGGCAACAGCTACCACGTCGGCTATGACGACCGTGGATTGATTATTGTTCTCGGCTACAAGGACCATTCCCTCAACATTTCACCCGGTAAGAAACTTGAAGCCGACCTTACCGACGCTGAATGTGGCCAGCTGGAACGTCGCTATGCAGTGCCTTTCATGAAATCAGAACAACCCGACAGTGGTATGTTATATCTCGCAGAGGCTATCTATAACACATTACAGAAGAAGGAGTTACCCGAGATTTATGAAGCAGATGATGATGATGCCATACTCTCTATCATGAGCATCTTCATGCTACTTTTTAGCGGCTGGGTCGTGCTTATCGCTTACCTATGGAAAAGGTATTGTGGTACGAAGGGCAGCGAAATGCTGGTTGCCAATCCTTTCATTGCTGAACATTATTCCAGCGCCTTCACCGGTGGAGGTGGCTTCGGAGGGGGCTCCCGAGGCGGTGGCTTCAGCGGAGGTGGTGGTTTCGGTGGAGGAAGCTTCGGAGGAGGAAGCTTCGGTGGCGGTGGCGCCACATCAAGATGGTAATCCATCGGTATCCCTCACACCTAATATAACAAATGAAAACCCTAAAAAACAAAGAATATGAAACTAAGTAAAGGAACTATCGGAATTATCGCAGCCATCGTCATCATCGGTGCATGGGCTGCCAGTGCTTACAATGGAATGGTGGGTGTACAGGAGAATGCCACAACGGCTATGGCTAATGTACAGTCGGCCTATCAGCGCCGCGCCGACCTGATTCCCAACCTTGTTGAAACCGTGAAAGGCTATGCCGCACACGAGAAAGAAACCCTCGAAGGCGTAGTCGCTGCCCGCTCAAAGGCTACGAGCATCAATATCGACCCTGAGAACATGACTCCCGAGAAGCTGAAGGAATACCAGCAGGCACAGGGTGAGCTGTCAACGGCACTCGGTCGTCTCATCGCCATTCAGGAGAACTATCCCGACCTGAAAGCCAACGAGAACTTCCGCGATTTGCAGGTGCAGCTCGAGGGTACAGAAAACCGCATCAACGAAGCGCGTAACAAGTACAACACTGCCGTCCAGGATTACAATGTGAAGATTCGCCGATTCCCGAACTCGCTGCTTTCAGGCATTTTCGGTTTCGACAAAATGACTAAGTTTGAGGCTGAAGCAGGTGCGCAGAAAGCTCCTGAAGTGAAGTTCTAATCCCTCACCTTAAAGTGAAGTTCCAATCCCTCACCTTATCATCAATCATCTCTCATCATAAGAAATGGACAATCGCTATATGATGCGTGGCGTCAGTGCCGCAAAGGAGGACGTTCACTCAGCCATTAAGAATATAGACAAAGGGCTTTATCCGCAGGCTTTCTGTAAGATTATTCCCGACGTACTTGGAGGCGACCCTGAGTATTGCAACATCATGCATGCCGACGGTGCTGGCACGAAGTCGAGCCTCGCCTACATGTACTGGAAGGAGACGGGCGACCTCTCCGTTTGGAAGGGAATAGCACAGGATGCTATCGTAATGAATACCGACGACCTGCTCTGTGTGGGTGCCGTCGACAACATCCTTGTGAGCTCGACCATCGGGCGCAACAAGATGCTGATTCCTGGCGAGGTCATCTCAGCCATCATCAACGGCACGGACGAGCTGCTTCAGGAACTGCGCGAGATGGGTATAGGTATTTATCCTACTGGCGGCGAGACAGCCGACGTGGGCGACCTTGTGCGTACCATCATCGTCGATTCTACCGTCACGTGCCGAATGAAGCGCAGTGATGTCATCGACAATGCGAACATCCGTCCGGGCGACGTTATCGTGGGTCTTTCAAGTACTGGGCAGGCATCATACGAAAAGCGTTACAACGGTGGTATGGGTTCGAACGGACTTACCTCTGCCCGCCACGATGTCTTCGCCAAGTATCTGGCTGAGAAATATCCTGAGAGCTACGACCACGCCGTGCCCGATGAGCTGGTGTATAGCGGTAAGTATGAGCTGACCGACAATGTCCCGTATACCGACACGAAATGTCAACAAACAGAACTGCCGGACATGGGTCAGCTGGTGCTCTCTCCCACCCGCACCTACGCGCCTGTTATCAAGCGGCTGCTTGACGAGATGCGTCCTGAGATTCACGGAATGGTGCACTGCACAGGCGGTGCTCAAACAAAAGTCCTTCACTTCGTAGGCGAAAACTGCCGCGTAGTGAAGGACAACATGTTCCCCGTGCCACCGTTGTTCCGTGCCATCCACGAGTGCTCAGGCACCGACTGGAAGGAGATGTACCAGGTATTCAACATGGGACACCGTATGGAAATCTATGTGCGTCCCGAGGTGGCAGAACAAGTGATAGGCATCTCCAAGTCGTTCAACATCGATGCCCAGATAGTAGGTCACATTGAGGAAGGTGCGCGCTCGCTGACCATTAGGAGCGAATACGGCACATTTGAATACTGATTACCGTTCGAGCTCAACGAGTATTACCACAACCGTTTGAGCTCAACGGGTATTACCACAACCGTTCGAGCTCAACGGACATTTCCTGTTGCAATTCGCGGGCTTTGTTGCCTGCTACTTCAGCGAAATGGTCGTCGGACGAAGCGTAAATGATACTGCGGCTGCTATTGACAAGTAGGCCGCAGTCTTTATTCATGCCATACTTGCAAACCTCCTGAAGACTTCCACCCTGGGCACCCACACCTGGCACCAAGAGGAAGTGGGTAGGAGCCACGCGACGGATATCCTCGAACATTCGACCCTGTGTGGCACCGACTACATACATCATGTTTTCGTCATTACCCCACTCTTGGCTCTTCGTCAATACCTTCTCGAAGAGGCGCTGGCCATCCTTGTCCTCAAACAACTGGAAGTCGTGACTGCCTTTGTTTGAAGTCAATGCAAGCAACACAACCCACTTACCCTCGTACTGGAGGAAGGGCGTCACCGAATCCTCACCCATATAGGGTGCAACGGTGAGGGCATCGACATCGTACTCCTCAAAGAAGGTGCGTGCATACATCTGTGAGGTGTTGCCTATGTCGCCTCGCTTGGCATCGGCAATGATGAGGTGATGGGGATGCTCGGCCTTCAGATACTCGATGGTCTTCACAAACGACTCCATTCCCCTCAGGCCGTATGCCTCGTAGAAAGCCAAGTTAGGTTTGTAAGCCACGCAATAGGGTGCGGTGGCATCGATGATAGCCTTGTTGAACTCAAACACAGGGTCGTGAAGGTCGAAGACACACTGGGGCATCTTCTTCGGGTCGGTGTCAAGTCCTACACAAAGGAAGCTACGCTTCTGCTTGATCTGCTGTATTAATTCTTGTCTGGTCATTCTTCTTGTACTATAGTTCTGATTCTTTCATTCGCTCTGCATTCTCAGCCACTGTGAGAGCATCGATCATCGCCTGAATATCGCCGCCGAGGAAACCTTGCAGGTCGTGGGTGGTATAGCCGATGCGATGGTCGGTGACGCGCCCTTGGGGGAAGTTATAGGTGCGAATCTTGGCCGAGCGGTCGCCCGTGCTGACGAGGGTCTTACGACGCGAGGCGATGTCGTCGACATACTTCTGGTGCTCCTTGTCGTAGATAAAGGTGTAGAGGCGCGAGAGGGCACGCTCCTTGTTCTTCGGCTGGTCGCGGGTTTCGGTACACTCGATAAGGATTTCCTCTGTCTCGCCCGTATTGGGATTCTTCCACATGTAGCGCAGGCGCACGCCTGATTCTACCTTGTTGACATTCTGGCCACCGGCACCGCTGCTGCGGAAGGTGTCCCACTTGATTTCACCCTCGTTGATATGCACCTCGAACTTGTCGGCTTCGGGCAGCACGGCCACCGTAGCAGCACTGGTGTGCATGCGGCCTTGCGTCTCGGTGGCTGGCACGCGCTGCACACGGTGTACGCCCGACTCGTACTTCAGCGTACCGTAGACATCGGCACCGCTGACGGCGAAGTCTATCTCCTTGTAGCCACCGACTGCACCCTCACTGACATCGGTCACAGCAAGCTGCCACCCCTTCGAGTCGCAGAAGCTCTTGTACATCTTGAACAGGTCACCGGCAAAGAGGCATGCCTCGTCGCCGCCCGTTCCGGCACGAATCTCCATCTGCACGTTCTTCGCGTCCTCGGGGTCTTTCGGTATGAGGGCAATCTTTATTTCCTCTTCCAACTTGGGTTGAAGCTCCTCGTTCAGGGACAGTTCGTCGCGAGCCATTTCCTTCATTTCGGGGTCATCCTCGTTGGCCAGAATGTCCTTGGCTTCCTTGATGCTGTTCAGGCATGCGATGTAACGCTTGCGGGCATCCATGATGTCGCTCAGGTCTTTATACTCCTTGGTCAGCTTGACGAAACGCTGTTGGTCACTGATGACATCGGGGTCGGTAATCAGCGTCGACACTTCCTCGAAGCGGCTCTCAAGTCCGTCGAGTTTCTCTAAAATACTGTTGGTTGTTTCTGCCATTTTCGGTTCTGAATCTTGAATTTGGCTGCAAAGGTACGAAAATTATCTCAAGGCGCAAAGCAAACGGTAGCAGAAAATACTGTGTTATCGCTTTGCGAACTTAGCACTACGCAGTTTTCCACCCACCTTCCAGCTGACGATATAGACGCCGGCAGGCAATGCCGACACCGAGTACGACTCGTTGGCGAGGAAGCGCCCTACGGTGCGTCCGGCAGCATTGGTTACGGTGACCGTGAACGACAGCTGCGAAGGCACCTCGGCACCGAAGTGGAGCATCTGCCGATCGGCGTTGTAAGCCAGTGCGTAAGCGTCGGGCTCGGGCATTCCGATGAGCGTAGGATGCTCGGGTATGACTCCCGTCGAGACGATTGACCAGAGTCGGTTCTTGCTCGTGGAGTTGCGGTCGTTGTTGGTATAGCTCAGTACGGGCGTGCCGTCGGCACTGTTTCCTCCCTGCAGGTTGGCGATGTGCTGCGTGTAGACGTTAAGCAGGTTGTAGTAGCCCTCGGAGCCTTGTGGCAGCAAGTCCCAGAGCTGCCTCGGGTCTTCCTCGTCGACATCGACAGCGTTGAGGGGCGTACCTACGTTGACGGTGGGACCTACTTCTCCCTCGGTAGGATCGTTGAGCGCCTGTTCATTGATGCGGTTGACGATGCGGTAATGGCCATCATCGGTGGCAATGATTGTCCAGTCGGCTGTCTCGCGTTCTTCTTCCTGCGGTGCTTGCTTCACCTGCCCGTCAAGCGCCTCCATAGGCTTGCGCGTCAGGGCATTGACGATGCGGTAATAGTAGTTTTCGGCCACGAACGGTGGCGTCGGCTCCACGGGCTTTCGCGCTGCGAAGGCAGTCTTCAGATAGTCGGTGTGATTGCTGATGAACGAGCGCAGGTCGTCGATGTAAGAGTCGTAGGAGGAGTAGATGACCATTTCGTGATACGTACGGCGGTCGATGCCCCACTTCTGGTAGTTCAGCTCCTTCGACTCGTCGAGCAGCACGACGAGGCTATCGATGACTTGGTTCATGTAGTCGACAAGACCGGAGTCGAGCAGCTGATTGTAGCGATCGTTCACGTTGCGTATGAACCACTCGTCTTCCCACATGCGGTTGACCCAGTTCTTCGCCTTTCCGTAGCCTATGTTCGACATCAAGCTGTAGGCGGTGGTGGTGAGCCCTTGTTCCGACCTCATGCGGTAGTCGTTGTTATAGGCAATGTCGTAATCCCACAGCGGCCCCCAGTAGAGCTTCGGGTCCTGCTGCTCCTTGTAGAAGTAGGTGCTGAAGAATCCGTCGATGTTGGCGCTGATTTCCGTGCAGAGATACCAGTCGATGAGCGAGGCCGAGTCGACCATCGCACGGTAACCCGTAAGCGAGTCGGCGAAGGTTGTGGCATAAAGCCTCTCCTCGAACTGCTTGATGTAGTCGACAATGTAGTAGTACTGCGAGGCCATGATCTCATCTTCGTCGGGATAATGGATGCGAATAGGCACATCGTAGTAATCGGTGATGAAATAGAGGCCGTCCTTGAAGCCGTCGCACTCCAGCAGATAGCCTCCCGTGATGTCCGACTCTTCGGTCAGCGGATAGTCCTGCTCCGTCACGTTCACGCGGTGGGGGCGCACCTCTACCTGGTCGCTGATCTGGTAAGTACCCTGATAAAAGCCGTTCAGGAAGAAGTCGGCAAACTTGAAGGCGGGGTTGAACTTCAACGACGTAAACTCGCCCATGGCCGAGGTGATGGCATTGCGTATCATCGTCTTGTCGCCCGCATTGGCCAGCAGCGTCCACTTCTTTGCCTTCGCATAGCCCTTGCCCAGGAACTTCTCCTTCTGGTTGAACTTGATCTTGTAGGGTTTCTTCGGCAGGCCCCACGTCGAGTTGCCACGACCGCGTATCTGCACCGAGTCGTACTGCGTCACCACGTCCTGCTCGTCCACATAGTACATCGTCGAGTAGACGTAGTTCTCCGTGCTGTTGATGCCCACACCGTCGAAGGTGTTCAGGTAGATGGCTGGCAGGTTGGTCACACGTGTCATCTGAGCATGAACCTGCGTGGCCATCAGCATGATCAGTGCAAACGTAACAAATATTCTATACCGTTGATTCATCATAAGAAAATGTATTAGTAGTTGACGGGTACAAAGTTACGAAAAAAATTGTAAATGATAACGTATTTTGGATAATTATTTGCAAAAAAAAGCCCTTTCGACCTTTTGTACGTACGATGATCGTAACATCTACCGCCCAGCCCCCTTCTGAAGCCTCCATCCCCCTTCATATTTCCGTCCCCCTATAAGGGGGACTCCAATATGAGGGATGAGGCTTCATCTCCCCCACCGCATGTAGGGTAAGCCCATGCAGAAGTATGATTCTATTGACCAACAAGACAAGACAATACTTATGACACTCAAAAAGCATACTTTTGACACTCAAGTAGCATACTTTTGACACTCAAGTAGCATACTTATGACACTCAAGTAGCATACTTATGACAGCCAAGAAGCATACTTATAAAACGTCCCACCCATTAGGAAATAGCGTCCCCAATGGGTGGGACGCGTGGAAATCGGGGTTATTACGGGAAGCTACTTGTTTCCTTAAAATCTCTTAATATCTGCCTGTTTATGCAGTAATAAGCTAGATTTTTCGTACCTTTGCAAACTTCACGTGAGACAATTACAAAAGAAGAATGAAACGTATACAAAAGCGCAACGTGTATGAACGACTTCAAAGTGATTAACGACCCGGTATTCGGGTTCATCAAGATACCTCGAGGACTGCTGCTTGACATCGTGAAGCACCCGCTTTTCCAGCGTCTGAGCCGCATCAACCAGCTCGGATTGGCATCGGTGGTATATCCTGGAGCCCGCCACACGCGCTTCCAGCATTCACTCGGAGCCTTCCACCTGATGAGCGAGGCCATCCTCTCGCTGCAGCACAAGGGAATATTCATCTTCGACAGCGAGGCAGAGGCCGTCGAAGCCGCCATCCTGATGCACGACATCGGTCACGGGCCTTTCTCGCATGTGCTGGAAAACACGCTCATCAGCGGCATCTCGCACGAGGACATCTCGCTGCTGATGATGGAGCAGATCAACCGCGACCTGGGCGGGCAGCTCAATCTGGCCATCAAAATCTACAAGGACCAGTACCCCAAGCGTTTCCTGCACCAGCTCATCAGTTCGCAGCTCGACATGGACAGGCTTGACTACCTGCGTCGCGACTCGTTCTTCACCGGCGTCACCGAGGGAAACATCGGTTCGGCACGCATCATCAAGATGCTCAACGTGGTAGACGACCGGCTCGTGGTCGACCAGAAAGGCATCTACAGCATCGAGAACTACCTCACCTCGCGACGGCTCATGTACTGGCAGGTCTACCTGCACAAGACGGCCGTGGCCTGCGAGAAAGTGCTCGTCAACATGCTCACTCGGGCGAAAGACCTGGTAAGACAGGGAAAGCCAGTCTTCGCCTCCCCTGCCCTCGCCTACTTCCTGCAGAACGACATCGATGCCCGCTGGTTTGAGCATCACGAGGAAGCCCTGCGCAGGTATGAGGAGCTCGACGACAGCGACATCTGGAGCGCCATGAAGGCATGGAAGAACAGCGACGACAAGCTGCTCTCGACGCTGGCCACCGACATGCTCGACCGCCATCTGTTCCGCGTGGAAGTGCTCGACGAGCCGCCCTCGCAGCAGCGCATCGACGAACTGCAGAGCCAGATAGCCACAAGCATGGGCATCGACCGCGAGGATGCCCGCTACCTGATGAGCGTCAACACCATCCAGAAAGACATGTACGCCGTCGACGACGATTCCATAGGCATCCTCTACAAGGACGGAACCATACGCGACATTGCCGAGGCTTCCGAGATACTGAACGTTGCCCTGCTCTCGAAGAAGATACGCAAATACTACCTGTGCTACCAGCGGATTTAGGGGCGCAAGAGGCCTTTTTTCCTAACAGGAAGCATTAAATAGGTTGTTCTTCCATAAAAAATACAAAATATTCTGCGCTTTGTCGGTTGTTTCAAGAAAATTTAGTAAATTTGCACCCATTATTGCAATAACACTTGAAAACGAATGGAATTTAAAGCCAAGCAAATAGCCGAAATGATTGGCGGGCGCGTAGAGGGCAACGAAGATGCTGCCGTCTGTACTTTTGCCAAAATTGAAGAGGGGCGCGAAGGAGCAATCTCATTCCTGTCGAACCCGAAATACACCCATTTCATTTATGAGACAAAGTCGACCATCGTACTGGTGAACGACGATCTGGAGCTGGAGCATCCCGTTGACACCACGCTCATCCGCGTGAAGAACGCCTACGAGGCCGTGGCCAAGCTGTTGCAGCTCTACGCCTCGATGCAGCCGAAAAAGACCGGCATCGACCCCACGGCCGTCATCGCCAAGAGTGCAAAGATAGGCGACAACGTCTATATCGGCGCCTATGCCGTCGTGGGCGAGGGAGCCGTCGTGGGCGAAGGTACGCAAATCTATCCCCACACCGTCATCGGCGACGGCGTGCAGATGGGTCAGCGCTGCCTCGTCTATCCTAACGTGACCGTCTATCAGGGCTGCCGCATAGGCAACAACGTGACCATCCATGCAGGCAGCGTCATCGGTGCCGACGGCTTCGGCTTCGCTCCCAACCAGGAGGGCTACGACAAGATTCCGCAGATAGGCATCGTCATCATCGAGGACGATGTGGAAATCGGTGCCAACACGTGCATCGACCGCTCGACAATGGGACAGACAGTCATCCGCAAGGGCGTAAAGCTCGACAACCTGATCCAGGTGGCCCACAACTGCGAAATTGGCGAGAACACCGTCATGTCGGCCCAAGCAGGCCTGGCAGGCTCGACGAAGATTGGCTCATGGTGCATGGTTGGCGGCCAGGCAGGCTTTGCCGGACACATCAGCGTAGCCGACAAGACCATCGTAGGAGCCCAGTGCGGCGTCATCGGCGACACCAAGGGCAACGGCGAACAGCTCATCGGCTCGCCCGCTATGGATCCGAAGGTCTACTTCAAGGGAATGGCCATCCTGCGCCGTCTGCCTGACATGTATAAGGAGCTGAGCGCCCTGCGCAAGGAAGTAGACGAACTGAAAAAGAAATAGTAACCGCAACATTGCGAAAACAAAAAACCGAAAATAGACATGATGAAACAAAAAACTCTGAAAGGCAGCTTCTCGCTCTGCGGAAAAGGCCTGCACACGGGACTTAGCCTCACGGTGACATTCAATCCCGCTCCAGAGAACCACGGATACAAAATCCAGCGTATTGACCTCGAGGGAATGCCCGTCATCGACGCCATTGCCGAAAACGTCATCGACACCCAGCGCGGCACTGTCCTCGGAAAGGGCGACGTGCGCGTATCGACCGTCGAACATGCCCTCTCGGCCTTCTATGCCCTGGGCGTCGACAACTGCCTGATTCAGGTAAACGGTCCTGAATTCCCCATCCTCGACGGTTCGGCCATCAAGTATGTAGAGAAGATTCAGGAGATTGGCACCGAGGAGCAGAATGCCCCGAAAGACTGGTACGTGATACGCAAGAAGATCGAGGTGAAGGACGACGAGACAGGCTCGTGCATCACCATCCTGCCCGATGAGGAGTTCTCGCTGACCACGATGTGTTCGTTCAATTCAAAGTTCATCAACAGCCAGTTTGCCACACTCGACAACATCCATGATTACGCCACCGAAATCGCGCCCGCCCGTACCTTTACCTTCGTGCGCGATATTGAGCCGTTGCTCAAGGCCAACCTCATCAAGGGCGGTGACCTGGACAACGCCATCGTGATGTATGAGCGCCAGATATCCCAGGAACAGCTCGACAAGCTTGCCGACATGCTGCACGTGGAGCATCGCGACGCCACCGAGCTGGGATACATCCAGCACAAGCCGCTGGTATGGGAGAACGAGTGCACGCGCCACAAGCTGCTCGACGTCATCGGCGACATGGCCCTCATCGGCAAGCCCATCAAGGGACGCATCATCGCCACCCGTCCCGGCCATACCATTAACAACAAGTTTGCACGCGAGATTCGCAAAGAGATACGCAAGCACGAGATACAGGCTCCCGCCTACGACCCTAACGAGGAACCTGTCATGGACGTGAACCGCATCCGCGAACTGCTGCCCCACCGCTACCCCATGCAGTTGGTCGACAAGGTCATCGAGCTTGGCGCCACAAGCATCGTCGGCGTGAAGAACATCACGTCGAACGAGCCCTTCTTCCAAGGCCACTTCCCCCAAGAGCCCGTCATGCCCGGCGTGCTGCAAATCGAGGCTATGGCTCAGTGTGGCGGTCTCTTAGTGCTGAACAGCGTTGAGGAACCCGAGCGCTGGAGCACCTACTTCATGAAGATCGACGGAGTGAAGTTCCGCCAGAAGGTAGTACCCGGCGACACGCTGCTCTTCAAGGTCGACCTCATGGCCCCATTACGCCACGGCATCTCCTCGATGCGCGGCTATGCCTTCGTGGGCGACAAAGTGGTGTCAGAGGCAACGTTCACGGCACAGATCGTGAAGAATAAATAATAACGAAACAACGTTATCACGAAATAACGAAAATATCGAAACATGAATAAAATACATCCAATGGCAATTGTTGATCCCGAGGCAAAGCTCGGCGACGGCAACGTGATAGGCCCCTTCTGCGTCATCGACAAGAATGTGGTCATAGGTGACAACAACACCTTCCTGAACAGCGTCACCGTGCACACCGGTGCCCGCATCGGCAACGGAAACGAATTCTTCCCCGGTGCCTCCATCTCAACCAAGCCACAGGATCTGAAGTTCAAGGGCGAGGAAACGACCTGCGAGATTGGCGACAACAACTCCATTCGCGAGAACGTGACCATCAGTCGCGGTACGGCCTCGAAGGGAAAGACCGTAGTGGGTTCAGGCAACCTGCTCATGGAGAACATGCACGTCGCCCACGACTGCGTCATCGGCAACGGCTGCATCATCGGCAACTCCACGAAGTTTGCAGGCGAAGTGGTCGTCGACGACAATGCCATCATCTCGGCCGAGGTGTTGGTACACCAATTTAATAATATAGGCGGCTATGTGATGATTCAGGGCGGCACACGTACCAGCCAGGACATCCCCCCCTACGTCATTGCAGGCAAGGAGCCGGTGCGCTTTGCAGGAGTCAACCTCATCGGGTTGCGCCGCAGAGGTTTCAGCAACGAAACCATTGAGACGATTCACGACACCTATCGCATCATCTACGCCCAGGGCATCCTGAAAGACGGCATCGCCGAGGCACGCACGAAATATCCCGATTCGAAGGAAGTGGAGTACATCTGCTCGTTCATCGAAAACTCGAAGCGTGGCATCATCCGTTGATGAAGACCCTCATCGTTATCACAGGTCCTACGGCTGTCGGCAAGACAGCACTCTGTCTCGACATAGCCAGGCATTTCGACATTCCCATCATCAATGCCGACTCAAGACAGATATACCGTGAGATGAAGATTGGAACAGCCGCACCCACCGAAGAGCAACTTCGGATGGTGCGGCATTACTTTGTGGGTACGCTGAGCCTGAACGACTACTATAGCGCGTCCATGTACGAGGAGCAGGTCATCGCACTGCTCGACGAACTGTTTAAGGATAGCGATTATGCATTGCTTTCGGGCGGCAGCATGATGTATATCGACGCCGTGTGCAACGGCATAGACGACATTCCTACCATCGACGATGCCACACGCACGCTGATGAAGCGCCGTCTGGCAGAAGAAGGCCTGGAGAGCCTGTGCGAGGAATTGCGCCGACTGGATCCCGAGCACTATGCCATCGTCGACAAGAAGAACCCCCGACGCGTATTGCATGCACTGGAGATATGCCACATGACCGGCAACACCTATACGTCGCTTCGGAAGAACGAACAGAAGAAAAGGACGTTCGGCATCGTGAAGATTGGTTTGAACCGTGAGCGCGAAGAACTGTACGACCGCATCAACCGACGCGTGGATCAGATGATGGAGCAAGGACTGCTCGAAGAAGCCCGCCGCCTGCTGCCCTACAGAAACGAGAATGCGCTGAACACCGTAGGTTACAAGGAGATGTATGCCTATATGGACGGTACATGGACGCTCGACGAAGCAGTAGAACGCATGAAAGGCAACACCCGGCGTTATGCCCGCAAGCAACTCACATGGTTCAAGCGCGACCCGCAGATGCGGTGGTTCACACCCGACAAGGCGGCATCGGCCGACTTTCAGACAGAAGAAATAATCAATCACATCTTGAAATATGAGCACATTTCATAAAATCATCAGGGCACTGCCCGATATAGCAGAAAGCATCATCTATTCCATCAGGGACGCTTGGCGATGGTACAAAGGCCTCTTCACGCGCCGCCCCTGGTATGTTAGGATCGTTGCCGGCATCGTCACGTTCATCCTGGCATTCATCCTCTATCTGGGAGCAGTCGACATCAACTTCCTTTGGCTCTTCGGAAAGTCGCCTTCCATGCAGACAATCATTAACAAACGGCCTGCACAGGCGTCCGAGATATACAGTGCCGACAGCGTGCTCATTGGCAAGTTCTTCAGTGAGAACCGCACACCCGTGAAATACGAAGAGGTCAACCCTGCCTTCTGGCAGGCACTCGTCGATACCGAAGACGAACGCTTCTACAGCCATATAGGCATCGACTTCCAGGCATTCTTTGCCGCCCTCAAGGATTTCGTTATCCATCACGATGCGCGCGGAGCATCGACCATCACGCAACAGTTGGCCAAGAACCTGTTCCGCGTAAGAACAGAATACAGCACAGGACTCTTGGGCAACATTCCCGGAGTGAAAATGCTCGTGATGAAAAGCAAGGAATGGGTCACCGCACTGAAGCTTGAAGCCAACTTCTCGAAGGAGGAGATTCTGACCATGTATGCCAATACGGTCGACTTCGGTTCCAACTCGTTTGGCATCAAGACCGCCAGCAAGACCTATTTCGGCATCGCTCCCATAGACCTCACACCCGATCAGGCCGCCATACTCGTCGGTATGCTCAAGGCCACCACCACCTATAATCCGCGTCTGCATCCAGAGAACAGCATGCGACGCAGAAACGTGGTGCTGACAAACATGATGGAGCACGGACATCTGACAAAGGCGGCTTACGACACGCTGTCAGTCAAGGAAATAGAACTTGACTACAGCGTAGAGAATGCATACGACGGACAAGCCACCTACTTCCGTGAGGCGCTCGCCAACCAATTGAAAGACTGGTGTACTGACAATGGCGTTGACCTGTACACAGACGGATTGAAGATCTACACTACAATCGACACCCGCATGCAGCGCTATGCCGAAGAGGCCGCATGGAACCAGATGAAGCAGGTGCAGCAGAATTTCAATAATCACTGGGCAGGCATGAATCCCTGGCGCGATGAACGTCATCAAGAGATTCCCGGCTTCATTGAGGGTATTGCCAAACGACTTCCCATTTACAAGCATCTGGAGAAGCGCTTCCCCAACCAACCCGATTCCGTATGGGCATACCTGAACCGTCCCCACATGGTGAAGCTCTTCAGCTATGACGGTGCTTTCGAGAAGGAAATGTCAACGATGGACAGCATCCGCTACATGGAACATTTCATGCACTGCGGATTTATGGCTATGGAACCACAGACAGGTCACGTGAAGGCTTGGGTAGGCGACATCGACTTCGACACATGGAAATATGACAAAGTGACGGCCATGCGCCAACCAGGCTCCACATTCAAGCTCTTCGTCTATACCGAAGCCATGAATCAGGGAAAGACTCCTTGCGACCACTATGTCGACTCTTATGTCGGCATCAAGGTGTGGGATGCCGGGAAGGGCAAGGAAGTACTATGGTCGCCTACCAATGCCAATGGCTATTTTACTGGTGCCAACATGGCGCTGAAGACCGCATTCGCACAAAGCGTCAACTCGATTGCTGTGAAGCTCGGACAGGAACTGGGCGTCGGCAGCATAGCTCATACTGCCCACAAGATGGGTATCGAGAGCCCGCTTGACGAGACACCCGCACTGGCACTTGGAGCCAGCGACGTGAACTTGCTGGAGTTGGTCAGCTCCTATGCTACGGTTGTAAATAACGGCAAGTATCATAGCCCGGTGTTCGTCACCCGCATTCTCGACCGTGACGGCAAGGATATACTACCGCCCAGAGCCGAGGAGACACAAGCCATCAGCTATAAGAGCGCTTTCCTGATGCAGCAGATGCTAATGGCAGGTATGCGCGTGCCTGGAGGTACGAGCATGAGCCTGTGGCGCTACGTCCGCAATTTTGCCGACACCGAGTTTGGTGGCAAGACAGGAACATCCAACAACCATTCAGACGCATGGTTCATGGGCGTAAGTCCGAAGTTGGTTTGCGGTGCATGGGTAGGCGGCGAGTATCGTGCCATCCATTTCCGTACAGGTCAGTTAGGACAAGGGTCACGCACGGCATTGCCCATCTGTGGCGCCTTCTTTGAGTCGGTGATGGGCGATCAGCACTTCAAACGCTATCGGGGCAAGTTCGAGAAGCCCAAGGATGACGACATACGCAGTTTCATGTACGACTGTAGCGGAAGCTATACCGCACCCAACGATAGCCTTGATCTTGAAGGTGTTGATGAAGGAGTCTCTATCATTGACGATACCGATTTGTCGCCTGAGGCAGAAGATAGGAAGGCTGCCGAGGAACCTGTCATCGTCGTCACCGACGAATCGGGGGATTTCTAACCGTACACCATCCGTATGGAACTGGACTTGGATAACAAGGAGTGGCAAGATGCGCTCCAGATTGTCAACTATACCCGCCGTTCGCTGTTTCTCACAGGAAAGGCCGGTACGGGTAAGTCAACGTTCCTGCGCTACGTTTCAAAGAACACCAAGAAGAAGCATGTCATCCTTGCACCTACCGGCATCGCTGCCATCAATGCCGGAGGAGCAACGCTCCACAGTTTCTTTCGCCTGCCTTTCCACCCATTGCTTCCCAACGACTCGCGCTATGACCGTCGCCATATTCGCGAGACACTGAAATACACGGGTGCCCAGCGAAAGCTGCTACGCGAGATTGAACTCATCATCATCGACGAGATTTCAATGGTGCGTGCCGACATCATCGACTTTATCGATAAGGTGCTGCGCATATACACCCGCAACTATGAGCCTTTCGGAGGAAAGCAGCTCTTGCTCGTGGGAGACATATACCAGTTGGAACCTGTTGTCCGAGAGGAAGATCGTCAGTTGCTGACGCCATTCTATCCATCAGCCTATTTTTTCAACGCCAAGGTATGGCAGCAGATGCAACTTGTCAGCATTGAACTTCGAAAAGTCTACCGGCAACATGACGACCGTTTCATCGCCCTACTCGACCGAATACGTCAGAACCATGCCACGCAACAAGACCTGAAGACGCTTAACGCCCGAATGGAGCCAACACCAAACGCCCGCATGGAGCCAATGCTAAACGCTCAACTAAGCATCACCCTTGCTACGCGGCGCGATACAGTTGACTATATCAACGAGCAGCAACTCGCACAACTTGACGGAGAAGCCAGCATGTTCAAGGGAATCATCACCGGCGATTTCCCAGAATCCTCACTACCCACACCCATCGAACTGTCGCTGAAGCCCAGTGCACAAATCATCTTCATCCGTAACGACAAGGAAAAGCGATGGGTCAACGGAACGCTTGGCACCATCTCGGCTATTGATGAGGAGGAAGGAGTCATCGGCATTGTCGACGAAGACGGACATGAGTTCGACGTAGAGCGTGAGTTGTGGGAGAACATGCGCTATACCTTCAACGAAAAGGAGCAGAAGATTGAAGAAGAACTCTTAGGTACATACACCCAGTTCCCCATTCGCTTAGCATGGGCCATTACCGTACACAAAAGCCAGGGGCTCACCTTCAAACAAGTGAAAATCGACTTCACAGGTGGAGCCTTTGCAGGTGGACAGACCTATGTTGCCCTCTCACGCTGCACCTCGCTCGAAGGTATCACCCTTGTGGCTCCCATCCGACAGCAGGACATCTTCGTCCGTGCTGAGGTAGTGCAGTTTGCCAAACATTACAATGACCCGCAACTCATCGGACAAGCGATGCAGGAAGGACAGGCCGACCGCCAGTATCACGATGCAATAAAGGCTTTCGACCGTGGTGACTATAGCGCCTTCCTCGACCATTTCTTTCTCGCCATCCATAGCCGTTACGACATCGAGAAGCCTCTCTATCGCCGCTACATTCGTCACAAGTTGGAATCCATCAACCGTCTGCGTCACGAGAACGAGCAGTTGCTGCAAGAGAAGAAGGAACGCGAAAAGACCCTTAAGCGACTTGCCGCCGAATACACACTCTTAGGAAAGGAATGTGAACAGGAGCACATGACCGATGCGGCCATACGCAACTACCAGAAAGCACTCGAACTCTATCCTGATGCTACCGATGCACGCCGACGACTGAAAAAATTACAAAAATAAACGATTGCACACGATATTTTTGCAAAATAGATACACATCAAGAAATTGTGCCCCCACACAACAAATTTTATAAAAAAAAATCAAAGAAAAGTTTTGCTAAGTCAAAAGTTTTCCTTACCTTTGCATCGTTATCCTGAAAACAATCTTTTTACCTTAAAAGAACTAATACCTATTGAAGATTAAAGCGGTCGCCTGTGAAGGCCATCGCTTTATTGTTTTATTAGGGCTCAACAACATATTCTTTGGAGCAAACTAAAATAAATGTTAATTAAGGCGACAATTGTAGACGAATCCCGCAAAAACTTCTACTAATGGGAGAATAATATCTATCTTTTTTCGCCATCTCACGAATAATATCTACTTTTGCATCATCAAAACTATACAAAAGTATGAAAAAAGGAATGATTTATTTGGCAGGTCTTCTATTCTGCTCCCTAAGCACTTGGGCACAGAAGGCATGGACACTGGAAGACTGCATCAATTATGCCAAGGAGCACAACATTACGCTACAGAAGGCATTGTTACAGAAGAAATCGGCAGAAGAGGATGTAAAAAGTTCACAAGCCGCCCTGTTGCCTTCGCTCTCAGCATCAACAAACCAGAGCGTAGGTTATCGTCCCTGGCAGGACAACGGCACCACCACCGTGACTAACGGACAAGTGAACACAAAAGTGAACAAGAGCTACTACAACGGCAACTACGGTTTGAACGCATCGTGGACAGTTTGGAACGGCAACAAGAACCGCAACACACTCCGGCAGAACCGTCTCTCAGCCGAGCAGGCAGGTCTTGAAGCCGAGGTGACGGCCAACTCCATTCAGGAGCAGATAGCTCAGCTCTACGTCCAGATACTCTATCTGACCGAAGCCGTAAAGGTGAGCGAACAGAGTCTTGAGACAAGCAAGAAAAATGAGGAGCGCGGAAAAGAAATGGTTGAAGTGGGCAAGATGTCGAAGGCCGATTTAGCCCAACTCTCAGCACAACGTGCATCCGACGAGTATAATATAGTGGAATCGCGCGCGAACATTTCTAAATATAAACTGCAGCTGAAGCAGCTCCTGGAATTGGACAGCACACAGGAGTTCGACATCGCACTGACCGACATCACCGACGAACAAGCCCTTTCCCAGGTACCCGCCCTTCAGGCAGTTTACAACGAAGCGCTGACCACGCGTCCTGAAATCAGGAGCAGCGAACTGTCAGTGAAGAGCAGCAACCTGAGTATTGCTATGGCTAAGGCCGGATGGCTGCCCACACTGAACATGACAGCAGGCTTTGGCACAAGTACCAACTCGTTGTCTAACAACACGTGGGGCTCACAGCTGAAGACCAATTTCGATGCTTCAGCAGGATTAACAGTAAGTATCCCCATCTTCGACCAGCGTCAGACAAAGACCTCGGTAAACAAAGCACGCATACAGTACATGCAAGCTCAGCTTGACCTACAGGATCGCCAGAAGGAGCTCTATCAAACCATCGAGGGCTATTGGCTCGACGCTGAAACCAATCAGGCTAAGCTGCGTTCAGCCATCGCTACCGAAGAGAGTGAGCAACAGAGCTATGACCTCCTGCAGGAGCAGTTCCAACTTGGATTGAAGAATATCGTGGAGCTGATGACTGGCAAAGACCGCCTGCTCACCGCACAACAGAATCGCCTGCAAAGCAAGTACCAGGCAGTGCTGGCTCAACAGATGCTGAAATTCTATAGTGGGAAATAACGAAATAACGTTATACCGTAATAACGTTATACCGTAATAACGTTATTACGAAATCACGAAATCACGAAATCACGAAAAAACAACAGATATGAGAAAAATCATCAACATCGGGCTTATCTCCCTGGCTGTCATCGCAATGCTGAGCAGCTGCAAGAAAGAACAGCGGACGTCATTCTCTATGGCGAAAGTAGAAAAGGGTAACATTCAGACATCAATTACCGCAACAGGCACCATCGAACCCGTGACCAGCGTCACAGTGGGTACACAGGTCAGCGGTATTGTCAACAAACTCTACGTTGACTACAATTCGGAAGTGAAGAAAGGTCAGGTCATCGCCGAGCTTGACAAAACCAACCTTATCAGCGAACTGAACACAGCCAAGGCCAACTTGAGCAGCGCCCAGAGCACTCTTGCCTATGAGCAGAACAACTACCAGCGCTACAAGACACTCTACGACAAGGGCTTGGTGAGTGCCGACGAATTCGAGACGGCACGACTGAGCTACCTTAAAGCTAAGGATCAGGTAACCACCTCTTCGCAGAGCGTGCAGAAAGCACAGACGAATCTGGGTTATGCCACCATTACCAGCCCCATCGACGGTGTGGTGCTGTCAAAGTCAGTGGAAGAGGGTCAGACGGTGGCAGCATCATTCAACACACCTGAGCTGTTTACCATCGCACAAGACCTGACCAACATGCGTGTCATAGCCGACATCGACGAGGCTGACATCGGTGGCGTGAAGGAAGGTCAGCGCGTATCCTTCACCGTCGACGCATTCCCCGACGACCAGTTTGAAGGACACGTCACTCAGGTGCGCCAGCAAGCTACTACCGAAAGCAACGTTGTCACCTACGAGGTGGTCATCTCCGCACCCAACAACGACCTGAAGCTGAAACCCGGTCTCACTGCCAACGTGACCATCTTCACCCTTGAGAAGAACGACGTACTTACCGTACCTGCCAAGGCCTTGCGTTTCACCATTAACGAAGCACTCCTACAGGAAGGCCAGAAAATTGAGGATTGCCCAGGCGACCACAAGCTGTGGACGTTGGATGGCAACACCTTCAAGGCACATGCCGTAGAAATTGGCACCTCAAACGGAGTATCTACCGAAATTGTAAGTGGTATAGCCGCCGGCACCGATGTACTCACCGACTTCTCCATCTCAGGAGGTGAAGAAGAGAATGGCGCAGCCGAGCAGGCCAGCAACCCATTCATGCCGAAACCAAGAGGTAATAACAAACAACAGCAACAGCAGAAGAGATAACCTATGGATAGAAAAGTCGTTATCGAACTACAGAATGTGAAGCGCTACTTCCAGGTGGGGTCGGAAACGGTAAAGGCCCTACGCGGCGTATCGTTCAAGATCTACGAAGGCGAGTTCGTCACCATTCAGGGTACGTCGGGCTCCGGCAAGTCAACGCTGCTGAACCAGCTGGGTTGTCTCGACACCCCCACCAGCGGCGACTACTTCCTTGACGGCGTCAACGTTCGCACGATGTCTAAGACACAGCGCGCCCATCTAAGGAACCAGAAAATTGGCTTCGTGTTCCAGAACTACAACCTGCTGGCAAAGACCACTGCCGTAGAGAACGTAGAGCTACCGCTGATGTACAACTCGAAATACAACGCCCGTCAACGCCGCGAAGCTGCCATCAAGGCCCTTCAGGCAGTAGGGCTGGGCGACCGTCTGGAGCATAAGTCCAACCAGATGTCTGGTGGACAGATGCAGCGCGTAGCCATTGCCCGTGCATTGGTCAATGAGCCTGCCGTGCTGTTGGCCGACGAGGCCACAGGTAACCTCGATACCCGCACCTCGTTCGAGATGCTCGTGCTCTTCCAGGAGCTCTACCGTCAGGGACACACCATCATCTTCGTGACCCACAACCCTGAGATTGCCGAATACAGTTCGCGCAACATCTTCCTTCGCGACGGTAAGATACGCGAGATTACAGAGAACCAGAACATCAAGTCGGCTGCCGAGGCCCTGGCTGCACTACCGGTGCCGCAGGATGATTAAGGTAAAAATGCACTATTCACTTTTCACTTAAAATGAACATATTAAATCTATTCAAAGTAAGCCTGAAGGCCGTTGCCAACAACAAGATGCGGTCGTTCCTGTCGATGCTGGGTATCATCATCGGCGTGGCTGCCGTCATCATCATGATGTCGATAGGCCAAGGCTCTAAAGAGAGCATCCGCCAAGAACTCTCGACCATGGGTACCAACCTGCTGACCATACGTCCCGGTGCCGACATGCGTGGCGGCGTGCGCCAAGACCCGTCATCGATGCAGACGCTGAAGATGGCCGATTACGAGCGCATCCTACGCGAGAAGAAGTTTGTAACGAAGGTGTCACCCGAGGTGACCTCCAGCGGACAGGTTATCTACGGCAATAATAACACCAACACGTCGATGTACGGCGAGTCGGTCGACTATCTCGACATCAAGCAATGGGATGTTGAGGAAGGCGAATGTTTCAACGAGGAGGACATCAAGAAGGCAGCAAAAGTATGTGTGATAGGAGCCACCATCGTCAAGGAACTCTTTGGCAATACCGATCCTATTGGCAAAACGGTACGATTCAAGTCCATCCCCATGCGCGTCATCGGTGTTCTGAAGTCCAAGGGCTACAACTCGTGGGGCATGGATCAGGACAACGTGATCATTGCTCCTTACACCACGGTGATGAAGCGTATTGCTGCACAGACGTTCTTCTCAAGCATCGTCTGCTCGGCCGTAACCGAGGAGTTGAGCGATGCCGCTATCGAGGAGCTGACCCAGATACTTCGCGACAACCACAAGCTGAAGGGCGAGGCCGACGATGACTTCACCATCCGCTCACAGGCCGAGATGATGGAAACAATGTCGTCGACGATGGACACCGTGACGCTGATTCTCGTAGTAGCAGCAGCTTTCTCACTGCTCGTAGCAGGTATCGGTATTATGAACATCATGCTGGTCAGCGTCACCGAGCGCACCAAGGAGATAGGCCTTCGTATGGCCGTGGGTGCTACAGGACCGGTCATCTCCCTGCAGTTCCTCATCGAGTCGGTGCTCATAAGCGTCACAGGAGGATTGCTTGGCATTTTAGTAGGATGTGGAGCCAGCTCCTTCTTGCCTATATTCGGCATGCCCAGCAGCGTGCCTGCCTGGAGCATCTACGTTTCGTTCCTCGTCTGTGTATGCATAGGCATCCTCTTCGGCTACATTCCTGCACAGAAAGCTGCCAACATGGATCCCATCGAAGCTATCCGACATGAGTAGTTAAGGTATTAAGGAGTTATGAACCGTCAGACAGAGATATTGCTTCACATTGCCGTCTGGGCACTGCTGTTCCTCGCGCCTTTGTCGTTCATGTACCACGGCAACGGCGTGAGCCTCAGCCAATACCTGATGGTGAGCGTGTCACCACTGACAATGATGCTGGTGTTCTATCTGAACTACCTGTTGCTTACGCCAAGACTCTTTGTCAAAGGCGAAAAGAAGTATTTCTGGCTCATCAATGCTACGCTCTGCATCGGGTTGGGCATTGCTGTCCACTTCTGGATGGCCTATTCCCATGAGCTCTTCGAGATGCCGGGCAACAGCCTTCCTTCTATGACGATGCTCCAGAACGTGCTCATCATCCTGCGCGACATCTTCAACCTTATCCTCTCAGCTGCCATCGCCACGACCATCCATCTGTCATTGCGCTGGCACAAGTCGGAAGAGGCACGACTCGAAGCCGAGACAGCACGTACCGAAGCCGAACTGCGCAACCTGCGCAACCAGATTAGTCCCCACTTCCTGCTGAACACGCTGAACAACATCTATGCCCTGACCGCTTTCGACAGCGACAAAGCCCAGCAAGCCATCGAGCAATTGTCAAAGATGCTGCGCCACATGCTCTATGACAATCAGCATGAGAACGTAGAATGGGGCGACGAAGTGGAGTTCCTCGAGAACTACGTCAACCTGATGAAGATACGTCTGCCACAAAGCGTTGACGTCACCTTCGAGGCCACCTCCTCCCACCTCTCAAAACCGTCTGTAGCGCCCCTGCTCTTCATCTCGCTTATCGAGAATGCCTTCAAACACGGCATCAGCCCTACTGAGAAAAGCTTCGTCCACATACGCCTGAATACCGACGGACGACTTATCACTTGCGAGATTGAGAATTCCAACCACCCGAAGTCCGAACAAGACCGCAGCGGTCATGGTGTAGGCCTACAGCAAGTACAGCGACGCCTCGACCTATGCTATCCTGGACGATACACCTGGGAACGTGGCGTCAACGACGATGGTCAAAGCTACTATTCACACATACATATCACAACATGACAATATCCTGTTCCATCATCGACGACGAACCCTTGGCAGCCCAACTGCTCGAGAGCTATGTCAAGAAGACGCCCTACTTAGAGTTGCAAGGTGTCTACAATAGTGCCGTAACGGCCATGCGCGACCTGCGCGAGCAACCAATCCAGCTGCTCTTCCTCGACATCCAGATGCCCGAACTCTCTGGCATCGAGTTTGCGAAGATCCTGCCTAAGGACACCAAGATTATCTTCACTACGGCCTTCCCCCAGTATGCTGTCGAGGGTTTCCGTGTCTCCGCTCTCGACTACCTGCTTAAACCCATCAGCTATCAGGACTTCCTGCGTGCAACGGACAAAGCACTTGAATGGTTTACCATTGCCGAGAAACGCGACACCTACACCCGCGACCGTTTCATGTTCGTGAAGAGCGACTACAAGCTGATACGCATCACGCTCGACCAGATTCTCTACATTGAAGGGCTGAAGGACTACGTTCGCATCTATCTCGATACGGGCGAGAAATACATGTCGCTCATGAGCATGAAAAAACTGGAAGAGTATCTCCCCCAGCCAGAGTTCCTCCGCACCCATCGGTCATATATCGTGCACATGACAAAAGTCGGTGCTGTCGATCATCTGCGCATCATCGTCAACAACCAGTACATCCCTATCTCCGACAATTTCAAAGACCCCGTGGTCAAGTATCTTGATAGCCACACACTGGTATAACCGCAGGAAAAAGCCATCGTTCTTCATGCAAAATACTTCATTGTATGCCTATAACACCCCATTTCTATGGTAACAGAAGAAAAAACATGAGGAAAAATTTGGCAGATTGAAATAAAATGTCTACCTTTGCACCCGCAAAACGAAAAACGTTGCACCCGTAGCTCAGTTGGTAGAGCACCTGACTCTTAATCAGGGTGTCCAGGGTTCGAGCCCCTGCGGGTGTACAAAGGTCAAAAGATTGTTAAGCAAGTGTTGCACCCGTAGCTCAGTTGGTAGAGCACCTGACTCTTAATCAGGGTGTCCAGGGTTCGAGCCCCTGCGGGTGTACAAAGCATTAGAAAGTGGCAGGTCGAAAAGCCTGCCACTTTTCATTGTAAGTGTTGAGATGAAGAATATGAAACGTATCAAGCCATTCATAGCAGGAGTATTCCTGTGCAGTGTCTTAACCACCCAAGCAGCCGACATTGAGACGGCGGGAAACATCGTGACCATCCGTCCTGATGGCGGCGAGGCCAAGGTGATTCGCCTGGAGGTGATAAACGACAACATCATCCGCGTGCGAGCCACGTCGAAGGACGAACTGCCCGTGAAGCCGCAGAGCCTGATGATTGTTCCGCAGCAGGCGCCCGCCAAGGGCAGCTACAGCATTGAGGAAACAGATGGACAGGTGAGCGTGATAGCCAAGAACGTGAAGGCTGTGGTCGACAAGAAAACGGGTCACATCGAATACTTCGACAGCAAGGGCATCGCGCTGGCCAAGGAGGTTCCAGAACGTAAGAAAGAGGACATTCCGGAGAATGACCGTTATACTGAAGTGTTGACGGGCAAGCAGTTCTGGGACTTCACCGTGCCTGAGCGCGAGCTGGGAATAAAGACGGGTTATACTGTGCCTGAGGAGCAGAAGCATGGTCTGTCGTGGCAGCTGACATTTGAGAATAATCTGGGTTTCCAGCAGTACTATGGTCTGGGACAGCACCAGTCGGAGGAGTTCAATATGCGTGGTAAGAACGAGGACCTGTTCCAGTATAACACCAAAGTGAGCATCCCCTTCGTGCTCTCCACGAACAGGACGACGAACAAATGCTACGGTCTGTTGTGGGATGCCTACAGCTACTGCCGCTTCGGCAATCCGAAGGACTACCTGCAGCTGAACCGTGCCTTCAAGCTCTACGACAAGCAGGGCCGTGTAGGTCACCTGACGGGCACATACGTTGACCGTAACGGACGTAAGCTGGTGCGCGACGAGGACTCCATCTATTATGAATATGGTACGCCTGCGAAGTCGGAGATTGCCTTGAAGACCGACAACGGCGGCATCAAGAACCTGCCACAGGGCTTTTCGCTGGCTGGGGCCAATGTGGTGTACGAAGGCTTCATCGAGGCCCCGGTAACGAACACCTACGACTACCAGTTCATCCTCTACTATGCCGGCTATATCAAGGTTTATATCGATGGTAAGGAGGTGGTGCCAGAGCGCTGGCGCACGGCATGGAACCCTAATGCCTATAAGTTCAAGGCACGGCTGGAACCTCATAAGCGCACGCACCTGCGCATTGAATGGCAGCCCGACGGCGGCGAGTCGTACTGTGGTCTGAGGGTGGCTGAGCCGCGTTCGGAGACGGACCGCAATGCCCTTACCATCTGGTGCGAGATGGCTCAGGATATGGACTACTACTTCATTGCCGGACAGAACTTCGACGAGGTGATCAGCGGTTACCGTACCCTGACGGGCAAGGCCTCGCTCTATCCGAAGTGGGCATTGGGCTTCTGGCAGAGCCGCGAGCGCTACAAGACGCAGGAAGAGCTGGTGGGGACGCTGGCTGAGTTTCGCAAGCGACAGATTCCTATCGACAACATCGTGCAGGACTGGAACTACTGGCCCGAGGACCAGTGGGGCAGCCATGAGTTCGAGGCTTCGCGCTATCCCGATCCGCAGCAAATGCTCGACGATGTACATGAGATGCATGGACGCTTCATGATCAGCGTATGGCCTAAGTTCTACGTGAATACGGACAACTACAAGGAACTCGATGCAAGGGGCTGGATGTACAACCAGTCGCCTACGGACGACATCCACGACTGGGTGGGTCCCGGCTACAAGAACGGCTTCTATGATGCCTACGACCCCGAAGCAAGAAAAATGTTCTGGAGGCAGATGGACGAGAAACTGTATACTGGCCTCTCCGGTAAAATCGTAAATAGTAAATCGTCAAATAGTAAACATATCGATGCCTGGTGGATGGATGCCTCAGAGCCGAACGTGCGCGACTGTACGCCAATGTGGTATCGCAAGGCCCTGTGTGGCCCCACGGCCCTTGGTACCTCTACCGAATACTTCAACGCCTACTCATTGGTCAACGCCGATGCCATCTATAACGGTCAGCGCAACACTTGGAAATCTCAAACCTCAAACCTCAAATCTCAAATCTCAAACCTATCAGAGCCCCGCGTGTTTTTGCTTACTCGCAGCGGCTTTGCCGGAGAGCAGCGCTACAGCACAGCCACGTGGAGTGGCGACATCGGCACCCGTTGGGAGGACATGCGTGCCCAGATGACGGCAGGCCTGAACTACTCGCTGTCGGGCATCCCGTTCTGGGGCATGGATCAGGGTGGTTTCTGCGTGGAGAGCCGTTATGTGGCAGCCCAGCAACTCTATGACCGCACGGGTCAGGAGAACGAGGACCTGAAGGAGTGGCGCGAGCTGCAGACACGCTGGAACCAGTTTGGCACATTCATCCCCCTGTTCCGCAGTCATGGTCAGTGGCCACTGCGCGAAATCTGGAACATTGCCCCCGATGACCATCCTGCCTACAAGTCGTTCGTCTATTACGACCGTCTGCGCTATCAGCTGATGCCATATCTCTATTCGCTCGCAGGATGGGCGCACTTCAAGGACTACACCCTGATGCGTGCCCTGGTCATGGACTTTGGTGGTGACAGCAACGTGGAGGACATCGGTAACCAGTGGATGCTGGGACCTGCACTGATGGCTTGTCCCGTGGGCTACTACAAGGCTCGCAACCGCAGCGTCTATTTCCCCAAGCAATGTGGCTGGTACGACCTCTACACAGGCGAAAAGGTGATTGACAGCGAAGACATCGTAAATAGCAAATTGTCAAATCGAAGAATCATTGTCGACGCCCCTTACGAGCAGATACCGGTCTTCGTACGCGAGGGCAGCATCATCCCCTTCGGACCAGAGATGCAGTGGAGCGACGAGAAGCCCGCGGAACTCATCAACCTCTACGTCTACGCCGGACAGGACGGACAGTTCCAGCTCTATGAGGACGAGGGCACGAACTACAACTACGAGAAGGGCAAGTATGCTACCATCGACATCACCTACGACGATGCAACGAAGACCATTTCCTTCGGTGCCCGCAAAGGACAGTTCAATGGTATGCTGAAAAATCGACGCTTCAATGTGGTGCTGATCACGAAGGACAATCCGAAGCCCCTCGACCTCAAGAATCCTGAAGGCAAAATGGTGACATACAACGGCAAGGCTGTCAGCATCCTTCTGTCATTGATGAAAAAATAAAGATTGAGCCCACTTTAAAAAGTCCGAACATGAGAAATCTGAGAAGGACTCTGTGCGCAGCCACTCCCCTCCCTTCACGGGGAGGGGCAGGGGTGGGGTCTGTATATTCCTCGCTGTCTGATGTTTACAGACCCCACCCCGGCCTTCGGCCACCCCTCCCCTTGAAGGGAGGGGAGTGGCTGCGCCTCCCGTTGCGGCAGTATGTGGACTTTTTAAAGTGGACTCAAGATTATAGTTTCGGAAGTGGCGAAACTTGAATTAAAGAAAAAATGAAGAAAGACTCCATTGATTTCCAACGGCATACGCCGTTTGCTCTGAACGGACCGTTCCATTCATTCTAAATGGCACGCTCCGTTCGTAGACAACGAAGGCTCCGTTGCTCACCATCAGAGCCTTCATTGTCCACAACTTGAATTTATACATTATTATACGTGTGCGTGCGCCTGAGTAAACAGCCTGTCGAGACACCTTCGGGTGTGTAGCGAGCAGGCGATTTCCTTGGGGGTGCGAAAAAAAATGGGGGTTTCGAGTGGTAAAACACGCGAAACCCCTTTATCTGTGCGTAAAGCTCGAAAATAAGACAAGCCAGAGACGCTTATTTTGATTGTCTCACTGGATGATAACCTTACGGCCACCAATGATGTATATTCCAGGTTTCAGTTGACCATTCGACAATTTGTTTTCTTCAATCTTCTGTCCGCTGAGGCTGTAGCATCCGCTATCACTCCTCCGCGAGTCGTTATTGAGTTCGCAATCCTTGATACCTGAGGCAGAGAACTCCATGACCTGGAGGGTTACTTGCCCCAGTACGAAGTCAGAATCTTTCACTCCGTCTGCATAGAAGACAATAACATAATCGCCCGTCTCAGGAACATCAAACTCGAATGACTGGAGGTTTACTCCCGTGAATTTATTGCCTGTATCGCCACCTATATTTACGGTGGGCGTGTAGGTCTCGGATGCCACTTCCTGGCCATCGACGGTCTCAACGGCGACGGTCACAGGTGAGAACTCGGGCTGATTCCAGTTGCACACTTTGTACTTGAGAGCATAGTGTCCTGCGTGCAGCGTCAAAGAGGAACGGGCATTCTTTTCACCGAACTTTGCCCATCCTGCCTTCTCCTTGGTCAAAAGATTCTGAACAAAAAGTCCGTATTCGAAGGCACGTGAAGAATTGGTGAATCGCAGGATGCGAGCACCGATAGTATATGGCAAGCCTCCGCCCGCGCGCTTTGAGCGACCATAGGTTGCATACCAGTTCTGAGGTACCGTACCCTCGTTTTTGAATGTTTGGGACAGTGCATACGAAGTCTTAGACTGTACGTAGTTGACCAGGCATGAGGCCTCACCTGTCTTTCCGTTGCTGTCAGTAGCCACAACGCGTAGGTTATGCTTAGCGGCTGTGGGTGCCGTCAGCGTCACCGTGTAGGGAGGAGCCGTCTTTGAATCCACAAGTGTCTTACCATCATAGAAATCCATCTTCACTATCTGTCCGCCAGTGGCTTTTGCAGTAGCAGTCAACGTGATATCTGGAAAAACCTCCTCACCTTGCGGAGCCATATAGACATGAGTGGTTTCGCCTGCGGGCTGGGTAATGTTCACTACGGGCTGATTCAGCGTAAAGCGCTTGCAGAAGTTCCAAATAAGATGCCGATTAAGATCCATAGGCCAGTGTCCACCGTTGTTGTAGGAGTAGAGCCACACCTCACCACCATTGGTTCCTCCCGTCCACTTCTCAAGGTCACCGTTGAACCAGCTGCTGCTGATAGGCTTGTAGCCGACGGTCTTCGAGTAGCGGGTATGCTTGTCGTGCGTAGCATAGTTCTCTATGTAGGCATGTATGCCGTATTCCTCGTAGCCGAACGTCTGATCGCCATAGGCTATGACCTCCAGCAGGTTGACGGGCTTCTTACAGTTGTTCCAAGGCTCCTCTGAGAACTGAATGCCGCTGGTCGGCGCAAAGGCAGCTATTCTGTTCTGCATATTGGCAATGCAATGGTGGATGAGCATCGACCCCATTGAAAAGCCCGACCAATAGACGCGGTTCTTGTCGATGTCGAATCGGGTTGCCATCTCGTCGATAGTCTTAATGACAAAGTTCTGATCCTTGGTGCCGCTGGTGTCCCACATATTGCCGTCACTGCGCAAGTAGGTAATCACGAACTTGGCCGTGTCAATCATCTCGTACATCTTATCAGAATCATACTGGTATTCAGGGTTTTGGTTCATACCGTGAGTAACGATGAACAGCGGTGATTTAGCTGTTAGCGTGTTGGGAGTGAAAACCACCATGTTTCTCTTTTGCCCGTTTACAGTAATGTCTATCGACTGTTTCTTGTAGGCTGAGACCTGCGAGATAGAAAAGATAACAAGAAAAAGACTAATCAATGAACGTTTCATGTTGTTTATAGTTTGAAGTTTTTGAGTTGCAAAAGTACGACATATTTCCTGAACTGCCAAGAAGTTTCTCGTCTTTTTTCAGGGTAAAAGAGTAACAATCACACTTTTTTAATAGAGGAAAGGAAAAAAATATTAAATAATCGTTTGTCGTTAAAAAAAACATTAGTAAATTTGCAGCACAAATTGCAATCATTAACCTTCTTGTGTTTTCTTAAGCAAACATATAAACCTTTATAATTAAATAATCAATTCTCATGAACATTAGTCATTACAAATCGCAGCGATGGTGGCAGGTGCCCCTATTGCGTGCACAAAGTGGCAAGTCGACGTGGAAGTATGCCTTGTTGCTGTTTATGGTATCGTTACTGATGCCGCAGCGTGGCATGGCCCAGAGCGACTACAAGAGCTGGTATCCCTTCAAGGACGACCTGACCTATTACCCCAACGGAGGCAATCCCTACTTCCTGTGGTCAACGGTCCTGTGGAATGACGAGGGCGACGACGAGGGCTTCTTCGAGGGCGACGGCTACGCATGGGGCATCGGCGTGCATATCGGCGTAGGCGATCAGGCTCCCAGCCAATACAAGTACGTAGGTAACTTGTGTTGCAACTCTTCGGGACTAAACCGACGCATGTACAACGTGTATAACAAGAAAACCTGGGACTCGACAAGCTGGATCACCCTCGACGGCTGGGAGTTAGGCGGCCAGTGGACTTTCAGATACAACGAGGGCACTGACGGCAAGGGCAAGATCAGGTGGATCAGTCCGCACTGGAACATCCCCTTCGAGCTGCGCAACACGAACATCAAGGTGCGCTTGTGGGGTACATGGTGGTATTGGAACAAGAGCAGCAAGACCGTGGTGGATGTAACCCATACGATAGCCTGTCCCTACACCTTCACTGTACGCCAGATTCAATGGAACGACAATTACATTAACATCTCGCCTGACGGCACGGTGACCATACCATATAAGTTCAGTGGTTCGGGCAACACCGACGGGCGTACCGGCGTCTATACCCGCATCAACGGCACCTACAACTCGAAATGCGGCTACTTTAATCCTTCGACGACCAACTTTGCAGCCGGAACTTATTCGTTCAAGCTCAGTTCTCTGGGCTATAACATGCGCTCGCAGTTCACCATCGAGCCTTACCATGAGTTCCCCCATGCCAACGACCGTGACAACAACAACCAGATGAAGTGGTACAACACGCTTGCCGGTGCGAAGACATTCGCCCCTATGCCGGTGGCCACCATCAAGAGTGTTGTGTTCAACCAGGGCGAGAAGAAGGTGACGGTGAACTGGACTGCCGACAACGGCAACTTCGAGACCGGCAACTGGGGCACGAAGTGGGTCATCTACCGCAACGGCACGAAGATTGGCGCGGTAGAACAGTCTGCCCGCAGCTTCGTGGATACCGGCTACACCAACGAGACCGAAGCGACGTACCAAATCTACTATGTGTGGAAGGGCTGGCCCGAGGACACCAAGCTGGACGAGCTGAAGTCGAACATTTATACTTTCACCCCGACACGTACAGTGCCCGTGAACAACCTGAAAGCCGAAAGCCAGACCGACCGCATAGCGTTCACATGGACATCGGACGGCTATCCCACCAACTGGGGTAACAAGTTCAACATCTATATCGACAACGAGGCCGACCCCGTATACACCATCACGCCTACGAACAACCAGACAAGCTTCCAATGGGAGCACCGCACAACGGCTGCCCATACCGATCGCAAGAACGGTGTCACCAATGGCATACACTGGACGGAGGAGCCGCTGAACGCCTGTCAGCCACACGACTACCGCATTGAGGGTGTCATCGACGAAAAGGTGCTGAATACGGCCTCACTTGAGAAGAAGGGCATCGGAACAGGTACGCTGTTCTACTCTTTCGAAGCCACGAAGGGCAGCTACGCCGGACAAGTGAAGCTGGCATGGCACGTGAACCTTCAGGGATCAACGGACACGAAGAACTACATCATTGAGCGTCGACGTGCGGAGAAAGAAAGCGAGGCCTGGACGAAGCTGCAGAACACGATGAGTGCAGAGGAATACGTCTATTATAACGACGACACGCCTTTGCCGGGTGTATACTATGACTACCGAATCACCGTAGAGGACAAATGTCCTGACGGCACCATCCTACACAACTCTATCGAGGACATCGGCTTCGCGCAGAGCACGGGTACCGTCAGCGGACGCATCACCTACGGCTCGTCGGGCGCCTCAGTGGCAGGGGCAGAAGTGTTTGCCCAGAAGACGGGCGAGTCGAGCAACGACGCTGCACAGTATCATGCCATGCACTTCACTGCCCTGAACGGTGCGGTGGCATGGCAATATCCTGATGCCAATTACGCCAAGAACAAGTTCCAGACGGGTGACTACTCGATGCAGATGTGGATTAACCCAGAAGAGTTCCCTAATTCCTGGATAGGACGTCTGAAGGGCGACAACATTGGTGCCTTTGGCTTAACCGGAAGCGGAGAGCTGATTTACTGCTGCGGTTCTGCACCACAATACAATTTCAACATTCATGTAAAACAAGGCGTCTATAACCACGTGACGCTCACCCGTAAAGGCAACGTGGTGACCTACTACTTGGTGGAGCAAGATTCGCTCGGCAACCCCGTTGTGCAAAAGGCATCCAAGACCATCCATGCAATCAACGACCTGAAGAATGCCACACAGTTCACGATGGGCTACTTCAAGGGCTACATCGACGAGTTCCGCATTTGGTCGAAGTGCCTCACAGAAGAAGAGATTCTGGAGAACTACGACCACCTGTTAGTAGGCAACGAGAAGAACCTGGAGACCTATTGGACCTTCGACGAGGGTCTGAAAACCCAGTTCTTCGACTATTCGCGCGACGGCACCGTCTATAACCAGCACCACGGAAAGATTGGCAGCAATGTAGAATCAGTAACGCTGACACCTGAAGAGCTGAAACTGAAAGCCAAGACCGACAATGACGGCAACTACATCATCCAGGGAGTACCGTTTACGGGAGAGGGCACTACATACGCTATCGTTCCAAAGCTGGGCATCCACAAGTTCAACCCCACACAGCGGCTTCGCTTTGTGAGCGCCAACTCGCTTGTACACAACGGAACCGACTTCGATGACATCTCGTCGTTCACCGTGAGCGGCAAGGTGGTATATGCAGGCACTGACTATCCCGTTGAAGGCGTGAACTTCTATGTCGACGGCACTGCCTGTTCCCGCGGCGGCGAGCTTATCTCGACCAATGCCGATGGCGAATATACCATCAGCGTGCCCATTGGCGACCACTATATCAAGGCAGTGAAGAACGGCCACGTCTTTGCCAATGCAGGACGTTTCCCAGCCGACCCGCTTGGTATCGACACCCTCGCCACTTTCATAGAAGACAAGAAAGACTTGGAGTTCCAAGACGAGACGCTGGTGAACTTCACTGGCCGCGTGGTGGGAGGCGACATACAGGGCAAGCCTGCCGTAGGCTTCGGCCTGAGCAAGAACAACATCGGTACGGTAGAGCTGTTGCTTACGCCGCTGAACAAGACCCCACGCATGAACGTGGTGAAGAACCTGAACGCCGCAGGTACAGCCTACAGCGTCGACCCCAACAGCGATACGCTGCCCATCCCATCGGCAACAACGACCATCAACAGCACGTCGTGGCGCGGTGCCGGCATCAACGACTGCAAGAAGCTGTTCATTCACACTGACACCGTCACGGGTGAGTTCTCGGCCATGCTGCCCCCGTTGGAGTACAAGATTGAGAGCATGACGATTGTGGGAACAAAAGAGGAAATCGGCTCTCCGTCGACCATCGACCTCACTAATCCCAACTACATACTTAGCGATACGCTCTATAATGACGACGGTGAAACCTATGAACTGTATGAGTACAACACCAAGCTCAACTATGTCCACCACACGGATGCCACGTTCAACGTGAAACAGAAGGGACGTAAAGACGGTTCGTTCGGTATCGACAGCTACAAGCTGACCGATGATTTGGGTGATCTGAACATCACCGATATATATACCGCTGCGAACAATACGGTGACGTATAATTATGGTGCACCTATCTTTATACAGGGCGACCCCTATACCTTCCAGTTAGAAGGCTACGAGAAATACGTCAATGCCGATACCAACGTACCTGACACGGTTCCACTCATTGGTAACATCGTTACCATCAGTAATGCCCTGTCGTCGCAACAGTCGGTCTACTACGAGCAGGTGGGCACCCATCAGCCTGGAGAGGTGGCAAACCTGAAGGATAACAAATTGCAGTTAGACAGCCTTGGCAGAGCAATGTATCTATGGAAGGCAGGTCTGCCTAATATTGCCAACCCTTATACGCGTACCATATCTATTAGTTACGACATCAACGGAACACCGAAGAACTGGAAATGGAACGACAGAGAGAGCATGCCGGGCATCATTCTCGGCAGCCTGCCCACAGGCAACAACTTCATCACCGCTGGTCCTGACAAGGTGAACATGGTGCTTCGCGACCCGCCAGGTACAAACTCCTTCGCCGAGTGGAAGAGTGGTACTACCACGACGAGGAGCACGCTTTCGGGCACAACATTCCATGAGAGCGCCCAACTATCGTTCAAACATAAATTCGGATTCCACAAAGCCATTGGTATTGGCGTGGGTGTGATTGACATGGAGGAAGTCGAGGCCGGCAACGATCTGGAAATTGGCGTCAAGACGGAGTATGACAACGAGAGCAGCACAACCGTCGTTTCGACGACCACCGTCGAGAAGACCATCAGCACCTCGGCTGCACCCGAATATGTGGGTGCACAGGGCGACGTGTATATCGGCAACTCCACAAACATTCTCTTCGGAAAGATGCGTAACCTCGATTTCAAACGCAATTCCGACAACTCTGTAGGCATCGAGCTGCAGGACATCATCCAGACAGGCATTGATTTTGGTACCATGTTCATGTACACACAGAACTACATCGAGAACGTGCTGATACCAAATTATGAGCTGCTACGCAAGAAATTCCTGACCACCACCGTTCAGGACAGCATCAACAGCTATGTGAACAAAACCGACCATACGGTCTACCTCACTACCCTATCGCCCGACGACGATGACTACGGCACAGAAAACACTTACAAAGTGTTCAAGGCAGCCAATGTGTCGATTGCCACTGACTCTGTCGCCTGGGTGAACAATCAGATTGAAAACTGGACAAACCGCCTCAAGGATAACGAGGAGGAGAAGGTGAAGGCTTTCGAGAGTCGCGACAAGTATCTTGCAGGCGACAATCTCTCATTCGACTCCGGTACGATCTACAGCTTTGAGGAGACCGTTCAGAACGATACTACCACAACACGCGACTGGACCATATCGGGAGGTCTGGTACTCGACGACAGCTGGGGACTTGCCATCAACGGCTTCGGTTTCAACATCCACATTCAGGACGAGACCTTCGGTGGTGAGCATCATGTCAGCGACTCCACCTACTCATCGACCAACACCTTCAGCTATACCCTGGCTGAGGATGGAGATGACGATGCACTCTCGGTAGATGTGTTCAACTATGGCACCTTCGGCCCCATCTTCCGCACCCGTGCCGGACAGACTTGCTGTCCGTATGAGGGTAAGGTGGAGACGAAGTACTACAATCCTGGCACCACTATCATGGAGGCTACCATGCAGATTGAAGTGCCTCAGATTGATGCCGACGATCGTGTTCTTAACGACATTCCTTCCGGCGGTACAGCCAACTACACGCTGCGCCTGTCGAATGCCTCTGAGATTGACGAGGATGTGTACTACCGTCTGTTTGTAGACGATGAGTCGAACCCCGACGGTGCTGATTTGACTATTGACGGTCGCCACGTTACTGACAGCCGCATCATCAAGATTCCAGCCGGACAGACTGTGACAAAGGCCCTGCAGCTGAAGCAGACCAACGCCAGCATCCTTGACTACGACAGCATAGCCGTCGTATTAGCTTCGCAATGCCAGTACGACCCGACCAGTACCTGGGATGTGATTACCGATACGGTGTACATTTCAGCCCACTTCGTACCGTCGTCGTCCGACGTGAAGTTGGAACTGTCGAACACAGTTATTAATACCCAGACTGGCACTAATCTGAAGCTCACCTTCTCTGACTTCGACCGCAACTACCACAACCTGAAGGCTTTCCGCATACAGTATAAGGAGCAGGGAGCTACCAGCTGGACACCGTTGAAGGAATATGTCATCAACAAGAAAGACTCGACATCGAACAATCTGATGTTGCCCTCCAAGGGTGCCAGCGTCAGCTACACGTTGAACATGAACTCGTTCAACGACGGTGACTATCTGTTCCGTGTCGTCTCGGTCGCTACCTATGGCGATAATGAGGTATACAAGTATAGCAACGAAATTGCTTTGGTGAAAGACATGATGTGCCCACGTCCTATGGGACAGCCTGAGCCTACCGACGGTATCCTCGACATAGGCGACGAACTGAGCGTCACGTTCAACGAGCCATTCCTGAAAGGAGAGCTGACCAAAGCGGCCAACTTCATTGTAACCGGTGTGCTCAACGGAACGGAGATTGAACACGAAACGGCACTGAGCGTGAACAGTGGTACCACCGCTGTTGCCGCTGCCGCCACTGAGGCCAGCATCAACCTTGCTAAGAAAGACTTCAGCATCGATGCATGGGTGAACATCAATGGAACCGGTACGCTGCTCAGCCACGGACAAGGCAACAACACGCTGACCATAGGTACTAATAGCGCTGGCAACCTCGTGGTAAAAGTCGCTGGCAATGAGTACACCTCAACGGAAATTGTGCCAACGAATAAGTGGTCATTCCTCTCCCTGTGCCTGACAGCCGACGGTAAGCTTAGCGCCAAAATGGCCAACGATGCCAACGAGATTTCTTTCTTCAATGAGAAGCCTGTTGCAACCTACGAAGGCAATGGTCCGCTGAGCGTTGGTGGTGGAAACGCAGCTGCTATCCACGAACTACTGCTTTGGGATGAGGCCCACGATATGACTACTGCCCTTGCCAACCGTTCAAAGACAAAGAATCCGTCGACACGCCACCTCATTGGCTACTGGAAGATGGACGAAGGTGAAGGCACCAGCATTCGCGACTATGCCCGTAGCCGAAACATGACCATGCCTAATGAGACTTGGTATCTGAACAATGAGAACAAGTCAGTGAGTCTCGATGGCAACCACTACGTAGACATTTATGCTGCAGAGTTACCCATCACCGACTACGACGACTATGCCGTTGAATTCTGGATGCGCGGTGACCAGCAAAGTGGCGAGACACAGCTCATGCAGATGGGCGAAGTGGCCCTGTCAGTCAATGCCGATGGTCAGTTGCTGCTCACGGGCAAAGGCGCTTACCTTCCGACCCCACAGCCTGATTCTCAATTCTCCGCTCTCAATTCTCAATTGACGGATAACACCTGGCATCACATCGCCCTGAACGTGCTGCGCCAGGGAGCTGCCGCCGTCTATGTCGACGGTAAACGCTGTCTGACCACCAATGCCGCTAATGTGGGAAGCATCGCAACAGGTAATATGATTGTAGGTGCACACCGTACTACGGTTATGGCCGATGACGTTGCATATACCTACGACCGCGCGTTTAATGGCGAGATTGATGAAATACGTGTTTGGGCAGCTACGATGAATGCCGACATGCTCTCGAAGAACCGCAAGGTGCGCTTCACTGGCAAGGAGCCAGGACTCGTGGCCTACTATCCATTCGAGACAAAGGCCATCAATACCAGCACCAACCAGATTGAGACCGTTGGCACAGCCAACGACCTCACGGACAGCGGCAAGAGCGCACAGTTCAAAGTACTCGGCGGTTCTTCTGCCGAGATGGCCTACACCAACGAAGCCCCCGCACTGCGCTCAAAGCCTATTGAGACTAACGTCAGCTTCAACTACACGGCCAGCAACGAGAAGATTGTCATTGACATCGATGAAGATCCCGCAGTCATCGAGGGCTGTACACTGAACTTCACTGTGCGCTACTTGCGCGACGAGAACGGCAACTATTCAGAGCCTGCTGTATGGAGTGCCTTTGTCAACCGTAAGGAATTAGAGTGGAAGGAAGAATCAGTATCGTGCGTTACACATGCCACAGAAGGTACTAGTATGACCGCCACTATCGTAAACAAGAGCGGTACACAGCAGATGTGGACACTCGAAGGTATGCCGTCATGGCTGGAAGCCAGCACAGAGTATGGCTCGACAAACCCGTTGGAGGAGACCAAGGTAACCTTCACCGTCTCAAAGTCGACACCTATCGGCAAATACGAGGAAACCGTCTACCTGAAAGGTAACAACGGCATCGAGACACCGCTCACCATCAACGTGAAGGTGACGGGCGAGACCCCGACATGGGCCGTCGACCCGGGCGAGTACGAGCAGACGATGAACGTCATCGGCAACCTCGTCGTCATCGACACGCCCAGTGAGGACAGCGAGGATATCGTGGCAGCCTTCATCGACGGAGAATGTCGTGGTGTGGCACAGCCACAGTATCTGAAGCGCTTCGACAGATACTTCGTGACAATCGACATCTACGGCAGGGCACAGGAGAAGAAAGACGGAGTGGTCGTTGTGGAAGGCGATGAAGACAAGACCGTAGAGTTCAAGGTCTACGACGCCTCCACGGGAATCATCTATCCCGTGGTGAACACCAGCATACCCGTCACCTTCGCGGACAACAGCCTGGTCGGCCTCTACACCAACCCCGACGTGCTCACCGCCACCGACGAGATTGAGCAGAGCATCGACCTGGGCAAGGGATGGAACTGGATGTCGCTGAGCGTCAGCCCCAACGACTTTACCGTACCAGTGGTATTCGCCAAGGCCAACGGAAAGGTGAGCAACGTGAAGAGTCAGTTCAACGGCTACAAGAACTTTGCGAACGGCACATGGAGCGGTAAGCTCAATGCGATGAACAGTAACCAGATGTATGCCGTGAAGACCACTGAGGCCTTTACGCTAACAGTCACAGGCCACCGCGTGGTGACCACAGATGTTCCTGTCACCGTGGGTAAAGGATGGAACTGGGTAGGCTACAATGCCTCGTCGCTGATGAGCGTCACAGAAGCTCTTGCAGGTATGGACCCGCAGGATGGTGATATCATCAAGGCACAACGAGGTATATCCTACTACGACAACCATGAGTGGCTGGGGTCGCTCCAGACCATGATGCCTGGTAAGGGCTATAAGATCTTCAGCACGGACACCAATGACCGCCAGTTCTCATATCCCGCATCTGGCGCGGCTCTGTCACGAGTAGCCAAGGTTGCCAAAGTGTCTGAACCAGCCTTCTTCACCCCTGTAGACTACAGTGATTATTCCACCAACATGGTGCTCATCGCACAGGTACTTTGCGGCGAACCTCTTGCAGGTGTGGAACTTGGTGTCTTCGCTGGAGACGAGTGTCGCGAAGCGGCTGTCACCGATGAGCAGGGTATGGTCTATATCACTATCCCTGGCGACGATTCCACCACGTTGACTTTCAATGTGGCAACAGGTGAAAAGGTAGTAACCGCTCCTCAGACCATCGTCTACGAGGCTGATGCAGTCTATGGCACGCCACGTGTACCGTTCATCATCGACCTCGGTGCCACCACCGGCATTGGTAAAATTGAAAATGGAAGACTGAATAATAATCATTCTGTCTACGACCTGCAAGGCCGCCGTGTGGATGAAACTCAGTTGAAGAAGGGCGTTTATATCGTAAACGGCCAGAAAAAAGTGAAGTAATATGACGATCAAAAAGCTAATGACAAGACTATCCTCTCCCTTCCCTCTATGGGAGGGGCTGGGGATAGCCCTGCTTCTCTTCATGGGGAGCACCTCTCTTATGGCTAAAGACAGCGATCCGTTCGGAGAAGTTGACTACCGCAAGTATGCAAACAACATGAGCCTAACGGCATTTGTGCGCATGAACGGTCAGGTGCTGGACAAGGGAATCGTCGTGGCTGCCTACTGTGGCTCAGAGTTGCGCGGCAAGGACAGTCCTATGGACGATGCCGGATACACAAACATCCTCTACCTCGACATCTATGGCGATACCAAAGGCGATAAGCTGCACTTCAAGGTTTTCACCGATGGACGTGTCATTGAGGTGAATCAGGGACTGACCTACACCAGCGATGACATTATAGGATCACCTGAAGCCCCCTACTACATCGACCTACCTTCACCCGTCGTTACTAAGCCGAGCACAGAAGGATGGGCCACCACATGTCTGCCCTTTGATGCACAGGTTCCTGATGGCGTCATCGTGTGGAATGTTACAGGAATCAAGGATAGCGAACTGGTGATAACCAATACAACAGGAGAAATACTGCCCAAGAACACACCAGTGCTGCTACAGAGCGAAGGCAAGGAAAGTTACGAGTGGCTGTCGAAGGTCGTGGATGCAGAAATTCCAGTGCAACAATCATCAATATTGAGGGGTACTACAGAGCCTACTACCGTCACAGCCAACAGCGTCATGACATTAGGACACTCGAATGAGACTGGCGAGATTGGCTTCTGGCTCTTCACAGGCACTACCATTCCCGCCAATCGTGCCTACATTGCCGATTTCCCCGCAAACTCGCGTGGTTTCACCTTCCCGGACAATACCGCAACCCCCGTCCAATACATTGCTGAACCACTAAGACAAAAGGAGCATATCTACGACTTGCAAGGCAGGCAGCTGGACAACTATAGAATCCAATCCCCTGGCAAGCTGTCGCCCGTCAAGGTGGGTAGAAACGGTCAACTCATCATCATCAGATAAGCGCATGAAGAAGGAGTATACCCCACCACAAACCGAACAGTTGACCTTCATCATTAACAAGAGCTTCCTCTTGACAGCATCACCAGGTGGTCATACTGACGAGGCTCTGTCAAGAACAGACAGATATGATGATGAGGATTCGCCACAGACCCGTTACAATAAACCAGACTTGTGGGAAGATGAAGAAGAAGAGGAGGAAGACGAATGGTCCAATGATTTTTAAGAAATAGCAAACGCATAGTCAATAAGGAAACATTATGGCAATAGGTAAGTGGATAGGTGGATTCCTTGGATGGATAGCCACAGGCGGAAGTCCGATGGGAGCACTGATAGGTATAGCCATCGGTGCAATGTTCGACGGTAGCGGTGATCCGCGTATAGGCAGCGGTAGCACGTTTTTCAACGAAGGCTCAGAGTCCAATGAGGGCAGCAGTACGAACGAGGGCAACCGAAATAGCTTTCTCTTCTCGATGTTAGTGCTGGCCTCTTATGTGATTAGAGCCGACGGAAGAATCATGCACTCGGAGATGGAGTTCGTTCGCTCGATGCTTCGCCATAACTTTGGCGAGGTGGCTGTTCAACAGGGTGACCAAATCCTGCGTCGGTTGTTCGAAGAGGCCAAGCGCCAGGGAGAACAATCATACAAGGATACCATCCGCAAGAGCTGTGCCCAGATTGCTGGTCATACCGACTACAGTGAGCGCTTGCAGCTGCTCAGTTTTTTGGTCGACATTGCCCGTGCCGATGGTCATGTGGCTCACCAGGAGATAAGCGCCATCAAGGAGTGTGCCCAATGGATGCACATCGCTGTCGATGAGGTCGACTCGATGCTTCACCTTTCTGGTGACTCACTCGAAGATGCCTATAAAGTGCTGGGTGTCAGTTCCGATGCTACCGATGAAGAAATTAAGAAAGCCTATCGCAAGCTGGCTCTCGAGCATCACCCCGACCGCGTTGCTAAGCTGGGTGAGGATGTGCGCAAGGCTGCCGAGAAGAAGTTCCAGGAGATTAATGCTGCTAAAGAACGGATATGGAAAGAGAGAGGATTCTGATTCCAGAGGGGTTGCGTGAGGTACTTCTACACGCATGCTGTGCACCCTGCTCATCGGCCATCGTGGAGTGGTTGATGCAGCACGATGTGCGTCCTACCATCTTCTATTATAACCCAAATATTTGGCCCCGTGAGGAATACGAAATCCGTAAGAACGAAAGCAAGCGCCATGCAGAGAGTCTCGGCATCCGCTGGATAGATGGTGATTATGATCACGGACAATGGCTTCAAGACGTCTGCGGCTTGGAAGGAGAGCCAGAACGAGGGCGTCGATGTCAACAGTGCTTCGTCCTGCGAATGACGGCTACTGCCCGTAAGGCCAAAGAGATGGGCATCGGCTACTTCGCCACCACCCTGGCATCAAGCAGATGGAAGAGTCTGGAACAGATCAACCAAGCCGGACTCATTGCCGAACAGACGGTCAACAGTCAATGCCGCTTCTGGTCCCAGAACTGGCGCAAAGGAGGCCTACAAGAGCGACGCAACCAGTTACTCAAGGAGTACGGCTTTTATAACCAGCAGTATTGCGGTTGCGAGTTTTCAGCAAAATAAGCAAAAACGAGGCTCAATGTTTGTGGGTCTCGTTTTTTCTTCGTACCTTTGCGCCCTAAATCGTAAATTGTAAATTTGTAAATCGTAAATTAATAGATGTTTGAGAATTTATCAGAGAGACTTGAACGTTCCTTCAAGATACTGAAAGGTGAAGGAAAAATCACAGAAATCAATGTTGCCGAGACGCTGAAGGACGTGCGCCGTGCACTTCTCGATGCCGACGTGAACTACAAGGTTGCCAAAGCATTCACCGACACCGTGAAGCAGAAGGCTATGGGCATGAACGTGCTCACAGCTATCAAACCCAGTCAGCTGATGGTGAAGATCGTACACGACGAGCTTACCGAGCTCATGGGTGGCAAGGCCACGGAGCTGAAACTGGAAGAGCGTCCCGCCATCATCCTAATGTCAGGCTTGCAAGGTTCGGGTAAAACCACGTTCACCGGCAAGTTGGCCAACATGCTGAAGACTCGTCAACACAAGAACCCATTGCTCGTAGCCTGTGACGTCTACCGTCCTGCTGCCATCGAACAGTTGAAAGTCGTGGCTCAGAGTGTTGGCGTTGATGTGTATACCGAGGAGAGTAATAAGGATGTGGTCGAGATAGCCCAGAACGCCATCCGCAAGGCAAAGCAGGAAGGCTACAATGTGGTCATCGTCGATACCGCAGGTCGTCTTGCCATCGATGAGCAGATGATGCAGGAGATTGAGACGCTGAAGCGCGCCATCAACCCTGAGAACACCCTGTTTGTGGTTGACTCGATGACGGGTCAGGATGCCGTGAACACTGCTAAGGAGTTCAACGAACGCCTCGACTTCGACGGTGTTGTACTCACCAAGCTTGACGGCGACACCAGAGGCGGTGCTGCTCTTTCTATTCGAACCGTGGTGACCAAGCCTATCATGTTCGTCGGTACAGGCGAGAAGATGGACGCCATCGATGTGTTCCACCCCGAGCGCATGGCCGACCGCATTCTGGGCATGGGCGACGTGGTGAGCCTCGTAGAGCGTGCCCAGATGCAGTTCGATGAAGAGGAAGCCAGAAAGCTTGAGAAGAAAATACGCAAGAACAAGTTCGACTTTGACGATTTCATGTCGCAGATTCAGCAAATCAAGAAGATGGGCAACATCAAGGACCTCGCAGCCATGATACCCGGCGTAGGCAAGGCCATCAAGGACGTCGACATCGACGACAACGCCTTTAAGTCGATTGAGGCCATCATCCAGTCGATGACTCCAAAGGAACGCCAGAACCCCGACATCATCAACCAGAGTCGTCGCTTGCGCATTGCCAAGGGTAGCGGCACGAAGCTCGAGGACGTGAACCGCCTGATGAAGCAGTTCGACCAGACTCGCAAGATGATGCGCATGGTCACAGGTATGGATCGTGCCAAGATGGCTCAGATGGCAGCCCAGATGAAAAATTTGAAAGGAAAGACCCCCAACCCCCTAACTTAAGGCGTTTAGAGAATATGCAGATAATAGACGGAAAAGCAACGGCAGCGACCATTAAGGCTGAGATTGCCGAGGAAGTGAGAAGGATAGTGGAGAACGGCGGCAAACAGCCCCATCTGGCAGCCGTGCTCGTGGGTCACGACGGTGGTTCGGAGACGTATGTAAAGAATAAGGTACTTGCCTGCGAGGCCTGCGGCTTCAAGTCAACCCTCATCCGCTACGAGGACGATGTCACCGAGGAAGAGCTGCTGGCATGCGTCGATCGTCTGAACACCAACGGAGATGTCGACGGATTCATTGTACAGTTACCTCTTCCCAAGCATATTGACGAGCAGAAGATTATCGAGGCCATTGACTACCGCAAGGATGTCGACGGATTCCATCCTGTCAATGTGGGCCGCATGGCTCTGGGTCTACCCTCGTTCATATCAGCCACACCTCTGGGCATCATCACATTGCTACAACGCTACGGAATTCAAACCTCAGGCAAAAAATGCGTCATTCTCGGACGCTCGAACATCGTGGGTAAGCCCATGGCTCAGCTCATGATGCAGAAGCAGTATGGCGACGCTACCGTCACTGTGTGCCACTCACGCTCGAAGACACTCAAGGACGAGTGTCGCCTGGCTGACATCATTATTGCCGCCATCGGACAGCCAGACTTCGTCACCGCAGATATGGTGAAAGAAGGTGCTGTTATTATCGATGTGGGTACTACACGCGTGCCAGACTCCTCGCGTAAGAGTGGTTTCCGCCTGAATGGCGACGTAAAGTTCGACGAGGTTGCTCCGAAATGTAGCTTCATCAGCCCCGTACCCGGTGGCGTAGGTCCGATGACCATCTGCTCGCTGATGAAAAATACGCTGCTTGCAGCGCAAATGAGGAATAAAAAGTAGCGAAATGACTGCCGACGAGCTATATCAGAAAGGCAATGAGTATCGCAGACAAGGAAGCTTCCACGAGGCCATCAACTGCTATATCGAAGCCGCACGCCTTGACCCCGACAGCCCTGCCGTCGAGGCAAAGAAGATGCTCGACGACATCATGAACTTCTACTGCAAGGATATGTACAACCCCTGACCACATTTCAACATAACAGAAACCATTTAACAGAAAAATTATCAGATAAATACGTAATATGGGAAAAGTAATACTGACTGGCGACCGCCCTACGGGTAAGCTCCATCTTGGACACTATGTGGGTTCTCTGCGCCGCCGTGTGGAACTGCAGAACGCGGGCGATTACGACCGCATGTTTGTGTTTATGGCCGACGTACAGGCCCTCACCGACAATGCCGACAACCCTGAGAAACTGCGTCAGAGCATCATCCAGGTAGCTCTCGACTGGCTCTCGGCAGGCCTTGACCCCACCCGTTGCACCCTCTTCGTTCAGAGTCAGATACCAGAGCTGGCCGAACTGACCACCTACCTGATGAACCTCGTCAGTGTGAGTCGCGTCCAGCGCAACCCCACGGTGAAGACCGAGATCAAGATGCGCGGCTTCGAAGGTGAGAGCATCCCACTGGGCTTCTTCTGCTACCCCGTGAGCCAAGCTGCCGACATTACGCTGTTCAAGGCCACCACCGTACCCGCTGGTGAGGACCAGGAGCCTATGCTCGAGGTGACACGTGAATTGGTCAACCGCTTCAACAATATCTACGCCCCCGTTCTCGTGGAACCCCAGATTATGCTCCCCGAGAACATCACCGCACGCCGCCTTCCTGGTACCGACGGAAAGGAAAAGATGTCGAAGTCTTTGGGCAACTGTATCTATCTTTCCGACTCGGCCGACGAAGTGTGGCAGAAGGTGCGTTCAATGTTCACCGACCCAACTCACCTGAACGTCTCCGACCCAGGTCACATCGAGGGCAACGCCGTCTTCACCTACCTCGATGCCTTCTCGACCGACGACGACTTCAAGAACTTCTGGCCCGAATACCAGAACCTGGATGAGCTTAAGGACCACTACCGCCGTGGAGGCCTGGGCGACATGAAGTGCAAGAAATTCCTCAACCAGGTAATCCAGCAGTTCCTCGAGCCCATGCGCCAGCGTCGCCACGAGTTCGAGCAAGACATTCCCGAGGTCTACAACATGTTGCGCAAAGGCACCGAGCAAGCACGCGAGGTTGCTGCACAGACCATGGATGAGGTACGTAAGGCCATGCGCATCGACTATTTCAACGACACCGAGCTCATACGTCAGCAGTCTGAGCTGTTCAAGGCAAAGTAATCAGAAACAATACTCAGAACGGTCTAAGTACGTAACGCTTAAGAACGAAAATAACACACGTTTACAACCAGCCCTCAAAGGACTAATCAGCCCCTGTTTGATCACCAAACAGGGGCTGTTTACGGTAAGCATTCGGCCGAATACACGTTGTAACAGTTGTAGTTTGTTTGTACCTTTGCCTGCGCAATAGTGCACCCAAACTACAACTGTTACATTTATGACTAAGGAAGAGTTTCTGCAGTTACAGTCAGATTACCAAGCGAGTGGTCTGTCACTGAAGTTGTACCTGAAACAGATAGGTACAGGTTATTCCACCTACAATTACTGGCGCAAGAAGTATAGCTCCCAAGAGGAGTCCTTGCGTGACCTTGCCCCGATAAGCTTCCGCAAGAGGGAGCCGTCTTCTCATTCCTTTTTATGCGATGTGCCGTCCGGCGCGACACTTCTGTTTCCCAACGGTCTGCGCGCCCACTTCGGCAGCGGCACGGAGGATATGCTACGCGAGTTGTTGGACAAAAGCCTGATGAGCCATGTTCTGCCTTAACGACACGATGCGCTACTACCTGTGTCCGGGCAGGACGGATATGCGCAAGGGCATCAGTTCGCTGTGCGGGGTGGTGCATGAGAGGATGAGGAGCGACGTGAAGAACGGCGACGTGTTCATCTTCATTGGCCAGAGCCGCCGCCTGATGAAGCTGCTCCATGCCGAGGACGGCGGTATGGTGATGTACGTGAAGCGTCTGGAGACGGGCCGCTTCAAGCTGCCCGATTATGATGAGAGCACCCAAAGCTACCAGATGGAATGGCGTGACCTGGTGATGATGGTGGAGGGCATACAGGAGTCCCCGGAACAGAGGCTCAGACGCCTGAGGGCACCTCGTAAGGAGTATGCCGTTTGACATCACTCGTGGCTATACATATATTACTGATTATTAGCATATTATAGCAATGAATATTCTTTATTCTCAGATATTTTTCGTACCTTTGCACTAAATTTAAACGGTACGGACAATGCAGGAAATAGAGACACTTATCAAGAAGGTAGAGGCGCTCACCGCCTCTTTTGCCGCATTGTCCGAGGAAAGCCGGAAAGAAAAGGAAGCGCATAAGAAAGAGGTGGAATCCCTCCATGCCCGCATCAATGAGCTGACGGCGCAGGTCGCATGGCTTAACCGCCAGCTCTACGGGCGCAAGTCCGAGAAGCTCCCTGTATACGACCCCAACTATCCCGACATGTTTGCATCTGAGTTTGAAGATTTGCTGAAACAGGCTGAGGAGAAGCGCGACGAGGCCGTTGAGCAGCTGCCGAAGGAGGACAAACAGACGGCAAGGCAGAAGCGTCAGGTGCGCAAGATGCTGGAGGACCTGCCCGTACTGGTACAGGTGCATCTCAAGCCCGAAGGCATTGATGAGACGCAGTACAAGAAGATCGGTGAGGAAGTGACCCGCATCGTGGAGCACGAGCCGGGCAAGCTGTACATCAAGGAGATCATCCGCGAGAAGTGGGGTCTCAGGGACAATACGCAGCTGCCTCCCGCAGACATGCCGTCCGTGCTTGTCGCCCCTATGCCCCTGCTACCCATCTACAAGGGCATTGCCGGACCGACGCTGCTCTCCGAGATCCTGCTTCAGAAGTACGAGTACCACATGCCCTACTACCGCCAGATACAGCAGTACCGCCACCTTGGCCTGAAAGGCCTGACGGAGAGCACCGTCGACGGCTGGTTCAAGAAGACCGTCGAGCTGCTCAAACCCCTGTATGACGTACTGATGGCCGAGGTGATGAAGGCGGACTACGTACAGGCTGACGAGACCACCACTCCCGTGATAGACCACGAGAAGAGGAAAGCGGCCAAGGAATACCTCTGGATGGTAAGGGCGGTTATGGAGCGGCTGGTGCTCTTCTATTATGATGAAGGCTCCAGGGCTGGAGCGGTGATAGAGAAACTGGCAAAGGAACATCATTTCAAAGGATATCTCCAGTGTGACGGTTTTGCAGGCTATGAGACAGCCTTCAGGACCAACCCTGGCGTGACCCTTGTCAACTGCATGGTGCATATCCGTCGCCACTTCGAGAAAGCCCTTGACGAAAACCGTCCGATGGCGGAGCATGCCCTCACAGAGATACAGCACCTCTATAAGACAGAGCACATGTGCGATGATGCCAGCCTGTCCTTTGAGGAGCGCAAGGCAAAGCGGCAGAAGCTCTCCAAACCCATTATGGAGGCTATGAAGCAGTGGATGGAGACTGAGGGGGTGAAGTACAGTGAGTCGTCGGAGACAGGAAAGGCCATCACCTATGCCTATACCCGATGGGACAACATGATGCACTATCTCGATGACGGAAGATTATTGCTGGACAACAACCTTGCCGAGAACGAGATCCGTCCCATCACGCTGGGCAGGAAGAACTACCTCTTCTGCGGCAACCACGAGGCAGCAGGGAACATGGCTGTCATCTGCTCCTTGCTGGCAACGTGCAAGGCACATGATGTCAATCCGCGCCTGTACCTGAACAGCATCATCGCAGACATGCCATATCAGGCAAAGGCATCGCAGCAGGAACTCTTGGAGATGCTGCCGCACAGATGGAAGCTTAAGCATCCAGAAGCAATCATCACCAAGGAACAGCAATAACATACCAGTATCACAAAACAACAACAGCAGCTACAGTCGAATGGGATTGTAACTGCTGTCGTTATAATATAGAGGTGTTACTACCTGTACTCAGTCGAATGCTTAC
>JAFZIL010000013.1 GCA_017554385.1 Prevotella sp. | reverse complement strand
TCGGACAAAGACAACAACAAACAGAAATCGGAAGATTTAAATAACATATATTATTCACCTTTTAAAAACAATTGAATTATGAAAAAGTATTTCATTTTCGCAGCATTCGCAGGCATAGCCCTCACAAGCTGCACCGACGACGACTTCGTCGGCAACGTGTCGCCTCCCGCAGAAGTGAATTCAGAGGAGATGAGCCCACTCACATTCACCTCGTCGCAGGCCAACTTCACACGTGCAGACCTCAAAGGAGCTGAGGCTGCCACCAAGCTCGGAAAAAAGTTCGTAGTCTTTGGCTACAAAGGCACTTCAACAGGCACACCCGGTACCACTGTGTTTGACAACTATCTCGTGGAGTATGCCGAGAACACTGCCAATACGACGGAGTCGAACTCAGCAAACTGGGAGTATGCTAGCAAAGGCCTCATCAAGCACGCAATAGACCACGAGATCGTGGCACAGACCATCAAATACTGGGACTTCACCAAGACTCAGTACGACTTTTTCGCATGGTCAACAGGTCCCAAGACTGCCATCTATGAGGGCACACCTACTACCAATCAAGTGCTTGTATCAGCAATGAATGCTACCAAAGCAGCTGACCCTGAAACCGGTTTGGCAACTGCCTATACATTTACAGGTAAAGCAGCTGACCTCAAAGAGTGCTACATCTCTGACCTCGTGACAGTCTACAAAGGTGCCGTAACCGGCTCACCCACATATAATGTAGTAGCAAACGGTTACAAGCAACCCGTCACCCTGAAGTTCCGCCAGCTCGGTACCAAGGTTCGTATCGGTATCTATGAGACTGTTCCCGGATACTCGGTGAAGAACGTGAAGTTCTACACAACTGGAGACGTATTGGCAGCAGATGAGGTATATGGTGCAGCAAAAGCAAAGATTGTGGACAATGCCACTATCTTCACCAACACTGCGAACGAAATCTTCACAGAAGGTACGTATACCGTATCCTTCCCAACTGTTGACGCTCCTACTGATGCCAACAACAACCAGGCCCATATCGCTTTTGCAGGTTCTGGTGCCCAGACTACCGTTGTGGAGTGGGGTGCCCTTGACTACACTTATCGTGAGCAGGGTGAATCAAATAAAGGAAAAGTTTATCTGGGCCGCACCTCCAACACAGCCACATTTGCAGGCAATGCTGCTGATGATTATTATGTGGTTTATCTCCCCAATGAGAATGGTACAAACCTGAACCTCCGTGTTGACTACACGCTGGAGAGCATCGATGGCGGTAAAGAAGTTATCGAAGTGAAGAATGCCAAGGCACAGGTGCCCCTTATCTACACTCAGTGGAAGCCAGGCTTCGCCTACACCTACCTCTTTAAGATTAGCGACGAGACAAATGGATGGACTGGTAATTACGACCCCACGAAGCCAGATAATGACCCTTATAATGCTGACCCTGTAGGACTATTCCCCATCACCTTCGATGCCCTCGTCGTGAATGCTGAAGAAGACAAGACTCAGGAGACGATCACCACCATCTCTACTCCCAGCATTACCACCTATCAGAAGGGTTCGGCTGTTGTCAACAACAATGAGTACACTGCCAATGGCAACAACATCTTCGTAACAGTTAATGAGAGTAATGCTCTCGTTACACTAACGGATAAGGCTGCTGTCTACGAAATGTCAACAGAAAAGGCATATACCGAGGCCGACGTGATTGACGCTTTCACATACACGGATGACGTTACTGAGAGCGGTTACGACAAGACGGGTCGCAACGGCCTTGACCTGAAAACGGTGACCTCTACGTTAGTCAGCGAGATTGAGTATGGTGCTGATGGTAATAAGATTAAGGACGTTGGTACAGACAAAGCCTTGAGCTTTGCTCCAGCATCAGGCAAGAACTATGCCTTCGTTTACACGCAGAGTGCAGGTACAACAACCAACAAGTATCAGCCTGTCACCAAGACTGTAGGTGCTGCTGTAGGTGAAAACGTGTTCCGTTATGCCTTGAAAGCAGGTACAGCAGGTGATGTCGAAAAAGGTGTAACCTACTTTGCCAAAAATGACGCTACCGAAAACGCTATCACTGCATTCCTCGGCCAAGATGTCAGCAACTTGTATCTTAATGCAACAGGAACTCAGCAGGCTTCAGGCAATGCAAAGACCGGAACCTCTTACTGGTACACAGACGATAATGGTTTAACATTTAAAGCAGTAGCCCCCATCACATACGCTACTTTCAAAGATGCAACAGACCTCTACACATACAATGGTACCACATACGTGTTGAAGACCGATGCCTCTCCAGTTCCGGGCACAGCTTATTACCAAAAGACTACTGTCGGTTCAGTTGACACTTACACCTTCTGTGTTATCTATCCTCAGCGTGCCGAAACTCTGTTTGTCATCGACACTAACGAGGCTAACGTAGTTGCTGCTTCTGGTACTGCAGTTGAAGGTATGATTTACCTTGACAAATACACCAAGAATGACGGCGTTCGCTACGCCAAGATCATCAAGGTGCAGTAATCCTCTAAATACCAAGTGGGGTGCGACTCCCCACTTGGTAACTAAAAAGACATAACGACAAAAAAAGAAAAAACGGACGATGAAGTACCCGATAGGCATACAGAGCTTTGAGACCCTCCGCAAAGACGGATACGTCTATGTGGACAAGACCGACTTGGTATACAAGCTGGCCCAGGGTCACGTGTACTTCTTAAGTCGCCCGCGCCGCTTCGGCAAGAGCCTGCTGGTGAGCACGCTCAAAGCCTATTTCGAGGGGAGGAAGGACTTGTTCAAGGGTCTGATGATAGGTTTCCTGGAAAACAAATGGACGGAATATCCTGTGTTGGTCTTCGATTTTAATGCCATTGACAAAGACGTTCCGAATAGCCTCATCAACTACATCAATCAAGTGCTGAGCGAAACGGAAGCGAAGTACAACCTTCCTTGTTTTGATACTCAAGACATTTCACTGCGTTTCCGTACACTCATACCACGTGTACATGAAGCTACGGGCAAACGGGTGGTTGTCCTCATCGACGAGTACGACAAACCGTTGCTTGACCTTTTGGAGACCGGCAATCCCGACGACGACAAGAAACTCAGCGTCAACCGCCAGTTACTCAAGAACTTCTTCTCTGTTTTCAAGTCCGTTGACGACCACCTGCGTTTCGTCATGCTCACAGGCATCACCAAGTTCTCGCAGGTATCAATGTTCAGCGGCTTCAACCAGCCCGACGATATCTCTTTCGAAGAGGATTATGAGGCATTGTGTGGTATTACACAGATAGAACTGGAGGCGGTGTTCGATGAATCCATCCAGGAATTGTCAGCATCACTGCACGTTTCTCAGGAAGAGGCCTTGGCATTACTGAAACAGAACTACGACGGCTACCACTTCAGTACACGTATGACGGATGTGTATAATCCGTTTAGCGTTATCAACGCCCTGAAGAAGAGGAACTTGGAAGACTATTGGTTCGCCTCTGGTACTCCCTCCTATCTGGTACGCCTGCTTGGTAATACGCCAGAAGATGTGATGTCATACACCAACAGAGGCTATACGCGTGACATGTTCGTCAACTACAAAGCTGACAGTTCCAAGCCGTTACCCATGCTCTTTCAGGCAGGCTACCTCACCATAAAAGGTTACGACAAGGATTTCAACACCTATCGTCTTGACTTCCCCAACAAAGAGGTAAAGCAAGGTCTTATCACCCTGCTGGCAAATAACTACTTAGGGCAGGAATATGAAATGACATCGACTTTAGTCAGTATAGTCCGTGCCCTGCGCGACGGCGACTTGGAGCAGGTACGGAAGCTCTTCACGGGTTTCCTCGCAGAGACGCCGTACTCGATGCGGCCGAAGAAGGACCAGAAGGACAGAGAGCTGTACTTCCACTACACCTTCTACCTCCTGATGCGCCTCATCTCCTGCTACACCGTCTACACGGAGAAGCAGCTCAGCGAAGGACGCGCCGACTGCATCATAGAGACTCCGAAGTATGTCTACATCTTCGAGTTCAAGCTCGACGGCACAGCCGACGAGGCACTACAACAGATCAACGAACGCGGCTACGCCCGTGCCTACGAGGCCGACGCGCGCGCACAATATATAATAGGTGCCAGCTTCTCCAGCAAGACCGGCACCATAGAAGAATGGAAGATAGAACAGAATGAGTGAACTGAGACGATTACCAACAGGCATACAGACGTTCTCCGAAGTCAGGGAGGAAGGTTATCTGTATGTAGATAAGACAGAGACGGTTTACCGCTTGGCTAATGACAACAAATATGTGTTCATGAGCCGGCCCCGCCGTTTCGGTAAGAGTCTGCTTTGCTCTACCCTGAAGAGCTACTTCGAGGGACGCCGCGACCTGTTCGAGGGGCTGGCCATAGAAAAACTGGAGAAAGATTGGCGCAAGCACCCCGTACTGCTCATTAGCCTCGCCCCCATCAAAGGTGGCACCTTGGAGGACTTCAACGAGCGCATGGGACTGCAGTTGTCGAGACTGGAAGAGCAATTCGGACTGTCTGACAACAGCGGCATGATGCCCGGTGCACGTCTGGAGAAGCTCATCACAGAAACGAGCAAGAAGGAGAAGGCCGTCGTTATCGTAGATGAATACGACGCACCGATGCTCACCGTGCTGCATGACAAAGAGAAGCTGGAGGACATGCGCAACGCAACACGCTCACTGCTCAGTAGTCTGAAAGACTGCGACCCCTACCTGCGCTTCGTGTTCATCACCGGCATCACGCGATTTTCACAGGTCAGCATCTTCAGCGAGCTGAACAACCTGTCGAAAGTGACAATGATGACAGACTACAGCACCATCTGCGGTTTCACCCAGGAAGAGCTGGAGACCCAGTTGCGCCCTTGGGTAGAAAAAATGGCAGAGACGTGTGGTATGAGCGTAGAAGAGACACTGGCAGAGCTGAAACGCCGCTACGACGGTTATCACTTTGCCAAAGACCTTACAAACATCTATAACCCCTACAGCCTGTTGAATGCCTTGCGCTGGAAGGAGTTTAATGATTTCTGGTTCGACTCCGGCACACCATCATCGCTGCTGCGCATGATGGAACGTTTCGGATCGGATGTCATGATGTTCGATGACGGTTGCGACTGTGAGTCCGCCGAGTTCGATGCACCGACGGAGAAGATGCAGACACCGATGCCCTTCTTCTACCAAAGCGGCTACCTCACCATCAAGGAGTATGATGCCACGACGAACCGCTTCATCCTGCGTTATCCCAACTACGAGGTACGCATGGGAATGATCAATGCACTCGTACCCTATTACATGGAGCAAAACACTATCAACGCCAAGAACATCATCTACGATTTGTTCAAGGCCATTCGCTCTGATAATCTAGAGATGGGGCTCCAAAAGCTGCAGACATACCTCGCCTCGGTGCCATACGCAGCGAATGCCTCGTCAGAGGGTCACTACCAGACGATGCTCTATGTGGTCTTCTCGCTCCTCGGACGCTACGTCCAAATGGAGGTGCGCACGGCAAAAGGACGTATCGATATAGTATTTGAGACTAAGACTGACCGTTATGTGATGGAACTGAAGATTGACCGGCCGGCACAAGAGGCACTGGACCAGATAGACCAGAAAGGCTATCTGCTGCCCTATACCCTCGATGGCCACCGCCTACACAAGGTCGGCATCAGCTTCAGCACAGAGACAAGAACACTGAGTGAATGGAAGATCGAAGAGTTGAAGAGTTGAAAAATATTAATGATCATTATATGGGCAATTACATGACAATTATATGTTAAAAGAAAAAACGACCACATGGTTATCGGCACCAACGAAGAGATTGACCCGAACCAGATTGTGGACCACCGGACTGACGTTGAAGATGAATATAATGAATTATTTGTAGAAACAAAGGAATTGGAATCGCTATGGTAGAATTTAAGTTCATAGAATACGGGACAGACTTCGGGACGCGCGACATGGGAAAGAAGTTGCGCGAGAAGCTGTTGGCACTCATCAAGAAGGGTGAGAAGGTTGTCCTTGACTTCACAGGCGTGAACGTGGTGACGAACTCGTTTGCCGATGAATGCATTGCTAAACTGCTCTTAGAGATGCCGCTCAATGACCTGAAACGCTGCACCACCTTCCATGGACTGAACCCATTGGCAGAACGAAGCGTCCTTGTGGCGTTACAACGAAGATACAGATTCATGCAAGAGACAGCGAACCAAACAAATTGACCACGAATATTAATGGTAATTAAATGGACATAACATGTTAAAGAAAAGAAAGGAATTGAACACGAATGACCACGAATGGCCCACGCGCTCGAGCTCTGCTCGCTTGCTACCAAAGGGACGCAAGAATGACCATGAATAAAAAAATTAATGATCATTATATGGGCAATTACATGACAATTATATGTTAAAAGAAAAGAGACTTGAACACGAATGGCCACGAATGGCCCACGAATGACCACGAATATTAATGAATAATTACATGGGAATTACATGTTAAAAGAAAAAAGGATGAGGAAGAAAAGAATTCGTGAGATTAGTGAGATTCGTGTTAGAAGAAAGAAACAAAACATAAACGAGATAAAGAAACCAAGATTATTAACATTTTAAACTATTATGATTATGAAAAAGAATCTATTCCTCGCAGCCCTGGCTCTCGTAGCGTTAGCCAGCTGCACCGACAGCGAGTTCGTCGGCGACAACAGCCCGACGAATCCTAACACTGGCCCTGGCGCTGAAAAGGCCATAGTGTTCAACTCGGGTGCGAATGCCACTACACGTGCCAACCATGTGGGTGCTGACGCAGCTGATTTACTTGGTGGAAAGTTCATCGTTGAAGGATTCAAGGGTAATGGATCTACAATGGATGTAGTATTCAACAACTACTATGTGAATTGGACAGCTAATACAGCCGGAAAGACAGAATCTAACACCTCTGACTGGGAATACGTTGGTACTGCTGCTGCTGCTCCTTCAACTTTACCATCAGGTGCAACTCAATCTATAAAATATTGGGATTACAACACCTCTCAGTATGATTTTGCAGCATATTCCACAGGAAAACTGGCTGCTGCAAACGTATTAACTACCGGCGACCCCGGAGATGGTCAAGTACTCATTTCCACCATTACGAAAGCTTCTACCTATGCTGGTCCTACATATACGTTGAAGGGTGATGTAACCGGTTTAAAAGAATGTTATATTTCTGATCTGGTTACGGCCTATAAGACAAACGGCTCATCTTCTGATTACAATAAAGAAGTTCAATTGTCCTTCCGTAAACTTGCATCTAAGGTACGCGTTGCTTTCTATGAAACAGTTCCTGGTTATTCAGTTAAAGAAGTGGAATTTTATCAGGACGATGCCACCACTGAAATAAGTGCAAACATTTCATCAAATACAACGGCAACTTTAATTGGCACCTTTAATAATAAAGGCACCTATACTATCAGTTTCCCAACTATAGGCTCAACTAAAAAGACTGAAAGCGACTACAACAAAGCTCATGTTGCCTTTGTACCTGAGACTTCTGGAACATCAACCACCGCTACTTATGGCACCTTGAATTATGGTGCTCGGGAGCATTTTGAAGCAGAAGGTAATTATTATCTCGGTCGCACTTCGAAATATGCCACCTTTGCTGGAACAGCAGATGTGCATTACTACACGGATGTACTTCCCAATGAAACCAGTGGCGCTCTTGAATTGCGAATCAACTATAAACTGGTATCTACCGATGGTTCTGGTGAGGTCATTACTGTTCATGGAGCCAAAGCATTTATTCCATCAGTCTATGCTACATGGAAGCCTAACTATGCTTACACCTATATCTTTAAAATTGGTGACAACACCAACGGTTGGACAAGCACCGTTACCTCTGATCCCACAGGTCTCTACCCTATTACCTTCGATGCTGTAGTAGTAGATGCAGAAGACAACACACAGAGCACTATTACTACTGTAGCAACACCAAGCATCACGACTTATCAAAAAGGACATGATGTGACCAAGGATGGGTATAAAGATGAATATAAAGTTCCATCTTACGCTACTTCAGACGATGCAAAAACGAACGATGCCATTTATGCACAAGTTATGGTTGATGGTGCAATTAAGAACGATTTGAATGCTACAGATCCTGCTACAAAGAGTTTCTTCTACACAATTACAGAAAATCCATATGTATATGTAGGTACTGAACCCGCAAATTGGCCTGCAGGCTATTATACTGATGCTGCCTGCACCACTCCTGTTACAGCATCTTTCTCTGCTGGCAATTACTACAGAGCATGTACCGAAGTTGACGTGATGGATGCTCTTAACATTCGTACGTCTGGTGATGCAACTACCGTAGTTGGACGTAACGGTGTTACACTGACTCCTGGTGCTTCTGGTACAACAGACTACACTGTTACTCAAATTCCTGGTGTGGATGGCAACTGGATAACTAAGTATGACAATTCTGGCACACCTACCAATATTACCGCTGGAATGGTTGCAAAACTTACTCCAAACGCTGCTGGTACATACGCCTATGTATATTATACCGGTACAGATGCAGCCGATACGGATATTTATTCTGCTGTTCAACTTACTGGAGAAACTGCACCAGATAACTTCACGACGAAGTACTTCAAGCAGAATTCTGACGGCACATTTACAAGCGTTGTTGCCGGAGACTATAAGAAAAATGGTTACTTCTATGAAAAATACACTAACGACAACAAGGTCTATGGTGTGAAGGTTATCAAGGTCGTTGACTAATCCTTTCATAAGTTCACTGGGGTTCGACTCCCCAGTGAACTACAAAAGAAAAAAAACAGAAAAATGAGGCCGGGCCTCAACATCAGAAAGAAAAAACAAAATTAACACATAAAAGAAGTTTATGAAAAGAAGAGTTTTATACGCAGCAATAGCCCTCACAACGTTGGCGGGCTGCACAGAAGACAGCTTTGTGAACAATGTCACAGAGACTCCTGTCAAGAGTGAGTTGAGTGCCATCACCTTCGCCAGCTCCAATGCAGCCACCACACGTGCAGGTGAATACACCGGTTCTGTAGCTGCGGGTAAGCTGAACAACAAGTTCATCGTTGGCGGCTTCAAAGGGACAGGAACGTCCACCGTATTTAGCGGTAGCGCCATCTCTACGGAGGGTGTGCCCGCCACTACTACGGTTTACGACAACTATCAGGTAAACTGGGTTAATAACTCTGCCAATACCAGCACTAGTAACACAACGGGCTGGGAATATGTGAGCTATCCCTTCCTGGATCCCTCATCGCTGGTAAATACCAATGGTATCAAACAGTCTATCAAGTACTGGGACTATTCAACGACCCAATATGACTTCATTGCCTACTCTACAAGCGATGCAACAGTTGTCACTGGCTCAACTGATCCAGCAGCAGGAGAAGTACATGTGACTGCCATCGATGCTGCCAATGCCGGTAAGAAGGCCACAGGTGCCTATCAGTTAAAAGGTGATGCTGCGGGTCTGGCTAAGTGCTACATCGCCGACATGCAAACCGTTTACAGAGACAAGGATGCGGATAACGATGCTCTCGGCGACTATAACAAAGTGGTACAGTTCAAGTTCCGCTCCCTGACTTCAAAGGTTCGTCTGGCCCTGTATGAGACGGTGCCCGGGTACTCTATCAAGAATGTGGTGTTCTATACTGATGACGACACTCCTGCCACTGACGGCAAGGCATACCTTTACACCGCAGGATCAAACTTTAATGAAGTAGGCACCTACACGGTTTATTTCCCCACAATAGGTTCCTCCAACAAGACGAATTCCGACTACAACAAGGCTCACCTGGCTTTCACGGCAGCAACTGATGGTACAGCTTCCACGAAAGACTTTGGTGCTTTGATGGGAGACCTCGCGACAGGTAACTTTGCCACCTCTGAGGGTCAGGAAGCAGCCATCTCCGGAACAGATAAGGGCTATCTTGGTCGCTCTTCGTCTACTGCCACCTATGCAGGTACATACGCAAACAACTACTATACCGTCGTTCTTCCGAACGAGGACGGTGCAGTACTGAACCTCAAGGTCAACTACACGCTCATCTCTGCCGATGGCAGCGGCGAGTATATCAACGTGACCGGTGCCACCGCCACTGTTCCTGCCCAGTATGCGCAATGGAAGTCGGGCTACGCCTATACCTATATCTTTAAGATTTCGGACAACACCAACGGCTTTACCGATCCTTCTGCTGGTCCTGCCGGCCTCTATCCCATCACCTTCGACGCAGTCGTCACTGAGACCGAGGATGAGATCCAGGAGACTATCACTACGGTCAGCGAGCCCACTATCACGACATTCGGCTATGATGCAACAAACAAGAAGTACTACCCATCGTCAACTGACTATGCTTTAGGAACCACCGTTTACGCAACAGTCATGGAGAATGGCGCAGTGGTGAACACCAAGTTCATGACAGACCTGCACCTCTACAAGGTTGCACTCAGGTCGGGAGTCACCAACTATGCCATCACAGAGGCTGCCGTAGCAGACGCATGGGAGCATCAAGCTGTCAGCAACATTACTTTCGATCATGTCTGCACATCACTCTATAACGCATCTAATGCAGCTGACGTATCGAAGGTTCCCGGTGAAGACGGCAATGAGAAGACCATTGATGCAGTGATGTTCAAGCCTGCTACCGCTGGATACTATGCTATTCAGTACAGGTCTACTGCCGGTACATATACAGCACTTGATCCGCAGCCTGCAGTAGGAGATGACGTGTCTGCATATTATTTCAAGTCTGGTACAGAATACTATAAGGTAGGTACAGCAGCTCCTGGTATTTATTATTATACAATTTCTGCTATAGGTAATAACTTGGTGAATAACGAAAGCCTCGATGGTTATTATACTTTTGATGGTGACAATTATATCAAGTGTGCATCGAATGGAACTGCGGTAAGCGGTACGACGTATTATACAATATCTGAAACTCGAGATCCTAATGTTGAACCAGGCGATAATCTCATAGGTGGAGGGTATTTCACCAAGGATGAAACTGGTAATTATTACGCGTGCACGACCAAAGCCCAATCTGGAGAAACCTATTATACAGTAACAACTGCACCGAAGTATACTTACAAGGTGGTTCAGATTCACTAAACAACACATCGGGGGGCTTCGCAAGCGAAGCTCGAGCGCGGCTCCCCGATGAGTTATAAAGAATAAATAATGTACGCGCACACGAAGAAAGAACATGGGAACGTATATAAACGTCGGGAATACAGGATTCCAGCGTGCCAGGAACAGTGAGTACGTCGACAAGTCGGCTCTCATTTCCGTGGTGAACAGGACGCTCTTCACGGAACGCCAGTTCAGCTGCGTCACACGCTGCCGCCGCTTCGGCAAGTCGATGGCGGCCAGGATGCTGTATGCCTACTACGACCACTCGTGCGACTCCCGCAGTCTGTTTGCAGACCTGGAGATAGCAGGCGATCCGACGTTTGAGCAGCACCTGAACAAATATGCCGCCATCTATCTTGACATAACAGACTTTGTCGCCAGAGACAAGTCCGATGACATCGTCAACAAGATAGATGCAGCACTCATTGAAGACGTAAGCAAGGCCTACGCCGATGTGCCGGTGAAGCAGGATGACAGCCTGATGGACTATCTACTCCGTATAAGCATTGCCACAGGCGAACAGTTCGTCTTCATCATCGACGAGTGGGATGCCATCTGCCGCGAGTTCGCTCCTGGCACCAAGGCGATGGATGACTACGTCGGCTGGTTGCGACGGATGTTCAAAAGTCAACAGGCGTTCAGGGTTTTCGCCGGCGTGTACATGACCGGCATCCTGCCCATCAAGAAATATAAGACGGAGTCGGCACTAAACAACTTTCAGGAGTACTCAATGGTAGAACCCAGGAAGATGGGAAAGTTCTTTGGCTTTACGAAAGAAGAGGTGCACATGCTGGCAGTAAAGCACGGCATGGACTTCGACGAGCTCGTGAAGTGGTACGATGGCTACCAGATAGGTGACGAACACTCGATGTTCAACCCGAACTCAGTGATACAGGCCATCGACAGTGGACGATGCCGTAGTTTCTGGGCCTCGACAGGCGCCTTTGATGCTGTAGCACATTATATCCAGATGAACTTCGAGGGTCTAAAGGACGACATCATCAAGATGCTGGCGGGAGGACGCTGTCAAGTTGACCCTACGGGATTCCAAAATGACATGAAGGAGATAGAAACGAAAGATGACGTGCTGACCGTACTGATTCATTTAGGCTATCTATCCTACAACTGGCAGAAAGACGAATGCTATATACCCAATAAAGAGGTAGGAGGCGAGATGGTGAATGCCATCAGAGCGAACAACTGGAAGGAAGTGACGAATGCCATTCTCAGTTCCAAGCAACTGCTCCAGGACACGCTCGATGGCGACGAGGAGGCCGTGGCCCGTGGTGTCGATGCCGCACACGATGAGCATACAAGCATTCTCTCGTACAACAACGAGAACTCGCTGGCCTGCGTACTCAGCATCGCCTACTACTACGCAAAGAACGACTACGTGATGCACCGCGAGCTGCCTACGGGTAGGGGCTTCGCCGACATCGTGCTCATACCCCGTAAGAACGTCGAGTCACCAGCCATCGTGCTGGAACTTAAATACAACAAGGATGCCGACTCGGCCATCGACCAGATACTCCGCAAGCAGTATCCCGAGAAAGTGGCCCAATACAGTGGCGACCTGCTGCTTGTAGGCATCAACTACGACAAAGAACAGAAGACACATCAGTGTAAAATTGAGAAATTAGAAAATCATAAAGATTGAAGAGCTGAAATGAAACAACTGCCAACAGGTATACAGACGTTTGAGATAATCAGGGAGGGCAACTACCTGTACATAGACAAGACGGATCTTGTCTACAGGATGGCGCATGACAACCGCTATGTGTTCATGAGCCGCCCCCGCCGCTTCGGCAAGAGCCTGCTCTGCTCCACCCTGAAGAGCTACTTCGAGGGTCGCCGCGACCTGTTCGAGGGGCTGGCCATGGAGCAGTTGGAGACGGAGTGGCGCAAGCACCCCGTGCTACTCATCAGCCTCGCCAGCATGAAGGCAGGAACGGAGAAGGAGTTCAACGAAAAAATTGACGTGCAGCTAAGCAGATACGAGGAGCTATATGGAGTAGAGAAAACAAAGGATATCCCCGGTGCCCGACTTCAGCAACTCATAGAGCAGGCTCCCGCCAAGATGGACGGCGAGAGGACCGTCGTCATCATCGACGAGTACGACGCACCGCTCCTCGCCACGCTCCACGAGCCGGAGAAGCTGAAGGAGATGCGTACCACCGTGCGCTCGCTCTTCAGCTGCCTGAAGGACTGCGACCCCTACCTGCGCTTCGTGTTCATCACCGGCATCACGAAATTCTCGCAGGTGAGCATCTTCAGCGAGCTGAACAACCTCGACAAGATTACGATGATGCCTCGGTACTCCACCATCTGCGGCATCACCCAGGAAGAGCTCGAGACGCAGATGATGCCCCACGTGGAGAATCTCGCTGCTGATCTCAACATCACAGTGGAGGAAGCGCTGCTGCGCCTGAAGCGCAACTACGACGGCTACCACTTTGCTGACGACCTGAAAGACATCTACAACCCCTACAGCCTGCTGCAGGCATTGAAGTGGAGCCGTATTCAAGACTACTGGTTCGACACGGGCACGCCCTCATCGTTGGTAAACATGCTCCTGAAATTTGGAGCAGACATCATGGACTTCGACGACGGCCGACTATGCGAGGCCCACGAGTTCGACGCACCCACGGAGAAGATGACTACGCCCATGCCCTTCTTCTACCAGAGCGGCTACCTCACCATCAAGGACTACGATGCCGACATGGAAACCTACACGCTGCGCTACCCAAACCGAGAGGTGCGCAATGGCATGATCAACGCCCTTATACCTTATTATATTGAGGGTGACACCATCCATGCAAAGAATATCGTGGCCGACGTCTACCGTGCCATACGACGCAACGACCTTGAAGAGGCCCTCCAGACCCTGAAGGCATACCTCGCCTCAGTGCCCTACGCCGAGAACGCCTCGTCAGAGGGTCACTACCAGACAATGCTCTACGTCGTCTTCTCACTCCTCGGACGCTACGTGCAGCAGGAGGTGCGCACGGCAAAGGGACGCATCGATATGGTGCTCACCACCGCCACCGACATCTATGTCATCGAACTGAAGATCGACCGGCCGGCACAAGAGGCCCTGGATCAGATAGACACGAAGGGCTACCTTCTACCCTATACTCTCGATGGCCGCTGCCTACACAAGGTAGGCATCAGCTTCAGCACAGAGACAAGAACACTGAGTGAGTGGAAGATCGAAGAGTTGAAGAGTTGAAATTGAAAAAAGTAAGAAAGTAAAAGATGAAGTACCCGATAGGCATACAGAGCTTTGAGACCCTCCGCAAAGACGGCTACGTCTATGTGGACAAGACCGACTTGGTATATAAGTTGGCCCAGGGTCACATATACTTCCTGGCACGGCCGCGCCGTTTCGGCAAGTCGCTGCTCATCAGTACGCTCAAAGCCTATTTCGAGGGACGCCGAGACCTGTTCGAGGGACTGAAGATGAAGGAGTTAGAGACTGAGTGGACGAAGTACCCCGTCATCAGCTTCGACTTCAACGGTATAGTGCCAAGTCTTGAGAATGGTCTGAGGAGCAACATCACTGCTACCCTGCAAGCCACAGAGAAGCGATATGGTGTGAGCACCTTGATGCTCAATGACGGAACGGATGTTACTGCCAACGTTTCGCTGCGCTTCAAGCATCTCATAGAGGAGCTGCATGAAAAGACCGGCCAGCGGGTCGTAGTGCTCATCGATGAGTACGACAAGCCGCTGCTGGACCTTCTGGACACTGGCAGTACGGACGACGAGCAGCAGCTCATCGCGAACCGCGAACTGCTGAAGGCCTTCTTCTCTATCTTCAAGTCCACCGACGACCACCTGCGCTTCGTCATGCTGACGGGCATCACCAAATTCTCGCAGGTATCAATGTTCAGCGGCTTTAATCAGCCTGACGACATCTCGCTCGACAACCGCTACGACAAGCTCTTAGGCATCACCGAAGAGGAACTGCACACTGTCTTTGCTGAAGGCATCACCGAACTGGCTGAAGCCATCGGAAAGAGTGAGGAGGAAACGAAGGAACTGCTGAAACGGCGCTACGACGGCTACCACTTCAGCGAAAGGATGATAGATGTGTATAACCCCTTCAGTATTTTGAACACGTTCTCCAAGCTGAGGATGAATGACTATTGGTTCAGTTCCGGCACACCGTCCTATCTGGTGCGACTGCTGGGCAACAGTCAGGAGGACATCATGTCGTACACCTCCGGCGAGCATTCGCTGGATGAGTTCCTCAACTATAAGGCAGACTCCGCAAAGCCTTTGCCCATGATTTTCCAAGCGGGCTATCTCACCGTCAAAGGCTATGATCCCGAGTTCGAGATGTATCGGCTCAACTATCCCAACAACGAGGTGAAGCAAGGACTCATGACCCTGCTGGCCAACGACTACCTAAAGCCCGACGGGCAAACCGCCTCATGGATACAGAAGATTGTCCGTGCCCTGCGCGACGGCGACTTGGAGCAGCTACGGAAGCTCTTCACGGGTTTCCTCGCAGAGACACCGTACTCGATGCGGCCGAAGAAGGACCAGAAGGACAGAGAAAGGCTACGGGTAGGCGAGCAAAGCTCGGGAATGCTGTACTTCCACTACACCTTCTATCTCCTGATGCGCCTCATCTCCTGCTACACCGTCTACACGGAGAAGCAGCTCAGCGAAGGACGTGCCGACTGCATCATAGAGACTCCGAAGTACGTCTACATCTTCGAGTTCAAGCTCGACGGCACAGCCGACGAGGCATTACAACAGATCAACGAACGCGGCTACGCCCGTGCCTACGAGGCCGACGCGCGCGCACAATATATAATAGGTGCCAGCTTCTCCAGCAAGACTGGCACGATAGAAGAGTGGAAGATCGAAGAGTTGAAATTGAAAAAAGTAAAAAATGTGCGGTGAAGAAAAAGATTT
>JAFZIL010000012.1 GCA_017554385.1 Prevotella sp. | reverse complement strand
GAGTCGGCATTGAAATTCAGACCCCTGATGACTGGTAACTGCTCATTACCATAGCTGAAATACAACGTGATAAAGTTAGCCTCCTGTCGTTCGGGCTGCTTCAGCAGATAACGATCCGTCTGTTCTTCCTGGAATGCCAGCATGATGATGTTATCAGGATAGAAATGGGTATAAGGCACCCGCACGATGTTGTCGATATGCAACGTGTCGCGCCAAATGGTATCCTGCCGGATGTCAGGTTTTGCCGAGGGCTTGTGGGTCTCGTGCGAGAAGGCTATCATCTCGCTCTTCTGCGAGAATTTAAAGTCACCGTCGGCATCTGCCAAGGCATAGATGCGGTATTCGCCAGGAGCAACACCCTTGATGACGAAGTGTCCTGTGCCGTCGGTACGGGAAATACGCATCAGAGGATCCTTGCGGAACACCGAATCTTCCATATTGTTATAGAGTCCTACGCTGATACCCTTGACGGGTTCCAGGTTCGATGCGTCGAGCACATAGCCCGCCACTTCGAAGGTATCAATCTGCTCGCCGGTCGAGAAGGTGTAGGTGTAGTTTCCCATCGGGTTGTCCTCGTTATTGTCGCTGATGGCATCGCTGAAGTCAATCGTGTAGGTTGTGTTGGGCTTCAGCGAGTCCTTCAGTTCCACCACGATTTTCTTGCCTGCCGCCTTAATCTCCGGCATCTCCAGTTGCGGAGGCGACACGATGACGTTCTGCGTAGCATCGGCCAGCTTGATATACTCGTCAAACAGGATGGTTATCTTCTGGGCAGTCACATTGGTGGCTCCTTCTGCTGGCGTAGCACCTATGACACGAGGCGGGTCGTCGTCATACCATCCTCCGTCGGGTGAACCCATGCGGGCACAGCCCGAAATGAGAAATGAGAAATGAGCAATGAGAAATGCTGCACACAGCACTCCTATACAACCTTTCAGGCTCACTCTCGTACGCCTCAGAACAGCGTTAATCCATTTTTCATTTTTCATTTCCATTTCTCATTTCTCATTTGACCTTTGGTCAGCCTGCTCACGCTCGGCATTTCTCATTTTTCATTTCCATTTCTCATTCCTCATTTCTCATTTCTCATTTAACTGCAGCAGTTGTTCTATGTGTTCACGTGAATTGCTCAGGCGGGGCACCTTATGCTGACCTCCCAACTTACCACGCAATTTCAGCCAGTCGTTAAAGAGTCCCGGGCGGGCCTCGATGATTTCCAGGTGCTGCAGGGTAATGTCCTTATACCGCTTGGCCTCGTAGTCGCTGTTCAGTTCCTGCAACTTCCGATCCAACAGGTCAGAGAACTGTGCCAAGTCGTTCGGCGACTTCGAGAATTCAATGAGCCACTGATGACGGCATTTGGCATTGGCATCCATAAAGACGGGAGCTGCCGTATACTCCAGCACCTCTGCACCCGTCTGTTCGCAGGCATAAGCCAGTCCTTGTTCGGCATTGTCGACGATAAGCTCCTCACCAAAGGCATTGATAAAACTCTTCGTACGTCCGCTAATCACAAACTTATAAGGATTGGTGGATGTGAAACGGATGGTATCGCCAATCATGTAACGCCACAATCCACACGACGTACTAATCAGCATGGCGTAGTTCTTATCCTTCTCCACACCCCACAGAGGAACGATATTATTAAATGAGGAATGAGGAATGAGGAATGAGGAATGATCTTCGCCGGAAACATTTCTCATTTCTAATTTCTCATTTCTCATTTCGAGGAACTCGTAGAACACTCCATAGTCCAGCATCAGCAACATCGACTTGTCCGTCGGGTCGTCCTGAATGCCAAAGAAACCCTCACTGGCATTATACGTCTCCATATAGTGCATATTGGGCGTGGTAATCAGTTGTTCATACTGCTTACGATAAGGCGTAAAGGCCACACCGCCATGAAAGAACACCTCCAGATTCGGCCAAACCTCCTCCAAGTGCGTCTTACCCGTCATCTCCATCATACAGTTCAGTACGGAGAGCATCCACGACGGCACACCGCTGATATTGGTGACGTTCTTCGTCATGGCCTCGCGGGCTATCCGCTCACGCTTCACTTCGAAGTCGCTGAGCAGCGCCGTCTGCTTCTTGGGCACGCGGACGAAATTCACCAGCGGATTGATGTTTTCTATGAGAATGGCGCTGAGGTCACCCACCAGCGAGTCCTTCACATTATAGTTGGGAGCATGACTGCCACCCAGAATCAGTCCCTTGCCGTCGAACATCCTCGACTGGGGATTGTTGCGCAGATAGAGGGCCACCGAGTCGCGTCCACCAGCATAGTGAATCTTTTGCAGGCCCTCGCTGCTGACGGGAATGAACTTCGACTTGTCGTTCGTCGTTCCACTCGACTTGGCGTACCACTTCACACGTCCCGGCCACAACACATCGGCCTCACCATGACGCATACGGTCTATCTGGCCTTTCAGTTCCTCATAGCTGTTCACGGGATTCATCTTGACGAAATCGTCGTAGCTCTTCGTCGTGGCAAAACCGTGCTCACGGCCGTATTCCGTATCCTTGCCACGGGCTATCAGATACTGCAACACCGCCCGCTGCAACTCCTCGCCGCAGGTCTGGTGCTTTTCCAATTCTCGCATGCGAGAAGTGAATATATGTCTTACTAAACTTGTTATACTCATTGCAAAGTTGTTCTATACAACCTGCAAAGGTACGATTAAGTGAGGAAAAAACCAAATTTATTTAGGTTTTTTAGAACGTGAGTACGATACTCTCGGGTCGTTCCTGACGTTCCTTGCGGTCATTGCAGCGTCACTTTGCCGTCGTAGTCATGATACTTTACCCCCCTAAAGTATCATCGGAAGACCTCGTAGATGACGTCGGAACACCTCGAAGATGACGTCGGAACGGGTCTAAAGTGCCATACCTTTGGCTCACACCCGCGAATGAAATAGGGGTATTTGCAGAGTCCCCGAGGTAACACGTGCAGACTCCTCGATGTATCACGTGCAGACTCCGGAGGTAACACGTGCAGACTCTAGGGTTGCTTCTCGTTACTCCGGACATAAATTATTTTCTAGCGGACGAAAATAAATTTCTAGCGGACGGAAATTTTGTTTCTCCGGACGTAATTGCAGGAACAATAACAAAATATTCTACTTAAAAGTGGATTACCGAGAACCGTCCCCAAATTTTCTTCTCTTTTTTCGCTGCTCAAAAATTTGTTTATTCGGAAATTATTCGTATTTTTGCAGCAGAATTTATAAAATTGATGTTATTATGGAATCCGAGAAGACAACTTTTAATCGTCCTTCCCATGAGGAAGTAAGGAAGATGTTTCTTCGTGCAAAAGCTCGCCAGCAGCAGCTGGAAGAGGAAGGCAGAAGAATGTGGGAAAAAGAGCAGAGGATTTCCAATTTTCATAACGATATACTCCTTTAGAATTAAATTTGCCATATTCGCCAGTAGTTTTTACATCTTACGCGCGCAGGAATGATGATTTTTCGTTTTTGACAGTTCACGTATATATACGCGCGTTAGAAAACATCTGGCTGATCTGGCGTGTCCGCCTGTTCTTGCTGCGCAAAGATACATAATAATTTCAATATAACAAAATATTTCTACTTAAACGAATACTATAACCAAATTCTTCATTACTACCACAAAGAATGATCAGCACAGGCTTCTTCCACACTGCCAGCCTCCAACAGGCGCTGGCGGGCCTCATCGTAGTCCACGCCGAGGATTTCCTGAACCATTCGCGTACCGCGGTCTATCAGCTTGGCATTCGTCAACTGCATCTTCACCATACGATTGCCTTGCACACGTCCCAAACGGATCATCAGCGTGGTGGAAATCATGTTCAGCACCATCTTCTGGGCCGTACCACTCTTCATCCTACTGGATCCCGTCACGAATTCAGGACCGACAATGGTCTCGATGGCGTAGTCGGCAGCCTGAGCCAAAGGGGTATTGGGATTACTGGTGATGCAGCCCGTCAACAAACCGTTCTGGCGGGCCTGACGGATGGCACCGACGACATAGGGTGTTGTCCCCGAGGCCGCAATACCCAGCACGGTGTCATTCGTGGTAGGCTCGTGCGCCTGCAGGTCTTTCCAGCCCTGTTCCTTGATATCCTCGGCCCTTTCCACTGCTTTGCGCAAGGCCTTGTCGCCTCCGGCAATGATGCCCATCACCCTGTTGGCAGAGACACCAAAGGTGGGAGGCAGCTCGCTGGCATCGAGCACGCCCAGCCGGCCGCTGGTTCCTGCACCGATATAGAACAGTCGGCCGCCTTGTTTCATGCGTTTCTCGATGGCCGTCACCAGGGCCTCTATCTGTGGAATGGCGCGCCCGACGGCCTCAGCCACCCCGCGGTCTTCTTCGTTGATGTGCCGCAGCAGTTCCCCCACCGACATCTGCTCCAAATGGTCGAAGCGCGACGGCTGTTCGGTTATTTTCTCATTACTCCTCAACTCCTTCTCTCCTTCGCTCCTATTCATTGGCAATTCCAGCACAAAACGGCATCCTTCGTGATAACTGGTATCCAACGTAAGGTCACCTCCCAGTCCGAGGGCATGATGTTTGCTCAAGGGCAGTCCGAGTCCCAGACCCTCCGAGAGGTCGTTGACTTTGGTAAAGGGTTCAAACATCTTTTCTATGACGTCTTCCGGAATACCCGGTCCCGTATCTTCGACGCAGAACTGTACTTTCTGGTCCGTATGGGTAATGCGGACCACCACCTTCTTTCCGTCTGAATACTTTGCAGAGTTATAGAGCAGCTCACGCAGACTGCGCATCAGATAGAGGCTGCTGGTAAAGATGCAGAAGTCGTCATCAACATCCGTCTCAAGGTGGACATTGATGTGCGGGGAGCGTAACTGCACATACTTGATGCACTCCCGAGCCACCTGGTTGCACGGCACACGCTCGTGCTTGTGGCTGTTCAGCTCCTCGGAAATGCCCGTGTCCGAACTGTCGAACAGCATCTGCACCAGACGTTTAAGTGTGGCGGCGTTGTGCTGCATCATATCGGGAATACTCTTCATCTCCTCGTCCGACAGGCTATCTGCATTTGTGTCTCTCAGCACCTGGGCAAATCCCATGATGATGTTAAGCGGCGTGCGAATCTGATGCGTCACGTTTTGGATAAAGATAGTTTTCTGACTCTCAGCCTCCTTAGCCAGCAAGGTGGCCTTTTCCAGTTCCTCGTTGCGCAAACGTGTCTGTTCGCTGGTATATCTTACGCTACCCATGTGGAAGTTCAGCGACCGCAACATGGTGGCAAAACTGTTCTGCAACCGTCCTATGACGTCCTCGCTCCGGCTCTTGGAAATGTGTACCTCCATGTTGCCGGCAGCAATGCTTTGCGTCTTGTCTAACAGTTGGTTGAGCGGACGGATGGTATGGGCAACGACTCTATGGCACAGCAGGAGAATGATGATCAGTCCGACGACGAGCAGCGGAACGACGATGTATGTCAGCCGGTAGTAGCCTGCCAGCACGTCGCTGTCGGGACACACGATGGCCAGGCTCCATTTCGTTCCTGCCACAGGCTGGTAGCATACCAGGCATGGTGCCCCGTCGATGTTCACCACCATCTGCCCTTTCTTTCCAGCCGTCATTTCGTGCCCCAAGGCGATGCGGTCGAACGATCCCCGCGGGTCTGCATTGGTGAAGATGGTCTGTGTGAACAGGCGAGTAGAGTCGGGATGGATGATAAAGCGGCCGTCTCCGTCAATCATCGTGAAGTACGAGTGGGGGTAAGGTCTTACTTCCGACATGACTTTCGAGAGCCTTAGCAGCGACAGGTCCGTGCTGATGATGCCCACAACGCTGCTGTCAGCGCTATACAGCGGCTTGCCATACGAGGCCACCATGCCGTCGAGCGTCAGCTCCAGCGAGTCCGCTTCGTCCGTGTACACCACCCAGCATCCGGCATTGAGTTCACGGGGCGTCTTGTACCATATTTTATGGAAGTAATCGTATTCCTCCTCGATGACGGTGGTAATAGAATCAGGAACGGTACCAGGTGCCGCACCACTAGCATCGCCCAATTCCCTGACGGTATATACCGAGAAGTGTTTGCCGTATTTCTTGAACATGTCAGGCTCGGCACTGATGGAGCAGCCGTCGATGTGCGGATTCAGTCTGACAATGAGGTTGCTATATCCCAGCAGCGATTCCGGCTGGAACGACTGCTCTATCATCCAGCTGTAGGAATTGGTGGCATTCTCGATGGTCATAAGGTGGCGTGTAATGCGCTGCATGGTAGCGTTCAGCACATTGTTGGCACGTCCTACCGCCTTGGTGCGGATGAGGTGGCGCGACTGGGTGAACAGCACGCCCAGCGACAGCACGAAGATGACCACAGCCATCATCAGGATGCCAAGGGTGAGCTTGGTGGAGAACGACTTACGGATATTAAACATAGTCGACCTCCTTTCTGATGTCTTCGTCCGACATGTTGAGCAGGTTTCTCAGCAGGTCGGCAATGGTCTGGCCGTTCCGCTGGATATCATCAGCCAACAGGGCAGCAGCTCCTTCTCTCCTCAACTCCTTAAACAGCTCCTCCACATCCTTGCTGATGGCCTCCGACGGTTCCAGCATCTGGTTCGTCATGTTGTGCAGGAATGCCGTCTTCATGCGATCGGCCTTCTGAGCCTTCTCGTAGGCTATCCTCAGTTCCTCACCGTGCTTTTCCAGTACGGTCGTCAGCTGCTCCAGTTCTCCGATATTGGTTGCCAGCGACTGCTGCATCGTCTTGAAGTTGCTTTGCAGGCGACCGATCTCGTCTTCCCTCCAACTGTCGGGAATCGGTTCGTCAAGGTTACCTTTGGCAATGCGCCCGGCCTGTTCCGTCAACATGTTCAGCGGCTTCAGCTGCCAGTGGATGCCCGCGCAGATGATGACGAACAGCAGCAGCAGTCCTACGACGGCAATGGCCAGCACATAGCATGCCAGGCGCTTGTGTTCGCCGAAGATGTCGTCGGCGGGATATACGATGCCGGCACTCCAATGCAAATCGTCGGCCGACTGGCCGAACACGGCCTCGCGCCTGAAGGGCTTGTAGAACACATAGTAGTCTTTGCCGTCCAGCCGGAATGGCTTATAGCCCGTCCCGCCCGATATCATGGCCTGTGCGGCATCCTTGGCCGACTGCTCGTTCAGCATCAGCGCCGTTTTGTTCAACACTTTCCTCGTGTTGGGGTGTACGATGAACGTGCCGTCGTCGTCAATCAGCGTACAATAAGAATTCTCCGACGGCGTGGCAGCGTCCACAATGTCCGACAGCAGGCTGAGCGACACGTCGACGCCCATCACACCAATAGGCTTGCCGTCAGGACCGGGCAATGGCAGAGAGAATGTAAAAATCGGCTCCTCGTTGCTCGTCACACCTCGCAGCGGATTCATCCATTCCGCCCTGCCCGTCGCCATGGGTTTCGTAAACCACCGTTGCTCCGTATAGGGCGCGTCGGCAAACATGTCGTCACGTTCTATGTCCGAGTCTGCATAGGCCACCCCGGCACTGTCGGCATGATGCATATAAGCCATGAACTGCCTGTGTCCTTTGTAGAAGTCCTCCTTGAAGGCAATAGCGCATCCTGCCACATAAGGATTCGTCTCCACCAGTTTCTTGGCATACATGAACATCATTTCGGGATTGTCTATGTGCGGCACCATGCTGAAGAAGATGTTGCCCGTGGTCTGCTCCACACTCAACATAATGTTGTCGATGTTGTAGACCATGCCCTCCAGCGTCTGCTCGGCACTCTGCAACGCCTCCTGTTTCAGGGTCTGGCGCGAGAAATACAACATGATCATCAGCGACAGCGAAAGGAGTATCGCTATCGAAAAGACCACCAATAGGCTCAGCCTGACGGACAATGTCTTGCTAACAGTTTTAGGCCATTTCCACATATCTCGCTGCAAAGATAGCACAAAAAATGAAGAATGAAGAATGAAGAGTGAAGAATTTGCTGCCGCCTCATCTTTTTTAACCTTTTTATGCTTAACTCCTTACTCCTTCCCTCCCCAACTCCTTCTATTAAAACACAAATCCCAGGTTAATGAAGTAATAGAACTTCTTCGTCAGGTTGCTGTATCCGATGGAAGCGCCGAGCGGTCCGAACATCGTGTTCAGGTAGTAACTGGCCGAGGCACCGAGCATGGTCTTGTGACGCAACAGATCCTTGAAGACGGGAGCATCCTGTCCTACGGCCACACGGAACTGGAAGATGCTGTTCGACGACGGTTTGTATTGTGCCAACAGTTGCGCTGCCACCAGTTTCTCCCACGACAGTTCCACATATCCCACACCCGCAAAGGGCATCTGCTGGGGCATGTAGTGACCCTGCCACTCACCACCCATCATGTTGTTCAACATGAACGGCGTCTCCCCGTCGTAGAACAGCAATCGGGCGAACAGCGTAGGCTGGATGGTAATCTTCCGGCTGACGGGAAATGCCATGCGCCACATCGCAGCATAGTCGCGCAGACCAATCTCGCTGTTCAGCTCGATGAAGTTGTCGGTATGATAGGCAAAGCGGGCATGGAACCTGGCGCCGCGTGTGGGGAAATACCAGTCGTTCTCGCTGTTGTAGTCGGCCTTGAACTCATAATTGACAAAGCCTTTATCCACGATGTCGTCCATTCCCTGCTCACTGTCGCGAATGGACTGATGGTCGGAGAGCACCGTATGGAAATCGTAGTAGTCCCAGTTGGCCCCGATGCTGATATTAAAGTTGCGGACATTGAAGTTGAAGAGTTTCAGCATGCCCGTGTGCTGGTTGCAGGTTATGCTATAGAGCTTATTGCCGTATTCGAAGAAGTCTATTTCGCTGTTGCGGAAGGTATACGACACCGTCGGCTGGAAAAAACTCAGCGGACGCAGCGACCATAACACTTGTCCCATCAGTCGCTTTCCCAACCGCAGCGTCACCTCCATCTCAGTAGGAATCTTCGTGTGGAAGGGCAACGCGGCATTCACCTGCAGGGCCACCATCTCCTCGCTGTCGAAACGTGCCCCCACGTTGACCGTCGCCGACGAAACGCCCGTACTGTCTGATTCGTTTGAGTGTAGATTGTAGAGTGTAGAGTTTGCTACCGCGCTTCCTTGTTGTGCTGAATCTGCTGCGGTAGCAAATTCTTCATTCTTCATTCTCTCTTTGAGAGTGTGGCGTTCTCTCTTTGAGAGTGTGGCCTTGCGAAGCGAACTTAATTCTTCATTCTTAAGCGCTATCAGCTGGTCCCAGAATTCCATCGTAGCCTCTTCGCCCCGTCGTATCATCGTGTCGACGGCAGCCGTCGAGAAACTGGCCGAGCTGTATCCCTTGGTATTCACATGAATGTGGATGTCAGTAAGAGCCACGTTCTCCTCGTATTTATGCTGACAGTTGTGGTCGACAATCTGCAGCAGTATGCTCGACGTTGTCGTCAGGTCCGCAGCCTTTCTCAGCGGCTCCTGCACATCGACGCCGATGACATAGTCGGCGCCCATGGCCCGAGCCACGTCAACAGGGAAGTTGTTCGTCAGTCCACCGTCCACCAGCACCCGCTCGCCCATTCTGACGGGGGCGAAGACACCGGGAATCGACATGCTGGCACGCATGGCCTGACCCAGTCTGCCACTATGGAACACCTGCTCTGAGTAGTCCACCACATCCGTTGCCACACAGGCGAAAGGAATGGGAAGCGTATTGAAGTCGATGGAGTCATGGTAGGGAGCCGTAAAGGCGTCAATCAACGCTGTGACATTCTTACCCGATATAAAACCGCCGCCCTGGCTCCTTCCCTCCTTACTCCTTCTCTCCTTCCCTCCCAGACTAATCTCCTTCGATATCACATAGGTATTCTGCTTCTCACGCTCTTGCAGGCTCTGCTTCTTCAGTTCCTCACGATCCGAGAGCACAAACCCCCAGTCCAGCGTCCTCACCACCGAGTCAATCTCGCTGGCAGGATGTCCGCAGGCATAGATGCCACCGACAAGACTGCCCATGCTCGTGCCGCAGATGATGTCGATGGGTATTCCCGCACGTTCCAACACCTTCAGGGCACCGATGTGCGCCGTACCCTTGGCACCGCCGCCACTCAGCACCACCGCCACCTTCTTCCGTCCTTCACTCCTTCCGTTGGCCCCCGGCAGGAATCCCATCAGGAATATCAATATGAATATTTTTCGTACCATTTGGCTGCGAAGGTACGAAAAAAAGAGCAAAAAAACCAAAAATGTCGCTACTTTCTCGCCGGTTATGCAAAAAAAGTTGTAATTTTGCCATCGTGAATACG
>JAFZIL010000011.1 GCA_017554385.1 Prevotella sp. | reverse complement strand
TTTGGCCCGCAAGAGATGGCCCGTCGCAACTATATCTTCAATACCATACGCAACGTCTACGAGCTTTACGGCTTCCAGCAGATAGAGACACCCGCTATGGAGACGCTGCAGACGCTCATGGGCAAGTATGGCGAAGAGGGTGATAAGCTGTTGTTCAAAGTGCTGAACAGCGGTGATTTCCTCTCCAAAGTGTCTGACGACGAACTACAGGAGCGTAATGCGCTTCACTTAGCAGCCAGACTCTGTGAGAAAGGTCTGCGTTACGACCTCACCGTACCCTTCGCCCGCTATGTGGTGATGCATCGTGAGGAGTTACAACTGCCGTTCAAGCGTTATCAGGTGCAGCCAGTGTGGCGTGCCGACCGTCCACAGAAGGGCCGCTATCGTGAGTTCTATCAGTTCGATGGCGATGTCGTGGGCAGTGATTCCCTGCTGAACGAAGTAGAGCTGATGCAGATTATCGACACCGTGTTCACTCGCTTCGGTGTACGCGTGCAGATAAAGATCAACAATCGTAAAATTCTCTCCGGCATTGCCGAGTATATTGGTGCAGCCGACAAGATTGTCGATATCACCGTAGCCATCGACAAACTAGACAAGATAGGTATTGACAACGTCAACCAGGAACTCCGTGAGAACGGTCTCACTGACGAGCAGATAGAGAAGCTGCAGCCCATCATCCTACTTGAAGGTACAAATGAGGAGAAACTCAATACCATCGCTTCTGTACTAAAGGACAGCGAAGTTGGCTTGAAGGGCGTTGATGAGTGCCGCTACATTCTCTCCGCATTAACCGTAGGCAGCGGCTCAGCCGCTGCAACAAAGGCCATTTCCCTTCACAACGAGATACAGCTCGACCTCACTCTTGCCCGCGGCCTGAACTACTACACCGGTGCCATCTTCGAGGTGAAAGCCCTCGACGTACAGATTGGCTCTATCACCGGCGGTGGCCGTTACGACAACCTGACAGGTATCTTTGGCATGCCCGGTCTTTCGGGCGTAGGCATCTCTTTCGGTGTTGACCGTATCTATGATGTGCTGAACCAGCTTGATGCCTATCCCAAGGAGGCTATACAGACCACCCAACTGCTATTCATCAACTTCGGAGAGAAGGAAACGGCTTATTGCATGCCTGCCGTGGCCGGTGCCCGTGATGCTGGCATACGTACCGAAATCTATCCCGATGCCTCGAAGATGAAGAAGCAGATGGCCTATGCCAATGCTAAGCAGATACCTTTCGTTGCCTTGGCTGGAGAGAACGAGATGAACGAAGGCAAGCTCACTCTGAAGAACATGACCACGGGCGAACAGCAGCTGGTCACCATAGAAGAACTGATTGCCACCATCAAATAGTGCAGATCGTGTTGAGACTGATAAGAACAGTGTGTTTGTTCGTGGTCATCGTGCTGCTGACCTCAGCTACCGACAAGACCACCACCATTTTTATAATAGGTGACTCTACCGCTGCCAACAAAGACATTTCAGGAGGTAAGCAGGAGCGCGGATGGGGCATGGCCCTGCAATGCTACTTCGACGACAACATCGTTGTTGACAATCACGCAGTCAATGGTCGTTCCTCACTGAGCTTCATCAACGAGGGCAGATGGGACAAAGTGTTGGAGAAGATGAAGCCTGGTGACTACGTCATTATCCAGTTCGGTCATAACGACGAGAAGCCCAAAGCCGACCGCCATACCGACCCCGGCTCAACCTTTGATTATAACTTAGCCAAGTTCGTGCGTGAGACACGCGAGCATGGGGGCATTCCCGTGCTGATGAACTGCGTGGTGCGCCGTAACTTCTTTGTGAACGCTCCTGAGAATGATGATGACGAAAAGCTGCGCACGACAACGTTCAAGGATGGTGTGAAGATGGTGGAAGGCGACTCGCTGATCGATACCCACGGACTCTATCGTGTGGCTCCGCGTGATGTAGCCAGCCGGATGAACTGCCACTTCGTCGATGCCAACCAGATTACGCATGATTTGGAACAAGGTCTCGGTACCGAGGCATCGAAGAAACTCCACATGTGGTTCCTGCCAGGTGAGGAACCCAGCGTGCCTAATGGCCGTCAGGACAATACCCACTATAACGTATATGGTGCTCACGTGGTGGCCCGACTGTTGGCCGATGCCCTCTGCGAGGAGATTCCCGTGTTAAGGAAATACCGCACCGATGCCGATATCACCGTCGACCGTCAGGGCCGTGGCGACTATCTGTCGTTGCAAGAGGCTGTCGACAATGCCCTACTACGCTCCACGGCTTCTACTACCATCCAGATACTTGGCGGCGAGTGGACAAAGCCCTTGCTTCCCAAAAAGAGCAAGATATCATTTGTCTTACGTGAAGGAGCCACATGGAAGTAACCATGCGTTCAAGGTTCAACGTTCATAGCATCCTTTTCCTTTGGCTGTCGAGAGCGAGTCGAGATGGAAGTCATATTTCAGGTTCTTCTCGTCGATAAGCACAAACAGTTTCTTACCACCTGACGTAGTATCGCTGGGTTCTTCCCAAGTGATATTTGTGAAACGTGTACTATCCGCAACAGCGGGTGTCCGCAACACATCATTCTCGAAATAGTAGTTGTAGGCTACCGTTGAGTCGCGCATCTCTCCCATCACCACATCATCGGCATAGCCCGTCACGATAGAATTGGTAAGCTTGAACAATTCCAGTGGCAGAGAATAGTCGTTCAGGAAATTGGTGAAACGAAGAGCCGCTCCACGACTGGCAGAGAAAGGATAGAACTGAGCCAACGTACAATGATCGAAGATGGCCACTCCACCATGGATGGCCACACAGTCGCCCAACGTATTCGAAAGCTGACAATACTGTGCACCTACGTAGGCATTGACAGCCTTCAGTCCTGCTCCCTTACAGTTGTGTACAACGCAACGCTCCATGTACAGGCGCTGACTATTGGGCGACAATGCAGCCGAGTCAACGATGATGGCATCCTCTGGATTGCGTATCTCTGTGTTGACCAGCGAGTTGCCCGTTGAAGAAGAAAAGAAATGCAAGCCTCGCCACTGTCCACTTACACGGTCATAAGGCAAATAGTCGAACATGTGGTCCATTCGGTCTCCACGAAGGGTAACACCATCAGCATCCAGACAACCATACACATCAATGCCGGCTTTATCGTGAAAGAAGATAGTGGTGTTGCGGATATAGAGCGTAGCAGCACTATCGACCCGTAGGCCTCCATATACCACAACCGGTTTAATAGAAGAAAGATGTGTGTCGCGACTGATTCTCACATCGCGCAACTGAAGGGCGTCCCAGGTATGGGCCTGCAAATGTACGCGCTGCTCTACCCCACTCTCCAACGAGAAAACCAAGTCATCCTCGACAAGCTGTGCCTCCTCCTTACCGTTCTCGGGTGCTGTCAGCTCTACAAATACACGTAGGCTGTCGCCTTCGCGCACTTCGAAATCGTTGGCAACCGAACCTAACGCATTGTCTAAATAACTACCGTCTACATTGACACGGAAACCTGTCTGGTTGCCCAGTTGCAGGCGTACGCTCTTAAGCCTGATACCGTCAGATGCATTGTTGAACACCCAGAAAGTATAGGTTGAAGAACCAACGGTGGAAAAAACGGTGTCCATCTTGACCGTATCAGCGGAAAATGTCAGGCGTGCCGACCCGCTGGTAGTGAACGTGTCGTTATCCGAACATGCCGTGATGCCCAGACATATAGAGAGAAAAAGAAAAATCCGTCTTATCATATACTGATAAAACGGACTTTCCTTCATTTTATTTTTTGCCTTTTTACTTTTTTCCTTTTTACCTTTTTACTTTCTTACTTTTTTACTTTCCGAAGTAGCGTTTCAGCAGACCAGCGAAACCTGCACCGTGACGAGCCTCGTCCTTAGCCATCTCATGTACGGTGTCGTGGATAGCATCGAAACCGGCAGCCTTGGCGTTCTTGGCAATACGGAACTTATCCTCGCAAGCACCTGCCTCGGCAGCAGCACGCTTCTCAAGGTTGGTCTTCGTATCCCATACACACTCACCAAGCAGCTCAGCAAAGCGCGAAGCATGGTCGGCCTCCTCGAAAGCATAGCGCTTGAATGCCTCGGCAATCTCGGGATAGCCCTCGCGATCGGCCTGACGGGCCATAGCCAGATACATACCCACCTCGCCACACTCACCATTGAAGTGATTGCGCAGATCCTGAATCATCTCTTCGCTGACGCCCTCGGGCTTGCCATCACCAATCTTGTGAACGGTAGCATAGGTCAGGTCAGCATCCTCGTTGAGTTCAGAGAACTTCGATGCGGGAGCCTTACACACTGGGCACTTCTCGGGTGCTTCGTCGCCTTCATAGATATAACCACAAACAGCGCAAATAAACTTTTTCTTCATAATCTTGGTTTTTAGTATTAATAATAGTGAATAGAATTGTTTCTTTTGCAAAGATACGCATAAAAAACAAATCCCGCAAACGTTTTGCAGGATTTATTCTGATATTTATATTTTGTCTAAACCGATTCCCTGATGGTTAATGTCAAGTTCCTTGACCTCGGACATAAACTGAAGAGCCTTTTCCCGATTGCCTATACCATAATAGCCAAGGGCAAGCATATACTTGCAATGAATCAGGTTCTTCCTGTCGAGAGAATCATCCCAGATGAGCAAATCGGGCAAAGACACTGCAAAATAATCCATTGTCTGATGCTCAAAGATGTGTTGCTTGCCATAGTTGATGAGCTTATAGAAACGACCGTTGGCCTCATCCTTGCGACCTAACTTCAGCAGGGCCATTCCCTGGAAGAATATCTTGTCGGGCTTGGCATCGTTGTAGTACATAGCGGCGGCAGGCTCCTGCGGCCCTTTCGTGGCTTCTTCCCAGCATTCGCGAGCTTTCTCCTGCTGTCCCAAGGCGTCATAAGCCACTCCGAGGAAATAGTAAAAGTCGTTCTCCTGGGCACCGTAGAGCTTGCCCTCACCGAGGTGGTGCGGATAGACGAGGCACTGCTCCAATAACTGGATAGCATGAAGGTAATTATTCTCCTCGCCCTGTGGAGTGAGGCTTCTCTTTGCCAGCTCTACACGACAAATCTGATACTGTGCAGGCACCTTGCCTTCACCACCCTCCCATGGATGGAATTGGTGGGCATCAAGTTTCTGCATAGCCTCCTCGTAGCGGCCAAGCTGATTAAGCAACGTTATCTCCTCCAACACAAGGTCGTCGCGCTGTGCAACGAGTTGAGGGTACTTCTGCAAGAAATCGAGACGCTCCTGATGTGGCTTCTGCACACGCTTATAGAGCTGGTCAAGCTCCATCAGTACACGACTGTCCGTCTCATCAAGACGGAAGGCTCTCTCCATATATTCCAAGGCTTCTTCTTGACGGTCTTGCTTGTTAAAGCGCGCCAACGCGAGGTTACGCCATACTGTGGGGAACTTCGGGTCGAGCTTAGCTGCGAGTTCCCAGTTCTCGACGGCCACGTCATATTGCCGTTTGTCATAGTAGAGGCAACCAAGATAGTAGGGAGCACGGGCACCGTCAGGATTGTAAGTTTTGGCTGTCTCCAATGCTAGGATGTCCTCCAATCGGTTAGGGAAGCAACAGTAGGAGTCGGTCTGCTCTGCCTTCTCGAAGCAGGCTTTCGCCTCGTCCAGTTTGCCTTGCATTGACTTGGCATAGCCCATATAATAATAGGTGAGCGGATGTTGTTCTTCCACCAGCTGCAGAATATCGATGCAATCCTGCCACAATCCTGCCTGCGCATAGTCGAGTGCCAACTCGTGATTATTCTTTGCAGCACGGAGCGTTCCGAAGTTGGAGCTGTAGAGGTCATCGCGCATCAGTGCCTTCATTTGCTCCGTCGTCACTCCCGTCAGCAAATACTCCTCATACTGACAGCCATAGTTGAAACGGTCAAGATGTATCGATTCCGCTATCCACCTCAGAGCCTCATTCTTACGGCCCAATTTGCGGAGTACAGTAGCTTTCAGCGCCCTGGCCTTGTGGTTGCAACTGTTGAAGATAAGCGAACGATTCAACTCGTCCAAAGCATCGTCATAGCGACCTTGGCTCACGCTGATGCAAGCGGCCTCATAATAGCCTGCATCGGCCCACGCCTTGTTCCATGTGGACTTCCAGAAGAGTTCGTATGCCTCTTGTCGGTCGTTTAGTTGGCTGGTCGTATACTTCAGCGTGAGTGCCAGATTGAAGATCGGCTCACCGTCGTATGGATTCGGATTGCGCTTCTTCCATATCCTTACGGCCTTTCTCAGGTAGGTTTCGGCCTTGTCGAAACGACCGCGACGCAGGTACCACAGTCCTGTCTGATTCAGACAGCGCACGTCGTTAGGATCGCGACGTAGGGCCTCCTCATAGTAGTCGAGGGCGCTCCATGTGGCGTGGCGGTATTGCTCCAGATGAAGTCCTGTGAGGTAGAGCTGGTCGTTGGTCTTTGTGTCCTCTGGTGAGAGGGCTGCCTCGGCGGCATCGGGAATGGGTCGGATATCGTCGGGCTCTGCGTGCCAAGAGAGTTGAGAATTATGAATTGAGAATTGGGCGCTCGAGCTTTGCTCGCTTGCTACCGAAGGGACGCAAGAATTATGATTAGTCTTGCTGATGGTTAATGTCAGTTCGTCAAACTTGGCGCCATTCACATCGACAGTCTGCTCAAAGACCTCTTCCGGTGACAGTGTCACCAGCTTATCATAACATGTCTCTCCTTGTTTATTGCGGAGCACAATCCTGACTTCCTGCTTCGACGTTGCCAGCACCTTGAAGGTCACCCTACCCTCGCCAGCCTCCTCGATGTTCATGACGAAGTCTTTCGAGGCCTGCTTCACCACGCCCAGCTCGCGATAGGGCATAAAGTACTGCACGAACTGCTTCTCCTCATAGGGCATGAGCCATGTGAAGTCGGGCTGATTTTCGGTATAGACGCCCGCCATCAGCTCGATGTAGGGACGGAAGCCAGAGTTCGTGATTCCGACGGCAGAACTGTCGGACACACCAATCTCGTCAGTGAGGTTCCTGTCCCACGCACGTCCAAAGTCGCCGTTACCCCACGTCCACTGCTTCTTGCCGGGCGAGAAGTGATGCGAGGCCACGTGGAGCATGCCACCGTGAGTGTCGTTCTCATAGCCACCCTCGAAGTCATACTTTGAATTCACGGCCATATACGACGTGGGCACCTTGATGTTCTTGTAGTTCGAGATGTCCACACCGGCCGAGTAGTCCATCTTGTAATAGGTTCCCGTAGCGATGGGGAAGCTCGACACCGCACGCTTGCCATGGTCGAAGACGGCATTCACGTCGGGTGGGAATACGCTTTGGTAGTCATCGTTCACCTCTACGGCGGGGTTAGCCCACCAGAGGAACGTCTGCGGTAGCGACGTGCGGTTTGACACACGCCCTTGAATCTCTAAATAGGCACAACCTGGACGCAGCGTGAAGCCTGCCATACCTTTCTGATGGAACATCCGCTCCATCTCGTTCACCCATACCGTCACACTGCCGTCCTCGTTCTCCACGATGTCGCAGTCTACGGGCAGGTAGGTGCTGGGACGGTGGTGCTGTGGCCAGTTGAACTCGATGCCGCCCGATATCCATGGCCCCGTCAGTCCCACGAGTGCAGGCTTGATGACGTGGTTGTAATAGACGAAGTGGCGCTCCTTGATCTTATCATACGCCATCTGGATGCGACCGCCCAGTTCAGGCAGCACCATTACCTTGAAATACTCGTTCTCCAAGTACACAGCCCGCCATTCCTTCGGCGTCGGCTCGTTGGCTATCGACTCGATGACGGGGTAGGGATATACCACGCCGCTCGAGCCCTGATATACTCGCTTCTCCAGGAAGATGGGGTTCTTCTCTGCCTTTCCAATCTCATACGTTGGTATCGTCACCAACTCTCTCCAAGCTTTTACCATATATGTATCCTACTTTTTTACCTTTTTACTTTTTCCTCCGTCAGTTCCCTTTCCAGTTCCTCCAGACTCTTGCCCTTCGTTTCCGGACATCTTCTGAACAGGAACAAGAAGGCGCAGACGCAGATGGCGCTATAAATCCAGAAGGTGCCGCTGCTGCCTAAGGCCGCATTCATCGAGGGGAACGAGAACGTCAGCGTGCAGCAGCCCACCCACAGGGCAAACGTGCAGGTGGCCATCGCCACACCACGAATGCGGTTGGGGAAGATCTCTGCCAGCAGCGTCCAGGTCACGGGGCCTAAGGTCATGGCATAGACCGAGATGGCTGCCACCACCAGCATCACCATCATCACACCTTTCACCTCGAAGAAATAACAGGTGCCCAGCGTCAGGTAAATCAGTCCCAGGCCTCCCGCACCGATGAGCATCAGCGTGCGGCGTCCCCATTTCTCAATGGTGTAAAGGGCTACAAACGTGAAGAGCACGTTGGCAATGCCCGTGATGACGATGTTGATGAACATGCCGTCGACGTCGAAGCCGGCACCGAGAAATATCTCCTGGGCATAGTTGAAGATCACGTTCGTGCCGCACCACTGTTGGAACACGGCAATGACGAGACCGAGGATAAGTACTCTCCTAAATGAGGAATGAGAAATGAGGAATGAGAAATTGGAATTAGAAATGAAGGAATGACCTTGTGTATCCTCTTTATTATCCATTTTGTTATTTTCATTTCTCATTTTAAATTTCTCATTTCTCATTTTAATATACACAGGACTCTCCGGAATGAAGAAGCTCATCACGAGGAACAGCGCAGCGGGTAGCGTCTCGGCCCAGAACATCCAACGCCAGCCCCATGCTACGTTCCACTCCATGTTCTCTGCTATGCTGGTGTCGCGTGCCAACAGCATGTTGACAATCTGTGCCGCCAGAATGCCGAGCACAATGGTCATCTGGTTCAGGCTCACCATCCTGCCGCGAATCTCTGCGGGGCTCACCTCGGCGATATACATCGGTGCCAGGGCCGAGGCCACGCCGATGCCCACACCGCCCACAAAGCGGGCTATATTAAATAAGGTGAAGTCGTTGAATAGTCCTGTGCCGATGGCAGAGACCGTGAACAGTACTGCCGACAACATGAGCAGCGGCTTGCGGCCCCATCTGTCGGCAGCAGCTCCTGCTACCATTGCACCCACTAAGCAGCCCACTAAGGCAGTGGTCATGGCCACGCCCTGCATCACAGGCGACTCACCGATGCCGAAGAACAACTCATAGAACGGCTTAGCACCTCCTATGACCACCCAGTCGTAGCCGAAGAGCAAGCCCCCCATCGCTGAAACCGAGCAGATAAAATAAAGAAAGCCCTTGTGTTGTTTGTACATAGAACGACGTGATTGGTCTTTAGTCATTATTGCTTTTATCATGCAAAAGTAAGCATTATTTTCCATATCCACCCATCATCTTCTCAAAAAAAACAAGTTTATATCAATAATCCCTGTTGGTTTCCATTTTTTTTAGTACTTTTGCAAGCGAAAGGACACGCTCATGGAAAAAGAAACATTTAAAGTGGTCTTGGAACAGCAGAAGACCATTATCTCGGAAATCAGGGAGGCTGCCCATCAGCTGCATCAAAGCGTCAATCAGACCTATGGTGAAGGGCTGCCCTACGGCTATCATCTCGATATGGTGGCTTGCAATGTAAGCGAATACGGTCATCTCGTGTGCATCAATGTGGCCGACGTGTTGCCACTGGTCTTTGCCGGTTATTTTCACGACAGCATTGAGGATGCCCGCCAGACCTATAATGACGTAATGCGTACTGCCCGCAACTACATGACGGAAGAACAAACGGTGATGGCTACTGAGATTGTCTACGCGCTGACCAACGAGAAAGGACGCTCACGCGACGAGCGGGCGGGTGAGAAATACTATGCAGGCATCAGGACGACGCCTTATGCTCCATTTGTAAAGCTCTGCGACCGCCTGGCCAATGTGGCCTACTCCTGTTCTGATGCCGATCATTTCAACGTGCGAATGAAGACGGTCTACAAAGACGAGCTGCCCCACTTCCTACAGGCTATCGATCCTCACAGCGACGACCCACGCTTCGGTGTTCCCAAGCAGATGATAGAGATGATAGACCATTGTCTGACAGAATAAAAAGACCAAGAACGAACAGTCATGATTCATTTTCCGATAGCTAAGATCAATCTGGGACTTAACGTAGTAAACCGCCGTCCGGACGGCTATCACGACCTGGAGACGGTGTTCTTCCCAGTTCCTATTTGCGATGCCCTTGAAGTGTTGCCTATGGACGATGCTTTCCCCTCGAAAGTGGATTGCGACTTAAAGGTGACCAACATAGCCATCGAGGGCGACGAACAGCGTAACCTCGTGGTTCGAGCCTACCAACTGCTAAAGCAGGACTTCCCCCAGATGCCACGCGTTCACACCCATCTTCATAAAGTTATTCCTACTCAGGCAGGCATGGGTGGAGGCTCCAGCGACTGTGCTTCGATGATCATGTTGCTCAACAAGATGTGCGGCCTTGGTCTTTCTGACAACCAGATGATCAGTTATGCTGCTCGTCTGGGTGCCGACTGTGCGTTTTTCATCGTAGGCCGTCCTGCCTACGCCGAAGGTATAGGTGAACGTTTGCAGCCTATCAGCCTGGATCTTAGCGGATGGCACATGGCGGTGGTACGCCCCGATATTCCCGTTTCGACGAAGGAGGCTTTTTCGCTCATCACACCTCAACGTCCGAAGAAAAACTGCCGCGACATTGTTTTGCAGCCGGTAGACACCTGGCGCGACGAGCTGACGAACGATTTCGAGCGTAGCGTGTTTGCCTTGCACCCGGAGATAGGAGCCATCAAGCAGCAGCTATACGATATGGGAGCCACCTACGCTGCCATGAGCGGCAGTGGCAGCGCGCTGTTCGGATTGTTTCGTGAGAATGCCTGCCTTCAAGGACAGTTCAAGGACTGCATGACCTTTGAACTCACGCTTTGATATATAAAAAGGTAAAAGGGTAAAGGGGATAAACTATTCTACGATTCCTATCTTCAACCAATTCTCTGCCAGCGTCTCCGCATCCTTGCGGGCCGTCGGCTCGTCGACCTCGTATTCGTCTATGAGCCACTGCGTCAGTTGGTCGACTGTAAACGCGGGCTGTTCCACAGCTTTCGTCCACAGGAAGGCAGCCGACTCGTTGAGCGTGATAAGACGTCCGAAGTCTATATTAGCCAGACCCTCGGCAACAATGATATTCTCTCCGCACACCGTGCGAAGCTTGAATCCTTTCTTCGTTTTCATAAGGCTATGATATTTTTCAGTCTTCCTGGAATATGGGGATGGAGGATGAACAGCAGATAGCGGCGCAGTGGCAGCAACCGTGTCCACCACCACGAATAGACGCGCCACTTGAGTCCCTTTGTGCTATCGAGCCGCGAACGGCCTTTTCGGTAGAAGCCCAGGGCGACTGCCTTTACATCACTCACCCTACATTGCTCCACCGCAAGATTGCCGTCACCTCGCAGTGTGACACATTGGTCTTCGATAGCAACGATTCGATGGAGCACAAAATGGAGGGGAGCCACCTCTGCCAATACTGCATCGCCCACCTGCGGATTGGTAGCCAACGTGAGCAGAGCCTTATCGCGTCCGTCCTCAAGAAAGGGTCGCATGCTCCGTCCGCGAAGGGGCAGCGTAACGGTTTTGCCAGGCGTTGCTTCGAGTTCACTGACAATGAATGGCAGCAGTTCGGCATTGTCTACCACCTTGACGTTCATCTCCTGTATCTTTTCTTTCATCACCTTCACCCTTTTTTACCTTTTTATCGTTGCATAACTCACCCTTGCCGCTTCCTCGTCGGGCAGGCAGTGCATGACGAAGCAAGGGGTAGTCTCGATAATCCGGGTAATGATGTTACAAAGGTTGGCATGGATTTCCTCGTCCCACTGCATTGACGAACAGGCAGGGAGAATCGAGGCAAACGCCTGTGGCGGTGTCTGCCGGTCGCAATGATTCTCTAAGCTCCGCTCAATGCGTGTCATTGCACCAAGACGAGCTTTGATGTTGCGATAACAGGGAGTCTTTCCACTCCAGGGAGAGCCGTAGATAAACGACTCGTCATTCACAATCCGTACAATGGGATTATCGTCGTTTAGCAACTCGCAGCCTTCGATGGTCTGCATCCAAAGTGCCGTATGGGTACTCTTGCCCGTACCGCTCTTGGCGGTAAAAGGATAGCCCCACTCGCCCTGTTTGATACACGATGCATGAATGAGTACAGCCCCATGGTAGCTTCCGGCAAATGCGAAAGCCATCATCAGCGCATTGTTCAGTCCGAAATGACGCATGTAGTAGTCGCCTCGCAGGGCGCAACGACAGTCGGCAAAGTGTTCGTGGGTCTCCAAAAGACAACAAGCCTGTCCTCTAAGATTACAAATGACATACTGATAGCCTCCGTCGCTCAAACGATAGACAACGGTATCGCCATTGCCTGTATCGAACGAGCGTATGAGCGTAGCCGTCTTATCGCGCCTCATCTTGTTGTCGACGGTCATTATAAACAGGGGCTTGTCGGCCGTCTCAGGTGTGTTTACAGAAAAGGGGCGAAATGACGTAAGCAGTTCAGCATCGCTCACGGCATTATCGGCATAGCGTATGTGGACATCGAAATCAGCAATACGAAAGAACCTATTTTCCATTATTCCTGTTCTTTTCGTATTCCTCTCTCTCCTTCAAACGCTGATCTACTTCGTTTCTTTGCTTTTCGCGAATGTTCCTGTCAATATCCCTTACGCCTTCGAAAATCTTCTCTTCAGTAGGCTTGTCGATATTGGGCAGTATAGTATTTCCTCTCTCCTGCCTTCCGCTGTTCCATCTGACAGCCTTCCGCTTTTTGCCATTCTGCTCTTGCTCCATCAGCTCGTCTTCGGTCAAATCGATGCTCACAAAGCTGAACTCGCCCGGTTCAAGCATCCTCACGTCAAAATGCTCACGGCCGTCCTTACCCTTGGCATAGAGACGACGCATCTTCACGTATTTCTTCTCGAGTTTCACACGTTTCTTGCTGTAGAACACGACGCATGTCCGGTTATCCAGTTTGTACGTCTTCGTCAGATAGTCGCGCAACTGTGCCGAATAGATGTCGCGACTCTGCAGGAAGTCCGATTTCTTATCGACCCAGGCACTGTCTATGCGCTGTATATCGGTGAAATAGACAATGGTATCGCTGAACGAGGCAGCAAAACCAAACATATACATACTGGGAGCAACCACGCGCTTGGCCTGGGCTCCCCCTACTGTGCCGGCAAGCACCATCAGCGCAGCCAGCAGGCAATATGTCAGATAACGTTTCATTCCTTCTTTTCTTCCTCTCTATCCTAAATAGGTTTTGAGCAATTTGTTTTGTCTGTTCTCACGAAGACGCCTGATAGCCTTCTCCTTGATCTGGCGCACACGTTCACGCGTAAGCCCAAATTTCACACCAATCTCTTCAAGCGTCATCTCCGGACGGTTGATACCGAAAAAGGCTTCAATCACATTGCGTTCGCGCACAGTGAGTATCTTCAACGCGGTATTGATCTCCGAACGCAGCGACTCTACCACCAGTTCGCGATCGGTAGAGGGTGTATCTTCGCCCACCAGCACATCGAGAAGGGTGTTGTCCTCGCCTTCGGCAAAGGGAGCATCGACCGATACATGACGTCCATTGACGCTCATCGCCTCGTCGATCTTTTCTTTAGGCAGATCCAGGTGCTCCGATATCTCGTCTACCGATGGACGGCGTTCGTTCTCCTGCTCAAACTTACTGAGCACGCGGTTAATCTTGCTCGCCGACCCTACCTGATTCAACGGGAGTCTGACAATGCGGCTCTGCTCTGCAATGGCCTGAAGGATACTCTGACGAATCCACCACACAGCATAGGAGATAAACTTGAATCCACGTGTCTCGTCGAATTTCTCAGCCGCCTTAATCAACCCTACATTGCCCTCGTTGATGAGGTCGGGCAACGAGAGTCCCTGATTCTGATATTGCTTTGCCACGCTGACCACAAACCGCAAGTTGGCACGCGTGAGGCGCTCCAATGCCCGGGTGTCGCCTTTCTTGATGCGCTGAGCCAGCTCCACTTCTTCTTCTACACTGATCAGCTCTTCCCTGCTGATTTCCTGCAGATACTTGTCGAGTGCTGCACTCTCACGATTGGTGATCGACTTGGTGATCTTCAGTTGTCTCATGGTTTCAGTTGGTAATTTATATTTTGAGTATCCGTGCAAAGGTAATAAAACTTCAGTTCACAAGAACCAAACAGGCACAGTTTTTGTCTTGTCTTGTTTTTTTTTAACATTTTCTACGATTGACAGCTCCGTTGACACACGACAAACGATGATTGCGCGCCCGGGTTATTGTTTAATTTGGCACGGTATTTGCAGCCCCGACTTCGAAACAAATATACAAAAAACATACAAAATCATGCAAAAAGGTAACATCGGGGTTACAACCGAGAACATTTTCCCCGTCATCAAAAAGTTTCTCTACAGCGATCATGAGATTTTCCTGCGCGAGATGGTTTCCAACGCTGTCGATGCCACACAGAAACTGAAGACACTTGCCTCTCAGGGCGAGTATAAGGAAGAGCTGGGCGACCTGACCGTGCGCGTCAACTTCGATGCCGACAAGGGCACCATCACCATCAGCGACCACGGCATCGGCATGACTGAGGAGGAAATTGACAAGTACATCAACCAGATTGCCTTCTCAGGCGTCACTGACTTCCTTGAGAAGTACAAGGACACGGCCAACAACATCATCGGCCACTTCGGCCTGGGCTTCTACTCGTCGTTCATGGTGTCGAAGAAGGTGGAGATTATCACTCGTTCCTACAAGGAGGGCGCAAAAGCCGTGAAGTGGTCGTGCGACGGTTCTCCTGCCTACGAGATCGACGATGCCGAGCGTGCCGAGCATGGTTCAGACATCATCCTCTACATCGACGACGACTCGAAGGAGTTCCTCGACAAGTACAAGCTCGAAGGGCTGCTCCAGAAGTACTGCAAGTTCATGGCTGTGCCTGTGGCCTTCGGCAAGAAGCAGGAGTGGTCTAAGGACGAGAGCAAGATGGTGGATACCGACGAGGACAATATTATTAATAATGTAGAGCCACTGTGGACGAAGACACCCTCCACGCTGAAGGACGAGGACTACAAGTCGTTCTACCGCACCCTCTACCCCATGAGCGACGAACCACTGTTTTGGATCCACCTGAACGTGGACTATCCCTTCAACCTGACGGGCATACTCTACTTCCCCAAGATCAAGTCGAACATCGAACTACAGCGCAACAAGATCCAGCTCTACTGCAACCAGGTCTTCGTCACCGACCAGGTCGAAGGCATCGTGCCTGAGTTCCTGACGCTGCTCCACGGTGTCATCGACTCGCCCGATATTCCGCTGAACGTCAGCCGCTCGTATCTCCAGAGCGACCGCGAGGTGAAGAAGATCTCCACCTACATCACCAAGAAAGTAGCCGACCGTCTGAAGGCTATCTTCAACGAGGACCGCAAGCAGTACGAGGAGAAGTGGGACGACCTGAAACTCTTCATCAACTACGGCATCCTCTCCGAGGAGAACTTCTACGACCGCGCCAAGGACTTCTCGCTGTTCAAGGACACAGAGGGCAAGTACTTCACTTTCGACGAGTACCGCAAGCTCATCGAGGCCTCGCAGAAAGACAAGGACGACACGCTCGTCTACCTCTACGCCACCGACAAGGAGGAGCAATACTCCTACATCAAGGGCGCACAGGACAAGGGCTACTCGGTTCTACTGCTCGACGGCCAGCTCGACGTGCCTACCATTCAGACCTTGGAGCAGAAGTTCGAGAAGAGCCGCTTCACCCGTGTCGACGCCGACATCATCGACCGCCTCATCGTGAAGAGCGATGCTCCGAAGAGCGACCTCAGCGATGCCGAGCGTGACAATCTGTCAGCCGTGTTCAAGAGTCAGATGCCGAAGGGCGAGAAGACCGAATACATGGTGCAGGTCGATGCCCTTGGCGAGGATGCACGCCCCGTCATCATCACCCAGAACGAGTGGATGCGACGCATGAAGGAGATGAGCCGCTACCAGCAGGGCATGGGCTTCTACGGACAGATGCCTGACTCCTACAACCTCGTGCTCAACAGTGACCACCGCTTGGTGAAGGACGTGCTCTCAACAATCAACGCTCAACTCTCGGAGCAGCTGAAGCCCATTGAGGGCGAGATCAAGGGACAGGAAGCCCGTCTTGCCGCCCTAAACCAGCAGACGGACAAAAAGAAGCCCGAAGAGATCACCCAGGAAGAGAAGGACGACAAGGCCAACACACAGAAGGCCATCGACGAGCAGAAACAGAAAAAGCAAAGTGTGCTGAGCGGTTTTGCCGCGAAGAACGACATCGTTCACCAACTCATCGACCTGGCTCTGCTGCAGAACGGCATGCTCAAGGGCGAGGCGCTCGACAAGTTCCTGAAGCGCTCGGTCGACCTAATCAAATAAATGCCCCTCAAGCGGAACATCACTATCACGCGATAACGAGAACCTATATGGAAAAGAGACAGTGGAAAACCATCCGTCAGTTCGAAGAGATTCTCTTCGAAGAGTATAACGGCATTGCGAAGATCACCATCAACAGGCCGCAGTATCGCAATGCCTTCACACCGAAGACCACGCTGGAGCTAAGCCAGGCTTTTGCCCTCTGCCGCGAAATGGCCCGTATCCGCGTGGTGCTGCTCACGGGAGCCATGTCGCCAGTGCCTGAGGGCAAGCGTCTGGAGGACGTGAAGCACGCCTTCTGCAGCGGTGGTGACATGCACGTAAAAGGCCGTGGAGGCTATATTGACGATGAGGGCGTGCCCCGACTGAGCGTACTCGACGTGCAGATGCAGATACGGCGCCTGCCGAAGCCCGTTATCGCGATGGTCAACGGCTATGCCATAGGTGGCGGTCATGTGCTCCACTTGGTGTGCGACCTGACCATCGCCTCTGAGAACGCCATCTTCGGACAGACAGGGCCGAAGGTGGGCTCGTTCGATGCAGGCTTCGGCAGCAGCTATCTGGCTCGCATCGTAGGCCAGAAGAAAGCGCGCGAGATATGGTTCCTCTGCCGGCAATACACCGCAAAGGAAGCTGAGGAGATGGGAATGGTGAACAAGGTGGTGCCCCTTGCTCAGCTCGAAGACGAGTGCGTCAGCTGGGCCGAGGAGATGATGGAGCGCAGCCCCATCGCCCTGCGCATGATCAAGGCAGGCCTGAATGCCGAGCTCGACGGTCAGGCAGGCATTCAGCAGTTGGCTGGCGACGCCACCATGCTCTACTACTTCCTCGACGAGGCACAGGAGGGCGGCAAGGCGTTCCTGGAGAAACGCAAGCCTGACTTCGAACAGTACCCGAAGATCCCATAATTGGTTTAAGGTTTGAGATTTGAGATTTGAGGTTTGAGGTTTGAGATATGAAGATTGACATTGAGGAGCGTATGCTCCATTTCAAGCAGCCGGCAGGGACGTCTCGGGGAGTGTATACCACGCGGACAAGTTGGTTTGTCACCATCACGGATGGTGAACAGCAAGGCATCGGCGAGTGTGCGCCCCTGCCCGACCTGAGTTGTGACGCCCTGCCGGATTATGGTGAAAAGCTAAGGGCGAAGGGCGAAGAGTTTCGTGCCGCATTGGAACAGGGCGAGGATGCTATTGATACATTCTTCGAGACGCTGCGCGACTACCCCTCCATGCTCTTCGGTTTCGAAACAGCCTTATTAAGTTTTGAGTGTAGAGTGCACTCAAAACTCTTCAATACTCCCTTCAGCCGCGGCGAGCAGGGCATTCCCATCAACGGACTGGTATGGATGGGGGCTTACGACGAAATGCTGTGCCGCATGGAGCAGAAGCTGGAACAGGGCTTCCGCTGCGTAAAGCTGAAGGTGGGTGCCATCGATTTCGACCAGGAACTTGACCTCGTGAAGCGTATCCGCGAACGGTTCTCCCACCGCGAAGTGGAGCTGCGCCTCGATGCCAACGGCGGCTTCTCGACCGACGAGGCCCTGTACCGCCTGGAGCTGCTCTCGCAATATGCCATCCACAGCATCGAACAGCCCATCAAGCAGAAACAATGGGCGCTGATGGCCGAGCTTTGCCGCGACGCCCCACTGCCCATCGCCCTCGACGAAGAGCTGATTGGCGTGAACGACCCTGACCAGAAGCGCCAGATGCTCCGCATCATCAAGCCCGCCTACATCGTGCTGAAGCCCTCGCTTCATGGTGGCATGCGGGGATGCCGCGAGTGGATTAGCATCGCCAAGGACGAGGGTATCGGCTCGTGGATCACCTCGGCCTTGGAGAGCAACATCGGCCTGAACGCCATCGCCCAGTTCTGTAGTGTCGTCTATGGCGACCATATCACCATGCCACAGGGATTAGGCACGGGTCAGCTGTTTACCGACAACATCCCCATGCCCCTCGAAATACGCGGCGACCAGCTGTGGATTACCAAACCATAGCAACCCACAACCCTCCTCCCTCAACCCTCCTGCGGGCTGGCCCAATGCCTGCCCCTACACTCCCCAAAGGAAGGACTATCGTCTACACTCCTGCCTCCCACACTCCTACACTCCTGCGGGCTGGCACAAGGCCTGCCCCTAGTTCAGGAAGTCAGTCACTTTCTGTACATACTCCGTCCTATGCTTCATGTAGGACTCCGCATGTTCTGCCCCCTCGGCTATCCATATCGCCTTCTTGGAGGGTTTCGCCTGATAGAGATGGTGTACCATCTCCGTGGGTACGAAGTTGTCGTTGCTACCGTGAATGAACAGCATCGGATAGGGCGACCTCCTGACGGCATCGATGGCAGAGGCCTCGCTGAAGCTCCATCCGTAGCAGAGCTTGCACAACAGGTTGGTGGTGTACATCAGGGGGAACGCCGGCAGGTCGAACTGCTTCTTCAGCTCCCCTGCGAACTCATCCCATACGCTCGTATAGCCACAGTCGTCAATGAAGCGAAGGTCCTTGATGCCCTCGGGCTGCTTCTCGGCCGACATCATCATCGTCGTAGCCCCACCCATCGACACGCCATGAACCACCATCGTGTCGGTCCTGAAGACGGAGAGCCAATACAACATGTCCTTCCTGTCGAGCCATCCCATCTGTATCATCTTCCCCTCGCTGAGCCCGTGGGCATGAAAATCGGGCAGCACCACATTGTAGCCCAGCTCCCGCTCGTAGAGACGGGCAAGAAACAGGAAGTCAATGGCGCAGCCACGCCATCCATGAAGCACCAACGCCGTCTTGTTGCTGCCGGTCTTCACATAAAGAGCATGGTGTCGCTCGCCTGTCGGCATCATAACAAAAGTGTCGCAAAGGGCACCCCTCCGCCTCAGGCTGTCGACCCAAGGCTTCGTCTCAGGATAGGTCTTGAACTGCTCTCGGAAACAGGATGCCGTGTCAGTTCTCCCGTCATCGGGAGCCAGGGAATAGTCGAGCATATAGAGGCCGCCTCCGATGATTGTCGCAACGATAACCATCAGGACAGCAACGACCACCACGACCATTGTCTTCTTCATATTCTCACCGCCAGTTCCTCCCTATTTCGTTTGCCATAATACTCTTATTAATTGGTAGTATTTGGTTGATGCGCAAAGGTAAGCAATAATTTCCAATCCGCCAAAGACTTCAAGACAAAAGTATGTGTTGTTTTACAAGCAACACCCACCCCAATCTCTCGAAATCCCTTTGTATACTGGCGTATTGATGGGGTGGGTGTTTGCTCAACACTCCCCCTACACTCCCCCCTGTCATCCCCCACACTTTTTACCATAGTCATCCATCTGTTCACCCATTCTTTCCAAGGGGACACAAGTCGACGGGGTGGGTATTGGGGTGAGTGTTGGGGGTAAGCGTATCCGCTGTAGCATCTTGTACGCAATCCCAAAAGTCAGTACCTTTGCACATTCACTTTAATAAATTGTGCAAAAATGGAATTAATGACAGCCGATGCCCGTTATGAAAAGACTTGGCATCAATTTCTTTCAGC
>JAFZIL010000010.1 GCA_017554385.1 Prevotella sp. | reverse complement strand
GTCCCTTCAACCTCGCCCTTGGGGATGGCGGTAGCAAACTCTACACTCTCAACTCTACACTCTACACTCAACTCCTCGGCCATCTTCTCTGCCAGCTCTGCGTGCCGCTCGGCAAAGAGGATGGCGGCGTCGCACGAGATGGCCATGGCTTCCAGCTCCTGCTGCTTGTCAGTGGCCTCGGGGTCGTTGATATAATCGAGGCTGTCAATCTTCCGCTGGATGCGAGCCTTCACGGCGAGCAGTCCCTCGTGGTACATCTTGCCGTCCATGGCCGTATGGCCGGCGGCACGCTGCTCCATGAACTCGGTGAACACACCGGCGTGGTAGGCCTCTTCCCACTCCTTCGAGACGTGGTTGAAGATGCGCTCGCGCTGCGTCTTGCCCTTCCAGTATGGAATAACCTCGCGCTCGTAGGTATCGATGTCTTCCTGCGAGATGGTGTAGCGTTGCAGCTCGCGTTCGTTCAGCGTGTGCAGGTCTTCGACCGAGTGGCAGGTCAGCTCGGGGAATGTCGGCACGGCCTTCGGCTTCGGTCCGCGCTCGCCAACGATCAGTTCGTCGGGACCGATAAAGATGGTTTTCTTCTTACAGATCTCGTAGAAGTTACGGGCACGCAATACGGGCGTTGACATCGTGCCGTAGTGCTCTTTGTAGAATGTGGTCTCTATGAGTGCACGCTCGATGCTCAGCGTTGTCGGTGTGTCGAAGTTCTGTTGGCGCAGGCGGCGTATGCGGTCGTTCATGCCGCCCAGGTTCTCGGGGTGTTTGATGCTATAGTTCATTTTTTTATGGGACTAATGGGGCTAATAGGGCCTATAGGGCTATAGGTCTATGGGTTAAGGGATTTTGCGGCATATACCTCTTCGATGGTCATGGGCTTGCGGATGGTGCCGAGCTGGCGCACGGTGCCGTCGGGCATGACGGCGTAGTTCAGCTCGTTGCGCAGTCCGGTGAAGTCGCGCCAGGGACCGAGGCGGTCGTAGCAGATGAAGTCGCGGAACTGGCCCTCGGCCTCCCACTTGTCCATGAGCTCGGGGATGAAGTAGATGCCTGGCTCTACGGTAAAGACGAAACCAGGCTCTAACGGACGGGCAAGGCGCAGCGACTTGAAGCCGAACTGCGTAGACTTCTGTTCGCCCTCGGCATAGCCCACATATTGCTCGCCCAGGTTCTCCATGTTGTGTACGTCGAGACCCACCATGTGGCCCAGTCCGCAGGGGAAGAACAGTGCGTAGGCACCGCATTCGGCAGCTTCGGCAGGGTCACCCTTCATCAACCCTAACTCCTTCATGCCCCTGGCAATCTCGGTGGCAGCGGCGATGTGGGCGTTGCGGAAGGGCACGCCGACTTTCAGCGTGTCGATGGCAGCCTGGAAACTGCGCAGGTGTATCTCATAGACCTCGGCCTGTCGCTGCGTGAACCGCTCGCCAACAGGCATCGACGACGAGAGGTCGCCCGCATAATGGGTGCGCGTCTCGGCACCAGCATCGAGCAGGAAGATGTCGCCCTCGCGTAGCTCATGAATAAAACCGTGGTTATGGAGCACCTGGCCCTGCACGGTGGCGATGGTGGGGAAGGCGAGGGCGTTGCCGTGGCGGCAGGCCACCTCTTCGACGACGGCGGCCACCTCGCTCTCGTGTACGCCAGGACGTACCTTGCGATAGGCGGCAAGGTGCATCTCAGTACTGATGTCGACCGACTCCTCGATGGCGCGTATCTCGTCCAGGTCCTTGTAGTTACGCTGTTTTACGATGGCCTTGATAAAGGGCAGCGACGAGCGCTCTGCCTGTTCGGCGGGAAGAATGCCCAAGAGCTCAAGCAGCTGCACCTGATGGTCGCCCCGATAAGGCGGCAGGAAATGCACGGGTTGACCCTTGCGCTGTGCCTTGACGATATAGTTTTTCAGCTCGCTCATGGGCAGCGTCTGACCGATGCCTACGGTGGCAGCCTTCTCGCGTAGGGTGGGCTGGGTGCCCGTCCACACGATGTCGTCGATGGTCAGCTCGTTGCCGAAGACAATCTGCTGGTCTTCGTCAACGTCGATAATAGCGGCCAGGCCGGGGTAGTCCAGTCCGAAGAAATAGAGGAAGGTGCTGTCCTGACGGAAACGGTAGGTGTTGTCGGCATAGTTCATGCCTACTTCGTTGTTGCCAAGGAAGAGCAGCAATCCGCTGCCCATATCCTTGCTCAGCTGCGCACGACGGCGAGCATAGGGTGCATTCATTGCTTGTAGGGTTTTAGGTTAAAAAGCCCCTGCAACAATGGTGTAGCAGAGGCTTCGCTGATGTTGGACGACTCGGATTCGAACCGGGAATGACAGAACCAAAACCTGTAGTGTTACCATTACACCATCGTCCAATCTTTGTATCAAGTGAGAATCCTTCACGAATTCGCGTGCAAAGGTAGTGCTTTTTTGTGACACCACCAATTTTTTTCTTAAATATTTTCTGGAGTGCCCTATAATTCGCAGCTATGACGTGGTGCTCAATTGAGGAATGCGGTTTCCCCGATGCGGTAATAGCTGTTCACGCATAGCCAATCCATACTTTATTACCTCGCTGACAGGGGCTGTTTGACCTGCTGACAGGGGCTGTTTGCAGGTCAAACAGCCCCTGTGAGGACAACGGGCGAGAACTCGTTGCGAATAGCGTTAAGCCAGATGTTGCATCAGAGGGTTGATGCGTGTCGATTTATCTGACGATGATTTTCTGAGTCTTTCCGTCAGCGGTACGCACGATGTTCAGGCCTTTTTGCGGAGCCGTGAGACGGCGACCGGTGAGCGAGTAGCTGCCTGCCACCGTCGACTGCAGCGTGGTTGGTGCTGTGTTGATGCCCGTGGGGTCGTAGTCCTCGACCTTGGCCTTGGCGGCATTGGCTATGGTGCCGTCGGGGCTGATGACCAGTGCTACGACGTAGACCTGGTCTTTCTTGATGGCATTTAGCAGTGTGGTCTTTGTGGGCAGTTTGAGTGTATAGTCTATGTCCACGGGTACTTCTGTCTGCAAGTCATCGAGTGCGGAAACTTGGTTCTGGCTGCTTGTGTAGGAGCTGCTCAGGGCCACGTCGTTGAACTTCCAACCAGTGATGCTTGACGAGCCATACTTGCCGTCGGACCCGAAGATGGTCAGGTCGTCAGGTAACTCTGACGACGAATAGTCGCAGTAGTAGTTGGACTGCGTCCAGCCACTTCCCGTACCTGTCAGACCGTCGCCAACGAGCACGAACTCAAGCTTGAACGAGCTGTCGAAGAGTGGCGATACCGTAGCCTTGGCCTCTACCTCGGTCTTTTCTTCGTTCCACATGCCGCTCACCGTCACTGCTACCAGGGCAGGGATGGCCATCTCGGCGCGGAAGTCGTCGCAGATGTCTGTACCTACGCCATAGTACGGGTCTATCTCGTCGTTGCGGTTCATGCGACAGGAGGGTGCACCGCTGAAGTTCACGTTGGCGTAAGCATTCTTGGCGATGAACATGGCGTCGCCGCTGTTATACTGATGCAGGCCGATACCAATGAAACGGTCGCCGAAAGTCTTGCGCAGCTTGTCCATACCGATGAGTCCGCGCGGGCACCAGCCGCAGCCCGTACCTGTGTACTCCTCGACTGCAACGTTGCGCTCGATGATGTCGGAAAGCGTATAGAGGTTGAAGTTGGTGTAGTTGTAGTGGGGGTCGGAGTAGACGAGCTTGTTCTCCTCGCCGTTGACTTTCGTAACATGTAGTGTCATCTGCTTGCTTCCAATTTCCGGTTGCGGGTCAACGGGAAGGCTGATAAGCTCGGACGAGACGAAAGGAATGGGCGTTTCAAGATCCATGTGCTGCTGCTCGCTCAGTTCCTCGCTGTTTGCATTGCCTATTTGGTAATCGATGCTGGTAATAGGCGACGTGCCGAGATTGGCCAGTGTCAGGTTGACCATAGCCTGCTCGCCGAGTTTTGTATAGTATTTACCGATGTTCAATGGCACTACTGCAGCAATGTTGTCTTCGAACGTACCTTCGAGCAGCACCTGTAGGAACAGGGAACCATAACCGTTACCATACATGCTTATCCATGATTTCTGCTTTGTCTTTGTGCGTATATAGAAACTGTTATTAAACTCTTCGCCAGTGAAGAGCGCCGGATAGGCATCGCTCGAGAATTGCACTTTGTTGATGGTGAACGAGTAGCCTACGTAAACGCCTTCTTCGGGAATGGTGTAGGGGGCCGAGAGATTCACATCGATACAATCGCTTTTCAGTTCGTCTGCGTTCACCTCGACCACATCGATGCAGCTGGTTTCGTTGATGTCGGATGGCAGCTGACTGGCTATCCACACCTTTGCATCGCTGGCGTTGGGAGCCACCAGTCCGAAGCGCACGGCGTGGATGGTTTTTCCGCCAGCCACGATGTGAGTACCAGGAATGAACACTGCACAATGGTAGGTGTCGGTAGCCCCTACGCCCAGTCCGTATTTTGTGCTTGAAGTGCTGACAAAGCCCCACCAGTTCTGGTTCTCTGCGGGCTCGATGGTGGCTTTCTTTGCTGCATGAGACGAGGGAGAGGGCTGCGGCAAAACCGCAGCACACACGTTCTGTGCCTGGGCATCGACCCAGCCCTTCTGCCACACGTTCTGTGCCTGCATGTCTACTGCTCCCGTCAGGACAAGAGCGGTGAAAAACGTAAAGATTCTTTTCATTGGCATGATGTTTTTATTGAATGATTTTCTTTTGTTCCACTTGTACGACGCCCTCTTCGTTGTAGACGAAAGCCACGACAGAAATCTGTTCGGGTCGCCACAAGGCATCGGCGGTGAAGGTGTAGTGTAGTTGCTGCTGCTCGCCCTCGGTGCAATGGAAGTCGTCGCCCCAAGTACCGTTGACCGCATGGCGCAGCACGTGGTTGTGCACATACTGGCCGTCGCTCAGCTGTCCGCTGGAGGGATTGTCGATTTCGTTGTAGCGCAGCTGCATGGCGGTGATGCTGTCCTCTGTGACCCAGAGCTGAAGACGGCCGTCGGTAGTACCGTTGGTGCCAAGGGTGGTCAGGTCGACGACAACCTCGCGTGTCTCTTCGTTGTAGAAGCAGTCCATGTCCATCTGTAGCGACGACTGCTGAGTGATGAGCTTGTCGACCTCGGTGGCCCACAGCTGGTAGTCGCAACGGCCCGTGCGGTTGACCAGTCCCTGAGGCTGGTATTCTATGCCCCAATGGCTGTAGTACTCGTCGCCCAGCTCGGTGGCTAAGCCGGTGAGCGTGGGTGTGCCCTTGAAGCCTAACGGGCCTGAGTGTATGCCCACGGCGATTACGGCGTCGTGGCCGTACTCCTCCTGTAGCTTCCCGATGACGAGGGTGGCCCGTGGGCAGTTGATGCAGCGCTGGCCGGTGAAGTCCTCGATGAGCACCTTGCGGGCCACGTCGGCCGGTTTCACGTAAATCAGTCGCTCGTCGTCGGCAATGTTGCTGCACGCGACAAGGGAGAGGGCTGCGGCAAAACCGCAGCACACACTGACAACACGGTGATAGGTTCTTCTTATTTCTTCAGTCATAACTCATAACTCATATCTCATACTTCATAATTCATACCTTATACCTCATACCTCATACTTCATACCTCATATCTCATACCTCATTTCTATTTAGAAATTGTAGTTATACGAGAGGATGAAGCCCTTGATGGCGGGTACGTAGCGGCACACGCCGCCCGAACAGTTGTTGCCTGCCTGAATGCGGGCGTAGCCTGCCTGGATGCGGTGGGCGCCAGTGTTAAAGGTCACAAAGCCCTGATAGTAGTGTATTTTGCTTACGCCACAGTTCCACTGGTCGCTGACGGTCAGCATCCAGTGGGGCAAGAGCGACAGTTCCAAGAGTCCGAACATCCAGTCGCCTTCATCCTCAGCGGTAGTCAGGTATTGCAGTTCGCCGCGCAGGGTAGCTTTCCGGTTGATGGTGTACTTACCTTCGGCCACGTAGATGTCGGAGCGAATCATGCCGCCGTCGCCTTCGACCACGCTCTTGTTATAGTGCTGGTTCATGTACATTAGGCTCAGCTTGAAGTCGTGAGTGAGACGCTTGTCCATCTGTATGTTCAGGTCCTGATAGTAGGTGTCGCCCCATTTCCAGAAAGCCGAGCCATAGCCGTCGCTGCCTTCTTTGGTGCCGGTAACGGGGTTGGTATGGGGATTTTTGTTGAGGCCCTTCACCAACGAGTAGTTCAGTCGGAGGTTGGTGCCATATTTGCCGCCCAAGGAGGTGTTTTTCCTGAAGTTGTAGCCCACCTGTCCTTGATAGGCCCACTCGCCGTCTTGCTGCGTGGCATAGGGATAGAGAGCGGCCAAGGCATAAGTGTGGTCGAGGCTGAAGGCGGGCAAATGGTTCAGCATGGCAGCTGAGCCCTGACGGTCGCGCTGGCTGCGCAGCGAGGTGTTGTCGCTGCGCTTGGCTTGCAGCAGCAGGCTCAGGCCGCGTGTGGAATAGGATGTAGAGAGCATGGCCACATAGCCGCGGCGGTAGATATAGTCATTGTCTTTTGAGGGATTGTCGCTGATTTGTGCATATTCGGCCAGCACGTTCCAGTTACCGTGGTGCAGGTTGGCCCTTACGTCCCAGGCGTTCACATATTCAGGCAGGTTGAGTTTGTAGGGCAGTCCGGTCAGTTTATGGTCTTCGGCCTTCTCGTGTTTGTTCACCCATGAGGCACCGAGGGTGAGCCTTGTGCCCGACTTGCGCAGGGCAGGCAGCCATTCGTTGAGGTCGGCCTCGGCATCTACACCGCCGATATAGTTGTCGGCCCACGACCAGTAGACGCGCTGCTTACCATAGAGCGCCTTCAGCCTGAGACCCTCGGCGGGCGTGAGTTGGAGGTGGGCGCCAAGGAGCGAGTTGTCGATACCCAACGAACGCTCTTCGTAGGAACGCAGGATAAAGCCCGAGCCGAACTGCTCGTAGAATGTGCCAAGGGTGAGCTCGGCATTCTTCATCCTGCCTTTCACGTAAGCATGGGGAACACCCCAACCCTTGAAATCGCTGTCGAAGCCAGGCAGCGGGTGGTCCATATACTCTACGCGCACTCCTGCGTCGACATGCTTGCTATGCAGGAGCAGGTCTATGTAGGTGTTGGTCTTCAGCTGGTCGCCATCGCGTTCGGCTCCGATGACGCTGTCGTTCTGCGGAATGAGCACGTCGCTCTGTATGCTGCCGCTTAGCGTCAGCTTGTCGTTTTGTGCCCAAAGGGTTACGGACATGCCCAGGAGCAAGATGCAAAGGTAGCGTTTCATTCTTTTATCAGTTCGCGGATTTTTTCAATCAGCTCGTTTTCGGCTCCGTCGGTATAGCCGTTGTGTCTGTAAACGATTTGTCCCTGTCCGTCGACGATGAGCACGTAGGGAATCATCTGTATGCCTAATGCACGCTTGAAGTCGCTGTTCGGATCGAGCAGTACGTCGTACTCCCAACCGTGATTGTCGACGAGGGGTTTCACTTTATTGGTGTTCTGCGCCTGGTCGATAGAAACAGCAATGACTTTCATACCAGTCTCCTCGCGCCATTCATCGTAGACTTCGGCAATGGCATCGAGCTCGCGGTTGCAGGGTTTGCACCACGTGGCGAAGAAGTCGATGATGAAGGGACGTCCGTTGTTGCTCAGCGTGTCGGTATGCACGGGCTTGCCGCTGAGGTCTTTCAGTATGACGGAAGGCAGTTGGGCTTTGGCCACGCCCATGAAAAGAAACAATACGGCCAAAAGGAAAAGGCGTCTGGTCATGTGGTTAGGGAAAGGTTTATCTTGTCAGTAGCTTCACAACGCGACCGTCCTGACGGTGCTCGATGTGCAGGCCCTTGGCGGTATGACGGTCGAGGCGGCGTCCCTGAAGGTCGTAGCAGTGGGTGGAAGCAAGTGCTTCGCACTGTGGACTGGTGACAGAGGCCGGGTCGCGATAGTCGAAGATAACGGTGACCGACGGACCGTCGGCCAGCTTTTCGTAGCTGATTTTCGGTGCAAAGCCCGTCTCGCCCATCACTTCGATGCTGTAGGTGGTCGTACAGCGCCCGTAAGCCGTGGGAAACCACTCGCTTTGTAAGCCAACGACTGCTTCCGGCTGAATGTTGCCAGTCTCAGTGACAAAGGTACCAATAGCGTCCTGCGTAATGCAGTTGACGGGGAAGCAGACTTGGAACGAACCGTTGTCGATGGCGGTGATGTGGTAGACCAGTCGTATAAAGGCCTGCTCACCGCTGACGTTCTTCACTGAGAGTCCTGAGTTGATGAAGTTGCCCAGGAAATCGTCAGTAGTCAGTTCGTTCATGGTGACGGTGCTGCCGTCGGCGATGGCATGTCCGTCTTTGTCGACAAACTGGAACGTACCATCTGTCTGTGCCATGGCGGTCATTACGCCACAGCACAGGAACAGACAGACGTTCAAGATGATTCTTTTCATCTTTATAATTTAGAAAACGTGTTAGTCGCGTTATTTTACGATGAGCAGATAGTAGTTCTTCTTGCCCTTCTGAGCAAGGAGATATTTACCATCGATCAGGTCATCGGTAGTGATGACGCGGTTCTGGTCGGTCAGCTTCTCCTTGTTCAGGCTCACGCCGCCGCCCTGCACCATCTTGCGCATCTCGCCCTTCGAGGGGAACACAGGTGCAACGGTGGTCAGGAGCTCAATGGCGGGCTGATCAAGCTGGTCGCGGCTGATTTCGTGCTTCTCGACACCATCGAACACATCGAGGAAGGTCTGCTCGTCGAGCTTCTCCAACGCTTCCTTCGTGGCTTTGCCGAAAAGAATGTTTGAGGCTTCGATGGCCATGTCGAGATCGGCCTGGGAGTGCACCATGACGGTGACTTCCTCGGCCAGTCGCTTTTGCAGAATACGGCGACCGGGATCCTGGTGGTGCTCTTCGATAAGGGCATCGATGACGTCTTTCTCGAGCGAGGTGAAGATTTTGATGTAGCGCTCGGCATCGTCGTCGCTGACGTTGAGCCAGAACTGGTAGAAACGGTAGGGTGTAGTGCGCTTCGGGTCGAGCCAGATGTTTCCGCTCTCGGTCTTGCCGAACTTCTTGCCGTCGCTCTTCGTGATGAGCGGACAGGTCAGGGCGAAGGTCTCGACATCGTTGCCCAGTGTGCGACGGATCAGCTCCGTACCGGTGGTCATGTTGCCCCACTGGTCGTTGCCGCCCAACTGCAGCTTCACGCCCTTGTGCTGGTAGAGGTAGAGGAAGTCGTAGCCCTGGAGCAGCTGGTAGGTGAACTCGGTGAACGACAGACCGTCGCGGGCAGTACCGTTGAGTCGCTGCTGCACAGAGTCCTTGGCCATCATATAGTTCACAGTGATGTGCTTACCCACTTCGCGGGCGAAGTCAAGAAAAGTGAAATCCTTCATCCAGTCGTAGTTGTTCACCATCTCAGCAGCGTTGGGTTCGCCCCCTTCGGGGGAGTCAGAGGGGGTGAAGTCCAGGAACTTGGCCACCTGGGCCTTGATGCACTCCTGGTTGTGGCGCAGCGTCTCGTCGTTGAGCAGGTTGCGCTCTTGGCTCTTGCCGCTGGGGTCGCCAATCATGCCAGTGGCTCCGCCTACGAGAATGATGGGCTTATGGCCGCAGCGCTGAAGGTGGCGCAGCATCATAATGCCACAGAGGTGGCCTATGTGTAGTGAGTCGGCAGTGGGATCGGTACCAAGATAGGCAGTGACCATCTCCTTCTGTAGGAGTTCTTCGGTTCCGGGCATCATCTGGGCCAGCATTCCGCGCCAGCGCAGTTCTTCTACAAAGTTCTTTCTCATCGTTTTTTCTTATTGTTTCTAATAATCTGATACATACATGCTTTTGAGCGTGCAAAGGTAGCACTTTAATTTCAAACAGCAAAGAAAATGCCTCCAAAAGTGTACGTGTATCGGATTACAAGGGGTTGAGCTTCAAGTGCGAAAGCAGCGAGCAGATGTGCTCCAGGTACTGGCGGTCGGTGTCATTGAATGTATCAAGTTCGCGGCTGTCAATATCGAGCACACCCATTGGGGTGCCCTCTTCGTTGAAGACGGGTACGACAATCTCTGAACGCGACAGGCTGCTGCATGCGATATGACCGGGGAACAGCTCTACGTCGGGCACGACGATAGTCGCCCTGCGTTCGAAAGCAGTACCGCAGACGCCCCGTCCGTAGGGAATGCGCATACAGGCCACGCTGCCCTGGAACGGTCCGAGATGAAGGCAGTCACCGCAATCGACATAAAAGCCTGTCCAAAAGAATTCCATCTTCTCGTGTATGGCTGCGCTGACATTGGCCATGACCGAGACAGCGTCGGTCTCACCCTCGATGAGACATTTGATTTGCGCTGTCAGCTCTTCGTACTTCTCTTCTTTAGTCATCGGCAAGTATGAAGTCTAATTGTCTTTTTTCGATGTTGGCCCGCGCCACTTGAATACGCACAGGGTCGCCTAACTGGTATTTCTTGTGGTGGCGTCGGCCCACAAGACAGAAGTTGCGCTCGTCGAACTCGTAGTAGTCGCCGTCGAGGTCATGCATACCCACAAGGCCCTCGCAGTGGTTCTCGTCAATCTCGCAGTAGATGCCGTACGACTGCACACCGCTGATGTGGGCGTCGAACTTCTGCCCCACCTTGTCGGCCATGAACTCCACCATCTTATATTTGATGCTGTCGCGCTCGGCGTTGGCAGCTGTCTGCTCCATGTCGCTCGAATGCTCGCATAGCTCCTCGTAGTGGTCCTGGTTGGCCGAGCGTCCGCCCTGCTGATACTTTGTAAGAAGCCGGTGGACCATAGTGTCGGGGTAGCGGCGTATGGGCGAGGTGAAGTGGGTGTAATAGTCGAAGGCCAGTCCGTAGTGGCCGATGTTATGGGTCGAGTACTTAGCCTTCATCATTGCTCGCAGAGCCACGGTCTCCACAAGGTTCTGCTCACGTCGGCCCTGTGCGTCGGCCATCAGCTGGTTCAGGCTCTTCGAGATGGCACCACGCGTACCGCTGGTCTTCAGCTTGTAGCCGAAGCCGCTGACCACCTGTCGCAGGTTCTCCAGCTTCTGTGGGTCGGGCTGGTCGTGGATGCGGTAGACGAAGGTCTTTTTCTTGGATTTAGTATTGAGAGTTGAGGATTGAGGATTATGATTAGACTTGATATCGGCATAACCACCATGGTAATCATAATCCTTCACTCCTAATTCTCCATTCGCAACAGCTTCTGAAACGGTGCGGTTGGCCAGCAGCATGAACTCCTCGATAAGTTGGGTAGCATCGTTTGACTTTTTGAAGTAACAACGAGTAGGATGGCCTTTCTCGTCGACGTCGAAGTGTAGCTCCTCGCGGTCGAAGCGCACGGCCCCGTTCTTGAAGCGGCGCTCGCGTAGCTTCTTCGCCATGCGGTCAAGCATGATGAGCTCGTTGGCCAGTTCCCCTGTGTAGGGTTTTTTCTTCGTGGCAGGCGGTGCGGGTTGTCCAGAGCCTGGTACTACGCCGTTCTGCTCCAGAATCTGCTGTACCTCCTCGTAGGCGAAGCGGCGATTCGAGCGGATGACGGTATGTGCCAGATGCCATGACTTGATGTTGGCGTCTTCGTCAAAAACGAAGACCACACTATAGCACAGCTTGTCCTCGTCGGGGCGCAGCGAGCAGATGAAGTTGCAGAGCCGTTCGGGCAGCATGGGCACGGTACGGTCGACGAGGTAGACGCTGGTGGCGCGCTCCTGTGCCTCACGGTCGATGATGCTTCCCTCGGTAACGTAGTGGGTGACATCGGCGATGTGGACACCGACCTCATAAAGGGAAGAGTGATCAGTGAAAAGTGAAGAATTTGCTTCCGCCGTGGATGCTGCTGCGGTAGCAAATTTTTCACTTTTCATTTTTCCCTTTATCCTTCTGAAAGATAGTGCATCGTCGAAGTCTTTCGCATCCTTGGGGTCGATGGTGAAAGTGGTGACTTCGCGGAAGTCCTCGCGTTCGGCAATATCTTCTGGGGTGATGGTGGCGTCAATCTTCTCGGCAGCCTCCTCCACGCGCTTCGGGTACTTGTATGGCAAGCCGTACTGCGCGAGTATGGCGTGCATCTCCACGTCGTTGTTACCCTGTTCGCCAAGTACGTCGACAACCTCACCGATGAGCTGCTTAGAGTCCTTCGACGGCCACTGCGTAATCTTCACAACAGCCATTTGGCCGGTCTTGCCACCCTTGAGCTTCTTCTTCGGTATAAGGATGTCGTGCACGAAGAACTTGCCCTCGGTGATGAGGAAAGCGAAATCTTTCTCGACCTGTAGCTGACCAACGGCTTGGTCGTGCTTGCGTTGCAGGATCTCGGTGACGATAGCTTCCTTGATATGGTTCTGACGCCGCGCCATCATCGCCACGCGTACGCGGTCGCCGTTGAGGGCGAACATCGAGTTGCGCTCAGAGACGAAGATGGGCTTGCCACCGTCGTCGGGCATGAACGAGTTCTTGCCGTTGGCCTTGCGGATGAACGTGCCCTCCTGCACCTGCGTCTTCAGGTTTAGCTTATAAGAGTTGTCCGATACCTTCGAGAGCCAGTCATCCCACGCCATCTCTTCCATCACGTCGATGGCCAGCATCTTCAGCGGATGTGTATTCAACTTCAGTTCCTTGAAGATATACTTGAAGTTCAGCGTATCCTGCGGATGTGCCTGAAACAGGGCCTGTAGGGCATTGGCTACATCCTGTTTATTCATTCGTTTTCCACCTTTCTTACCCATAATACTATTATTTTTGTTGTTGTTCGACCGCAAATATACGCATTTTTTCTCAAACGACCATGTTGTTGATTCTTTTTTTTTAGAAATGGAGGGTTTTTAGATCATCCTCTGGCTGGATGGTAACGAGATCCTCGTTGGCCTTAGAGCGGTCAAGACCGAAGACACGGGCAAAGAAGTCGTAGACGGCCTGTCGTTTTGAGGGACCAAAGTCGTGACGCTCGTCGGGCAAGTGGACATTCTCCACACGGTCGGCATTGTCGTAAAAACTGTAGATGCGCTGTAAGTAGGGCAGCTCAAGTTCGGGTACAGTGGACGTCCAATCACCGCCGTCGCTTACCACGAGCATAGGGCGAGGAGCGAAGGTTGCAGCCAGTTCAGGTTCACAGGTGCCTCCACAGGCCAACTGTACGGGCATGCCGCTTTCGCAGGGACAGCCACCATCGAAGTGTGAGGCCACATGGACTACCGGAGCAATGGCCGCAATACGTGGCATGCCGAAGCTCTCGGCCAGCAGTGCTAATAGGATGGTGTGGGTGCCACCGCCACTGCCGCCACAGACACCAATACGGGTGATGTCGATGTCTCGTCGATAGCGTAGCATGTAGTCAAGGAGTTTCAGTCCACAGGCAGCCTGGAACACATGGGCACGCGCCACGGCATGTTCACCCACTTCCTCCTTCGACTGTCCGTAGCCATAGAGATCGAAGTCCACACAGACAGCTCCCATTCGTGCAAGTGTGCCTAATCGCTGTTGCTCGTCATCGCGATAACGTGAGGGCCAGTGGCCGTCGGGGCAGATGATGAGGGGAGACAAGGAACTATAGGCTTTATGGGGCTTATGGGATCTATAAGGAGCATAGATAGTGCCGAATACATGTTGGCCGGGCGTAAGTTCAAGACAGATATTCTGGGTGGTATAGCCGTTGTGGCGGTGCATCTTGCCTAATATGGGTTTCGGGTCGGCCACACAGGAGTCGAGAAATGCGTCGATGCCAAGCCGTTGGCGTACTTCACTGATAAGCTGTCCGCGTCGATGTTCCCATTCCTCCTTGCTATTATATAATTTGTTGAGCCATGCAATCATCTCACGTCCTTCGTTCTCATGGCGGCGATAGTACTCGAAGCGGCTAATACGATAGAGGTTGTTCTTGCGCGGCCACCAGTTCCAGTCATAATAACGGCAGATATTAGTTAGCGTCTCCTCGACAGAGTAGGGACGTATGCGGAAGTCGGCGTATGGCAATGTCAGACCTGTCGTGTCCATATCGAAGCGCAGCTTTACATGGAACTGTCGTTCAACTTCCTGAGCTACATTGTGTAAGGGTCGTGCATAGTGGGTATCATAGGTTTGTGCCTGAGCCCAAACCGGCATGCCAAGCACAAGTAGTAACCATAGTTTCTTCATTGTAAAGGTTTTCATTTTTTTTAAGAACGAAAATAAAGGCTGATTATTATTTTTTTTCGTACCTTTGCACCCATGAATCAAAAAATTATTGAAACCGACTTCGAGAAAGCGAAGAAGTGGGTCAGTGGCGAATACATTGAGGATGATCTGTTGTTGATTGACCAGTTGGCTAATGCGCCCTTCCCTGCTGAGCCGAGACGGATGAATTTTATCCTTTTAGGCTTCTGTACGCGCGGTCAGGTGGAATATCGTGTGGATACGGTAGAACACGTTGTGCATCCTGGCGAGGTGATTATCGTATCGGAGCGTCACGTGGTAGATCACTACAAGTCATCGCCCGACCTGCAGGGACTATGCATGATGGTCAGTGTACCGTTTTTCAAGGAAGTTATCCGCGATGTGAGCGATCTATCAGCTCTGTTCATTTTTTCGCGTAATCACCCCGTGATGAAGCTGACAGAACGCGAGGGTGAGGTATTCCATCGTTATTTCTATGCCATACGCGAACGCATAGCCGACACGACGAACCATTTCCGTCGTGAACTGATACGCACGTTGATGCTGGCTATGTTTTATGACTTGAGCAATGTCATTTATAGTTTCCGCCAGCAGACTGACCAGCGCAAGTCGAGGGCAGATGAGATTTTCGCACAGTTCATAAAAATGGTTGAGGCCAACTGTAAGGAGGAGCGGCGTGTAGCTTGGTATGCCGAGCAACTTGGTATCACGCCTAAGTATCTGTCGGAGACCGTCAAGCACGTGAGCAAACGAACGCCCAACGAGTGGATAGACAACTACGTGACCTTGGAGATTCGCGTGCAGCTGAAGACGTCAACAAAAAGCATTAAGGATATAGCAAAGGAAATGAAATTCCCCAACCAGTCGTTCCTTGGAAAGTACTTCAAGGAACATGTGGGAATGAGCCCCAGCGAATATAGAAGGAATTAAATAGGTGAAAAGTGAGAAGTGAAGAGTGAAGCGTGCTCAATGAAGTGCTTCACTCTTCACTTTTTCTATTAATACAGGTACACTTTGAAGTTCTTTAATGAACCGGGTGCACCCTGTTCAGCGCGGGGTAGATACTCAAGAGCCTTGATGGTTTGCTCAGAACCGAGGTCTATGACGAGGAGATGGGGAGCTGAGGCGCCCTTCTCCGTCTGCCAGTAAGTCGACTCTTGCAGGTCGAAGACCTTGTCGCCTAAGTGGTTGCCAGCTTCGTCCTCAGAGTTGGCGTACTTCGTCTTCCAAGGCTCGCGAGAGAGACGCTTGCCGTCAGTGCCCTGCAGATAGAGCTCAGCGATGGCTACGCGGTCGCCGTCCTTTTGGGTGCTGAGGCACTCGATGGCGAGGTAGCGACCCTTGGCAGGCGTAGCAAACTCAAAAGTTTGCCAGCCGTTGCCCGGCTTTGCGGTGGCTATACCGGCGGCAGAACCGCCGGACACACTGACGGGCGTGGCACTGTTCAGGTCGGGCTTATCGCCAATGTTGTTGTGTTTGTTGCTCTTTTCAAGTTGGAGCTTGTTGAGCTCAGGGGAAACCTGACCCCACACTACTGGATCATTCGGGCCAACGATATCGAGGACGATAATTTCGTTCTTGCCTTTCTTCAGCCAGCAGCCAGGCACATAGAGCGTCTGTTGCGGACCAATGCTCCAGATGCGGCCCATCGCATGACCATTCACATACACCTGTCCCTTGCCCCATGTCTCGAAGTTCAGGAAGGTGTCGCCCACCTTCTTCAGGTTGAAGTAACCGCGATGATAGCCGGGCTTCATGATGTCGCCAAGCTGCTTTGACCCTTCATAACCCTGTGTAAAGGCAAGCGCAGGAACACTCCCTTTCACCTCACCAGAAGTCACCCGGTCATTAACAGCCTTCACCAAATCAAGGGCTTTCTTGGCTGTCTCATAGTCATCGGGGATGGCGACGTTTGTCCAAGACTTAGGTGTCAGCACCATCTCCACGTCATCGGTTTCTGTGGTCAGCGTGACATTTCCGACGATACCCTTGAAGTCCTTGATGGCACGTCCGAAGTTGATGCGGCCCATACCTTCGACGATGATAATCAGTTCGGCTCCCTTCTTCACGGCAGGAATCGTGAGCGATTTCTCGTTCTTCACGCGGTCGATCTTACCAATATACTTTTTATCGATAAACACCTGTGCAAAGTCGTGGAACTCTCCTGTGAGCACGCTCTCAGAAGTAATCTCTGGTAAGCGGGTAGAATACATCATGGTACCCCACCCCATATCCATCTCTTCGAAAGTCTTTAGGGTACCATTGACGGGCTTAGTCATTGCAGACAAAAGGGGGGCAAACTCCGTCAGTTCGAACTTAGGCACGGCGATGATGCCCATTGGAGCCTTGGGCACGGCGGGCATCTTCTTGCCGTCGTTGTATTTCTCCATCATCTTGCGAAGCTCCCAGAACTTCGGGGTGGCGAGGCCATACTCATTGATGGGAGCATCGTAGTCGTAGGAGGTGACGTCGGGTGCGAAGCCGGGGCTGTTGGCACCTGCCCAGTGACCAAATGAGGTTCCTCCGTGCGTCATATAGAGCGAGAAGGAGATGCCCTTCGAGAGCATTTCGTCCATGCCCTCGACCATATCCTTGGCAGGACGCGTCTCGTGACGGGCTCCCCACTTGTCGAACCAGCCACTCCAGAACTCTGAGCACATCTTCGGGGCATTGGGACGCAGCTCGCCAAGGCGGCGGAACTGGTCATCGATATTGGCACCCGTGCCGAAGTTCATCGTCCATGTGAGGTCGTCGAGGCCGTTCTTCTCGAAGTTCGAGGACCAGTCGCATTGGAACAGCGACAGCTCCTTGCCGTAGATACCACGCAGGCAGTCACGAATCTCGCTGACGTAAGGCTTATCCTCGCCATACGAACCGTATTCGTTCTCCACTTGGATCATGATGATGGGACCGCCGTTCTGAATGGTCAGCGGCTTCAGTTGCTCGCCTACCTTCTCCTCGAAGATTTTTACGCGCTCCATGAAGTAGGGATCGCGCTCGCGCAGCTTGATGTCCTTCTTCTTCAGCAGCCACCAGGGCAGACCGCCCATCTCCCATTCGGCACATACGTATGGGCCGGGGCGAACGATGACATACATGCCGTTCTTCTGTGCCAGACGGCAGAACTCGGCCACGTCGTTGTTGCCTGTAAAATCAAAGACGCCCTCCTGCTGCTCGTGGATATTCCAGAAGATGTAGATGCACACGGCATTCATGCCCAATGCCTTACACATCTGGATGCGGTGTTCCCAGTAGGGACGCGGAATGCGGGGATAGTGAACCTCGGCCGCCTTCACGATAAAAGGCTGTCCGTTGAGCAAAAAGGTCTTGTCGCCTGTAGTGAACGTGCCCGGCTTTGATGCTGCCGAAGCTACGGCGGGTGCGGTCAGCAGCAATGCGCCCAGCACCAGTTTCTTCAGAATCGTTTTCATTGTTATTATCTTAGTTAGTAGTTACAGTTTCTCGCCGTAGCACAGGTCACCGCAGTCGCCGAAGCCGGGGACGATGTACTTGTGTTCGTTCATTCCGGGGTCGATGGCGGCGGCCCAGAGGGTCGTGTCTTCGGGAACGGCCTGGCGCACGGTATCTACGCCCTCGGGAGCTGCGATGACGCAGCAGATGTGGATGGCGGCAGGCTTGCCGTTCTTTACCAATGCCTCGTAGGCAGCAGCCATGCTTCCACCTGTGGCCAACATCGGGTCGACGATGATGAGTGTCTTGCCTTTCGTCGAAGGCGATGCCATATACTCGGTATGGATGCCCACCTCGGTGTGCTCGCGGTTGGTGTACATGCGGAAGGCGGAGACGAAGGCGTTCTCGGCGTGGTCGAACACCTGTAGGAATCCCTCGTGGAAGGGCAGACCGGCACGCAACACGGTGGCCAGCAACAGGTCGTCCTTGATATGCGGTATGTCGATGGTGCCAAGTGGCGTGGTCACTGTCTTGGCCTTATACTGAAGTGTCTTCGACAGTTCATAGGCCATGAGCATGCCAATGCGCTCGATGTTATTGCGGAAGAGCATGCGATTCTTCTGGTAGCTCTTGTCGCGCAGCTCGGACATGTACTGGTTGATGACCGAGTTCTGTTCTGAGAAATTGATGACTTTCATAATAATTTCGGGAATATTCTATAGAAACCATACTTATAGTCCGCGGGCTTTGAGGAGGGCAGAGGCGTCGGGGGCGGCCATACCGGTGAAGTCGCTGAACATCTGCATCAGGTCTCCGGTGTTGCCGCGGCTCAAGACCTTTTCTGCAAAGTCCTGTCCTGTCTCGGGTTTCAGTGCTCCGCGCTGGGCGAAGACGTTGGCAACGTTTACGGCGAGCACCTCGGTCCACAGGTAGCTGTAGTAGCCAGCAGCGTAGCCACTGCCCCATACATGGTTGAAGTAGCTAGTGCGGTAGCGTGGTGGAATCTGCTCGTTCATCAGGCCTACGGCTTTCAGCACCTCGGTCTCGAAGGCAGCGGCACCATCGGCAGCAGGCACCTTGTCGGCAGGAAGCACATGCCAGGCCATGTCGAGACAAGTGGCAGCGAGGTTCTCGCCGAGGGCATAGCAGGGCTGGAAGTTGATACTCGACAGCATGCGCTCCTTCAGGTCGGCAGACATAGGCTCACCCGTCTCACAATGTCGGGCATAGTGGTCGAAGACCTCAGGGATAGAGGCAAACGACTCGTTGAACTGTGAAGGCATCTCGACGAAATCGCGGGCCACATTGGTGCCGCTCAGCCGGTTGTACTGACACTTCGAAAGCATGCCGTGCAGAGCGTGACCAAACTCATGGAACATCGTGGTTACATCGTCCCACGTGAGCAGCGACGGCTGGCAGTCGGGTGCCTTGGCATAGTTACACACGTTAAAGACGATGGGCAACTGTTCGCGTTGGAAGCTCTGTGTGGCAAACTCGTCCATCCAAGCGCCACCGCGTTTCGTAGGACGGCGGAATAAGTCGCTGTAGAACAGGGCCATGGGCTTGCCGTCGCGGTCGAAGACTTCGAACACCTTCATGTCAGGATGATAGGTGGGAATGTCCTTGCGCTCCTTGAACGTCAGGCCATAGGCGAGGTTGGCAGCGTAGAACACGCCGTTCAGCTGAACGCTGTCTGCATTGAAGTAAGGTTTGATTTCCTCGTCCGATATGTTCAGCTGTTCCTTCTTCATCTTGGCCGAATAGAAGAAACGGTCGTAGGGCTGTAGTTGGAAGTCCTGTCCCTCGCTCTTACGGGCATACTCCTCGATGGCGCGGGTCTCAGCATCGGCCTTCGGAGAGTAGGCGGCAATGAGGTTCTTCAGGAAAGCGTAGACATTGTCGGTGGTCTTCGCCATCGTCTTCTCCAATGAATAGGAGGCATAGTCCTTGTAGCCCATGAGTTCGGCTTGCTCGGCACGCAGCTTGGCTATCTCAGTGACAATGGGGTAGGTGTTGTGCTGGTTAGTGCCGTCGGCACGGAATACCGATGCCTCATACACGCGGCGGCGCAGGTCGCGGTTGTCCAACGAGGCGAGCGGCTGCTGCTGTGTGGTATTGACGATGACGATGCAGTAGGGCTTCTTGCTGCCTCGGCTTTTGGCATCCTGCTCACATTGGGTGATGTCGGCCTCGCTAAGTCCGGCCAGCTCCTCTTTCGTGTCGACCCATACCACGGCATCGTTGGTGGCAGCCTGTAGTGAGTCGCCCCACTGCTGTTGCAAGTCGCTGATACGGAGGTTGATCTCCTTCATGCGAGCCATCTTTTCGTCGGACAGCAGGGCACCTTTGCGCACAAACTCCTTGTAGATCTCTTCCGTGAGCTTCTGCTGCTCACCTTCTAGTCCACCTTGGTCGTAGACCTGCTTGATACGCTGGAACAGCTCTTTGTTGAACGAGATCTCGTTTTCTAAATCGGTGAGCATGGGAGTTACCTTTTTCTCTATATCACCAATCTCGGGTGTCTTTTCGGCCTCGGCCAGTGCGAAGAATACGCGTTTCACGCGGTCGAGCAGCACGTCGCTCTCCTCATAGGCAAGCACGGTGTTCTCGAACGTAGGTGCTTCCTTGCTGGCCACGATGGCAGCGATGTTCTCGCGCTGTTGGGCCATGGCTGCCTCAAAGGCAGGCAGGTAGTCGCTGGTCTGGATCTTGCTGAAGTCGGGAGCGCCGTAGGGTAGGACGCTCTCCTGAAGCAGCGGATTGTCGCCAGTGTTGTTACAAGCAGTAAACAGGTTCATAAGCATAATAATGCAAATCGTTACTAATGTCTTCGTATTCATAATCAGGTTAGATTTGTTAGCTGTAGCAAATTTTTCACTTTTCACTTTTCATTTTGCACTTTTCCCTTAAAAAGTGGTTGCAAATATAGGCAAATAATTCCAATCTTTTGCCATGTGCGGGTAGCAAAACTTTAATTGAAGACGCGATTTTTCATACTTTTAACCAAAAAAGCGTTGTGTGCGCACAAAATTCCTCATTTATCATCTTTCATTTGTCATTTATTTCGTACCTTTGCACCCGCAAAAGAACATTAAACAATAAACATTTAACAATAAAAACAATGGCAAAGTTAGATTTAACGCAGTATGGTATCACTGGCAGTACCGTGATTGCCCACAATCCGTCGTATGAGTATCTTTTTGAGGAAGAGACCAAGACTGGCCTGACCGGTTTCGACAAGGGTCAGAACACCGAGCTGAACGCCGTGAACGTGATGACAGGTATCTATACCGGTCGTTCGCCCAAGGACAAGTACATCGTGAAGGACGCCCAGAGCGAGGACAAGGTCTGGTGGACCAGCGAGGAGTACAAGAACGATAACCATCCCATGAGCGAGGACGTATGGGCTAAGGTCAAGGAGATTGCTATCAAGGAGCTGTGCAATAAGGAGCTGTATGTGATGGATGCCTTCTGCGGTGCCAACGAGGCTACCCGTCTGCGTGTGCGCTTCATCGTTGAGGTGGCCTGGCAGGCTCACTTCGTGAAGAACATGTTCATCCAGCCCACCGAGGAAGAACTGGCCAACTTTGAGCCTAACTTCGTGATCTACAACGCTTCTAAGGCAAAGGTTGAGAACTACAAGGAGCTGGGTCTGAACAGCGAGACCTGTGTTGCCTTCAATACCTCTACCCGTGAGCAGTGCATCATCAACACCTGGTACGGTGGTGAGATGAAGAAGGGTATGTTCTCGATGATGAACTACTACCTGCCCCTGCAGGGCATCGCTTCGATGCACTGCTCGGCCAACACCGACATGGAGGGTAAGAACACCGCCATTTTCTTCGGTCTGTCTGGTACAGGTAAGACCACACTGTCGACCGACCCGAAGCGTCTGCTCATCGGCGATGACGAGCACGGATGGGACGACGAGGGTGTCTTTAATTTTGAGGGCGGCTGCTACGCAAAAGTTATTAATTTGGATAAGGAATCTGAGCCCGACATCTACAATGCCATCCGTCGTGACGCCCTGTTGGAGAACGTCACCGTCGACGAAAATGGAAAAATTGACTTCGCTGACAAGAGCGTGACCGAGAATACCCGCGTCAGCTATCCTATCAACCACATTGAGAAGATTGCCCAGAAGGTGAACGGCAAGAGCGCTGGTCCCGAAGCTAAGAACGTCATCTTCCTGAGTGCCGACGCTTTCGGCGTGCTGCCTCCCGTATCTATCCTGACTCCTGAGCAGACGAAGTACTACTTCCTCTCTGGTTTCACGGCTAAGCTGGCTGGTACTGAGCGCGGCATCACTGAGCCCACTCCTACCTTCAGTGCTTGCTTCGGCCAGGCCTTCCTCGAGCTGCATCCCACCAAGTATGCTGAGGAGCTGGTGAAGAAGATGGAGAAGAGCGGTGCAAAGGCTTACCTCGTGAATACTGGTTGGAACGGAACCGGCAAGCGTATCTCTATCAAGGATACACGTGGTATCATCGACGCCATCTTGGGCGGTGACATCCTGAACGCTCCCACCAAGAAGATTCCTTACTTTGACTTCGAGGTTCCCACGCAGCTTAACGGTGTGGCATGGGGCATCCTTGATCCTCGCGACACCTATCAGAACCGCGACGAGTGGGAGGAGAAGGCTAAGGATCTCGCAGCCCGCTTCATCAAGAACTTCAAGAAGTACGAAGGCAACGAGGCCGGCAAGGCACTTGTCGAGGCTGGTCCGAAATTGTAATTTGGATTATTATCGACTTTCATTCAAAGGTAGCTTTATCTGGTCGTCAGAACCGATAAAGCTGCCTTTCTTTTTATATCGCCCGTCGTGCTAACAGCCCCTGTTTGATGCTCTGACAGGGGCTGTTTGCAGACCAATGGAGCATTGGTTGCGAAACGTTCAGTGCTTCTTCAATTCTTCATCCGCCTGCTTTCGTGTGTGGGAGATATATGAATTGAAGAAAGAAAAATGCCAAATAATTTGGAAAATAGGAATAAAGTGCGTAAATTTGCCGACTAACGAAACCAAAAACTTGTAAAACATGACATTAAGACATCTTTTCGCAGGACTGCTGGCCATGGCAGCATCGACCACGCTGCAGGCTCAGAGCGTGCTTTATCCCAAACACTTTGATCTGGAGCAGGTGACGCTGCTCGACGGTCCGATGAAGTCGGCTATGGAGACCAACTACCAGATGCTGTTACAGTATGACGTGGATCGTCTGCTCACACCTTTCGTGCGTCAGGCAGGCCTTGCACAGACCACCGACAAGTCGTCGCCCTACTACCAGTGGCTCACGAAGCACCCGAACTTCAAGAACTGGGGTGGCGATGCCGGCTTCGACCTGAGCGGACACGTGGGCGGTCACTATCTCTCGGCCTTGGCCCTGGCCTATGCTTCCTGTCGCGACGATATGGTACGGGGCGAGCTGTGGGGGCGTCTGCAGTACATGCTCACCGTGATGAAGGACTGTCAGGATGCCTACAACGACAACACCGAGGGTCTCTACGGCTTCATTGGCGGACAGCCCATCAACGACTCGTGGAAGAAGCTTTATCAGGGCGACCTCTCCGGCATACAGGGAAACTGGGGCTGGGTGCCGTTCTACTGCCAGCATAAGATTCTGGCCGGCTTGCGCGATGCCTACATCTACACCCACGATGCCGTGGCCAAGGAACTGTTTCGCAAGCTGGCCGACTGGAGCGTGAATGTCATCAGCAAGGTCGATGCCAATGCCTTCGAGAATTTCCTGAACTGTGAGCACGGTGGCATGAACGAGTCGATGCTTGATGCCTACCAACTTTTCGGCGACCAGAAATACCTTACGGCAGCAAAGAAATATACCCACAAGGCCATGCTCAACGGCATGCAGACGCAGAACACTACCTTCCTCGACGGCAAGCATGCTAACACACAGGTGCCCAAGTATATCGGCATGGAGCGCATCTTCGAACAGAGCAGCACGTTGACCTCCTATAAGAAGGCTGCCGAGAACTTCTGGCAGGACGTGGCCATGAACCGCACCGTATGTATCGGTGGCAACTCGGTGGGCGAGCATTTCCTCAGCAAGAGCAATTCGAACTTATACATCGACAACCTGGACGGCCCCGAATCATGCAACTCGAACAACATGCTGAAGCTCTCGGAGATGCTGTTCGACCGCACCAGCGACGCGAAATACGTAGACTTCTACGAGAACACGATGTGGAACCACATCCTCTCGACTCAGGACCCTGACAATGGCGGCTACGTCTACTTTACTACGCTCAGGCCCCAGGGCTACCGCATCTACTCGCAGCCCAACATGGGCATGTGGTGCTGCGTGGGCACGGGCATGGAGAACCACTCGAAGTACGGTCATTTCATCTACACCCACGACGGCAGTGAGACGCTCTACGTGAACCTCTTCACCCCGTCCCGTCTTTTAAGCGACGATTTTATCGTCACCCAGGAGACCGACTTCCCCAACACCTCTATGACCACCCTCACCGTAGAGAAGGCCGGCACCTACAAGATTGCCGTGCGCCATCCCTCGTGGGTTACTGCCGACTATCAGGTCAGCGTCAACGGCATTCCCGTCAACGCGGCAGTCACCAAGGGCGTGGCCAGCTATGTCACCATCGACCGTACATGGGCCAAGGGCGACAAGATTGAGGTGTCGCTGCCCATGGAGCTACGCTACGAGGTGTGCCCGAACTACACGGACTATATCGCTTTCAAGTACGGCCCCATCCTCTTGGCAGCAAAGACCACGACACAATCGAGTATGGAGTCGGAAGAGACCGGGCTTGCCTTAGAGCACTTGCAGAACGAGTATGGTGGCGAGGGACGCATGGACCATGCTCCCGGCAGCCGTGCCTCGTCGAAGAACCTCACCTCCGCGCCGTTGCTTATCGGAGAGCGTGCCGATGTGCTCTCGCGTATTGAGCGTCTGCGCAGCATCGACCTGAGCTTCACCATCGACGCTTCGCGTCCTGGCGTGGAAAGCTATAAGTGGACGACGCTGAAGCTTGTGCCCTTCTATAAGATCCATCATGCCCGCTACCAGTGCTATTGGTACCAGCAAACCGAGGAAAACTACAAGAACAGCAGCATGGCGCAGACCGAGGCCGAGGCCGAGGCACTGGCCGAGCGCACGCTGGACTTTGTGGCACCCGGTGAGCAACAGAGCGAGGCCGGCCATGAGTACAACTACTCGAGCGACTCCTCGACAGGAAGCTACAACACCGAGCACTACCGCGATGCCCGAGCCAACGGCTACATACAATACACCTTATTTAATAGTACGCGCGAGAGCGACCGCCTCAGCGTGATGTTCCGCTTTAACCTTGCCGACAAGGGCCGTAAGGCCATGCTTACTGTCGACGGACAGAAGCTGGCCGACATTACCATACCCACCTCGGCCAAGGGTAGTGACGACAACGGTTTCTATAACATTGAGTATCCGCTGCCCGAGTCGTTTGTGAAGGATGCTGACGGGCAGGTGAAGACGAAGTTCGTAGTGCGCCTGACCGCATCGAGCTCGACGATGTGTCCGGGTATCTACTACGTGCGTCTGATGAAGGGCTACGACGACCACGCCTATCAGTTTCGTGCTACCGACTGGACTACGGGCGATGCCAACCGCGTGGCAGCTAACAAGATCACTTACGACAAGGAGCAGAACATCATTCACGTCGCTGCCGGTACAGGTGCCAACAACGTTGCACTGATGATGAAATACGAGGAGCTGGACTATACCATTGACAAAGGCCAGAAATACCTTGTGGTTAGGGGCACCAACCTGAAGACCACCTCGGGAGCCTCGTATCTCTGGTGGCTCAACGGTTCGAACCACGGTTCGCAGGTAGCACCGACAACAACAAAGACCATCACCCTTAACGACATATCCCAGACAGTCTTTGCCTGGGATATGACGAATAGTGGGCTCTATGAGAACTTCTCGGGCGATCGTCCTTCGGTGTGCATGGGCATGACCATCTTCGGACTGACGTCGACCACCGGCACAAGCGACATCTACGACATCAACTTCGTGGCCAGCGTCGACGACTATATCTCTTATGCAACGGCAATCGGCTCTACCAGAGTAAGCACAGGAATGAGCAAAACCTATGACCTTCAAGGCCGTCCTGATACTGCCGCTAAGGGTATAGCCATCAGCAACGGACGAAAGGTATTTTTTTAGTATCCACTATAAAAAAATGGAAATCATTATAGGAATAGACGTGGGCATCTCGACCACGAAAATTGTAGGACTTCGTGACGGCAAGGTATCGGCACCCATCCGTATTACTGCTGCCGACCCTGTCACTTCGCTCTACGGAGCCTTTGGCAAATACCTGCACGACAATAACATCCAGTTGGAGGACGTGAAGCACGTGATGCTTACCGGTGTGGGAGCAGGCTACGTGAAGAACGACGTCTATGGCGTGAGCACCAGTCGCTGCGACGAGTTCGTGGCCGACGCACTGGGAGCACGCTACGAGTCGAAACTCGACCACGTCATCGTTGTCAGCATGGGCACAGGCACCTCGTTTGTCATGTGTCATGGCGACGAGATGCGCCACATCGGCGGTATCGGCATCGGTGGCGGTACGTTGCAGGGCCTGTCGCGCATCATGCTCAACACCAGCGACATCAAGCAGGTGTCGGCATTGGCCATGCAGGGCGACATCAAGCATATCAACCTGCTTATCGGCGACATCTCGGCCCATCCGCTGCCTGGGCTGCCTATGGAGGCTACGGCCTCGATCTTTGCCCGTGCCAAGAACGATGCCACGAAGGAAGACATTGCCTGCGGTATCATTTCGATGGTGTTGCAGAGCATAGGCTCGTCTGCGGTGTTGGCCGCACAGGGCACCGACTGTCGCGATATGGTGCTCATAGGCAACCTGTCGCTGCTGCCACAGTGCAAAGAGATATTTCCACCGTTGGAGAAGCTCTACGGTGTACGTTTCCACATTCCTAAGTACTCAGAGTTCTGCACAGCTATTGGTGCCGCCTTGGCCTACGGGCATGGTTCCGTGAAACGGTAGCAACAGGTCTGCCTATTGCGGAAGCACGCTGACAGCCATTGACTCCACATCGAACTTGACGCCGCTGCTGCGCTCTACAAAACGTGTGAGCACACCCTGTTCGGCAAGTTTGTGGGGTGTGCCTATCGATAGTTTTCCTCCACGCTCCATGAGCCACACCACGTCGGCCACCTGCAAGGCTAGCTCAAGGTCGTGGGTCGAAAGGAAAACGGTTTTCCCACCCTCGCGGCTGATGCGTCTAAGCAGCAGCAGCATGTCGACCTTGGTAGGATAGTCAAGGAAGGCGGTAGGCTCGTCAAGGTAGATAATCGGCGTCTGCTGGGCTAGTGCCTTGGCTATCATCACCTTCTGTCGCTCACCGTCGCTCAGCGTCGACACCAAACGGTTGCCCAGCTCGTCAATGCCTACCTGACCGACAGCCTCTCGGCAGATGCGCTTGTCGTTATCGTCGAGGAGTCCCCAGAAACCAGTGTAAGGCGAGCGCCCCAGGCTCACCAGTTCCATCACCGTCATCTGCTGTACCTCTGGTCGCTCTGTCAGCACTACGCTGATGGTGCGGGCCAAATCTCGGTCGCTGTAGTCGTCGAGTGGTCGCCCATCAACGATAACGTCGCCCGCCATCCGTGGCTGGAATCCCGAGAGCGTGCGCAACAGCGTTGATTTGCCCACTCCGTTCTCGCCAAGCAGACATGTGAGCTGTTCCGACATGATACTTGCCGAGAGCTGTTCGGCCACTAATCGTTTTGAGTGGCGCTGGCTGTAGCCAATGCTGACATTGCGCAAAATAACCGATTCCTTCATCATGTGTGCAAAAGTAAAAAAAAAAAATGGATTATGAACGAGGAATAAGAATTAATTTGTAATTTTGCAGCAAACTTCTCGATATATCAAAAACTAGAAGCACATAATAAATTGAAACGATAATGAAAGCACATTTCACATGGATTGCCGTGGCAGCCATAGGCCTGTTGGGTCTCACGGCCTGCCAACAGTCAAAGTTCACCGTCGAGGGTACCATTGAGGGTGCCCAGGACTCTATTCTCTATTTCGAAAATGTTTCATTGGAAGGCCTTGTGACACTCGACTCTGTCAAGTTGTCGTCCGAGGGTACTTTCTCATTCAGCCAGGAACGGCCTGAGGCACCTGAGTTCTATATCCTGCGCATTGCCGACCAGATCATCAACGTCAGCATCGACTCTACCGAGACCGTGACCATTCACGCACAGTGGCCCAACATCGGTTCCGATTACGAGGTCAGCGGATCGGACAACTGTTCCAGGATTCGCGAGCTCGCACTGAAGCAGCAGGAGCTGCAGCGGCGTTTCGTTGCCCTTCAGTACGACAGGAGCATGCCGCGTGTAGCATCGCGCGACTCGCTCGACCACATGCTGCAGGCCTATAAAAACGACCTTATCTACAACTATATATATAAGCAGCCCGAGCAGGCCAGCAGCTATTTTGCGCTGTTCCAGGCCATCGGTCCCTGGCTCATCTTCGATCCGCGCAGCAACCCCGACGACGTGAAGGCCTTTGCAGCCGTTGCCACCTCGTGGGACACGTTCTATCCTGGTGCTTTGCGTGGTCAGAACCTGCACAACATTGCTATCGAAGGTATGAACAACACCCGTATCGTTGCAGCCCGACAGGCGCAGACCATCGACCAGAGCAAGATTGTAGAGTCGGGCGTGCTCGAGATCAGTCTCGCCGACAACCACGGACAACAGCAGACGCTGACCAGCCTGCGCGGTAAGGTGGTGCTACTCGACTTCCATAGCTTCACGCTAAAAGACTCGCCCCAGCGCATACTTATGCTGCGCGACCTCTATAACAAGTATCACGTTCAGGGTCTGGAGATCTATCAGGTGAGTCTTGACACCGACGAGCACTTCTGGCGTCAGATGACCCAGCATTTGCCGTGGATCAGCGTGCGTGATGCCGAAGGTGAGAATGTCGTCAGGTACAATGTGCAGAGCGTTCCCGAATTTTTCCTTATCGACCGAAACAACCAATTGCAGAAACGCTCGTCGCAGATGAAGGACCTGGAGGCTGAGATCAGGTCGCTGCTGTAGTTTTTAAGGAAGTCAGGACCCTCTAACTTCCTAAGGCCGAAGGCTGATAACTTCTCCTGACTTCCTCTAACTTCTTCTAACTTCCTCTAACTTCCTCTTCACTACGGTACCGGGTCGTAGCCACTGCCGCCCCAGGGATTGCAGCGCAGAATGCGCCAGATAGCCAGCCCGAGGCCTTTGATGGGGCCGTGCTTGATGATGGCCTCCTTGGCATATTGAGAACAGGTAGGGGTGAAGCGGCAAGCGGGAGGCGTGAATGGACTGATGCATCGCTGATAGAAAATGATGGGAAGCAGCAACAGCCATGTGAATATACGTGACAGCCAGGACATGGGGAGTTCGGAGTTATGAGTTAGATCCCTCAATTTCCGCTATTCGCGAGAGGATTTTTGCCACGCGTGCAGCAACCACCTCTGAGGTGACGTGGCGGTCGCTCTGCCATATAAAGGCCACTGACAGGCATTTGTCTTCGGGTAGTGCTGCGTTGAGCACTGATTGTTGTGTGCGGTAGGCTTCGCGCAGCTGTCGCTTCACCCTGTTGCGGTCTACTGCATGGTGAAGCCGCTTCTTGGGAACGCTTATCAGTATCTGTATGGGCGGGGCAGGCACGGTGGCGTCGGGACGATCAGTGACCATCCAGACGGCACGAAGAGGAAAGGCGGCAAACGATTTATTACGTCCGCCGCCAAACAATGTGTCAATCAGTTTCTGACTGGTGATGCGTCTGCTCTTTGGAAAGTTATTCATCCTGCATCAAGAGATAGTGTTGCAGTGCACCTGTCATCGAGGGATACTTCTCGGTAGGAGCCTCCAAATCCAGACGCAGTCCGGCTTCGCTGACTGCCTTTGCCGTAGAGGGACCGAAGGTACCGATGGCAATTTTTCCCTGGTCGAAGTTAGGGAAGTTCTTTGTCAGCGACTCGATACCCGAGGGGCTGAAGAAGAGTAGCATGTCGTAGTCGAACGTTTTCACCTCTTCCTCGGTGAAGTCGTTGCTCACGGTTTTGTACATCACGCACTCCTTGTGGGTGAGCTTCTTCGAGTCGAGCAGGTGGGTGAGTGAATCGTTGTGAACGTCGCTCATCGGCACTAAGTACTTCTCGGTCTTGTGCTTCACCATGGTGGGAAGCAGGTCGTCGACACGTCCAGTGTTGCCAAAGAACACCTTGCGCTTGCGATATTGCACGTATTTCTGGATATAGAGAGCTATCGTCTCGGTGACGCAGAAGTACTTCATATCCTCGGGAATGTTTACGCGAAGCTCCTTCGCCAGCGTGAAGAAGTGGTCAATGGCATGGCGCGACGTAAACACAATGGCCGTATAGTCCAGAATGTTTATCTTCTGTGTACGAAACTCACGGGCAGAAATACCTTCTACCTTGATGAAGGGACGAAAAACCAATTCTACGCCGAATCGCTCGGCAATTTCATAATACGGCGATTTCTCGCTTGTGGGCTTTGGCTGCGAAACCAAAATCTTCTTGATCATCTCTATGTCCTAAAAATTTATTTTCAATAAATCGACTACCATCAGCAATGCACCGGCAAAACCGAGCAAGGGTACGATTTCGAGGGCACAAAAGTACAAAAAAGTTTGCAAAAACACACCATTTTGTCTAAAAAAGATGACCCAGGACTTGTAAAATGTCAGAAATTTGGTAAGTAAGAGCAACAACACATAGTAATATGTGACATTTTTGATACTTAAATCGAAATACACCTGCAGCAACACAGCCGGAAAAAGCAGTACCCCCTCGGTAGCGGTAATGAAGAGTGCAGTCTTGATAAACTGTAAATTTTTCTTACCGTCAAAGAATACCTGATTGACCACAAAGTAGAGTAGCCATTTTAAGGTAAAGTACGCCACAAACCCTCCAAAGAACATGCCGATGAGCTGGAAGTCGTTGTCGAGCACGAAGGTGTCGGCCACGTAGGTTGTCACATAGAGGTAACTGGAAATGGAGAGCAGCAGACACCCCAGTAGCACGAGGAATATCTGGAATCGGAACTCGCCCGAAGTTTCGGTCATCTGGTTGTCGTCGCGTGGAATAAAGAAGAAATCTTTTAGCTGTCTGACGATGAAATAGCGTGAGTGGGCAATGGAAACGACAAAGACCATCATGCACAGCAGCAGCAATGCGGTGAACATGTTGTCGCCCCTGATGGTGTAGGGAATAGGGTCGCCTGCCACACCGAGCCTTCCCCCCACTATCTCCGGATGGAAGAGCGAGTCGCCCGAGAAGAAGTTCTGTCTGTAGTACTGCGGCAGGTCTACGTCCTTCAAGTCGCGTGCCGGTTCGTGTCCTGGCAAGTGCAGTGTGTCGGGGCGGCTGCTGTAGTGAATCTCTCCCGGCTGGAACCATGCCTGTATGGCCGAGTCCTGCTGTTCGGGCGTGGCGTCGCGAGGAAGCATGCGCAGCACCTGATAGGGTGTCAGCGGGCGAGCGTGCACACCACTTGTGTCGTCAATGATCATGTCATCGATAACGGGCAGCTCGTGCAGTTGCGAGGCTTGTTGTATGGTATCTTGCTGCATACTTATTTTAGTGAATAGTGGATAGTGTATAGTTTATAGTTATGATTACTCATGGTGCCCTTCTTATAATGACTGGGCCTCGGCCGTACCAATTAGGTAATCATAACTAACCACTATCAACTATCCACTATAAACTATAATCTAAAGCGAGAACTCTCGCTTGATATCCTCTACGCGGTCCAGTTTCTCCCAGGTGAAGAGCTCCACCTCTACCTCGCGCGTCTCGTGATAGTGGCTGGTGAACGTTTTCTTCACCACCTCGTTCTTGCGGCCCATGTGGCCGTAGGCGGCAGTCTCAAGATACATGGGCTGGCGCAGTTTCAGCGAGCGCTCAATGGCTTTCGGGCGCAGGTCGAAGAGTTTCTCTATCCTCTTTGCTATCTCGCCGTCGCTCATGTCTACGTGTGAGCGTCCGTAGGTGTTTACGTAGATGTTCATGGGCTGGGCCATGCCGATGGCGTAGCTCACCTGCACCAGCATTTCGTCGCTCACGCCCGCTGCCACCATGTTCTTCGCAATGTGGCGCGCAGCGTAGGCAGCCGAACGGTCGACCTTCGACGAGTCCTTACCCGAGAAGGCACCGCCGCCGTGGGCACCCTTGCCGCCGTAGGTGTCGACGATAATCTTGCGTCCCGTCAGTCCCGTGTCGCCGTGGGGTCCACCGATGACGAACTTTCCCGTGGGGTTCACGTAGTACTTGATATCCAGTCCGAAGAGGTCGAGCACCTGCTGCGAATGTATCTGCTGTTTTACGCGCGGTATCAGGATATTAATCACGTCGTCCTTGATGCGTTCGAGCATCCGTTCGTCGGTGTCGAAGTCGTCGTGCTGTGTCGATACCACGATTGTATCGATGCGCTCGGGGATGCCCCCGTCGCTGTATTGCACCGTTACCTGGCTCTTAGCGTCGGGGCGCAGATAGGTCATCACCTTGCCCTCTTTGCGGATGTCGGCCAGCGTGCGCATGATCAGGTGGGCCAGGTCGAGGCTCACGGGCATGTAGTTCTCGGTCTCGTTGGTGGCATAGCCGAACATCATGCCCTGGTCGCCAGCGCCCTGGTCATCTTCGTCGGCTCGGTCAACGCCTTGGTTGATGTCCGAGCTCTGTTCGTGGATAGCCGTAAGAATACCGCACGAGTTACCGTCGAACTGGTACTCGGCCTTCGTGTAGCCAATTTTCTGAATGGTCTTGCGGGCAATAGTTTGCAGGTCGATATACACTTCGCTGCGCACCTCACCCATGATTACCACCTGTCCGGTAGTTACAAACGATTCTATTGCGCAGCGAGCTTTCGGGTCATAGGCCAGGAACTGGTCTACCAGCGCGTCGCTTATCTGGTCGGCCACTTTGTCGGGATGGCCCTCGGAAACCGATTCCGATGAAAACAAATATGACATGATCTTCTATGTGTTGTTTGATATAATAAAGAGGTGCAAAGTTACACTAATTTGCCGACATGGCAAAATATTTCTACCTTTTTTATTATCAGGGGAGTACAATGGGGGGCAATAGGGGGACTATACAGCCTGCAGGCCGTAGTATCGACAGTCGCTGAGTAGGGTCGATAGGAAACGCTCGTTAGAGAGACCGTCGGCAGGCAGCTTCAGCGACCCACGCATCTCAATGGCGAGCCGCTCTATGCGGTGGCGCCGCGATGTGCTGCGGTCGGCCAGCGTATGTGCAATGCGTGCTGTCTGCTCCTCGCTAAGCTGCCGTGCCTGCTCATAGGTGGGCTGGTAGTTGTCTTCTACGAAGCGGAACTCGTCGAGACTGATGCGCATCTGGTCGTAGCTGTTCAGTCTGACAACCATTGTGCCTGCAGCAAGGTCGCCTATTCGCTGTCGACGAGGGGTGACAAGCATAGAGAAGGCGGCTACCGAGCCAAACAAAAGAATGTCGATGGGCAGCAGGAGCCAGCGCAGCAGGATGTCGCCCACCGAAGCACTGCTACCGTCGCAGCGCACAACACGGGTCTTCAACATATATTTGCCCAGTGTCTGACCGCCCGACAAAGCCTCGCACACGGGCTGGTAAACGAGTACTGGCAGGATGACGAATAGGATGTTGAATGCTGTCGAGAGGTTAAGATGCAGATATTCGTCGATGAAAGAAGCCAGAAAGACATAAGCAGCCATGATCATCAGGTCGATGATCAGCGCAAAGAAGCGGAGCGACGATTTAGCTGGCGTCTGCTCAATGCGCACATACTGTCCGGTGAGAATATTGCGGTCTTTTGCCATTACGGGATGCAAACTTACATAATATTTTTGAATTATTGGCCTGTTAAAGGAAAAAATTTGTACCTTTGCCCCTGCGATTATGAAAGAAGCTGTTTTTGTGAAGCAGAACATTGGGCGCTGGCGGAAAACCGAGGCCCTGGTGGAAGGTGGTGAGGCCGACAGCCCCGACGTGCTGGCCGACGCGTATATTGCTACGACCAGCGACCTGGCCTTTGCCCAGACCCACTATGCCAAGTCGCGCACCACGCAGTATCTGAATGCACTGGCATTGGCTCTTCATAACACCATCTACCGCTACAAGCGGCAGCCCATGAGCCGGCTGCTCACGTTCTGGACGCGCGAGGTGCCTCAGACCATGTGGGAGGCGCGCCGCGAACTGCTGCTCTCGTTCATCATCTTTGTCGTGTCGGCGCTTATCGGTGTCATCTCTACGCTGGGCGATGCCGACTTTCCTCGCATCATATTGGGCGACGACTATGTGGACATGACGCTTGAAAACATTGCTAACGGCAGTCCGATGGCCGTTTATGACAGTGATAACGAAAGCGACATGTTCCTCGGCATTACGCTGAACAATGTGTGGGTGTCGTTCCGGACATTTGCCATGGGTGTGCTCACCAGCTTCGGAACGGGCTACATGCTGTTAGTGAACGGCGTGATGTTGGGTGCCTTCCAGACGTTCTTCATCACGAAAGGACTGTTTTGGGAGTCGTTCTTAGCCATCTGGCTACATGGCACGCTCGAGATTTCGGCCATCATCATAGCTGGAGCAGCAGGCCTGGCATTAGGCAACGGATGGCTGTTTCCCGGTACGTATGGGCGCATGGCATCGTTTCGTCGTGGGGCACGGCGCGGACTGAAGATTGTCATCGGCACGGTGCCGGTGTTTGTCACCGCCGCCTTCATCGAGGGCTTCCTCACCCGACACACCGAGTGGCCTGACGCGATGCGTCTTGCTGTCATCCTGTTTTCGCTGGCTTTTATCGTCTGGTATTTCATTCTTCTGCCACAAAAAGTTCATCATGCACGCTGACACACTGCAAACCGATCAACAGCTGCTGGAACAGCTACAGCAGGATCCCCGCTATGCCTATGCCATAGAGGAGCAGAAGCCTAGTCTGTTGGATGAGTTTATAGACTGGATAGGTGAGCAGTTGAGCGAGCACCTCGATGCCAATATCTCGTTCTACCGCCCCGTGTTCTACAGTCTCTGCACGCTGGCGGTCATCATCTTAGTGTGGTGGTTAGTGCGCAGCGGAGTGCTACAGCGCCTTCTTGCCATTCTCCTGAAAGAGGATGTCAGCATAGAGGAGGCTGAGGAGAATATCCACGTCATCGACTTCGAGGCCGAGATAGCTCGTGCTCGCACAGCAGGCGACTATACCCGGGCCTCTCGACTACTTTACTTGCAGACGCTGAAACAACTGAGCGATGCCCACCGCATAGACTGGCAGCCGCAGAAGACTCCTGCACAATACACCCGAGAGGTATCGGGCATGGCCTTCCTGCAGCTGACCAACCATTTCGTGCGTATTCGCTATGGTGGTTTCGAGGCCGATGAGCAACTGTTCCTCACGATGGAAGCACTGCAGGCCGAAATCAAGAAAGGAGGTGATGCATGAAAGGTATACGTATCTTCGCCATCATCGTGCTGGGCTTCATTGCCGTTGTATGCCTGTCGATGCTCACAAAGAAGCGCAGTTTCGAATGGGAACCCACTTTCGGCCACGACGATGCCGAGCCTTTCGGCTGTCAGCTGTTCGACCGGATGGTAACTGCTTCGATGGGCGACCGCTATACGGTACAAACACATCCGCTGTCGTTCAGCGAAATGAAAGAAGGCGGACCGAAGGGATGGCTCATCGTAACCTACAGGCTGAAGCTTACTGCCAATGAGATGGGCTTGCTGATGAACCTTGCCCGCGAGGGACATTGCGTGATGATTGCCAGTACAAACTTCGGCCAGGTAACAGCCGACTCGCTCGATGTGTGGACATCGAAAATGTTCACTATTAATGAAAATGACTTGGAAAAGGAAATGGGCCTGCATAACTCCCTGAAGGACGTCGTATGGACAGGACATAGCGATGTGTATCCGCGTGATTCATTCCCCATACATTCAGTGTTGCAGAACACGTCGCTCATGGTAGGCGATTCGCTACCTAAAGAGGAACTGGCACGTCATACAACAGAGTTCGTGCAGCAGCCCGTGGCTGTAAGCATCCCTTTGGGACGTGGCAAAATCGTTCTCGTCTCGATGCCACTGCTCTTCACCAACTACGGCATGCTCAGCGGACGCGGCTCACAACTGATCATGCGCCTGTTGTCGCAGTTTGGCGATATGCCCGTACGCCGAGTACCGCTGAAGACAAGCGCTCAGACACGTGAGGAGGACCCGCTGGCAATGCTCGACTACATCAACACCCAGCCACCACTGCGATGGGCGTGGCGATTAGCCATCCTGCTCATATTGCTCTTCATGCTGACCAACGCACGGCGCCGTCAGCGCGCCATACCCGTGGTGGGTGCTCCGCAGAACCACGCACTCGAGTTTGTGCGCCTCATAGGAACACTCTATAACGAGCAAGGCAATCATGCCGACTTGGTCGAGAAGAAGTTCCGGTATACCGCCGAGCATCTGCGACGCAGACTTCATATCGACATCACCGACCCGCAAGACGACCAGCACTCGGCTGCCGTTATCGCTCAGAACACAAGTCTCAACACTGACGAGGCTGAAAAGACCATCAAGGACGTGCGCAAAATGATAAACGCCCACCTGGGACTCACCGCTCAGCAGATGCGCGAATACATTGACCGTCTAAACGCCCTCACACCACCCTAAAGGCCCATTAGCCCCATAGGCACAATTAGCCCAATTAGCCCCATAACCCTAAAGTAATATGCAAGATTCCACAACCACCCCCCGCACCGACCTGAGCCTCTTCGCCGGGAAGATTCAACTGTTGCGCTACCAGATTGCACAAATCATCGTAGGCCAGAAAGAGGCCGTAGAACTGATACTCACTGCCATTCTGGCCGACGGCCACGTACTTATTGAGGGTGTCCCTGGCGTGGCAAAAACGTTGTTGGCAAAGCTGATAGCACGGCTTATCGACGCCCGTTTCAGCCGCGTTCAGTTCACGCCCGACCTCATGCCGAGTGATGTTCTGGGCACTACCGTGTTTAACATGCAGAGCCAACAGTTCTCCTTCCATCCGGGTCCTGTCTTTGGCGACATCGTATTAGTCGACGAAATTAATCGCGCACCAGCAAAAACACAGGCCGCACTCTTCGAGGTCATGGAGGAACGGCAGGTCACCGTCGACGGTGAGCGCCACCCCATGGGACCGCTCTACACCATTCTGGCTACACAGAACCCTGTGGAGCAGGAAGGTACCTACAAGCTGCCCGAGGCCCAGTTGGACCGTTTCATGATGAAAATCACGATGGGCTATCCAACCGTCGACGAGGAAGTCGAGATTCTTAACCGTCATCTCGATCAGTCGCCCGCCATACAGCTCGAGTCGCTCACACCTTTCATCACCCAAGATGAACTGTTGGAGTTGAGACAGTCGATGCGTCAGGTCTACATAGAGCCGTCTCTGCTACGCTACATGGCGCAGATCATTGAGCAGACGCGGCAGAGCAAGACCATCTTCCTCGGTGCCTCGCCACGTGCCTCGGTGGCCATCATGCAGGCCTCGCGGGCATACGCCCTGCTGCAGGGACGCGATTTCGTGACCCCCGACGACATCAAGCAGGTAGCGCCGTCAGTGCTTGCCCACCGTATCATCCTCACCGCCGAAGCCGAGATGGAGGAGCTGACACCTCAACGTGTGGTGCTCGCACTGATTGAGAAAGTGGAAGTACCGAAGTAGGAGTAATAACAGATGAGAAGAAAGGGAGTTAAGGAGTAAAGAAGAATGTACTTCACACGAAGATTCTATCTACTGGCTACTGCCATTGTGCTGACCATTACCACTGGCTACTGGCTGCACCCGTTGTTCGTTATCGGACGATGGGCGTGGTGGTTGCTGGTCGTGGCTGTGATAGCCGACCTTGCTCTGTTATATATAAAGAAAGGTATAAGCGGACAACGCACTTGCAGTGACCGCTTCTCCAATGGCGATGCAAATACCGTACAGCTGCACGTGAACAACGACTATTCGTGGCCGATAAGCTTAGAAGTCATTGACGAGATCCCCTTCGTTTTCCAGCGGCGGGATGTCTGTTTCAAGGCCGACGTGGCCGCCCATAACGTGGCGACCATCGACTACCAGCTCATTCCCACCAAGCGAGGTACTTATAGTTTCGGACGCATTCGCGTGTTCGCCATGACGCCCATGGGTCTGGTGCAGCGCCGCTTTACCTGCGGTGAGTCGAAGGACGTAAAGGTCTATCCCGGCTATCTGATGCTGCGTCAGTACGAACTGTTGGCCATGAGCAACAACCTGCATGAGATGGGATTGAAGCGCATACGCCGAATAGGCCACAACACCGACTTTGAGCAGATCAAGGACTACGTGGCGGGCGACGATTATCGTACCATTAACTGGCGGGCCACTGCTCGCCGCTCGCTGTCGGGACTGCGACTCATGGTGAACCAATACCAGGAAGAACGTTCGCAGCCTATGTTCAGCGTCATTGACAAAGGTCGCATGATGCAGCAGGCCTTCGAAGGCATGACGTTGCTCGACTACGCTGTGAATGCCGCTTTGGTGCTCTCCTATGTTGCCGTACGCAAAGGCGACCACGCTGGACTCGCCACCTTCAGTGACAAATTCGAGACCTTTGTATCGGCATCGAACCAGCCAGGCCACATGCGGCATCTGCAAGAAGCACTCTATGCCGAACAGACACAGTTTGCCGAGAGCGACTTCTCGGCCCTGCTCACTGGATTCTCCCACCGCGTAAGCCGCCGTTCGTTTGTGGTGCTCTATACTTCGTTCACCGGCATGACCTCGCTCAACCGCCAACTGCCCTATCTCCGACAGTTGGCCCTGCGCCACCGACTCCTTGTCGTATTCTTCGAAGATGAGGAGCAACGGGCTTTCATCGGCACGTCCTCGGTATCGACCGAAGACTATTACCAGCATGTCATTGCCGAGAAGTTTGCCTACGAACAGCGGCTCATCGTGCAGACGCTGCGCCAGTACGGCATTCATTCTCTACTCTCTACGCCCCGTCAGCTTTCGGTAGATGTCATCAACAAATACCTCGAAATAAAGCATACGCTGTGACGGCATAGAATGATTTCTTCTGTTTTTCTTGCTTGTTTATTCGGAGAAATGTTGTACCTTTGCATCGGAATTAAATTTTTACGATTATGCAAGAGACAAGACAGAACAAGATAGCCCGGCTGCTTCAGAAGGAGCTGAGCGTCATTTTTCAGGAACAGACGCGGGGTATGCACGGTGTGATGGTATCGGTGACGCGTACAAAGGTGTCGCCCGACTTGAGCATCTGTACCGCTTACCTGAGCATCTTCCCCTCGGAGCGGGGCGAGGAGCTGCTGAAGAACATCTCGAAGAACCAGGCGCAGATACGCTATACGCTGGGACAGCGCGTGCGCTACCAGCTGCGTATCATCCCCGAACTGCGCTTCTTCATTGACGATTCGCTCGACTATATTGACCACATCGACGAACTGCTCAAGAAGTGAAGAGTGAAAAGTGAAGAGTGAAAAGTGAAGAGTGAAAAGTGAATAGTGAAGAATTTGCTACCGCATGAACTTTCCTTTCTATATAGCTCGTCGTTATCTCTTTTCAAAGAAGTCGACGAATGTCATCAATGTGATCAGTGCCATTAGCGTGGTGGGCGTGGCCGTGGCCACCATGGCGCTGGTGGTGACGCTGAGCGTGTTCAACGGGTTCCACGATCTTGTGGCCTCGTTCTTTACCTCGTTCGACCCGCAAATTGCCATCACGCCTACGAAGGGCAAGACGGTGGCTGCCGACGATACGCTGCTGGCAAAGGTGAGGGAACTGCCTGAGATAGAGGTGGCCACGGAGTGTCTGGAGGACCAGGCGCTGGCCATCTACCAGGACCGTCAGGCTATGGTGACCATCAAGGGCGTGGACGATAACTTTGACCGGCTGACTCACATCCGCGAGATTCTCCTGGGCGAGGGTACGTTTGAGCTGCATGCTGCCGACATGAACTACGGCATCCCCGGCATCCGCTTGGCGGATCAGTTAGGCACGGGCTATCGCTACACGGAGCCCATGCGCATCTTTGCCCCGCGCCGTCAGGGACAGCTGGACATGAGCAACCCCACGGGTGGCTTCGTCGAGGACGAGCTCTACTCGCCGGGTTGCATCTTCTGCGTACAACAGGCGCGCTACGACAAAGGCTACATTATCACCTCCATAGGCTTTGCCCGCTCGCTCTTCGACCAGTATGGCATGCTCTCGTCGCTGGAACTCAGGCTGAAGCCGGGCAGCGACTTCGAGGCGGTGAAGAGTCGTATCAGGCAGATCTGCGGCGACAGCTTCTACGTGAAGGACCGCTACGAGCAGCAGGACGACACGTTCAAGATTATGAAGATTGAGAAGCTCATTGCCTATATCTTCTTGACGTTTATTCTGGTAGTGGCCTGCTTCAACATTATCGGGTCGCTCTCGATGCTCATCATTGACAAACGCGACGATGTGGCCACGCTGCGCAACCTGGGAGCCAGCGACCGCCAGATTACTCGCATCTTCCTGTTCGAGGGGCGTATGATATCGGTTGTGGGTGCGGTGATAGGCATCCTGATAGGTCTGCTCCTATGTTGGATTCAGCAGCAGTTCGGAGTCATTGCGCTGGGCTCTCAGGCGGGGGCCTTCGTAGTGAATGCCTATCCGGTGAGCGTTCATCCTACGGATGTGGTGCTCATCTTCGTCACGGTGATTGCCGTGGGCTTCCTGGCTGTATGGTATCCCGTGCGCTATTTCGCGCGCCGCCTGCTGGCAAGGTAATAAAAACAAATGAGCCCACTTTTTAGTGAGCTCATTTGTTTTTATTAAACATTATGCATTACTTCACCACAACCTTCTTGTTGTTCAGGATGTAAATGCCTGCGGGTAGTCCCTGCAGGGCTTGTTGGCTATTGCTTACGCGTCTTACTATCTGGCCGCTGAGGTTGTAGACGGTTGTCGTACCCGTCGGGCTATCGACGACGATGGGCATCACGCCGTCGGGCTCCTCACGCGAATAGTCGCTGTTGTTGGTCAGGTACATGTCATCGACGGTGATGGTGACGCGGTCGCCCCAGAAGTCAACGATGCGTATGTTCTTGGTGTCTAACGGCTTTCCCTTCTTGTCGCCGTCGGTGGTATACTTGGCGGTAGAGAGGTTGACCACGATCTGTTTCTTCGAACCGAAGGCCGCTGTCTCGTAGTGCTGTGCCCAGATGCTGTTATCGGTGAAGATGTTCAGGTGGGCACCGCTGGCGGTATTCTTCAGCTTCACCACCAAGTACTTGTAGGCCGACATGTCGGCACCGTTGCTGTAAACCCAGCCCATCTGTCCGTACTGTCCGGTTTTGAAGGCGTGGGTGTTTTCGTTGTAGGTACCTTCGCTGAATAGGTTCGTGGTGATGTACTGCTTACCGAAGGGGAAGAAGGTGGAGCATACGGTGAACTGGTCTGTGAACTGGTTGCCTATGGGGTCAGTGTAATAGACGGTGACATGGGCTATTCCCTCTGCAATGCCTATGATGCGCCCGTTGCGTATGTCAACAGCAGAACTGTTGTCCACACTGTAGCGTGCCTGTGCTCCCACGTTCTCTGTATGTCCGTCGCGGAAGGTGACGTTGATGTCGAGCTGTGCGCTATTGCCTACCATGACCTCGGAAGGTGCTCCCTCCATCGACAGCGACTCGGCTGTAAGCATGTCTTCGTTGAAGCCCTCGAAGTCGGCAGGATAGTAGGTGGCCTCGTCGAAGCTGTCTTCGGTCGAGAACCAGTCGAAGTCGGCATAGCCCTGTTCGGATTGAGGGTTGTAGCAGAACAGTCCAAAGCGTGCGCCTACGAAGACGGTGAGGTTGAACTTCAGTGTGGTCTGTCCACCTAAGGGCGTAAACGTCTTGTTGTCGAGCGAGTAGTAGAACTGGGTTTTGCTGGTGGCGTAGGTGACGGCTGCGCGCAGGTAGATGATACCGTCGGGGATGTCAACGGCAGAACCGTTGACCACACTGGGGGTGAAGTCGTTGTTCTCGGTGAGCTGGTCCTGCCACCAAACGAGCTGCTTTTTTCCGTTCTTCACCTCGACGGCGATGGCTGCGTAGGGATCCTGCAGGATGCAGATGCCGGCGCGGGCACCCTCACCAAGTCCGCTCACGTCGAGGCGTATGGTGCCGGTAGAGGCTTTGTTGGAGTTGGTATGGAAGGCGGGAATGCGCTGTGTCAGCATGTTACGTCCCTGTGTCAGCTTGTCGGCAGTGCCCGAGGTCTTCAGTCGCAGCCATCCCGGACGCTCGAAGAGTGTCCATGCCCCGTTGTCGGGATTGTGGTTCCACTCCCACTGCATGCCGAGGGGATAGGAGCGGAAGTTATCGTTGGTCACGGGTACGGTCTTGGGATAGCTGGTCCCCACGTTAGGCTTGTTATAGGTGGTCACGGGCACGCCATTGTTGCCTACGACGGGCCAACCATCCTGCCATTTCACGGGCTGCAGGTTAGGCATGCGTCCTAAGCAGCCGAGGTCTTCCTGCAGGATGGTCCACCACTCGCCCTCTGGCGTGTCGACAAGTGCGCCCTGGTGCACGGTGTTGGGCTTGTTGTTGATGACCTTCTCTACGAGCATCTTCTCCTCGTAGGGACCGAAGATGTTCTTCGAGCGGAACACGGCCTGTCCGCTGGGCCATCCACCGTATGTGGCATAGATATAGTAGTAGTCGCCAATCTTATAGAGGTGACAGCCCTCCAGTCCGCTCTTGTCGCTGATGACGCCTTTCTCCTGAATGTAGTTGAAGTCCTCGTCAAGCTCGCACATCTGGATATTGCCAATACCGCAGGCTACGTAGACCTTGCCGTTGTCGAAGAGCATGCCCGGGTCGTAGTAGATGCGCGACAGCTTCTTCTGCTCCCATTTGCCTTCGGGGTCGGTGGCGGTGAGCACCCAGCCATCGATGCCGTTCTCGTTGATGAGGATGTAGAACTTGCCGTCGTGATACTTCATTGAGCAGGCCCACATGCCTGCACCGTAGGCGTTCTTGTCGTTGGCCAGCGAGTAGCGGTCGTCGGCCGAGAACTGGGCAAGCGGCTGTGCGCAGAACTCCCAGTTTACGAGGTCCTTTGACTTCAGGATGGTGGCGCCGGGGAAGTAGTGCATCGTCGTGCTCACCATGTAGTAGGTATCACCGACGCGGATGACGTCGGGGTCGGGGAAGTCGGCAAAGATCAGCGGGTTCTTGTACTTGTTAGTGCCCTGGTCGCTCGCTGAGACGTTTTTGAAGTCGGCATGTGGCCAGTCGACGTTGTAGTAGTCGGCATACCAGTCCATGCATGCCTTGCCGCAGGCCTCAGGGTTACCATCGAAGGCAGGCACCACGCTACCGTCGGCCAGCAGCTTGTCGATGTCGAGGAACTCGTGGGGATGGGTAATGGTCATCGAGATGTTGCCGTAGTGGTCGAGCAGCGCCTTGAAGGCCTTGCCCCATTTCGAGGTGCTGCCAGTGGCCCAGGTGCCTAAGTTGGGCAGCACCCAGTTGCCGTGCTCGTCGTAATGGCCTTCGGCAGTAGGGTCTTCCGGACTCCAGTCCACCTCGCTGATGAAGATGGGGTTGGTGTCGACTACGGGCACCTGTGTGTGGAATTGGTTGATATTGTTCTGCGGGTCGGGGTTGCTGTCGCTGCAACCGTACCATCCTGGATAGTCGTGCACGGCATAGCCTATGTTGTAACCCTCGATAGGGTAGGAGGCATAGCTGGTATAGTTGGCCTGCCAGCCGGTGCCAGGCACCCAGATGATGCCGGTGAAACCGTTGGCACGAATCTTGTCGACGATGGGCTGGAAGTAGTCGTGAAGGGCTTTCGCGTCGTCCTGGTCGTCGGCATTGTGTATGCTGACGGGCTCGTTGGCCAGCTCTATACTGATCTGTCCGGCATACTTCCTGATGTTGGCATTCTGGGTGACGATGTCCCATACCTCCAACAGATATTTCTGGTAGTAGTCGCCCACCTTCAGGTTGTGCGGGCAGACGCCTGGCGGGCGCACCACGACATACTGGCCGTGGTTCATGGCTTTCTGCATTAAGGGGAAAAAGAGGGAACCGAGATAGGTCCTCAGACGCGACGGGTCGAAGTGTCGGATGTCGGCCTCACCTTGGGCCTCACTTTCCGGTTGGTCTTTACCGTTCACGTATGTGTAGCTGCTATTGTTGGTCCAGGCAGGCTCTAAGTGCAGTCGGAAGATGGTGCAGTGGGCTTGCTCGAAGCCGGTAAAGAGCTTCTCGAAATAGTTCAGGCAGCGCTGGCGGCCGGCATCGTCATAGCTCCAGCCCCAACGGCCTCCGTTGAACCAGGCACTGGGAGTGTCCATCACGCCGTGGAGCACGACGTGGTTGCCGTGCTGGTCTACCAGCCAACGGCCTTCCACATGTAGTGTGGGCAGTGGTTTCACGCCCTGTGCCCATGCCATAATGGCAAACAGACAGGCCGCTAAACAGAGTGTAGTCCTTTTCATCATAGTAGTATTATTTTTTTTAGGTTTATATTACATTTTCTTTTACACAGATGCTCCGCTGCGCTACATGCTGTAGAAGATGCTCATCAGTTCGTGGCGGAAATTCTTGCTCACCCGCAGTTCGTCAATGTGGTCCATGGGTGGGCGCAGGATGCATACCGACCCCTGGATTTTTGCAATCATCTGCATGTTGACGATGTAGTGCTTGTGTATCTGGACGAAGTTAGGCGAGTAGTTCAGTATGGTGTCGGCCGTGGTCTTGTGGCGTAGCAGGCAGGCCGTTCCGTCGGTACGCACGACCTCCCACAGCTTGCGGTCGCTCTGGAAGCGGAAGAAGGCGATGTCGCCAATGTGGAGCATGGTGTGCTCGTTGATGGCATTGACAATGACGATAGGCTGACTGGTACGCGGTGCTGTTGTCTCTAAACTGCTGATTCGCTCCTCGTAGTAGCGCGTCATGATCTTTGCCAGCTCGTCCTTCGTAGCTGGTTTGAGCATGTAGTCAAAGGCCTGACGGCGCAGTGCTTCGAGCAAATATTTATCGTAGCCGGTGTAGAAGACGACCTTCATTTCAGGCTTGGTGTACTGTTGTATGTCGGTGTAGAAATCCAGTCCCGACATGCCTGGCATCTCCACGTCGAGGAAAAGCAGGTCGGGATTAAGGTCGACGATGTCTTCCCTGCCTTTTTCTACGTCGGTCGACGTGCCGATAATCTCTACCGAGTAGTCGCTCAGCAGTCGCCGCAGCAGTTCTATGGCACTCTCGTTATCGTCGAGGATGTATACTTTTACGAGTCTGTTTGGTGTCATATTGG
>JAFZIL010000009.1 GCA_017554385.1 Prevotella sp. | reverse complement strand
TCGGCACGCCACACTGGCTGCACCTGATAACGCTTGAACGGCAGTTGTAACTCCTCACGATGCATCACCACATAGCGGGCGAAGGGTACGGTGAGGTCGTAACGCAGACCTTTCTCACAAAGCCTGGCTGCTAAGTGAAGCGCATTACGCTCCTGTAGTTCGTCGTCAGACACTTTGGAGAGGAAATCACCGCTGTTCAGCACTTTGAACAACAGTTTATCACCCTCTTCGCCATACTTGCCCATGAGCGTCTGGAGTGTCTCCATAGCGGGTGTCTCTATCTGCTGGAAGCCGTAAAGCTCGTAGACGTTGCGTATGGTATTGAAGATATAGTTGCGACGGGCCATCTCTTGCGGGCCAAAGTCGCGTGTTCCTTTAGGAATGCTTGGCTTTTGTGCCATCTTTTTTACCTTTTTACTTTTTTTTACCTTTTTACTTTCTTACGATTGTTTGTTCGCGGTCAGGTCCGATGCTGATGATACAGATGGGCGTTTCGAGCTGTTTCTCGAGGAAATCGATGTAGTCCTTGAACTCCTGCGGGAACTGCTCCTCACTGGTGAAGCGGGTCATGTCGGTTTTCCAGCCAGGCATCTCCTGATAGATGGGCTCTATGCCATGCTCAATGTCGTAGGGGAAATCGCGCGTCAGTTGGCCGTTGACATTATAAGCCGTACAGGCTTTGATGGTATCGAAGCCGTCGAGCACATCGCTCTTCATCATGATGAGCTTCGTCACACCGTTGACCATAATCGAATAGCGCAGGGCCACGAGGTCTATCCATCCGCAACGGCGCTCACGTCCTGTCACGGCACCATACTCATGACCGAGGTCACGGATTTTCTTGCCCGTCTCATCGAACAGCTCCGTGGGGAACGGACCGGCACCGACACGGGTACAGTAGGCTTTCATAATGCCGTAGACCTCACCAATCTTATTAGGTCCGATGCCGAGTCCCGTACAGGCACCGGCACAGATTGTGTTAGACGAGGTGACGAAGGGATACGAACCGAAGTCCACATCAAGCATCGTGCCCTGTGCACCCTCGCAGAGAACGCTCTTTCCCTCGCGCAGAAAGCCATTGATCTCATGCTCACTGTCGACGATGGGGAACTGACGCAGGTACTCAATGCCCTCCATCCACTTCTTTTCAACCTCAGCGATGTCATACTCAAAGCCGAGTGACTTCAGAATGGCCTCATGGCGTGCCTTGGCGGCAGCATATTTCTCGGGGAAGTTCTCCAGGATGTCGCCCACACGCAGACCTGTGCGGCTCACCTTGTCGGTATAGGTCGGGCCGATGCCCTTGCCGGTGGTTCCCACCTTGTTCTTTCCTTTCTGTGCCTCGTAGGCAGCATCGAGCACGCGGTGGGTAGGCATGATGAGGTGTGCCTTCTTTGAGATATGCAACCGTGAGCGCAGTTCATGGCCACTGGCTTCCAGTGCTTTCGCCTCGTCCATGAACAGGTCGGGAGCCAGCACCACGCCGTTGCCGATGATATTCACCTTTCCCCCTTGGAAGATACCAGAGGGAATGCTGCGGAGCACGTACTTCTGTCCTTCGAACTCCAGCGTATGACCGGCGTTGGGACCGCCTTGGAACCGTGCCACCACGTCGTAGCGAGGGGTCAGCACGTCGACCACCTTGCCCTTGCCTTCATCGCCCCACTGCAAACCCAGCAGGACGTCTACCTTACCGTTAATCATTCTTTTCTTGTTTATTTGTTTTCTTCTTTTGTCGTGTGATAGTGGCCTGACAGGTCGAGCAAATACCGTATATATATAAGGTATAACCGTCCTTGCGGAAACGCTTTAGGTGCAATTGCTCGATAGCCTTGGTGATTTCGGGCGCACGAACCTCGGTTTCCTTGCCACACATGGTGCAAATCTGGTGACAATGACTGTTGTCGGCATAGCAGGCCTCATATTTTGTGGAACCCTGAAAGCGATGGCGGATAACCAACCGCAGTTCCAGGAATAGGTTCAGCGTGTTATAAAGCGTGGCCCGCGAAACAGGGAATTTGTAGTCAGCAGTCAGTTTCTCTCCGAGTTCATCGAGCGTAAAGTGTCCGTCGATGGAGTAGACTGCCCGCAATATGGCATAACGCTCAGGCGTCTTGCGATGCTTGTTCGTTTCCAAATAGTGATCCAGTATGCCTTCAACTGCCTGGAGTATACTGTCGTTTCTCTCGCTTGTCTTCATAAACCGAGGGCAAAGTTACTACATTTCTTGCAGAAAAAGACAAAAACACAAATAAAAAGTCAAAATATACAAGTTTTTTTAGCGCTTTTTCCGTAACTTTGCACTCACAATTCAATATCTATTCAAAAATCAAAGCAAGACAATGGAAAGAACATGGCGTTGGTTTGGCAAGAAGGACAAGATTACGCTTGCCATGCTGAGACAGATTGGAGTCGAGGGCATCGTAACGGCACTGCACGACGTTCCCCTTGGCGAGGTGTGGACACGTGAAAAGATTCGCGACCTGCGTGAGTATATTGAGAGCTACGGTATGCGCTGGAGTGTGGTCGAGAGCCTTCCCGTGGTTGAAACGATTAAGTATGGAGGACCTGACCGCGATCATCAGATTGAGGTTTATAAGGAGTCGCTGCGCAATCTCTCTGCCGAAGGCATCCACTGCATCTGCTACAACTTCATGCCTGTATTGGACTGGGCCCGTACCGATCTGTTCCACAATAATCCCAACGGAGCAACGAATCTCTACTTCAACTATGCCGAGTTTGCCTACTTCGACATCTATATCCTGAAGCGCGAGGGTGCCCGCGAGGAATGGGCGAAGTTCGAGTTCCCAGCCGGTGTTGGTGAAGGCCGTAATGTGCTGGCTGAGTGCGACGAACTGGCGAAGACGATGACGCCCGAGAAAGATCATAAACTGGTGGAGAATATCGTCATCAAAACGCAGGGTTTCGTCTCCGGTAACTTCAGTGAGAACGACGAGGCTCCCGTACAGAAGTTCCGTGAGTTCCTCGACCTGTATAAAGGCATAGACAAGAAGCAGTTACGTGAAAACATGAAGTATTTCCTTGAAGCTATTATGCCTACCTGTGAGGAGTGCGGAATGAACATGTGCGTACACCCCGACGATCCTCCCATCGAGATTCTTGGTCTGCCCCGTATCGTACGCACTGAGGAGGATATCCAGTGGTTCCTCGATGCCGTACCCAACAAGCATAACGGCTTGACGTTCTGTGCCGGTTCGCTCTCGGCAGGTGCCTATAACAACGTGGTGGAACTGGCAAAGAAGTTCGCTTCGCGCACCCATTTCGTTCACCTGCGTTCGTGTCACATCTTCCCCAACGGCGACTTTACCGAGGCCTCGCACTTAGGCGGACGTGCTGATCTCATTGAGCTGGCACGCATCTTCGAGAAGGAGAACCCCAATCTTCCTATGCGCGTGGATCACGGCATGACGTTCACCGATGAGCCGGGCGGCATCCTCGATGAGTCGAGCCACGGCCATAACGCCGGCTATACACTGTTAGGACGTATGTTCGCCCTTGGTCAGGTGCAGGGAATCCTGGCCACAGTCGACCGCGAATTAGGCATCGAGTACAAGCAACCCGGTTTCTTCGACTAAGCAAAGGGGGGACATAAAGCCTCACCCCTCATATTGGAGTCCCCCTTATAGGGGGACGGAAATATGAAGGGGGATGGAGGCTTTGTGAGGGGGCGTTGCGAGACGCATTTCGTAAGTACTATACTTGCGCTCCATAAACATCATACTTTCTCCCCGTAAGTATGCTATTTAGCAATCAAAAACAATATAGTAATGAAATTGAACGATATACTGAGCGGCCAGTTTAATGCCGCAGAGTGGGAAGCAAAAGGTTATCAGCTTCCCAAGTTTGACATCCAGGCAGTACGCGAGAGAACGGCGAAGGAGCCCACGTGGGTACACTTTGGCGGTGGCAACATCTTCCGTGCTTTCCCCGCTGCCATCCTTAACGACGCGCTGAATACGGGCAAGTACGACCGTGGCGTCATCGTGGCCGAGACCTTTGATTTTGAGGTCGTCGACAAGGCATACGCCCCGTACAACAACCTGTCGCTTTGTGTAAACCTATGCTCCGACGGCTCTATCGAAAAGAAGGTCATCGCCAGCGTCACTGAGGCACTGAAGGCTGACTATCAGTTTGCCGACTGGCAGCGTCTTGTAGAGATATTCCGCAATCCTACGCTCCAGATGATTTCCTTTACCATTACTGAGAAGGGCTATGGATTCAACGAGGCCGACCTGGCTCGCGGTTTGGAGCCTGTCTTCGCCATGGGCAAGGTGACACGACTGCTGTTGGAGCGCTTCCTCGCAGGCGAACTGCCTCTGACGATACAGTCGATGGACAACTGTTCGCACAATGGCGATAAGGTGAAAGCCGGTGTGATGGCCTACGCTGAGCGCTGGGTCAACGAAGAACTGGTGCCGAAGGAATTCCTCGACTATCTGAAGGACGAGACGAAGATTACCTTCCCCTGGTCGATGATCGACAAGATTACGCCCCGTCCCCACGAGAAGGTGAAGGAGCTGCTGGCACAGGACGGCTTCGAGGACAACGACTACATAGAGACTGAGAAGCACACCTTTACGGCCCCGTTCGTCAATGCCGAAGAGGTGCAGTATCTGGTCATCGAGGACAACTACACCAATGGCCGTCCCCCGCTTAATCTTGGCGGTGCGCTCTATACCACCCGCGAGACTGTGGACAAGGTTGAGACGATGAAGGTGACTACCTGCCTGAACCCGCTCCATACGGCTATGAGCATCTATGGCTGCATGTTGGGCTACACACTCATCAGCGCTGAGATGAAGGACGACGACCTGCGCGCCTTCATCCAGAAGATTGGCTACATGGAAGCCATGCCCGTGTTGGTCGATCCGGGCGTGCTGAACCCCTACGAGTTCATTGGTGCCGTTATCAACCGCCGTCTGCCTAACCCCTTCATGCCCGATGCCCCGCAGCGCATCGCTATGGATACCAGTCAGAAGCTGCCCATCCGCTTCGGCGAGACCATCAAGAAATATGTGGCCCGTGGCCTCGACATGTCGAACCTGGTGCTTATCCCGCTGACGCTGGCAGGCTATGCCCGCTACCTGAAGGGTATCAAGGACGACGGCACGGCGTTTGAACCGTCGCCCGATCCCATGCTCGCAGAGATGCAGGCCATCGTGGCTCCGCTCGAGATAGGCAAGGCCGATCAGGACTGGAGCTGCCTGAAGCAACTCTATTCGCGCAAGGACGTGTTCGGGCTTGACCTTTACGAAGCTGGATTAGGTGAGCAGATTGAGGCTATGGTGAAAGAACTCTATGCTGGCAACGGTGCCGTACGCGCCACGCTCCACAAGTATGTAGCTGCACGATAGGCTTTCATTAAAGGCCATAGGCTTCATCAGTTGTCGTCCCCTGTAAGCATCACGCCTACAGGGGACGTTCATTTTAAGTATCTTTTCCTTAGTTTTTTTTCGTGAATCAATATTTTTGCGTACCTTTGCACCGTCAAGAAAGCAGAAGCGATGAAGATATTGAAATGGGGATTCATTGGCTGTGGCGAGGTGACCGAGAAGAAAAGCGGTCCAGCCTTTTCCATGGTAGAGGGGTCGAGCGTTGTGGCTGTGATGAGCCGCACTGCCGAGAAAGCCCGTTCCTATGCCGAGCGTCATGGGGTGCCACGATGGTACACCGATGCCCAGACGCTGATTGACGATCCCGAGGTGAACGCCATTTATATTGCTACGCCTCCCTCCAGCCATGCTACCTATAGCATCATGGCGATGAAGGCGGGCAAGCCCGTGTATGTAGAGAAGCCGTTGGCAGCCTCCTACGATGAATGTGCCCGTATCAACCGCATCAGTGAGCAGACGGGAACGCCCTGTTTCGTGGCTTACTACCGTCGCTACTTGCCTTATTTCCAGCGTGTGAAGGAAATCCTTGACCAGGGTACCATTGGGAGAATCATCAACGTTCAGGTACGTTTTGCCGTGCCGCCACGTGAGCTTGACTATGCCCATCCCGACAATCTTCCTTGGCGGTTACAGCCCGATATTGCCGGTGGCGGTTATTTCTACGACCTGGCTCCTCATCAGCTTGATTTGCTGCAGCTGTTCTTCGGTGTAATCATCGACGCAAGAGGCATCTGCGCCAACCGGGGACAACTCTATGGCGCTGAAGACTCGGTGAGTGCGGTGTTCAGGTTTGAAAGCGGGCTGCCGGGGTCTGGCTCTTGGTGTTTTGTAGCCCATGAGTCGGCCCGTGAAGACCGCATACAGATTATCGGCAACCAAGGTTCCATCAGCTTTTCCGTATTCGACTATGCCCCTATTGTGCTACACACAAGCGAGGGAACACAAACCATTGAAGTGCCTAATCCGCCCTTCGTCCAATATCCACTCATCAAGAATGTCATAGAACATCTGCAAGGACTTGCAGTATGTACGTGCACCAGCGTCTCGGCTACACCCGTGAACTGGGTGTTAGACCGTATCCTTGGCAAGTTCTGATGAACCATGAAGTAATGAAGAGAATCATTCTCATACAAATAATCCTATTGTTGATGACAATGACTGTAAAGGCCAGCCAATGGCAGGAACCCGACTCTGTCGGTGTTGACACCATAGAACAGGAACCGCCTCGCAAGCTGAGCCTGATCAGACGTATCATACGAGGCTTTGACCGGACAGACGACCGCTACATTGAACCGCAGCACTATGTGTTTACGGTGATGGTGCAGGCCACCCATACTTATGACTACTATACCGTGAAGGCGGGCGACAAGGAACTACAGTCCATCACCTTTGCCCCTGATGCCGATTTGAAGGTAGGACCATATTTCGGTTGGAAGTGGGTGTTTGCCGGATATACGGTCGACGTACGCAACGTGAGCTCCAGCCGTAAAAAAACCGACTGGGATTTGAGCATATACAGTTCACAGATTGGCGTGGACTTACTCTACCGTAGGACAGGTAGTGACTATAAACTGCGGGATGCTAATTTGGGAAGCGATGTAGACGTGCGACGAATCGAAGGTGCCAGCTTCGATGGCGTGAAAGCGGGAACTATGGGTGTCAACCTCTATTACATCTTCAATCATGGACGGTTCTCCTATCCGGCAGCCTTCGCACAGAGCACTTGCCAGAAGATCAGTTGCGGGTCGTGGATGGCTGGCGTGGGCTATACAAAGAACACGCTTGACCTGGACTATGAGAAGCTGCAGGACCTGATATCAGAGCGACTGATGACAAAACAGGTCAAGCTGGATAGTGCAATGATGTTCAAGTCGGTACGCTATCACGACTTCAACGTGTCGGCAGGTTATGCCTATAACTGGGTCTTCGCGCCACAATGGCTCTTCTGTGCTAGCGCTCAGGCTGCCATTGCCTATAAGAAGACTTCGGGTGACATGGCCGACGATAGCCGTGGCGTGTTAGACTTTAACCGAATCCACCTCAACGGCATAGGCCGTTTCGCACTGGTGTTCAACAACACTCAGTGGTATGCAGGCTTCAGTGCTATTGTCAGGTCGAACAACTTCCGCGAGCAGCGCTTCTCGACCAGCAATACGTTTGGTAGCCTGAACCTCTACGCAGGTTATAATTTCGGTTTGAAGAAAAGATACAGAAAGAAGGAATGAGACGAAGATTATACATCATCACAGGTTTGCTTTTTGCATTCATGCTGCAGATTCATGGCGCTCAGAAGGCAAAGACAAGCTATGACAGGCAGGACAGCATCACCGTGACACGGCTGCTGGCAGGTGGCCTGGCAGCTGCCGACTCGCTTTCTTCGTCTGGGAAATTGGCTTTGTTCTTTGCCCGTCAGTTATTGAACAGGCCCTATGTGGCCCATACGCTGGAAGGATTTCCCGACCAGGAACGGCTTGTTGTGAATACCCGCCAGCTTGATTGTACCACTCTGGTCGAGACGGTCATGACACTGACGTTGTGTGCCAAGCAAAGACAGACATCGTTTGCCGACTATTGTCGTATGCTTCAGCAGGTGCGCTATCGTCAGGGTAAGCTGGACGGCTATCCCTCTCGTCTGCATTATTTCAGTGATTGGATTAACGACAAGACGCTCATGGGATTAGTGAGCGAGATACAACAGGAAAGAGCACCCTTCACGGCTGTACAGAAGCTTAACATCAACTATATGAGTACGCATCCGAATGCTTACGCAGCCTTGAAGAAACATCCCCGGATGGTCAGTGAGATAGCTGAACAGGAACGTGCGCTTACTGGCCTTTGCTACCGATATATACCCAAGTCACAAGTCAAGAATACGAAAGCACTGCGTCAGGCCGTGCACGATGGCGATATCATTGCCATCACCTGTAACAAGCCGGGACTGGACATTGCCCACGTGGGCTATGCACTATGGCGTAAGGACGGACTACACCTGCTCAACGCATCGATGATCCATAAGAAGGTGGTCATTGAACCGATGACGCTGGGACAGTATCTCTCAAAACATCCTTCACATACGGGCATCCGTGTGATAAGAATCAAGAACTGAACAACAAGAACGAAGAAACCAAAATCAAAGAGATATGGAATTACCTGATTTCATGAAGTATGCCAACAAATTCTCGCAGAACGATTTTGTTGAGAAAATATCGAGGGTGGCTAAACGTGCCGGAGCCAAGCTGGTCTATGCGGCACTGATTCTGTTCTATACCTTACAGAGCGACAAGATTAGCACCAAGGATAAGGCGATTATCATTGGAGCACTGGGCTATCTCATCAGTCCGCTGGATGTAGTACCTGATGCCATTCCCATAGTAGGATTGTCTGACGACCTGGCCGTGTTGATATATGTCTTGAAGATGGTATGGACCGACATCGACCCGAGCATCAAGGAACAGGCAAAGACAAAGCTGAACCAGTGGTTCGACGATGACGAGATCAAGGAGATTGACGATCTCTTCAGCTGAATTGTTGTGGTAACCTGACGGCTACTTGTGCCCGAAGTAGTATTGCCCTCGGCGACGTGTTATCTGTCCGTAGTTGATGGCATGAACGGGGCAGTGATGGTAACAAGCCAGGCAACAGGTGCAGCTGTCGTCATGACGCCAATGGGGTAGGGGGCTGTCGCTGTCTGTCTCATCGGTTCTGAAGTCAAGGTCGCCCGTCGGACACACCTGCATGCATTTACCGCAATGGATGCATTTGTCGGCATCGACAAAGAACTTCCGGTCGGTAATCATCCTGCTGTTGAAATAGGCTCCTATGACATGGCTGAAGGTCCAGGGTGTCAGTCCGCGATGGGTATGGGTCTCGCCTTTCACGCGATTTTGTATCATTTCCACATATTGTCCGAGCTCTTTTTGGGCTTGGGCAATTTTTTGATGCTCACGCTCTGGGGTGTCAGTATACATGAAAGGCAGGCAGACATAGCTTTCGGGCATGACAAGCGAGAAGGCACTGTCGATATGAAGGGCAAGCGGAGCCAGTTCTTTCTGGAGCATCTCAATGGTGCGTCCGATACTGTCGCCACAAGTGCAGACGACGTAGACGTATGGTTGTGAGTGCGGTCGTTTGGGCGAGATGCTGAGCTTACCGATAAACTGGCGTACGATATGAGGCGGCTGCCATCCGTGAACGGGAAAGCAGAAGCCTATACGCTCATCGTCATCCAACTCATAATGGCAAGTGCCCTTCAGTTCGTCGGGTATGAATAGCAGGCGTTCGCCTGTGGCTTGGGCTATTTGTTCGGCAGCCCAACGTGTGTTGCCGGTTCCGGAAAAATAGAATATCACGACGAGTAACTTATATAAAAGAACATGAGGCTGTGGGTTGTCACAGCCTCATGCCTTTATGGATTAATAGAACTTGAAATAACGGCGGGCGTTATTATAGGAGATGTCTTCCACCATACGGGCCAGTGTCTCGCGGTCGTCGGGAAGCAATCCTTTCTCTACATCGTTGCCTAAGAGGTTGCAGAGGATACGACGGAAATACTCATGGCGCGGATAGCTCAGGAACGAACGGCTGTCGGTGAGCATACCTACGAAGCGTGAGAGCAAGCCAAGCACTGACAAAGCGTTCATCTGCTTGATCATTCCGTCCATCTGGTCGTTGAACCACCAGCCGCTACCGAACTGAATCTTTCCGGGTTCGCCTCCCTGGAAGTTGCCCAGCATGGTAGCAATCACCTCGTTGGCACAGGGGTTCAAGGTGTAGAGGATGGTACGTGTGAGCTTGCCTTCCATGTTCAGGTTGTTCAGGAACTTCGACATGGCTTTTGCCGTGTTGAACTCACCGATAGAGTCGAAACCGGTATCAGGACCCAGTTGGTTGTACATCTTCGTGTTGTTGTCGCGGATCGCTCCATAGTGGAACTGCTGTGTCCAGTCGCTTTCTGCGTCCATCTCAGCCATACGGGTGAGGAAGCAGTTCTTGTACTGGCGAATCTCCATGTTGCTCAGCTGCTGGCCACGCATGGCTTTCTCGAAGATAGTCTCGATCTGCGAGTCGGTGTATTCCTCGTCATAGAACTCCTCGATGCCGTGGTCGCTGAGCTTGCAGCCGTTCTGCTGGAAGAAGTCATGGCGTTTCTGGAGCGCATCGACCATGTCGGCAAACTTGTTGATGTCTACACCGCTTACCTCAGCCAGCTGTTTGACGTACTGGGCAAACTCGGGCTTCTCGATGTTCATGGCCTTGTCAGGACGCCAGGCGGGAATCATCATCGGGTCGTTGTCGGCTTTCGTCTTGGCATACTCGATATGGTTGTGCAGATCGTCGACGGGATCGTCGGTCGTGCAGACGCATTCCACGTTGTAATGGCGCATGAGTCCACGGGCTGTGAAATTGGGATCGTTGGTCAGCTTGTCGTTACACTCGTCGAATATTTCGCGGGCGGTCTTCGGACTGAGCAGCTTCTCAATGCCGAAAGCGGTCTTCAGCTCCAGATGAGTCCAATGGTAAAGGGGATTCCTGAAGGTATAGGGGACTGTCTCGGCCCACTTCTCGAACTTCTCCCAGTCGGTAGTGTCCTTGCCGGTGCAGTAGCGCTCGTCGACGCCATTGGTACGCATGGCACGCCATTTATAGTGGTCGCCACCAAGCCAGAGTTCGGTAATGCTCTTGAACTTATGGTCTTTGGCTACCATCTCTGGAATCAGGTGGCAGTGGTAGTCGATGATGGGCATCTTTGCCGCATGGTTGTGGTACAGGTCCTGTGCTACTTCGGTTTCCAGGACGAAGTTTTTGTCATTGAATTGTTTCATAACTCGATTAGATATTCGTTGTTTTAAAGTGGTTGTAATGTATTAACTGCAAAGGTAATAAAACAGGTTCGTATTTCTCCGAACCGAACTTTCTTTTTTTGTTTTTTTAGCGTTTAGGTTCGGCCTTTGAAAATAATTACTTCAAAATCGTTTGCGTTTCGGATTATTTTTCGTAAGTTTGCAGTCGATATAAACAATAACTAAAAGACGACTTATGTTTGGACTTGGAATGAACGAGATCTTAGTCATTGCACTTATCGTGCTGTTGCTGTTCGGTGGAAAGAAGATTCCTGAGCTGATGCGTGGTTTGGGCAAGGGCGTAAAGAGTTTCAAGGAAGGAATGAAGGAGATTGAGGCCGACGTAAAAGCGGATGACACAAAACAAAAGGAAGACTGACAACGGCGATGGCCAGGCCACGTTCTGGGAGCATCTCGATGAGTTGCGCTCAGTAATCATCCATGCGCTCATAGCCATCGTACTCTTTGCCGTAGTGGCATTTGTGTTGAAGGATGAGCTTTTCAGCGTTGTGCTGGCACCGAGGACAAGCGATTTTGTGAGCTACCGGATGTTGGGTGTGGAGCCGTTCAGCCTGCACTTGATGAACACAGGACTTACTGAGCAGTTTATGGTTCACATGCGCGTGGCCATCTATGCGGGTGTCCTGTTTGCTTCGCCCTATGTGCTGTACGAACTGTTCTGCTTTGTTTCGCCCGGACTCTATCAGAACGAACGGCGGGCAGCTATACGTATTGTCGGTTCGGCCTACGTGATGTTCATTGTCGGTACGCTGGTATGCTACTTCATAGTGTTTCCATTAACGGTCAGGTTCTTGGGAACGTATCAGGTAAGTGCCGATGTCGACAATATGCTGACTATCCAGTCGTACGTGGATACCCTCATCTCCATGAGCCTTGTACTGGGCGTGGTATTTGAGCTGCCAGTGGTGTGTGCCATCCTCAGTCGCATGGGACTGATTGACAGAGGGCTGATGAGCAGCTATCGCAAACATGCTGTCGTGGCCATTCTCGTTATTGCTGCCATTATCACGCCTACAACCGACGCCTTCACGCTCATTGTCGTGGCACTGCCCATCTGGTTGCTCTACGAGGTTAGTATTCTGTTGGTAAGGAAATCCTAACACAAAATAATCACTTAACAAAACAACAAGACGCCCCATTATGCTAAGGAAAATACGTATTACGCTGGCAACCGTGATGTTCATAGGCCTCACGTTGCTGTTTCTCGACTTCACGGGAACGCTCCATTATTGGCTGTCGTGGATGGCCCGGGTACAGGCTCTTGAGGCCGTGCTGGCACTTAACGTGGCGGTCATCGTGCTGTTGGTAGTGCTGACGCTCGTCTTCGGGCGCATCTACTGCTCGGTCATCTGTCCGTTGGGCATCTTGCAGGACATCTTCGGATGGTTTGGTAAGAGGGCCAAGAAGAATCGCTACACCTATTCTCGCGCCCTGTCGTGGTTGCGCTATGGTGTGCTGGGCGTGTTCATCGTGGCCTTGGTGGCCCATGTCAGTGTCCTTATGCAGTTGCTGGCGCCCTATAGTGCCTTCGGTCGTATTGTCACCATGCTGCTGCAACCCGTATGGAAGGTGGGAAACAACATCCTGGCGTCCATAGCCGAGTCGATAGACAGCTATGCCTTCTATTCCACCGACGTATGGCTGAAGTCGCTTCCCGTACTCATCGTCGCAGTAGTGACGCTTGTGGTGCTCCTTATTCTTGCTTGGCGCGGAGGCCGTACATATTGCAACACCATCTGTCCCGTAGGTACAGTGTTGTCGTTCCTGGCCAAATACTCCATCCTAAAGGTAAAATTCGACACAGACAAATGCAAGAACTGTTCTCTCTGTACAAAGAACTGCAAGGCTTCGTGCATCGACTTCAAGAATCATACTGTGGACTACTCCCGCTGTGTGGTTTGTGGCGACTGCATCGAGAGTTGCAAGTTCGGGGCGTTGAAATATTCTTGGAGAGCTTCTCCTCTTAACAGCGGACGCCGTTCCTTCCTTCTTGCCACAGCCTTGGCTACTACTTCTGCGCTGGCTCAGGAAAAGAAAAAGGTGGATGGCGGCTTTGCCGATCTTGAGGACAAGGTTGCACCGGAACGCCAGACACCGCTCACGCCGCCGGGGGCTCTTTCGGTTCGGAATATGATCGCCCATTGCACGGGCTGTCAGCTATGCGTGTCGGAGTGTCCCAACCAGGTGCTCCGTCCCTCTACCGACCTCATGCACCTGATGCAGCCCGTAATGAGTTACGAGCGTGGTTACTGTCGTCCGGAGTGTACGCGTTGCTCTGAGGTATGTCCCGCTGGTGCCATCAAGCCCATCGACCGCGACGAGAAGTCGAGCATACAGATAGGCCATGCCGTATGGATCAAGAAGAACTGTGTGCCCATCACCGATGGTGTGGAGTGTGGCAACTGCGCCCGTCACTGCCCAGCAGGAGCCATCGAGATGGTGATGCTCGACGAAGACGACGAGGAGTCACCCATGGTGCCTGCCGTCAACGAAGAGGCATGCATTGGCTGTGGTGCCTGCGAGTATGTTTGTCCCGCCCGTCCGTTCTCTGCCATCTATGTTGAGGGGCATGAAGTACATAAGAAGATTTAGTAATCATTTAAAAATAACTTGGGACAATTACCTCACAATGATTAGAATTACAGACCCCACCCCTGCCCCTCCCCTTGAAGGGAGGGGAATGCCTACGGATTCCCTACAGGAATGGCGTGAGCCCACTCCCCTCCCTTCAAGGGGAGGGGCAGGGGTGGGGTCTGTAATATCAAATCTT